>CAYWUV010000312.1:0-1552 GCA_964461235.1 uncultured Bryobacterales bacterium | reverse complement strand
AGGACTCGATCTGCTCGGCGTGGGGTGCCGAACGACCGGGCGTGTGATACACAACAAGCGATTGTCCGCGGTCGTACAGCGACCTGATCTCGTCCACGCCAATGTGCCGGAGTGAGCGACAGGGCTCATCGAAGGTCAGGCCGTTGTCGGGGTCGCAGAACACCACGGCGCTGGCCTCCACGCTCGATACCGCTTCATCCAGCCACCGCGAGCGTCGCGTGCGCGGCGGCACGGGCGTGTCATGGAAGAGCGTGCCGGCGGGCAGCAGTGGATAGAGGGCCGCAATGGTCCTTGCGCCGGGATTGAAACGCCGGCGCATCTCCTCCCACAGATCGGAATCGCACGCCCGGAACGCAGCGTTCTTCAGGTAGGCGACGTGCTTGCCGTCGTTGCCGGACGTCCCAAGCGTGGTTCGCCACCACAGGACTCCAAGCCGCAGACGGGTTACGCGATGGAGGTGTCGCAGAAGGCCCAGCTTTCCGAAATCCCCAACGTCAAAGGCATAGCAGTCCTGCATTCGGGGGATCGTAGGCCGATAGTCGCACCATTTGGGAAAGGAAACCCCGACAGAATGGTCATCGGCGGCGTCGCCTCGCTCGGCCACGCGTCGTCGGGCGGCTGGTGGGACTGCTGTAGCTGGTGCGGCCGCTCCCATTTCATCGACCCCGAGAGTGTTGGCCGCAACCGCGCTCTGCCGCTAGGATCGGCGCACAATGTCTGATTCGCCCTTGTGGCTAGTCCGCGCCGGCGGTGGGGATCTTGTCGATGACTTCCGCTCTAATGGTCTCGTTGCCATCGGCTGGAAGGAAACCGGCCGGTTCCCGCCCGACCTGCCTGACGACGAAATGAAGGAGTTGTTCAGCCGTAAGTACCCCGACGAACGGCCGGCAACCCGAGCAGTCTGGCTCGGAATGGTGAAGCGGTTCTTGCGAGAGATTCAAGTCGGGGATGAGGTCCTGACGTATGACCCCAACCGACGGGTCTATTTTCTGGGTCGCATCGACAGCAAGGCGAAGTGGCGCGATGCGCCGGAACCTCGCTTTCGATCGGTCACCTGGACGCAGAAGGTCCCTCGCGATTCGTTGAGCCGGGGCACTCGAAATCGACTTGGGAGTATTGCCACTCTGTTCCGGGTTGCTGAAGATGCCGCCCGTGAGATCCGACAGCGAGCAGTGCACATCGACTCGACAGCGCCCGCTCCCACTGAGGATGCAGCAACCACGCTCGACACGACCGAGGACGATGCCACGAAGGAGATCCTTCGAGACGACGTAGCAAACAAAGCTGACGAGTTCATTGAGGACAAACTCGCCTCGCTAGCGTGGGATGACATGCAGCAGCTCGTGGCGGGCATTCTCCGCGCCATGGGCTATCGGACCCAGGTATCGTTGCCTGGCTCTGATCGGGGCACGGACATCTTCGCATCCCCGGATGGCCTTGGCCTGCAGGAGCCCAGAATATTCGTCGAGGTCAAGCATCGGAGAGGCTCAACGATGGGGGCCGAAGAGATTCGGTCCTTTCTCGGCGGACGGCGCCCCGGCGATCGATGCCT
>CAYWUV010000311.1:0-1630 GCA_964461235.1 uncultured Bryobacterales bacterium | reverse complement strand
GGATTGCAGGATCATAGCGAAGCGATCCGCCCGCTCCGGAACCGGCGTGGCAAGGGGCTGACCCTGGTTCCGCGACGGCGGGCTGCGCACCAAGGCCAACCCATCCTCCAGGTCCGGAATGCCGCTGATTCCCGATCAACGACAAGTTCCCGACTCGAACAACCATTCAATGTCTGACCGGATACAAGCGCACGAATTGCTTCGCGTGATGTCAGGCAAAAAGACAAGTAGTCAAGAAGGGGCCTGAGCAGTTACCGATCCAGCGCCTCCTGCTCAGTACTCCCATCCATGTGCAGCCCCTTGAAGGCCGGGCAATATGCGTGGAACCCATCGCCGTCTTGCTCAACGATGCCAAGAATCTTGACCTTCATACTGTGTTCGCATTGACAGCATGCGCTAACGTTGCTTCGGCGACTGGACGTACCGCACCTTGGCAGGTTAAACGACAGCCTTCGCCGGTTCCTCGAACGTAGCGTTAACGCGCACATCCTCCCACAGTTCAGACCGTGACGGCTGGTAGGACGGATGGACGATCTCGATTTCACTCGGTTGCGGACGCATTTTTGGTTCGGCCTTTACAGCCGTTCCCCTTCGGACAGCGCGGTACACAGCCGGTGGGCGAGGAACCATGCGGACTTCTGCGTGATTCCCGGGTCGCCTTGCAGCTTCATGCTAGACACGCTCCTGAGACTCGTGGTCACGAGGAGCATGGCGACAATCCAGTCCTGATGTCCGATCTTCGAGCCTGCCATAACGATGCCGGTCTTGGTGCTGAACCGCTTCCAGCCGCAAGCCTTCTCCCGGCAGCGGAATAGCGTGGTCTGGTGCTGGCAATCCGTCTGGACGATGAGCGAGCCGCCGTACGGGCAGCACACGCCGTACGGGCAGCGTTGCTTGATGAACCACTGCTCAGAGGCAGCATCGCTGGGACACCGGGGGGTGATCTGCTTGGGGGTTATTCCAGTACCGTGCGCCTTGCCCAGTGCCTTGTTTCTCATCGCTATAATCCCCTTCACAGTCGCCCGGATTCTCCAGTGACATCGAGAAGGACGGACAAACAGGAGCCTGCCTAGACTCCTTGTCTCGGCTCAAGGCGGACGATTGGATCAAGTCCCAGGGCCGAGGCACTCCCCTCGGTCGGCCTGACCGAGCCGTATAATCACGAAGATTGGACGCTGGCGCGGATCGGAGTCCGGAATGTCGCTCAAGGCCAATACACCGACGGCACCGGCCGCTGTGGTCCCTGCGGCCGCCGAGGCGGCGGCCCGCGAACCCGACGCCGTCGAGTACCCGGAACGGCACTGGATCGCGCAGAGCATCTGGCACGGGGACGCGGTCCGGCAGGCCACGGACGCGTTGGGCAACCACTTCCGGGACCGCGAGGACGTGCTGGTGGCCATGGAACTGGTGGTGTACTACCAGCGCGGGGACAACACGGCTTGGCTGCGGCCGGACGTGCAGGTGGTGTTCGGCGTGGAGCGCGGCGGGAACCGCAGTACGTACAAGGTCTGGGAGGAAGGCAAGGCACCGGACTTCGTGCTGGAGGTGGCGTCGCCGTCGACGGCGGAGCACGATGCCCGCTACAAGGCGGCCGAGTACGCCCGGATCGGGGTGCGGGAGTACTGGCGGC
>CAYWUV010000310.1:0-1643 GCA_964461235.1 uncultured Bryobacterales bacterium | reverse complement strand
GAGGCGTCCGCCGGGGCTGGCTGACCATCGTTAGTGGTGGTCAGCCAGCATACCCTCCGTATAACACGGCGGGCTGGCGAGGGGTGGCTACGCTCCCCCTTCGATCCCCCTGAGGTTACCCCTCCCCTTGGAGGTGGCGGTTGAGGTTTTCCGCTCCTCACTCCGCCCGCGTCGCCTTCACCTCCAAGTCGGAAAGACTACCGCCTCGTCGGGCATTGCGCGTGGTCTCCGGACCTTCCACCTCGTCGTCAAAGCTCGGCGAAGAACTCCGGTTGAGGTCTGGTCACCAACTCCGTGCTTACCCCAAGCTCCAGCTTCCTCAGGAGCTCGCAAAGAGCCAATCCGTCAATGAGGTCGATTGCTGGCGCTCCGTCTCGTACGGCCTCGCGGTCGGCGGCCCTCGTGAACCGGCCCGTCGTCAAGAACAGACCCTTGTCCGCGCGGCCGACCATCGCCCCCCGGAAGTCTCGGATCTCGCCTGGTCCCACCGAACCAGCGTATCGCTTGCACTGGAATCGCACGTGGAACGAAATGAGATTGACCCTCAGCACCCCGGCTCCGTCGATACCGCCGTCACCGGATCGGCCGGTGACCTCGACCTTCGTGAATCCCGATTCCCTCAGAATCCGCTGGCACAAACGCTCGAAGGCGTCAGGCGTCAGTTCACGTAAGATCGCCAACAGACCTTCCCTCCAGTCGCCTGCCAGCGAGGGCTCAGATTCCTTCGACCGCTCGGCACGTTCCGGCTTGTCGCGTTCGCGCGAGCGACGCTTGCGTTCCCGCCGGACGAGATCCCGCAACGCCTTGTCCGAACGCATCGCTCGGCCCTTCGGAGTGATCCTCCAAACGCCGCGAGCCGTGTTGTCGACAGCACCGGCCCACTTGAGGTTGGTCCGTGCCCACGCGAGGCGGTAGCCGACTTCTGTCTGCGGGCCTTCACCGTGAAGCCGGTCGGAAACCTCATCCGGCAAAGCCAGGAGTCGGGTGACCTGTTCCGAGAGTTCCTTGATCGACGCCGAGCCGCCATTCTTCTTCAGCACCTCCAGCGTCGGCCAAAGCAAGTCGTTGTAGGTGGGCATCTCTGCGGCCGTCACCGGTCAGCCTCCTGTCGTGAACTCGAATGCGGCAAAGCAGCTGTGACGGTAAATGTAGCCTTGCGGAGTTTCACGGTGTAGACCGGCGGGATACCGCTTTTCGCGTGGTTCGGCACTTCGGTCCGCCGGTCCCCCCGATCTCCGGGGCGGGCTCGCCCGCCCCTCCCATCGGGGTTGGATTTCGACAGCTTCCGTCACGAACAATCGTCGGGAGGATCAGCGGGGCCGACCGGGTCGGGAACCGCGCAGGTCTCTACGACCAGCGCCTCGACCGGTGGGATTGCCACCGGAAATGGTAGGGGATGAAGACAGCCTGTCCGGCGAATAGCCAACACAACGCCTTCGACGCTTCGGTGGTCGAAACTCGTGCCGGGACATGCGTTCGCGATGCCCCGGCAATTCCCGGCAAATGATCCCGGTTTTCCCGCTTTCGCGGCACTGTCCAGCAAGGTCCAGTACAACGGCAGGAGTGGCAGATCGTGCAGTCCCAGTTAGACTTACGTGATCTCCTGCCGTGATTCGAGCCACCGACAGTCCGCTGCCGAGGCA
>CAYWUV010000309.1:0-1746 GCA_964461235.1 uncultured Bryobacterales bacterium | reverse complement strand
CGGCGAGCCCCGCGCCTCCGTGGCGGAAGATGCGTTCCGCCCGCTTCGAGCCGTCTCCGCCGACCACGCAGACATGGTGCGCTTCCGATGCCCAGTCCACGCCGGCGAACCAGGCCTCATGTCTCATCATGCTCCCTCCCGTGTGAAGGTGTCGCTGGACAGCCGAGGCGGTGCCGCGATGCTCGCCATTCCCTGTACTGGCGCTCGATGGCGCGAACTCCCCACTGGGCATCCATCGCGGCTTCCGGACCGGGGTACAAGTCCCCTGTAGGTGCTCGGTGGCACTGGTAGGCTGTGGTTACTCCCGGCCTGGTCGCCTGTCGCTGCTGTTAGGATCTTTCGATCTAACGCGAAGCCTACAGAAGGGGTACAGGGTAGGCTGGCTTGACGCCCTTAGCCTGTGTCAAGCCAGCTTGGGGACGCCTCCGAAACACCTTTCCGGGCACCGCCCGGAACAGCGTCCACCGGGCCGTCGTGGGCAAGCTCCCCGGCCTCTTGGTCGCCAGCCTCAAGGACGGCGAGGACCGTACCCCGGCGCTCCTGCCGCGCGGTCGTATTCCGGCCTGCCCGCTCTCCGGCCCGCGAGATGCGCTACTTGGGCTATGACCCGCTGCCATCGGTCGAAGATGGTCCGCTGCTGCGAGACTCGGAGGTGTCCGTTGGCTGGGAGGTGTATTCAGCGGGACGCCTACATGGGGTCCGTGCCGAAGTGGTTCGACGAGGGGCAGCGTAGACGCCGGTTGGAGAGACCGCAAGGAATCCCGTGGCGACAGGCAGGGTAAGATCTACGGTGACGGCCGGAGACCGAAAACAGCATAGAGGGTACGGAGGCGATGAGAAAGCTGATTCTGGCATTCGTGCTGTTAGGCTGTGAGAACGCACCCGATCCAGCGGATCAGGACATCGTGGTCAAGGACGAGACGGTGGCCCGTTTGTCGCGTCAACTCCGCCAGCAAGACAACTTCGACGATGCGTACAGGGCGTTCCGACTTCTAATGCAGGCAGGCCAGAAAGGCATTGATGTCATCATGGCGCTTGATAGCGCCGGAGCCATGAACGAGAACGTTTGGCGCGGTGTCCGCCAGGGCTTGTGGCTCACGGATGAGGTGTGCCCTCAACTGCCTGAGTTTACGGCTTGTGTGCAGAATGCTTGCCGCAGAAAGTTGGGGATTTCTGATGTTATCGGAACGCTCCAGTTCAGTTGCCCAGATCTTCCACTGATACGTGGGGCATTTCGGCCGGAGGAGTTTGAGGGGCTCGCGGCGGGGTGTGGCGCCGACACCCTAGCTGTGTACCGGTCTCGGTTTTTTGGACAAGTGGACGACTTAAATATCAGGCTGCCGCTCTCCTCTCAGGGGCCCTGTCGGGAACAGCGTCCACCGGGCCGTCGCAGGCAAGCGCCCCGACCTCTTGGTCGCCAGCCTCAGGGACGGCGAAGACGTACCCCGGCGCTCCTGCCGCCCGGTCGCATTCCGCTCTGCCCGTACCCCTAGCACACCGGCGATCGTCGCTTGTCTCTTCCAATCTTGGAGATCCCCGCTTGATTTGCATGACCGGGTCACGGGGAAGGCCCGGACTGTTGAGCGCCCGCAGAGGCGAGCGTAGCGAGCCGGAGCGGGCGCTCAACATGGACGGTGGTCGGATCGAATCGTCGCTTGGCCGTAAGGGGCCGTCTGAGAGTTTGGTCGCCGCCGTCCTTCCCTCTGTCCTGAATGGATACATGAGCATCGAGGCTCGCACGACAAG
>CAYWUV010000308.1:0-1752 GCA_964461235.1 uncultured Bryobacterales bacterium | reverse complement strand
CCACAAACCGCAGAAACCAGCGCCCCCGTGGCGCGCCCGCGACCGGGCCGCCAACTCTGGACGACGGGCGAGCCCTGCGCGAGGTTTCAAACGCGCAGATCGTCCAGTCCATCGAATCGAGAGGAATCGAACGATGGCACGCACGAAACGAAGTCGGCGCTCCACGGTGCCGGCAAAGGGGCCGGAATCGGAGCCGGGCGCTCCTTCAACCCCCGACCTCTCGCACCACTGCCCGGACAGCGGATCGGCGGGGACACCTTCTCTGGTCCGTCGGCGATCCTCCCTCCCGCAACAGGCCCCGACTGCTCGGCAAGCAGTGGTCCGGCATGGCTCGTGGAGGCTAGTCGTGCAACACCAACCCGCCCCCGGTTTAGCTCAAGAATCAGAGGCCAACCGAGACTCGATCCGCGCGGCTGGTGTGTTCGTCGATCAGGAAGGTGACGTAGCTGCGAATCAGATTACAAAACAGGCGCGCTTCGTGAAGCTGTAGCGGCCGAAGCGCCGCCACGTCGGCTCCGTGTCGAATCGCACCACCAGTGGGCGATGACAGATACCCGTGTAGCTTCAAGGTCCAGGAAACCACCTCGCGCAGATGCGTGCCTTTGTTCTGGGTCCGCAAGTCTGCGAGGATCTTGTTGAAGTACTTTCCTTGGACCGTACCCGTCTCAGTATCCACGCCGCGAAACGCAGTGGCGATGGTCTCCAGAACCCAGAGGATCTCCTGAACAGCTTGCCGACCCTTGCCCCCAGCAAGCAGTTGGTCGGACGTGGTGATCGCGCTCTGCAGGACTTCAAGTGCCTGCTCGTCGAGCGAGGGCGTAGTGTCTGGGACAGCCACCGGCGCGACTCCTTGACCAGTGAACACAAGCTTTGGTGGATCGATTCTGTACGGCACTTCGTTCTGGGCGATCAATCGGTTGATTAGGTGGACATCTGGGACGGCCACGCCTTCGCGTCGAAACGCCTCACAGCCGTCGAAGAACGCTTCGATGAATAGAGGCACATTCAGAGAGGCCTGCCGCATGTACGAATGGAGATCCGACTGCGCCCACCCGGCGTTAGAGCTCCTACTCGAAGTGGTTCCGGCGGCTGCCGCGAAGTAGTCCTTGAAATGCTCAAGCGTGGATTGCCCTGGTCTGTGAGTCGCAATCCGGGCAATCAGTGTCGAAAACTCGTAGATGAGTTCATTGGGCACCTCGCCGGGTGGCGCCTCGAATCGCCAAGACGCATCGAACTCCAAAGGCATCGCTATTCCCCATTGCTCGGATTCCTGCAGAAAGCCAGCAAGCGCACGGTGAAGCTGCTTATATCGGCATGGCCGACTACGCGCGGCGACACGGCAGCACCTGGAGCCCCGACCCGGGAGACGGATCTCCGCGCTAGCGGTCGCGCGCCGGTCTCCTAGATGGCCTGTGGTGCAACGTCACCGAACTCGCCTTCGATGTCAAGCACGCGGAGCCGCCACCGACGGTATGGTTGCCCGACGGCTTCGACGACCTTCCTGCCAAGCCTCCGGTCGGTCGGTCAGTCTGGCGGAGATGGCTTCTCGTCGCGAGGTTTCAACCGCGCAGATCGTGCAGTCCATCGAATCGAGAGAGGAATCGAACGATGGCACGCACGAAACGAAGTCGGCGCTCGTACGGCGCCGGCGAATGGGGCCGGAACCGGGTCAGGATCTTCCCGGACCCGAAGACCGGCATCTTCCAGATCGAGTGGCGAGAGAACGGGCGCAGGCGCACCCGATCCCTCAAG
>CAYWUV010000307.1:0-1752 GCA_964461235.1 uncultured Bryobacterales bacterium | reverse complement strand
GGTGCGCGTTCGCAGCGGATCCGGGGTGCACCGGCGGCGGTGTCCATGGGACGAGATCGCGGTCCATCAGCATGCGTGCGATGGCCGGCTTGATCGCCTCGCGGTCGTCGACCATGCGGGGACCGCGGTGATCGTCGAGAAGGTGGACGACGTAGTACCAGCCGCCGGCGGGGTTCGCGATATCGGGGCGGCGGGTGACGCTGCCCACCACCTCGCCGAAGACCACGATGTCGCATTCGTCGTCGAGACGGCGACGGAAGCGGAGGTCGCGAATGGTGAAGTCGCAGCTCGACATGGCCGATCTCCAGGGAGAGAGAGGGAGCGCGGCCGCGCCCGTCAGGGCGCCGCGCCGCGTCCCGGTCGATGAAGAGAGAAGGGCCGGCCCCGAGACCCTGGGGAGGGGCGGGACCGGCCCGATGACGGGAGGGAGGGACCCGTCTAGAAAGGAACAGGTGAGCCAGGTTCGGCGGCCTCTGCAGCGCTGGATGAGGGCTGCGCGGCCGTGCCGTTGGAGGCCGAGGCGCCGTTCCCATTGGTGCCGGTCGGGCGCTCCAGGAACTGAATCCGGGAGCCCGGAACGAGGATGATCTCGGTCGAGTAGCGGTCGGAGTCCTCGCCCTCCTTGCGCCACTTCCTGGTCTGCAGCTTGCCCGCGACGTAGACCAGACGGCCCTTCTTCGCGTGCTTCTCCAGCATGTCGATCAGCCCGCTCTGGAAGCTGACCACCCGATGCCATTCCGTCCTGTCGATTCTCTCGCCGGCACCGTTCCGGTCGATGAAACTTTCGTCGGTCGCCACCGACATGTTGGCGACGCGCCCGCCGGACGCGAGGTTGCTGATCGTGACGTCTGCGCCGAGGCGCCCGATGAGCTGCGCGGAGTTGAGACCGAAAGCCATTGTTCGTCTCCTTCGTATCCAGGTTGCTGACGATGGGTGACGAGCGGGTCAGGGGACACTCTCTCGACCCCTTCCCTGCTCACTCTTCTCCAAGCCCTCCTCGAACTCTCCTCTGCGACCTGCCTCGGCGCGCGCCGGGTCGTCATCGGCCTCGCCGCTCGCACCAACCGGCGCATCGACTGCGGCGAGCGGCAGGCCTACGGCGGGCAACATCGAGCGCGGCGCCACGGTCGAAGCAGGGAGCGGTGGGTGTCGCCACCTGGTGGCGCGAAGCGCCGCGCGTGGATCAGGGTGGGGCGCGGTCTCGGTGGCCGATCCCGGTTCCCCCCCAGCAGCAGCCCCGCCATGGCGAATTGACCGGCGGCGCGGCCCAGCTATGGTACGTGGGATCCGAAGGACGGAGCAGCCATGGCAACTGTATCGCGGGCCGGATTGAGCAGCGCGGTGCAAGGCGAGGTCGGGCTGTCGCACCGTGACGCGCGAGCACTCGTGGATTCCGTGATCGAGATCATGGCGGAGCGACTGACCGTCGGGGAGACGGTGACCATCTCGGGATTCGGCAGTTTCTCGGTGCGCGACAAGCGGGAGCGTCTCGGGCGCAATCCCAGGACCGGGGAGGAGGCGCCGATCGCGGCCCGGCGGGTGGTGACCTTCCGGGCATCCGTGAAACTGAAGAAGCGCGTGATGGCAGGGATGGCCGGCGCGGCGGACAGCGCACAGGCCGCCACCAGGGGCGAAGCTGTATAATGTCCCGGAGTTTCGAGTCGGCTGACGGAACCGGGACAATGGATGCAACATCGTCGGATGCAACATCCTCGGATGGAACATCGTCGGGCGGGATCGACGAGAGCGCGT
>CAYWUV010000306.1:0-1796 GCA_964461235.1 uncultured Bryobacterales bacterium | reverse complement strand
TGCGTGGGGCGGGGCACCCGCCAAGACGCCCAAGGCAGTCTTCGTGTATCCGTTGCAGCGGGACTGGCAAGCGGTCCTGCTCGGACCCCAACGCCCTGCGCGCTCGCGCTGAACGCCCGCCTCCTCGGGCCTCCCGAGCCTCGCCTCAGCCGACCTCTGGCGCCCCGGAACCTGAATGCTTACGAATGCTTACCATGAAGCTATCCAGAGGCCTGTTGCGTGAATAATCATCCGGATGTCGCCTACTACTACCCTGCTCCGTACTGGAGGTGGCACGAAAGCAGCTGGATTAAATCGCTGCTCTTATTCTTCGATGAAGTCGCCATCCTGTTGCCTCGCTACATGTACGGACAGCACCAAGCCGCAGATCCAACGCTTGTCGAACCATTGGAGGACCGCGGGCTGTTGCGCGTGCTCGAACCCAATGATTGGATCGACCAAAAGATGGCGAACCAACTTGCCGAGATCATTGTTGAACTGCTTACCAACGGAACGTTCGATGACCTCTCGAAAGAGGAACACTTCCATGAGTTGTCTCAATCGCGGTTAGGCTACGGTGTTGATGTCGATCTCGCCGATTTCCTTGTCGACGAACTCAAAGCGAGACACTTGGCGCGCACCAGCGAAGATGGTGTTTCCATTCCGCTCCATCCGACAGTGCGCACCACAATCCTCGTTATTCTAGGTCAGCTCTCCCGGGCGGCTGGTAGCAGCCGCGGTTTCGCTATCCACCCAACAACAAATGACTCCCATGCTATCGATGACCTAATCGCGACACTATCGAGAGACCGAATGCCATCGTGCAACAAGGTGATCACGCTCGACCTCGAACCTGTCAGCCTCAACTTGACATCGGTTCCCCTCGATGAACTCCTCCAGTTCCGAACCGAGTATCAGGATACTCACAAGGCCTACATGCGAAACCTCCAAAAGTTTATGGCTGAACTCGCCGGCATAGATCTTCTTGAGGACCGTGAAGCGACACTCCTCGAGCGTCGCCAGGAAATTGCGGATGCCGCCCACGACATGCGGCGTCTCACGTTGCAAAGGTTCCGCAAGAACCTCCCCTCGTGGTCGCTTGGGCTCGCTGGGGGAGCTTGGTCCATCGGCAGTGGGGACCTCATTGGGGCCGCACTTGCTGCCGCTGGACTCGTCAAGGGACTCTCCGGAAGGTCTGAGACAGTCACTGCCTATTCATACCTGTTCAGTGTCCGGCAGCGGTATGCAGCTTGACCTCCCGCCCGCTCAGGGTCTGCAACCGACGCGAGGAAGCTGAAATTCTTGGGGAAGCAAACCCAGTTGACGCGCGATAACTCTCGGTTTGTTGCTCTGGCCTAGCGGTCCGATGTCGGATCGAAGACAGTTTGGAAGAAGATCCGCATCGAGGACCGGCTGTTGTATTCACCAGTAGGCCCGACTCGGCGGCACTGAGCTGAGAGTGGCGGGATCGGAGTAGCACGATCATATACCGGTGTATAATCGGATTGAGCTTTTCAGCAGCAAGATGAGAGTCAAATCCACCATGAGTCCCGAACTGATAGGAATACTCTCGGTCGGAGTGGCGCTGGCCGGTTTGATCCTTTCAGTGGTGCTGATAGGGGGATCGTGGGTGATTGATGCACTCGGTTCGTTGGATGCGCGCCTAGATCAGGTGGAGCAGAATCAGGCAGTGCTCTTGGAGCGCACGCGTCACCTTGAACCCGTGGAGGCACAGGCGCGTTGAAGCGACAGCAACAGACACGTAAGCATTCAGGTTTCGGGGCGCTAGAGTCAGGCGTGGTTGCAGGACGACGAGA
>CAYWUV010000305.1:0-1818 GCA_964461235.1 uncultured Bryobacterales bacterium | reverse complement strand
CCGTCAGTCATCACATTTCCCCCGCACTTCGCTTGACAACGAACACGGAAGCTCACGCACATCGCCAGACCGCCAAGGCCTCGGCGCTGCTTGCTGTGCGGGATCACCTAGATTGCCGTGGTTGACTACCACTGCGTCTAGGCGGACTGCGAAATCAGCGAGACCGCGTGGAAACGCGTCTCAGCGCGAGCTGGCCGAAAGGCATAAAAGACTGGGGCTTGGAACTCCCGGGACCGGATGCCGACCTTCTTCGAGCACGCAGGCTCTGCTGTCTCGTCGGCCTCGGGACCCTCGGCCCCGGGCAGGGCTTGGTGAATCCACGCGGACTTCCGATACGCCTCGCGCCTGTGAATCACTCGCAAGATCCGGATCAACCCAGCCTTCTTCTCCAGCATCACTCGCCAGCTGCCTACCCTGAGCCGAATCCTTGGAGAATCGAAGCCTTTCAACCGCCGGACATTTCCGTGATCCGTATTCGCCAAATGGCGGACAGCGAGCTTGATCCGATCGGCTTCCCGTGCCTCAAGCTTCGCTAGGTCGGCTCGGGCCTGCTTGGTCCACTCTACATCGCGACCGCGTACCGAGTTAGTCGAGCCCAAGCTCACGCATCACCTGGTCGTGCGGAATCCCTCTACCGCCGTTCTGCTCAAGCCATTCAATGGCCTCTTCCATCGCCTGCCTGTCCTCTTCGGTCAGCGGCTCATCGTCGTACGGGGCATTGCGGAACTTCGCGCCCAGGCTGTCCGGATACGTAGCTAGGAACTCCTTGAGCCCTGCCAGATCTTCAGTGGCCATGCGATCGATCTCTTCATGAAGTTCTTGTCGTAGATCACTCATCCCCTTGCCTCCCCTCAATTGTTGGAACACCACGCTCCGCAGTGGAGCCGCCCTCGGAAGCAGGTCCTCCGACATCACTGCCTAGCCGACTCGATCTGCTTCCTGCAGGTTAGCAGTCTGCCGGTATCCTGCCTTGCCCCCGCGTCACCGGCATTGCGGACTGCGCCCTCTCAGAACAACGGGATTCGTATCCGAGCAGCCGGTCACCGGAACGTCATCATGAGCATTTGCGCGATTTCAACACCACGAGCCCCGTGGTTGCGGAACGACACTATTGCATCCCGCCACTGGCTCGCCTCGACTCGGACGGCATTCTCGAGCTGGTCAATATGTGCCGGTACTTCGTTCTGGACGGCCCGCGCCAGACAGGAAAGACCTCGGTGCTGTTGGCCTTGCGGGATCACCTGAATGGCGGAGCGGCAGGCGACTATCGCCGAGTTTACGCGAACGTCGAGATCGGCGAGACTGCGAGGGAAGACGTCGCGGGGGCCATGCGAGATGTGTCGACGGCACTGGCTTACGGCACCGAAGACGCGCTCGGCGACTGCTTCCTGGAGGGCATCCGGGAGCGCGCGCTGGCAAGCGCTGGACCCCATGGCGCCCTCAAGCGCGCCCTGAGCCTCTGGGCCCGGGAGGACACGAAGCCTCTTGTGCTGCTGATCGACGAGATCGACGCGCCAGTCGGCCACTCCCTGCTGGCCGTGCTGCGCCAGATCCGTGCGGGCTACGATCTCTGACCGAACTCCTTCTCCCAGAGCATCGTCCTGTGCGGCCTACGGGACATCCGCGACTTCCGGATTCGTTCCGGCTCTGAAGGCAAGCCTGTCTCGGGGAGTTCAGCCTTCAACATCGTGGCCGAGATCAATGCGGTTGGGCGACTTCACCCGAGAAGACGTCACAACGCTGCTCGCCCAGCACGCCCTAGCCCGACTTTACCGTGTTTGGTCCAGAAGGCGAGGATAAGTGGAGGATTTGCAGGGA
>CAYWUV010000304.1:0-1819 GCA_964461235.1 uncultured Bryobacterales bacterium | reverse complement strand
GTCAAGCGCTGCGTTGAGGTTTCGCATGCCGGAGACGACCAGCTTGGCCTTGGAACCCGGATAGCCGGGCACGGCGAACGTCCTGGAAACACGCTTGCGGCCAGCGGGCCGGGCAAGACCGACCGGCCGGTGCCTGGAGTTCCGGAGCCCTTTGATCAGAAGCGTGGTCTTCTCCTGCCGGACGATGTCGCGCAGGCGCACCAGCGTCGCCACCTTGGGAACGAGCGTATCGATCTTGGGGATCCGGTGGACCGGATCGATCTCGATCGTCACGAGGGTGCCGGTCCCCTTCGCAATGCCCAGCCGCTTCCGAAGCCGCGTCGTCACCCCCCGCGAATCGTCCGCCTCGTACTCCAGATTCCGGTAGATCCGGCAGGTGTGCATGCGCCCATCGCCCGCGACCGACTCGAAGGTGACCTTGCCCAGCGCCGCGATGTCCTTGGCTCCGCGCGAGTTGGTGCCCCGCACCGCGTGCCCGGCTTCGAGGCCGCTGACGCGACCGCCGATGCGCCCGAGTTTCCGGTTCATCTGTTCGGTGGTCATTCCGTCGGCGAAGTCGCGGACACGCAGGATCGACGGCCGTCCCTTACCCTGCCTGCCAAGCTCGATCTCCACCCTGCCCGCCGCCCCAAGAATCTGATACCGGTCGTCGGCGTTGGTTACCAATTCGACGATCGCGTCATACACGTCGCGGATGGCCAGCCGCGCGTCCTGCACCATGCGGCGCGATGCGATTTCGAGGGGCCTTCGCTTGACGGCGGCCATTTCTGCGAGGTCCGGTTGCAGGAGACGATCGAAACAGACCATTAATGTCGGGTCGCCGACCGGCGACTTCAACACTCATCCGCCCAAACCGGAAGCGCGTCCGGCGGTTGTCAGTTGCGCGTGAACCGGCGTCCCGACGATGGCCTTCCCGCAAGGGACTGTTGCACTGGGAGCGACCTGGGCGGAGGTTGGGATGGCCGTGCACATCCCAACCTCCGCCGATGCCACAGCAGGCATCGAAAAATGGGGGGTCGCTTGTCTCTTCCATTCTTGGGGACGCCCCGGTTGATTTGCAGGTCCGGGTTTCGGGGAAGGCCCGGCTGTTGGGCACCCGTGGAGGCGAGCGTAGAAAGTATGGAAGGGCCGGCCCCTGACGGTTTACCGTGGGTTAGCGCCCCGGTGAGCGGAGGTGCCAGAGCCACATGCGACGTGATGCGTCGCAACCGGAACAGGAAACCGGCCCTATGAAGCAGAAGACGAAGGTGTTCGTCGGGATGGATGTCCACAAGGACAGCGTGATGATCGCTGTGCTGCCGGAGGTGGTGGGGGAGCCCACGCTCGTGAAAGCGGTTGTCGCACGATCCGCGGGGACTCAGGCGGTTGCTGAATCGCTTGGGGCGGGAGCACGAAGTTCATGCCTGCTACGAGGCGAGCGGCGCAGGCTACGTGCTCGAGCGGACGATCCGGAGTTGGGGTTACGCGTGCGAGATCGTGGCTCCGTCGCTGATTCCCCGGCGCCCGGGGGAGCGGCGCAAGCACGACCGGAAGGATGCCGAGGAACTGGCAAGGCTATACCGGGCGGGGGAGCTGGTGACGATCCGGGTTCCGACGGAGCGGGAGGAGCGGGTTCGGGATCTGGTACGCTGCCGGGAGGCGTTTCAGCGAGAGGCCCTGAAGTCGCGCCATTACATCCTGAAGTTCCTGGCACGGCGGGGTCTGGTGTACCGTGAGGGCCACAACTGGACGGGCAAGCACTTCGCCTGGCTGCGAGCGATCCAGCGTGACGCGGCTCTGGAGACCGAGGATCGGATGGATCGCTCGCAGCCAGGCGAAG
>CAYWUV010000303.1:0-1924 GCA_964461235.1 uncultured Bryobacterales bacterium | reverse complement strand
GGCTGTCGCCAGTGGTCATGCCTTTCCTCTTTTCCGCATCGTTCTCGAACCAGGGGTCGCGGTAGGAACGCCGGTTGCCCGGCGCCCCCCGCACAGATTCCGGACGTGGACGTTAGTCCATCCGGCTCCTACCTCGGATATTGACGGCAAACCGCTGTTCCGGCCATGGGTGACGTATGCGGGTCATGGGCCATAGCAGCCTCACCATCCGTGACAGTCGCTGCCAGCTGAAATTGGCTCGCTGCGACCGTCTGCGAATGATCTTCATCCATGATCCGGCCAATCGGCGTCTGAATTTCCCCAACCACCACGCCGTTCCGGGTACGGCAAAGTAGTTCAGCCAGCCCCCAAGGACCTTGCCGAGCCACTTGCCTACCTCCCAGATGTCCCAGTGCATTCGTTTGCGCAGAATCTCCCCGATCCGTTTGAGCGTCCTTGTCATCCTCTTGGCTGCCGGCTTGCGTCCCAGCCTGAATCTTCCTTCCCGGGTCCTCGTGCAGAAGTGCACGAATCCCAGAAACTCGAATGTCTCCGGCCTTCTCTCTCCGCGAGCCTTCCGGTTGCTTTCCGCGAACCTTCCGAACTCAACGATACGGGTTTTGTCCGGATGCAGTTCGAGGCCGTACTCGGCCAACCGCTCCCGAACATCCCTGAGATACTGCTCTGCATCCTGCCTGTACTGAAATCCGACAACCACATCGTCCGCATAGCGAACCACGATGGCTTCGCCCTTGGGTTTGTTCGGACGCCATTTCTTCTGGAACCACAGGTCGAATACATAGTGCAGGAACACGTTCGCTACCAAAGGTCCAACGATGGACCCCTGTACAACGCCGATCCCCGTATCCGACCGGATTCCTTCTTCCATGATCCCGGCGTTCAACCATTTTCTGATCAGGCGGATAACCCGCCTGTCGCCGATGCGGTGTTCCAGCATCCCGATCAATACCTCTCTGGGAATTGTGTCGAAATAGCATTGAATATCCGCGTCGCAGATCCAGTTGACCTTCTTCCTTTCGATCCCGTAGGCCAAAGCATCCAGCGCATCGTGCGCCTTCCGCCCCGGTCGGAACCCATAGCTGAATCCGAGAAACTCCACCTCGTATATCGGTGTAAGGATCACGTCCACCATCGCTCTCTGGACGATCTTGTCCTCCAGCGCAGCGATCCCGAGCGGTCGTTTACCGCCGTCCGGCTTGGGTATGTTCACCCGCCGAACCGGCAGCGCCCGGTACGTTCCCGCATGTACGCGGCGGTGAAGGTCGAGCAGATTCTCTTCCAGCCCCTCCCCATACTCGCTCCACGATTTCCCGTCCACGCCCAGAGCCGCGTCACGCCGCAGAGCGTGGAAGGCGGTCTTCAGGGTCTCGGGCGAAATGTGGTGCAGCAACGCAGTCAGTCGCTCCTTCCGGTTTCTCTCGGCTGCCTGCCGTATCCGGTCCGCCGCAGGCAACACGCTTTCCCGGCACTGCGTCCGGCACGTGGTTTGACTTCCCGGATTCTCCTTGGTTGAGTCCCTTTGCTCCGTCGACTCCGCAGGGGGTCGCCCCCCGTTGTTCGCCGACCTCAACGCTCGTACGGACTCATCCGACTTCTTCATATCGTTCATCATAAGATTCAGTTTTCTCTTTCCTCATGCGGCCCCTCGACGCGGGGCAATATGAAGACCTCCCAGGGTCCCGGCAGAAGGCGTGCGGACGTGCATGGGTTCCTCGACACCGTGGGGCCTCCCGGCCTCTCACCAAAGCGACACCGGGGGTGTTGCCTTCGACCAAGGAGAAGGTCTCAGCACCCCAAAACCGATACTTTCGATGCTCAATAGCCCTGCCCGTCCGTACCGCTACCGACACTTCGCCTGACCCCTCGCGGGGACACACGCACGGCTCGCGGAGAGTCGTGGCTGGTTACACCTTCAACACGGAGG
>CAYWUV010000302.1:0-1935 GCA_964461235.1 uncultured Bryobacterales bacterium | reverse complement strand
CGAGGTCGATCAAGCCCAGGCGCTGGGCACCAAGCCGAAGGGGTAGTTCGCCGGAAAAGCGCTCATGCCCCGGCTCGTCCGCGAAGCGCCAGACATCGACCACATCCTCGACCGGATCCACGATCCAGTATTGCCGCACCCCGTGACGCGCGTACAGATCCAGCTTGATCCCGCGGTCGCGGTGTGCGGTGGACGGCGAGAGGATCTCGACGACGAGGTCGGGCGCGCCCAGTACCTGCTTTTCGCCGATGATCGACCGCCGCTCGCTGGACACGAACAGAAGGTCGGGCTGGACCCGGTCGCCGGTTCCCGGGAACTCGACCAGGAGTGGGGCGGAGAATACTTCTCCTCGTCCGGGGTCGACCAGGATCCGCAGCAGAGCTGACCAAAGACGCATCAGGACGCGCTGGTGCCGGGTCACGGGCGCGGGCGTCATGTACAGGCGCCCCCCGATGAACTCGTAGCGGTTGCCGTCGTCCGGCATCCGCAGGACATCCTCCCAGGTCGTCGGTGCTCGAGTCTGCATGGTGGACACATCATACCTCCCCGCTTTTGGGTGCGCGAACCGTTTCGGGGGAGGAGGGTGCAGCGGTGCGATCAGGGTTCCGTCATTGGCGAGTGGACATGGCAGCAATTATGAATGACACCACGGAGCCGTAACCAGGCCAACACGCCGTGGTCCGGCTCGGCAACTGTCCAGACTGCTTGACGCACAACCGTGCCCGGTGGACATCGACAACGTGACCGACTCCCTGTTCGCATGCGCCGTTGGCGACGAGTTCATTGAGCGGGTGCGGAAAGGGCTGAGGGTGGGGTTTGCCCTCACGGGCGAGGCCATCCGTCGGCCCGCGGCCGCGATCAAGAAGGAAGAAGCGGACCAATAAGGGCCCTAATGCCCATTCAACCCGGCATCCGCAAGCGCTTCCCCATCGCCTCCGCTTCGTCGGAATCCAGGAACGCGTTGCAGCTCTCGAGCTCCCGTTCCGCCGCGGCGAGCGAACTCCAGTCGAGCGCCCGAGTCCAGCGCTGCGCGTAGTCGAGAACGCGGACCAGGGGCTCGGGACGCCCGGTGCGGGACAACGCGCGCAAGGCCGCAAGACAGTTGCCGTGCAAGGCGGTTGGGATGACGATCCGCTCCTCCCCACCAGCGACGAGCTCGGCGTTCATCATTACGCGCGCGACCCTTCCGTTGCCGTCCGCGAACGGATGTACCTCGCTGACGAGGAACATGATGTAGACGGCCCTCTCGAAGGGGGACTCCAGGCTGCGGTACAGGGCGAAACCCTCCTCCAGCGTGCCGGGGACCAGATCGGGAGCCACGAATACGGTCAGCCCCGCGCGGTTCTCGGCCACTTTGAATTCGCCGGGGAGCATCTCGGGGCGTCCTGCCATGATCTTCCTGTGACGCTCCCGCAAGAGGCTGCCGAGTTCCTCGAAGTCCGTCGGTGTCCGGCCCATCTCCTGCTCGTCGGACACGATCCGCCACGTTTCGGCCACGTCGTGCGCGTCGGCTGGCCGGTGCCTCGGAATCTCGCCCTCAAAGACGATTCGGATGGCCTCGTCCACGAGGAACTCCGTCCCCTCGACGAAGTTGGAGAAGTAGGCCTCGAAGAACGCCAGGGTCGTCCGTCCTCTCGGATTCCGCGCAAGAGCGGGACGGATGCCGGGAGGGCGATCGCGGAGTGTCCGATGCAGTCGGTGGCACAGCTCCATGCGGTCCGGATCGTAGGGACGTCCGCGGCTGCGGGCGATGGCCACTGGTGAATCGAGCCGGGATCGGCGGGTACCCAGCACCGTGCCGATCAGCCTGTCGAGTTGGACCGCCTCTGTCTCCAGGTGGAGTTCGACGGCGATCGCACGGGCGTCGTCTCTGAGCTGATTGGCGGCCCCTTCGCCACCGGTGCGAATCAATTGGTCGAGACGCTCCAATTGATT
>CAYWUV010000301.1:0-2066 GCA_964461235.1 uncultured Bryobacterales bacterium | reverse complement strand
ATCATGGTCGATAATGCCGAGGCATTTTATGGCTTTGCGGCGCGTTGACGTAGGGCCGGTCACTGCCTTTGCCGACGGCGAGGTCCGCCGGGTCGAGGTCGAAGGGCGGGGCTTGGCCATCGTGCGGCAGGGGGATGCTTGGTATGCGCTCCGCGATGTTTGTCCGCACCAAGGGGCGCGGCTGTCAGACGGTCAGGTTGGGGGCACGGCATTGGCGCGGCATCCGGGGGACGAGATTGTCTTGGGACGCGCGGGTGAGATTCTGAGTTGCCCGTGGCACGGCTGGGAATACGACGTGCGCACGGGCCGCTCGCTCTGCGAGCCCGAGAAGGTGCGGGTGCGGACTTATTCGGTGCTCGTGGAGGATGGGCGGGTGGTCGTGGAGATGGGCTAGGCAGGGATGGGATGACGAGCATCGTGGACGCTAACTCGACCGTCCAACCCGCAAGCGCCTTTTAGAGATCAGCAGAGCGCCAGTTGCGCAGTCCGGCCACTAAACACTCTTCGAGCCAAATGCGAAATCGCTCTTCTATGGACGCTAGGTCTTCTCGATAGTTGATCTGAAACAGGCTGCGCGAAAGCACCTTGGCCGGACTCGTCTCTCGTTCTTCGCGGTCCGTCTGAACTCGCTGGAAGAACACTGCCGAACAGGCAAGTACCCCGCGGAATTCGCGTCCGATTCCATGGAAGGAAAGCAGAATCTGGCTCTGGTTCGCATTGTGGATGACGAGGCGCACCCAAGCGCGATAGGATTCTAGGTTGGCGAAGTAGTCGAGCACCTGTGCCCCAGCCACAATCTGCTGGCGGAAATAGTGGCTGCGCTCGCCGTGGTCGGATTCTCCGTCAACAAATACATGAACATGGTCGAGGACGGCCCCCATGTCGGTTTCTATTGTCGTCTTCAGTTCGTTCATTCGCTTCTCGGCTGCTCTCCGCAGATGTTCTGCCTGATCCTTGGCCGTGTTCCATTCGCCCGCGAGGGCATCGCGACGATGCTCCAATTCTCGGCGCGTGGCGCGGATCAAATCCTCGGCGCGGAAGTCCTTCTCAACTTCGCGGGACAAACCAAGTGCCCGCACGAACTCGCGTTTTTGGATTTCCGCAAAAAAGCCGACAAGCGGGTTTAGATCGCCGCGGTCTGCGGCCTCCAAAGCGTCTAGATACTCTCCTTTTGCCCTGCTCCGCACGACCAGAGGAAACCGGCGTGCCTTGACGAGAACGAGTGTGGCCAGTGCTCTCGCTACCCGACCATTGCCGTCCTGAAAAGGATGGATCTGCGTGAAGCGATGGTGGAGCCAAGCGGCCTCGACTTCGGGAGCGATCTTTTCGTGGGCTCGGTGCATTTCGATCAGCCGGTCCATCTCGGAAGCGACCTGCTCTGGTGGACAGTATTCGTGGGTTGCACCGCCGCGTCCGGTTGGATTGTTCGGTCGTTTCTTGTAATCGCCGCGCAGCAGCGGAATCCGAACCCGTTTCCCGAGACGATCCCTTCCCTCGGCTGTCTCCTGATTCTGCGTCAGCAGTTGGTGAAGCTGTTTGATATAACTCGTGGAGAGTACGCGCTCGTCCTTGACGAAGGCGAATACATATTCGATAGCTGCCTCGTGATCCTGAATCATGGAAGCAATCCGTTCCGGGTCGTCGCCGGAACCGTGAGGGATCAACGTCGCGTCAATGCCGCGCTCAATTAGCAGTTCTGTGACTCCACGGTCGAAGTCGTACACCCGTTCTATCAATCCGGTCTCGACCGCCCATTCCCGGTGCAGTTTCCGATTGAACTCGGACAGTGCTTCCGAGTCTTCGAGTCGGCTGCGTGCTGCTTCCCATACCTCAGCGAGCGCATTGAGTTCTCCACGCGCCAAGACAGCCGGGTCGTTCTCATAGTCGAGAATCGGAGTCCACTTGTACTCGCCTTTCATCGTATTCCTCGCCATGTACTTTAGGGTTTCAAAATGGCCGAAGTCTAACTTAGGCTCTCGGCACCGGAATGGGCACCGGTACGTTGCCCTGCTTTTGCGATTCTAAAAATCCGATAATTAGCTCTACTACAGTGTGTCCGGCTCTCC
>CAYWUV010000300.1:0-2228 GCA_964461235.1 uncultured Bryobacterales bacterium | reverse complement strand
CCGGCCCCGCAGCGGCTTGCGAGACCCAAAAAGGCTAAATTGAGAATCCCTGGTGGCCAGCGGTCCCTTTCGCACCCTTCGCAGCCCGTCCCACCCGGGACAGCACGCTCGATGCTCCCTCTGCTCCGATCGTGTGGCAACTTTACGAATTCTGAGAGATCCGGACCCTCACAGCCCCGTGCGGCCGGGGGGCTGGCACCTTTGTACCTGCCTTGGGGGCTCCTCGCGGCATCTGGCGGCAATCATCGCCCAAGGGTCGAGTCGCGATCGGTTTCCAGCCCGCCCAATCGCGGTGAGTGCATCCCGCGAAGCAATTGCCGGTGTGGCAGATGCTCGTGCAGCGGCAGTTCCTCCAAACCCATTCCCGTCCGTGTCTGAACCCGCCGGCGACTTTCTGCGCCAGGGCGTACCCGAGCATGTCAAGAGAGACCGGTAGGCGCTACTCCTGCACCTGATGCCACCGAATCCGCCGCTACTCGGGAGCGGCATTGCGAAACGCCTCTAACGTTTCCCTTGCGGGGGTTTGGGCTCTTACGCCTTCGTTTTCTCCAAGAGCCTCGCGACAGAGTCGCTCCAGTCGGCCGAAGGCCTTGAGGTAGAGACGGGCGCGGTTCACCTGACTACCGCGTCAGAATTCGGTTGGAGATTGAGAATCTGTTGATCTAGAGGAAGCTAGACGCAGCTAGGATTCGCATACTGTGCCATTTTCCCGGCTCCGTAGGGCCGTTCCACGCTTGATTCGGGCTGATTCCCTCCCTTGGACACTGGCTTCCCTGCCAACATTTGTCAGTGCATGCAGTTCTTGGAGTATTTTCGTGCATAGTCTGAAGCAATGCCCTCTCGATCCTCCGACTTGCTCGTCCCTCTGCTCGCCTCCAGCTCCCCCGTCACCCTTGCACAACTCCAGCATGCCCTCGGCCAACCCTCCCTCCGCACGACCTTCCGCCAGGTCGGCCACCTGCGCAGCTACAACCCAATGGCCGCTTCTACACCGACCGCGATCCCGACCGCTTCAACTCCGTCGGCCTGCTCTCCATCGGCGACGTCCACTTCTCCCGTGACGGATCCCTGAGCACCACCGTTCAGCGCTTCCTCCGCGAATCCGAGGACGGTTTCACTGACCACGAACTCCGCGACATCCTGCGCGTCAACGTGCACCCCTTCCTGCTCGCCGCCGCCCGCCAGGACCGCGCCCTCCGCGAGCGTCTCGGCGGCGTTTCTGTCTACTTCTCCGCCGATCCCGAGACTGCCGACCGCCAGCGCCGCGCCCGCCTCGCGCGCCTCGACGCCCGCCAGGCCGCCGACCGAAGCGGCACGCTGGACCCGGCCACCATCATCGAGGTGCTGCTGGTGTTGGTCCGCAATCCCGGCTCCCGCCCCGGGCAGGTGGCTCGCCGCCTGCAGGGCCTCTCCCCGCACATTTCGCTGGGGCAGGTCCAGGCCGTGTTCGAACGCTTCGAGCTCCACCGGATCGGCGATAAAGGGGGGGCCCGGCCTCCTGACGCTGCTACTGGAACAGGCCCGCGATGCGGACTGGTCCGGCGACAGGATCGCGCGGGCCCCGCTCGTCGGCGGGGCTTCTCCGCGTGTCGATTTCGTCGCCGAGCGGCACCAGTGCACGGACTGCGGCCGGCCCCCGAGGCCGCAGAAGAGCAAGACCTGCTTGCAAGCCACCGCCAACGACTTCCAGCGCTACCACCAGGACCTGCCCACAGAGCGGTTGGTCCGCGAAGGTCCCGCGGCGTATTCGAACCTGGCTCGACTGAACGACGGTTCGGTGGGATTGCTCTATGAGTCCCGGCTCGAGGGACCTTGCGAAGCCACCCGGCTGGCGCGCCTTTCGATTTCTTGGCTTGACGGCGGAGCGGGCTGAAGCGGGGCCGTCTCGGAGATCCCCTCCGCGGTCCAGACGGGGAGGGCAGGGGAGTGACGTCTTAGCCACGAGGCTCCGGCCAACGCCGCGGCGAGATCGCGCACCACCTGAGACTCGCGGGCGAGTCGGCCGCCGGTTATCCTAGTGCCGGACTGGCGAGTGCGGCCATCCTATCATCGGAGGTTTGACCATGGAATCAAGACGGGAATTCTTGGGCCATCGCCTGCTTGACGGTGCTGCCCTCGCTGCCGCAGCGAGCTTGCCGGCAGGGCTGGCCGCGCAAACCGAGTCGTCTCGCCGGATTCGTATCGGAGTGGTCGGAGGGGGCTTCGGCACGTACTTCTCCTGGCACGAG
>CAYWUV010000299.1:0-2251 GCA_964461235.1 uncultured Bryobacterales bacterium | reverse complement strand
ACGCCTTCGAGCGCGACCGCAACGGCCAGGTGATCGGGTTCTACCTGAGCAATGTACGGACGCGGGATGTGAGGTTCGGGCGGGTTCGGTGAGGGGTTGTGGATTACGACTGGACATCACAGTTTCTCGTCTCAGGTGCTCACTCGTGAGTCAAGTTGGGTGGAATGACCCACCTCGCGTGCTTTGCCAGCTTTCGCTTGATCGAAGCCGTCTTCTTTCCGAATACCCACAGGTGGCTGGGATCTTCGGTTGGCGGTTTTGTCGCAACTCCTAACTCCAGAGCCCGTACGAAGCGTACGGAAAGCCCCACCATGAGATTTTCTCCAATGTTCGCCTCGGCAGGAGAGCCGTAGGATCTCGCTCGGTGCGCGGACATCGGTGAACCATCGCGGGAATCACTGAACATCCCACTCTTCGGCCTCAATTCCTTCGTGGTCTTGTCTTGGTAGACCATATTGACCGGGATCCGCCGCCAGATCTCCTCGTCATCTCCTACAGACGCGTCGTCGGCGTACTCGGATTCACCAACGGTAGGACTCAACCGACTTTAGATCGGCGATAAGCCGGCATTCAGCAAGCTCACGAAGTCTTCGAAGTCGCCTTCCGATTCGGGCTCATCGGGAGATTCGTACGCGAACGAGAATCCCTCGTTGCTGTCCAGATCCACGGTCAATGTCTTCTCGGCGGACTCCCATTCCATCAGAATGCCGCCCGACGATTCCGGACAGATGTCAGGGCGAGAGAATCCATACAGGGCCATAAGCCTGGCAATCACAACCGCAGCGTCTGTGATCTCCTTCCGGACCGGCTCACCGCCGTATGAGTCCCAGTTCAGGGCAAGCTCCTCGTAGGTTCTCATCTCGTCCATGATTTCGTAAAGCCAAGGAACCTCTTGCGCTCGCGCGGTAGTGGTGTGAGCCTCGCGTGCCGTCAGCAAAGGGATGGGAACTGGCTGGACGGCAGGCCGAAAACGCTGGATCCGCAGGGCGCCAGTGTCAGTCAGGTCGGTGGTCCAAGAGTCGTTCCAGGAGTCTCTAACAAGTTGCAGAGTAGTCATCGCTCTCGCTCCCAGCGTCGGTGCATTGCCTCTGAAGTCACTTCTGTAAAGCCTCGCACGATCCATTCGCGACCCAAATCCAACTGAGACCCCAACGAATGCACCGCACCCTGTCCCATTCCGCCCCGTGCCGTGAGCGTGAGGCCGATGACAGGTTTCCCGGCCGCGTCGAATCCTGGGTTGGCCACGATGTACAGTCGGGACACGCCCCCATCCCCCCCAGGAATCCGGTATCGAACACGCAGCGCGATGTCCTCCGGCTCGGGCAGGAAGACGCCCTTCCCAGCCGCAGCGAGGAGTGGAACCACTGAACTGAGTTCACCGTGCCGCCGCCAGTCGTCTCCCGCTGGGATATGGTTGATGTAGGTGAGTTCCCACTGGTTTAGTTTTGGCTCACCCAACTGTTCATCTGCGAGGAACGTTCGAAAAATGCTGAATTTCTCGTCAAATGACGCACGGACCTGCTCGTGCCTCGGATAGTCCTCGCCTTCCATCCTGCGCCAATTGAAGACGAATCTGTCATCTTGAACCTGAATCAAATGTGCTTCGTTGCTCCCGATAAACCAGACACGAGATGCAGGGACCGTTTCAAGCTTTACCCTGAGCCCACTTCTCGGAGCTGGGCCAGATTGCTCAACGTGCGGATCAAGGGCGGGCTGCACCTCCAGCCTTGGATACGATTCCCGGTACCGCTGCCATAACAGTCCCATGCGCGGGCCCGTCAATCCGCGGATCTCGCTGAACTGCGCCGCGATGGCGACTTCGACGACGGGTGGCTTCCTAAACGATGGTAGAGGGCTCACATGGCTTCCGATTGAAGGCTGCTCTGCCGGTCCCCTTCCTAGTCGGATCCGGCATCCTCAAGATGCGTCTGTCCAAAAGGTTAGTTGCCTCTCTGGCATCGCGGCATTGCTCAGCGACTCCGCAGCCGCAGGGTCGCACCCCCGCTCCGCTCATACTACCATCGTACGCGCGAAAGGGTTCAGTCGGCATGATCTCGCTGCGTATCGCTCAAAGGGAATCACACGCGTGGCCCTGAGGGCCCCCAGCTTTACGCCTCTCATGACAACTCCAGTTTACAACATGTGATGTCCGGTTTACAGTCCTCGATGTCGCACCCATCCCCTCATCCCACCGCCGCCATCACCTCTTCCACCCCGCCCTCGGCCATTCGCTCCAGGTCGTCCTGGTACT
>CAYWUV010000298.1:0-2260 GCA_964461235.1 uncultured Bryobacterales bacterium | reverse complement strand
CCCAACTCCTCTACTCCGCCCCTCCTCATGCTCATCTGTGGATTGGAAAGGACTGAACTTTGGTGGTGGGGATTTGCGACATTTCTGTGACTGGGTTCTTCGCTGTCGGAGGCACACTCCTTGCCCGACTTCCTGCTCGCCCCGGAAGATAGGCGCTCCCGAATCGTGCTCGCGATCGGTCAGTTCGGTGACTCCCGCCGCGGTTCCGTCCATCCTTCCTTCCGCCGTTGCGGCAAGCCCGGTTGCGCATGCAACCCCGACGAGCACCCAGGCATCGGGCTCCACGTCCGGCTCTTCGTCAAGCAACGAGGCAAAACCGTCCAGCAGTCGCTCCTCGGTCCTGCCCAACTGCGCAAGACCGAACGGCAACTGGCCGCGTGCCGTCGCTTCCAGCAGTTCAGTGCCGAACTCGTCGATTTCTACGAGCGCAGTTGCCAGTTGGGCCGGGTCGAGGACCCTCCCCCAGTCCCTCAGGTGCCAGGAAGAAACCGCTGCGTGCGGTCTAGGGCGCCGCCACTGCCGAAGTCGGACGCCCGCTGCGAGGGATCGTCGGCGGCCGTCTCCGGGCCTTTGCGTTCAACCTCGAGGTGCCGGAGGAGGCCAGGTGGACGGGCTGCAATGGGCTGTCGCGCCGCTGAGAGGCGGCTGGTGGGCGCCGACTATGATGGGGCCATGAGCCAGCGAATGGCACTACTGGCGCTACTGGTCGCGTCCGTCCTGCTTCACAGTTGCGATAGCGAGAGCAGCGTATCTTCGCCGTCAGTTCCCTCCGTTAACCTTGAGAATTTCCCCGCCGCATCCCGACCGCTTGCCGCCCGGATCCTCCACGACTTAGAACTGGATCCAGAAGCAGCGTCCGCGAATGGACGATTGGGCATGCTTCTGCAGGCCCACAGCCTCTACGTAGGTGCGAAGGCCTGTCTCATGCGCGCTCAAGCCATCGCCTCTGACGACTTCCGGTGGCCGTATTACCTAGGCATTGTTCAAGCGGAGTCCGGGAAACTGGAAGCTGCAATTGACTCCTTCCAGCGAGCGCTCACCCTTAGGAAGTACCCAGCTGCTTTTCTGCGGCTGGGCGAAGTACTGCTGTCACTTGATCGGCTGGAGGAGAGTGAAATCGCGTTTGAAGCCGCATTGGATATTTCGCCGGCCGCTCCCGCAGCCTATTACGGGCTCGGCAAAGTACGTGCGAGACAGGGCGAAGGGCGGGAGTCCATTCGCATGCTTCTCAAGGCCTGTGAGTTGGCCCCACGAACCGGTGCACCGCACTATGCGCTCGCGATGGCCTACAGGGACGCAGGAGACCTGAAGGCATCGCGAAAACATCTGGTGCTTGGGGAGAACTTTGAACGCTCCCTCCCGCCAATCGACGACCCGGCCTTTCGCGAGGTTGAGCGGTTGAGGGCTGATCAATATTGGTACCAGAGCGAAGGCATGAGGCTTGAATCCGACGGTCGCGTGGAGGAAGCCATTGAGTCCTACGAAACAGCTATCGAGTTGGATGCGGAGTTCGTTCAGCCGCACGTGAACCTAGTTGGTTTGCTGGGACGCCTAGCCCGATTCGAGCCGGCGGAAATGCACTACCGCAGAGCGTTGGAACTGAATTCAGAGATCGAGGAACTACACAACAATTGGGGAACGATTCAGGCATTGAGAAACCGGCCGCAGGAAGCATCTGCGAGTTTTCGGCGTGCGCTCGATATCAATCCCTTCTCAGCTGATGGGCATTTCAATCTCGGATCGATGCTCAACCAAATGGGGCGACCATCCGAGGCCGTGGAATACTTTGTACAGGCCCTTGAATATGAGCCGAACCATCGCTTAGCGAACTTTCAATTGGGGCGATATCGAGTCACCGAAGGAAGAATCGACGACGCAATTGCCCACTTGGAGCGAACGCTGCAAGGCGAGGACGAAAAGACGCCTGGATTCCTGTACGCATTGGCCGACGCTCACCTTCGCGCCGGGAGCACAAAAGTGGCAATCCAGTACGCAATGCAGGCCCTCGCGATGGCCGAAGCAATGGGACAAGTAGAGATGGAGGCCGCAATCCGCAAAGACTTACAGTCGCTTGCTGCACGGTAGGGATCGATACGGTCGCCCCGGCTTGCTAGTCGCTATCATCCTTGTGTCTTGGCAACCAAGTTTTACGCCTTGGTGTAAACCTGAGGTTCTTCGGGGTTTTTCGGAACAACCCCGTGTTTTTCGTGCGCCGTGGAAAGGCGCTGTTTCCTAGCGGATGCGAGATCCGCCCGGCAAC
>CAYWUV010000297.1:0-2292 GCA_964461235.1 uncultured Bryobacterales bacterium | reverse complement strand
GTTGGCCCGGGGCCCTATACCCTAGTCAGGCCCCCCAAATTTAGAATCCCTGACGATCGAGATGCCGAGTCGCAGGGCATGGTAAGGGCTGTCGACGTCGATCGGGCTGCCATGCAAGTGGACCGTGCCGGAATTCGGCTTGAGGGCGCCTGAGATGATTTTCGCCAGCGTGGATTTTGCCTGCCCCGTTCTCACCGATCAGAGCGTGAACTTCTCAGGCTCGCAGGGCGAAGCTGACCCGGTCCAGAGCTCTCGTTCCGCCGAAGCACTTGCCGACCTGCCGAGTCTCCAGCTTCGTTCCTGATATGTCTCAGTCCGGTCCGTGGCCCGCCTGATCCCGGTCTGACGTTCGCATTCAGCGGCGCCGCTGGCCTGACCGGGCCGGTTCACCGGCTATCCGCGGCTTGGCACCCCAGCCCCGATTCGGGTTGCAGTTCCTTGCCGGGGTCGGGGCCAAACGGTATTCACCCAGAACAGGGACCACGATGAAGGATGGCATCGCGCACCTGCGCACGCTGCTGCGCCACAGCCAGGACGGCGAACCGCTGTGGCGGAGACGAGCGACCTGGCCAAGGCGGCCCCGTAGCCCTCAAGGACGGCTCATTCCGCAGCGAGGTGCCCGAGCGCGCGGCAGGATCTCGGGGGCCTGACGCCGGCCCGCTACGCTGCGGGCCGGTTCTTGTACGAGGCTGCGCGAGAAAGGGACGGAGATCCAGCCGGCCATCGCTCGCCCAAGCTGTGCGGACGGTCCAACGATGCCTCCAGCAGCCGGAGGCTCGCCCCTCCGCTCACGCAGCGGGGCACTGAGGGGCCATTCCGGGGTGGGACCCCAAAGAGCAATGCGAATCGAGCCGCAGTGCTGTCAAGGCGAGCCGAATCCCGCGATAGAGCCTTAAGGTCCAGGTTCACCATCGCGGTCCGCGTTCACGGGGAGATCCACGATAGGGCAACTCGAATCGGCTCGGGTCTCCATTCGAACAGCGGCATTGTGCCTAGGACACATGGTGCTGCTTCCACCGGAGGGCAGTCGCATCCGCAGAGCGGATCGCGTCATAGACCATTTCAGGCAGTACGACAAACGGTTCGTTGTGGATCGTCTCTCCCTTGGCCACCGACCGTTTCGCAACCTGCGCAAGGACTTCTGTGTCCGAGGATTCGAGGCCCACGTCGGCCAGCGTGATCGGCAGGCCGACACCGTTGGAGAAAGCCAGGACTTCCTCGAATAGGCTTGCGGGCTTGCCTTCCAGCACCAGTTGCACCAGAGTGCCGAACGCGACCTTCTCGCCGTGGAAGTACGGGTGCGTTCCATGTGCGACGGTCAACCCGTTGTGAACGGAGTGCGCCGCCGCGAGGCCCGAAGACTCGAATCCGAGCCCCGAGAGCAGGGTGTTCGCCTCGACTAGTCGCTCCAGCGCAGGAGTGACGGCTTGGTCGTTGACGGCGTCCAGTGCGGCCGGCCCATCCTCGAGCAGCGTTCGATAGCAGAGTTCCGCCAATGCGAGTGCGCTGCGCGTAGAAGCGCCCCCGCGCATGTTCTGTCGGTGGGCGGCTACGGCAGTCTGGGCTTCGAACAACGTGGCCAAGGCGTCGCCCATGCCGGCCACCAGCAGTCGGGGCGGAGCGCAGGCAATGACCTTGGTGTCGACGAGCACGAGGTCCGGATTCTTCGGATAGATCCGGTAGTCCACGACGACGCCTTCGTCGTTGTACAGGACCGACAGTGCCGAGCAAGGGGCGTCGCTGGAGGCAACCGTCGGGCAGTTCACGACCGGAAGCCCCAGGTCCGCCGCCACCGCGCGTGCAGCATCCAGGACTTTCCCTCCTCCGGCCCCAATGATGACGTTGGCCTTGACGCCCCTCGCCACGTCCTTGACCCGCTCGATCTCCAGATGCGTGCACTCTCCTCCGAACTGCTCCACCGCGTGGTCGATTCCAGACTCGGCGAACGTCTCCCGCCAGATGCTCCCCAGCTTTGCCGCAGCACTGCGCCCCGCAAGCACCAAGGCTGGCCCGCTGAGGCCAATCCCGTTCATCTCGGTGCCGAGAGACCGTGTTGCGCCGGGTCCCTGCGTGTATCGAGATGGTGACGAGAAGACGGAGAGCATGTACTGGATTGTAGTGACGTCGGGGCGGTCGGGTCAGGGATCCTTCCGCTCTTCTTGTTCGACGGCTTCGACACTCCGCTGGTCGAATCCGTGAAGGATCCGGTCCGGTTGTCTCCCGTTGCCTCGGCCGAACAGGAATTCTAAAAGTAGCGGTCGTGGATGGTTCGGGTGGGATTGGCGGAGTGAT
>CAYWUV010000296.1:0-2334 GCA_964461235.1 uncultured Bryobacterales bacterium | reverse complement strand
GAGCAGTCTCACCTACCGCACCTCTACCCGTCCACGAGACTGTAGGCCACCCCAAAGCTGCGCAAGCGCTACCGCCGCCAGGACATCATGACGCCGTACGAGAAACTGAAATCGCTGCCGGGCGCGGAGCGCTTCCTGCGCGACGGGATCGACTTCGCCCAGTTGGACAAGCAGGCCTACCAGTCCAGCGACAACGAGGCGGCCCGGCGGCTCAACGAGGCCCGCGACGAGCTCTTCCGAGTGATCCGGGGCGAGGCCGCTAGCGCGGCCTGAGGGCCAGGCCGTTCATGCTCATTTCGGATTGGAAACCGGGAATTACAGGGGCCTAACTATATGGGTGCAGAAACTGGCCGGTGGGCTAGCCCACCGGCCCCCTCCGCCACCCGCGGCCCTGCCTGCCCTGTGCCCCTAGCACGGGGGAAGGGGTTCCCCTTCCCCTGCGACCCCTTCCCCCCTGCCGCTATAATCTCCTTCTCCCCAACTCCTCTACTCCGCCCCTCCTCATGCTCATCTGTGGATTGGAAAGGACTCTCTCTGCGAGGCTTCTCCGAATTGGCTTTAGGAGGTTTCTCAGGGGCAGTTCTCCTTGGACTCGGCAGTCCTCGGACTGTAGCGAGGTCCCTGCGGACTTGGGCGGCGTGCTGCGGGCGAGCCAAGCTGGCACCTTGAGAGACCCAACGAGGGCTTGCTGCGACACTGACTAGAGCACGGAACCATCCTTTCCGGACCCGGTCTTGGCACCGGATCGAGCAACGATAGAGCAGCGAAAGCCGGTCGAGCAGTTTTCCGGAGAATGGGTCGTTCACCATCGGAGGAGTGCGGTTGCCATTGTGCGGGATCCGGACTGCCGGTGTTGAATTCAGTTCATGCCAAATGGTGGCGAGTCCAAGGGGGCGCAGGAACGGTCAGGCTAACTGGCGAAGGACAGGGAGTGAGAGTCTCCCGAAGCAAGGGATGAGCCAATTCATGCTTCTCCGCGAGCCATGTGCAGGCTGCCGCGAGGCGGTCGGGGGTGTACGTCCGGGTTTTGAGATCGCTCGCTATGTCCCGGCTGATCGACTTTCCCAGAAGTCCTCATGGCGGCCAGACTTGGTGCAGCAGCGGAGCGACAGGATGGCGTTGGCACCGTTGACGGTCCACCAGTCCGCAGCCACCCCAGTCGGCGACCTGCAGGTCGGTCGGCATGCGTCCGAGGCGGTCGGACGCATAGGTCAGCAGGAGCCGGAACGTGGCGCGATAGCTGGCCACCGTGTGGGAACTGGTCTGCAACTGGCTGACATGGCGCTCCGTAAAGAAGCGTTGCGAGTAGACGGGAAGCGGATGTGTCTTCATACCCCTGCTCCTTCGCTGAGGGACCGTTCGGCTCGTTCGCTGGCCAGTCGCAGAAGCTCCGGCACGGCCTCCATATACCAGTAGGAATGCTTGGGATGCACATGCCCCAGATAGGTGCTAGGCTTGCGCATTTCCCGACCGGGGTCGAGCCCCTTGCGATACCAGTCCAGCATAGTGTTGACGGCCATGGAATGGCGCTTATCTCTTGCGCGGGATGAGCGCCATTCGACCGTCGTCCATTTGCTCCACTCCGGAGTCGGCATCAATACGATTCGCGCTTGGCTGGGCCACGTGTCTCTCGAAACTACTAACCGCTACGCCCAAGTGGATCTCGAAATGAAGGCCCGTGCCCTGCGCAGCTGCGCGGACAACCGACCGGGGGCTGAGGCGGGCGCAAAACCCAATTGGAAGAGCGACGAGGACCTCATGTCCTTCCTAACCGCCCTGTGAAGCCTTGAGCAAGGGCGACACTATGTGGTCAGGCTCGACGCTAACCGCTTCTATTTGAACCGGTTACGAGAACTTGGCCACATCATTGGGTTAGCGCAGCAAATGTGGCTAGCGACATTTCATGCGCTGGCGCGCAAGTACGGAATCTGTGCGGGGCGCACCGGGCAACCGGTGTCCCTACCGCAAACGGGTGACGCAGCACGGGCGGCAGCGGATCCCGGTGCAGTCGATCGCGCACAGCGCGGCGAGGGGTCTGCGGGCGGCGTTCGTGCGGATGACGCAATTCTCGCGGGAAGTCCAAAATGCGCCGCAGTTGACGGAGGTAGAGCGCTGGGGCCGGATTCTGGGCTACGCATTGCGGAAATATCTCAAGGGCAGAGTGCCTGATCCGCCGCGCGGGCTGTTGCTGGCCTGAACGATGGCCCGTTGGGCCTGCTAAAGGCCGCAATCTTGGTCAGCCAAAGCGGCTGACGTAAGCATTCAGGTTCCGGGGCGCAAGCAATGGCGTTCACTTAGCGAAATTGACCGTTCACTTTAGCGGATACAGGGGAA
>CAYWUV010000295.1:0-2365 GCA_964461235.1 uncultured Bryobacterales bacterium | reverse complement strand
TCACTCCGCCAATCCCACCCGAACCATCCACGACCGCTACTTTTAGAATTCCTGGCGCTTGCACTGGACCCGACGATTCGACCTTGCCGGAACGTGAGTCTCGGTCCGGTGGACAAGCCGCTTGCTCCCTGCTCCGCGGGTTCGGCGGCGTCAGCAGGAATAGCGGTCTGTGACCGGCGCTGGCCCGCTACGGCGAATTGCCGTCCCCGGCCTGCCGAGGGAGGTCCGTCTCCCGGCGTGGCCATAACCGCCAGGTACCGAGTCGTTTCAGTTCTGGCGCCTGCGATCTCGGTGTTTCGTACCAGGTGTCCACACCGCCGCCGGTAGCCGCACCGGCCAGAGGCCAACCAGGGCGAAGCGCGATTCGCGGGAGACACACACAAGGCCAGGCGAACACGCACCCAAGGGCATTCGCCTCGCCGCACCCACCGGCGATCAAGCATCATGGCGGGTCTCAGGCGTCAGGCATGCCGGGCATGTCCCAGCAAGATTTCGACGATCCGCGCTCATCTTGAAACGGATGGTCCGAGGGCGCCGATTCTGCCGCCGGGAGTGCTTCGTTCTGATTCTCCCCTCAGTCTCGCCTCGCCCAGGCGCAATCACGCCCGTACAGAGTTGCTGTTTCCTCCGGAATTGCCACCACGGTCTGGCTCCACCTGGAAACAGCGGCAAGACAACCCAGTCCGCTTGGCTACGATGCAAGCTGCAGCTGGCCAGGCTGATTGGGCAAGATCACGGCAACGGAGAGATCGGAGAGTTAGTGCTGGGGCGACGGCTTTTCTCTCGTCCCCCCGAACCGGGGGGAGGCGGGAGGCACGCCAGGCAGATTCCCCGCGAGTCATCCGATCAGCACCCCTCTGCAATCTGCCTCCAGGACGGTGCCCAGTCAGACAGGCGACCCGGGCTTCGGAACGATCCGCATCCACGGCCGGCGAGCGAGAGGTTGGGCGCGTTGCCACACAAGCCTTGGTTCGGACGACGCTGTTTCGAACCGCACTCAAACGACCTGATGTCCCCGCTCGCAAGGTCGCATGGCCAGGCCGACTTCTGGACCCGCGTAGCACCTTCCCGCAACCGATGCCAGTCGGCGGCTACGAGCCATCACCTGGGCACAGCCACACTTGAACCAACGCACCTTGTCCCCAAGATCTCCGGCACATTGTTCCTCCACATGCGCGAATGGCGCCCCTCCGTGCCTCGACGTACTCGACGCAACGAACGACGCCCTATATAAATACTGTGTAAATGAAGCACCAACCTCCGCCCGGCAGGTATCGAGCCGCCACGAGAGCGTGAGGAAGTAACGACTCGCATCCAGCGAACCGCCACCCGCATCTCTCTTCATCCTTGTAAGGGAGCGTGACTCAAGGGCGGACGTTATTGGCCTGCAGTGGCCATTGCCGTGGAATCCGACCTGGGCAGAGAGCTCCCCGAGCGAACCCCCATCGAATGGCAGTAGACCGGGCTCGGTGGCTCGATAGCAAGAGTCGCATCGGCACCGGGCACTGCCGTCCTCTCGAAAGTCCGTCACGTCATGGATCGGTGCTGCGGAGGACGGAGTTCCCCCAATGTCCACGCAACCGCCATTTCGCCCCTGCAACTCGAGAACTGCTTCCTGGAGAGGATGGGGCTCGCCTCCGTAACGAACTGAACGTGACGGTCCGGTTGCGCCCAGTCGAACGCTATGACGTAGGTTCGCCCGCAAACCGCATGGCTCGACCCGAGGGTCGGAAAACGTGGCGCTCTGGCACGGCCCGACCCGAGAGCGTTGCGGTCATGCCCCGCGAACACCTTGTCATCAGGAGCCAGGCGCCCGCTGCCGGACCGCCCTATCCCGTCCCGACGCTTCCAACGCCCAGGGCGTTGCCTGGCAGACAGTCCTCGATATTCGTGGGTCCTCAGCAACCAGCCCGGTATTTGCCAAGACCGATACGCCTACCCGTCCCGCTCGCCCTCCGACGGTGCCCCCGACGGGAGCGAGGCCGGATCGATGGCCTCGCCGCTCCTGAGATACGGGTCCAGGCTTGTCGCACCACGCCGACAGCGAAGAGTTGCTCTGCCTCTTCCGTCTCCCGGTGAATGGCTGCACCGCCTACCCTCCCGGGCCGAATTTGCCCTATCAGGGAGGCCGTGCGCAGTCGTGGCAACCCGGTTGGAACGCAATGGCATTCATTTCCAGGTAGAGTCTGGAAGTTGGAATCGCTGTGGGCGAAGTGGCTGGCCTGGCGCAAGATAGCGGCCCACCGGAATTTTCTTCGCCCAAGGGGTTGACTTTTTCCCCTCGATTTGCCAACTTGGTTTGGGATGCCTGCCAGGGATTCTCAATTTAGCCTTTTTGGGGCTCGCAAGCCGCCGAGGGGCCGGC
>CAYWUV010000294.1:0-2404 GCA_964461235.1 uncultured Bryobacterales bacterium | reverse complement strand
CCGCAATCTCCGATCCCAACTCGCTCCGTACGGCCGCAATCTCCGATCCCAGCTCGCTCCGTACAGACTGGATCTCGCCCCGGAGCCGGCCGGTGGAGGTCAGAACCAGAGCCGCGAGGGCCACCCCTACGGTGAGGATGCCGATCAGTTCCGGGCTCACGCCCCTAGCCTAGCAGCCGCGCTGTCTCGGTCGCCAAGACGGTCCATTCCTCGGACCCTCGCTCCGGGTTGGTCGATGGCCGCATCCCACCCATTTCGGAACCTGCATCGCAGACCGCCGGCATCGGACGGTCATCCCGAGGCGGGTCGCGAACTCGAGGGCTCGATGACTTGGTTCCTCCAGGACTCGACAATTGGAATCCCGAAACACGGAGTTGGCACGATGTACACGCTGACGCTCGCCGCGCAGAAGCGAGGCCCCGGGGAAGACCACCCATAGGAGTTAACTTGTTGGGCATGGATCGCATAGAATGGAAGTATGGAACAGGAAGCCCCTCCGGGGATGCGGGAGGACTGGCGCCTGCTGGTGTCGTTCCTGCCCGGAAACTGGCGTGAGTTGGCGGCGAAGACGGGGGCGCTGAAGGGCCTGCGCAAGGACAAGTCGGCAGAGAACCTGTTGCGGGTACTGCTGATCCACCTGGGCTGCGGGCGCTCGTTGCGGGAGACGGCTGTGCGAGCGAGAAAAGCACAGCTGGCCGATCTGTCGTCGGTGGCGTTGTGGAAGCGGCTGCGGAAGTCACAGGACTGGCTGCAGGCGCTGTGCGTGGAACTGTTCCGGGAACGGGGAGTCGAGCTGGCGGGGCAGGCGGGATTCCAGGTGCGGGCGATCGACGCGACGACGGTCAAGGAGCCGGGCAAGTCGGGATCGCTGTGGCGCATCCATTACAGCGTGCGGCTCCCCTCGCTGGCGTGCGACTACTTCAAGCTGACCGAGACGGAGGGGCCGGGCACGGGGGAATCGTTGCGGCAGTTTCCGATCCGGGAAGGGGACTACCTGCTGGCGGACCGGGGCTATTCCACGGCGGCCGGGATCGGCTATGCCGCCGCGGCGGGAGGGCGCGTCACGGTGCGAGTGAACACCGGCAGCCTGGCCTTCCAGAGGGAGGAGGGCGAGCCGTTCGACTTGCTGGAGCAGGTCTGCACGCTGCGGACGGCGGGGGCCGAGCGATCCTGGCCGGTGCGTGTGGTCGCGCCGCAGGGGCCGGCGGTGGCGGGCCGGGTGTGCGCCATCCGCAAGACGGAGGAAGCGATCCGGATCGCGCAGGACGGCATCCGCAGGGACGCGAAACGGAAGGGACGCCAAGTGCAGCCGCAGACCTTGGAGTTCGCCCGGTACGTGATCGTGTTCACGACCTTCCCCGCCGCGGAGTTCAGCGGTTCGGAGGTCTTGGAGTGGTACCGTCTGCGGTGGCAGGTCGAGTTGGTGTTCAAGCGTTTCAAATCCTTGGCGGAACTGGGGCACCTGCCCAAACATAACGACGAGAGTGCCAAGGCGTGGCTGTACGGCAAGCTGTTGGTGGCGCTGCTGGTCGAGAAGCTGATCGGCCACGCGATCGCCATTTCCCCCTGGGGATACCGCTTGGCGGCACCGTCGGCCGCATAGCGCTTGGCGCGACTTCAAGTTCGTGCTCAATCAAGTCGAGCGCGCTATCGAGCCGCAGTTGCCTCTGGCCCAAGTGATCACCGAATGGAACGAGATTATTTCGGAAGAACTGGCCGATCCTCCTCGCCTCCGCTTGGGGCAGCTCGAATCCCACTTCGATTACTCGCAAACAAGTTAACTCCTATGGGAAGACCCCCCTCGCCACCTACCTGTCGGTCGCCGCGGAGGCGGCTGGCTGGCGTTCCGCTCCGGTGGACCCGGCCCCGCAGGCCAGTGCCGCCAGCTGGGGCGACCACCGGGGCGGAACCCGCCCGCCAGCGGCTCCTTTCCTGGTCGCGCTTCGGCCGCGGCGGGCGAGTGCGCCAAGAGCCAGGGCCGTCGCCGGCACTGCTGCCGGCAGCGGAGACGAGCCTTGCGCAGACCCCGAGCAAGAAGCCCATCGCGCGGAATCCCGGCAACTCGGCCAGCCTCCGCAGGCGGGCGGCCAGATACTCGTAGTAGGGGGACAGCCGGTCGGCGTCGATCGCACCCTTCCGGATCAGCAGGGTCTCGTCCGTCGGTGGGATCGCGACTCGCGGGCGCCCCCTGAGCGCAACCGGTCCTAGTCGCCCGCGGCGGGCTGCGTCGCCTCGGTGGCCGGACGGTACAGGCCCGCACCCTCGAGCAGGCCTTCGAGCCGCGCCATGCGCTGCTCCAGCGCCCCGATCCGTGCGTCCAGCGCTGCGATCGCCGATCCCAGCTCTTTACGTACGGCCGCGATCTCCGATCCCAACTCGCTCCGTACGGCCGCAATCTCCGATC
>CAYWUV010000293.1:0-2543 GCA_964461235.1 uncultured Bryobacterales bacterium | reverse complement strand
CCGAACCAATGCATGTAGACCTAAACGATTATATAGCAATGAGTTACACAAGAACTATAGAGTCGTGTATCACTTGCAATACGAAGAAGTGAGCGGGAATCCATGCGACCCAATCGGATACCTCTGGACGTAAACCCTCTCGATCAAGCCGTGGGCTGGACCTTCCGCAGCCCTCGCCCTTGACGATGATCGAGAGGCTGTCCAGAACCACAAAGGGCAGCGCAACGCCGAGTCGCAATCTCCGGCACTCGGAACGCGCGGTAATCTGAATTCCCTGCGGAGGCTAGCTGCTGGGGCTCAGCCTACACCCCCGGTCGGGCTCTGAAGCTCTGCAATCGACGTGACTGATGTCGTACCAGTCGATACCGCGCGCGGCGATGCCATCGGGTCCCGGTTGCCGTTCGACCAATACCGCCAGAGTGTTCTGGAAGAGGTCGAAGCCCATCGCGCGGTCACGCACCCTAATGGAGCCGGCGTACTCGGTCCCGATCCAGATTTCGAAGTACGAGAAGGAGTCGCGGTCAAGCGTTGTCGCCACCCACAACCGATCCCTTGAATCAAATACCAACGCGCGCGGAACGTTGAACCACCGCTTGGGTTCTTCACGGAATGTCTCGACGTAGGGGGAAGCCGCCGCCCTTGGCATGGCCATCCTGCCTCCTAGTCGCGTCAGCCCCTCCGCAAAGTCCTCAACATCACGCTCGCTCGGGAGTTCGTCCCGATAGGCTGGAGACGTGACCACGGTCGCGGCGTCGGCGTCATTGGCGTCAAAAAAAACCAACTCTCTGCGACATGCCCAGAAGACGTATCCTACTGCCGGACGAGGCACGCCCTTGTCCAACCCGCCACACTCGGTATCGGCGACCCCGTTCATGTCTCCGCGCTTCCATGTGAATTCCCCCGAACTGATGTCCAACTCCGAGTAGATCCGCGTCAAGATCGAATCTCCCGGGGAATACGCAGCCAGATCGACCTCGGACCCGAATAGGGTTGCCTGTCGAATCCCGTCCGCGAGGTACATCGGAGGCAAGGCAACCTCCGATACGCGGTCGCCCGTGGCGTTGAAGATCGTCAACCGGTTTAGCCTACCGTCCACGACACCCAAACGGCCAAGCGAAACACGGGCCACCAAACTGAGACGACGGAACTCCCCAGGGCCATCGCCCTCCTGCCCAAATGCGACGACCTCTTCGCCTTCAGGACCGCCACAGACCACGCGGAACTCATACGAGTCGACTACGCAGGCCGTCTCTTCGTCAGCGAGGGCGATGCTCTTGCTGACGCTCAGCGGTGCCGGGGACGCCGCTGCGGGAAACAACGCGAGCGGCTCAGGTATAGCGACATATGGGGGTTCGTTCCGGCAGGCGGTCGCGGCGAGTGCTACGAGCGCCGCGACCGCCCAAGAACTGCGAGACACCGGATCAGGACTGCCAACTACATCCCGCCGCAAAAGGTGTCCATGCATTCTTCGAAGAAATCCGACGCATCGTCCTCGTCGCCGCCCAGATAGATGAGCATGGCTACATCGTGACAGGCCTCGAAGCAAGGGTCCAGGTCGCCGAGGTCCTGCGCGGCCAGAGGGAGAGCGACCGCAGCGGCGACGCAGAACGAACCGACCACGCCACGGAAAGAACGGGTGAGAAATGACATCTGTCTTGAACTCCTTAGGAGGTTGGCAAAAGAGCGGCCGCGCCCCCCGTCGGGAGGCACGACCCGTGAACGCCTCCATCCTAGCGCAAGTTGATTTTCCGTCAAGTCCTTCGTGCAAACCCCGCTATGGGAAGGACTCGGCTGATGTCAGGGTTCTTCCAGTCGCTGGGGAACTCAGGTCAGAGCTTTGGCCAACCAGCAGCAAAGCCATCGTCAGCGACTCGGCCCTGAATCGCGGTCCGGCCCGGGCCGCCGAATCCTTTCCAGCAGTTGCCGCGTCATCTCCACCTGCTGCCTGGCCCTGCGCCGTAGGTCCCGGAGTATCCGGTCAAGTCCGTCACCCGCGCGTTCAGCCGCTCGACTTGCCGCTGCAAGGCTTCGACCTGTTCTCGCAACGCTCCGATCTGCTCGGAGTGCCGCCGCTGTTCCGTTTCGTACTGCTCGGACAACCTTTCCAATGCGGCCGTCAGCCGCCGCTCCATATCGGTCACGAAGCTCCCTCCTCAATCTCTCGACAGCTTCAAGTAGGGCCGCCCGTCCAAGGTGAACGCCGGACGGACCACCGTGCCGGTCGGCAGCGACACGTACCGGTCCCCGCTGCTCTCCATCAACTCGACGCCCCACGTCATCTCCTCGATCTCGGCCAGCATCGCGCTCGCCCACTCGGTCCGCGTGTCCAAGTCCCCCAAGGTCTCGATCCGATCCTGGATGCTCCTCGACAGCCAGTGCATCGTCGCCCAGCTTCCGAAGCAGATACCCAGGAAGAGGCTCATGCCGACCACCAGTGGCCGGAGCCAGGCTTTCATCAGCAACTCGCGCATCCTCCCGGTCGCCTCGACCGTATCGGCCTCGATGGAACGCAGCGCGCCGCTTGCGACGGCGCTCAAGTTCTC
>CAYWUV010000292.1:0-2572 GCA_964461235.1 uncultured Bryobacterales bacterium | reverse complement strand
GGGGCGGGGCACCCGCCAAGACGCCCAAGGCCGTCTTCGTGTATCCGCTGCAGCGAGACTGGCAAGCGGTCCTGCTCGGACCCCAACGCCCTGCGCGCTCGCGCTGAACGCCGGCCTCCTCGGGCCTCCCGAGCCTCGCCTCAGCCGACCTCTTGCGCCCCGAAACCTGAATGCTTACTGTCGTTCCGTCCGGAGGGCTCGTTCCTGCGGGTGCGGGACCTGCGGAGCGGGACGGATTATCGCTGGCAAACGGAACTAGTCACGCAGGCGAGGCAGGGTAGGAATTCAGATTACTTTGACGGAAAACAGCCAATCTTTCTCGAAATAAATTGACGGAAAAGTGATTGGAAATCAGTTTGTTTCGAAAACGGTTGCATATTCGACAGGCTTGTAAGTCCAAATCCCACAGGTGCCTTCAGGCAGTCGCAGGCCTATTTCTCTTCCGGCAGGAGCGAATCAATCCGACAATTCCGGGTCAGCTGCTGCCGGAATAATCTGAGACTGAGGCGTCAGAATGATGTGACTCTCTACAGGCGGGAGGCCGAAGCTCGCCGCCGAGCCGAGGACAGGGCTGCCCGGGAGGCGGAGGCGTGAAGGGAGGCGGAGGCACGACTCGCCGAACTGGAGGCCAGGCTCGGTCCTAAGCGGCAGCGAACGCCTTCGCTCGCGCCCCTTGGGCCAACGTGCGATTCCCCCGATCCGGACGACGTGGGAACCTCCTGCCCGCAGTCCGTCTGTTCGATGGTCAGGGCAGGCATGAGTCCAACCGGATTCCGGCGACACGGGCACGGGGCCGGGAACCGGTACCGGGGCTGACGATGCTGCAGAGAGGTCCCGGCGGGCTCCGTGCCTCCACCCAGCCCGCGATCGCACCGACGCATGGGTCTATCGCTGCGCCTGTAAGACCCATCTCAATGGGTCGGCCCGCAACCGCCCTTCACAGACCGCCCGAACGGTTACCCGGACGGCGCGGGACCGGAGCTACCGTCTGATCGCGAACCTCCATTGGCAGAGCGAGTTCCAGAACCTTGTGACGAAGCGCTCTCCCACATTCCTGTCTTGGGAGATGCTCGGCCGCACAGACCGATTCGCCCGGGAACAGGCACAACGTTACCGCAAGCGCCCGGAATACGAGCTCTACGACTTGGACGCGGATCCATACGAGCTGCCGAACCTGGTCGGCGAGCCTCGGATGCAACGGACGTTCGACCGTCTGCTGGCACCATTGCGGCGATGGATGGCCAGCCAGGGCGACAAGGGGAGAGCCACCGAGGAAGATGCGAAGTCGCGGCAACCTGAACCCTGGCTCACGGAGTGACCGACATATAATCCCCTGTGGGTGAACACCATTGAGGGCGGCCGCCTCCATCGGCCTCGCTCGGCGGGTTGATGGACACCTCGCGGGAACGTGGTGGCGCAGATGAACTTCGCACCCCCAACAGTTGCGTTTTGCGGGCTCGCAATGCTGCAGGGGTGCGGTACGCCGGCCGTGCTGGATTACGCGGCAGAAATCGAGGCTTGGCGTCTCGACCGCGAGGAGAGGCTAAAGGCTGACAACGGATGGCTGACCGTCTCCGGCCTCTTCTTCCTCAACGAGGGCGACAACACCTTCGGTTCGTCACCTGAGAACGACATCGTGTTGCGAAGAGGTGCCGCACGCGCGGGTGTCGTCACGCTGCGGGACGGCACCATCGTCGCACGCGCACCGGATGGACAGAGGCTTTCGATCGATGATCGTGAGGTCGCTTCGGCACAACTCTGGCCCCACGAGGGACCCGCCCCCCCGACGATCGTCCTCGGTCCCATCTCGCTGTTCGCTCATGCGAGCGGAATCCGGCTAGCGATACGGATGCGCGACCGGGAGAGCGAAGTCCGGCGAGGCTTCACCGGGCTGCGTTGGTACCCGGTTGACGGATCGTTTCGGATCCGCGGCCGCTACATCCCGTACGACGAGCCGCGCATGATGAAACTGCCCAACAACCTCGGCGACATTCTCACGCTACGCTCCAGCGGCTTCATCAAGTTCACTCTTGGTGGCCAGGAACTGGAGATGATCGCACTGGATTCCGACGATCAACTGTGGTTCGTGTTCCTTGACCTGACAAGCGGAAACGATACGTATCCTGCTGCCCGATACCTATACGCTGACGCACCGGATGAAGACGGCTGGACGATAATCGACTTTAACCGCGCCTATAATCCGCCATGCGCGTTTAACCCGCATACGACGTGCCCGTTCCCGCCCCCTGAGAACCGGCTTCCAATACGGATCGAGGCCGGGGAACTCAACTACCTGAGCCCATACTAGCGAGGCTGCTCAGACCAACGAGGGCAGCCGCTGAGCTCCTGAGACGCAACGCAACGATCAGCATCGAGCCAAGGCGGGGAGCCTGGTCAGACAAGCGACTGTCAGAGCTCGATGGGGATTCAAGGAATCAGTCGGAACCCTACGGAGTGGCAGTGGCTCGCTCGGGTCCAGTGCGCCCGGACCGCTTCGCCACCTTCAGAGGGCTCGTCCCTGAATTCCCACGCGATTTTATGATGTGACGTATCGATCCGTCATTTCTAGGTC
>CAYWUV010000291.1:0-2599 GCA_964461235.1 uncultured Bryobacterales bacterium | reverse complement strand
CCCGCACTCATCACATTCCCCCCCCGCCTCGCTTGACAACGAACACGGAAGCTGCAACGTTTGGGCTGCACCGCGCCCGCTGCCCGACGGTTGGTCTCCGGGGCGGGCTGCGTGATTGCTGGCGCGATGCTCGCCGCTTCGGTTCACGTCGTTTCCCCTGTCGGCGCGATGCTGCTGATGGGGCTGGCGAGCTTTGCGAACGATCTAGCAGTACCTCCCGGTTGGGCGACGTGCATGGACGTGGGCGGTCGCTTCGCCGGGACACTCTCCGGTACGATGAACGCCGCCGGAAACGTCGCCGGATTCGTCGCGCCTGCGTTCGTCGCCTACCTTCTGGCCTGGACAGGCCAAGACTGGAATCTCACGTTCTACGTATCGGCGGGGATTTACTTCTTGGGGGCTATCTGCTGGTGTCTCATCGACCCCGCTGAAGTCCTCGAACCGTAGGCCCTGCGGCAGCCCTCGATGCGCCGCTGGTTGTCCTCCTGGACGTCGTTCCAGAAGACGATCGTCCGATCTGGGCCTTGCGCCGCAATGCCTCCAGTCGTGCTGTTAAGGGAGGATCGAGTCGTAGTGCAGGCTACCGCCTCTGATTCGCTGCAGCCCGGCGAATCCTGCCGCCGGGCGGGGCGTCTCTTCACCGTCATGCTCATCGAAGAGCGCCTTCAGGGTCTTCACGACGTCTGGATGGGAGTCGGCAACGTCATGCTGCTCGGAAGGGTCGGCTTCAAGGTCGAATAGCATCATGTCCTTTCGAGCGTCTCCTGTCAGTACGCCAGGGTGCCGCATGGGGTGAGGTTGCTCGAACGGCGCGATGATCGTAGTGCCATCGGGTCTGCGGAAATTGAATGACGACTCGAGGTAGCTTTGGATGTTCGCGGGACCTCGCGACGGTCCGGGTGAGCGAACGTGAAGCTTCCACTTGCCTGCGCGAACAATGTGAAGGCGGCCGCCAGACATCGCCAGTATCGCCTCATGCGGGCTGCGAGCGTCAGCCGACGTCATCAAGGGGAAGATGTCGAGGCCATCCACGATGCGGTCATCGGGGAGCGATGCGCCGGCAAGCTTCGCGAAGGTCGGGCAGATGTCAATCGAGGCGGCAACCTCCTTGGAGACAAGGCCCGCTGGTATGCGACCTGGCCACCAGGCGATGAGCGGAACGCGGATTCCTCCGTCCCAGGTTCTGCCCTTCATGCCGCGCAAACCGCCGGTAGATCCGCCCCAGGAGGGACCGTTGTCGGAAGTGAAGATGACCAGCGTCTTACGGTCAAGATCGAGATCCCGCAGCTTCGCCAGAATCTGACCCACTGACCAGTCCAGTTCGCGGATGACGTCGGCGTACAAGTCATCGGGACTGTCGGGTGTGTAGAAGTCCTCCGAGGCGGCGAGCGGCTTGTGCGGCATCGGGTGCGCGAGATAGAGAAAGAACGGCTCGTCCCGCTCGGATTCGATGAAGCGCAGGGCTTGCTCCGTGTAGCGCTTGGTGAGGGTGCCCTGAACGACCGGGTACTCGACGACTCGGTCATCCTCAACAAGCTGGACAGGCCGCATGTCGTTCGAGTAGAGGATTCCGAAGTACGAGTCGAACCCTCGCTTGGTCGGAAGATACTCCGGGATGTGCCCGAGGTGCCATTTGCCGATGCAGGTGGTCACGTAGCCCTGCTGCTTGAGGGCCTGTGCAATGGTGACCTCGGTGGCGGGCAAGCCATAGTCGTTCACGCCATTGTCCGGAGTCGGATTGCCCACAACTCCGTGGCGGAACGGATAGCGGCCGGTGAGAATCGAGGCCCGCGATGGCGCGCAATATGGCATTGGTACGTAGAAGTTAGTGAAGCGTGCCCCCTCCGCTGCCATGCGATCCAGATGCGGAGTCTGAAACGAAGCGTGCCCGTAGGAGGCGAGGTCGCCGTAACCCAGGTCGTCGGCAAAGATGAGCACGAAGTTTGGCTGATCGGCTCCGTGTCCAACGTCTGCGAGGACGGTCACGAGAGCCAGGAGCAGTAGTACCGGGAGAGCTTTTCGCATCACTTGTATTTCCTCCGTTTGTTGATGCACGCTTGACCACCGATACCAGCTGCTGACCAGACCGTGTCCGGGATGACGGGCATAGCAGTCAAGGATCTTCGTCGTTGCAAGTCGCGAGGTGCTCTTGGTTGTTATCGGGGACCGGAAGGATCGAGGACAGAGACGGGTTTGGTGGTTGCCCCCCGCTTTGGTTCCAATCAGAAGCTCAACCTAAGGCCGACACGCGCAAGACATTGGGTCCGCTGGAGTCTGAGTTCGCCGAAAACCATAGTAGTCTGGCCAGGCCCTGGAGTTGAAATCGGCTCCAAGGAACTTGAACTGGGGGCGTCCGTCAGATTATAGAACTCGGCACGGAACTGAAGCCGCTTGGCTTGTGCCGTGGTGAACTCCGTGAAGTCATTGGTTCCGGACAGCATGAGCTTGGAGATCAAATCTGTGGGGTAGCGAGCGGCTGTGCCGGACAGGGCGGGCTGAATCGCGCGTGAGGTGCCGGGCCGGACGTGGAACATGCAGCCTTTCCGCGAAGCCGACGACACAAGCATCCTATAATCCAACCGCACGACGGTTGGCTACC
>CAYWUV010000290.1:0-2662 GCA_964461235.1 uncultured Bryobacterales bacterium | reverse complement strand
CCTTTAGCCGTCAACACATCGAAATCGCGGAAGCCGGCGCGGGCGACGGCGACCGGCTCGTGGAATGCACCTATTTCGACAACCGTGATCGTCGCACCATCCGGCGGGCCCGGTCCGACCAACACCGTTGAGGATCGCCCGGCGAGCCCGATGGCTCCGCTTCCACCGGCTCCCGACCGGGACGGTTGGTGGCCCGGCCCGACCCGTCCGCCCTCCTCCACGGCTCCATCCGCCAGATTTCCGCCGTCCAACGGAGTCCACCATCGTCGAAAGGAATCCCGTTGGTGAATAGGGAAGTAACGAGGGGATAGCGGTCACGTATCAAATCGTAAAGCATTGTAATATATGTAACTTACGATATTCTCTCAGAAGACAGGAACTTAATGTGCATCGTCGGCGTCTCGGCCGACACGGGCGAGCTTGTCGAGGGTCTGTGAGATCGAGACCAAGTGGGCGATGATCTCGACGGCGTCGATGGGCGCGGCGTGAGCGTTCGCCCAGCGCGCGATCTGGTTCAGGTTGTTGCCGACGCGCGCGATCTGCCGGGTGCGCTCGCGCTCGACCTCGGCCGCCGCCGCGGTCCAGGTGCGGGTGTGCGCCATGGCGCGGCGCAGCAGGTCGGACAGCGGGACGCCGACGGCCTCGGCCTTGGCGCGCCACTGGGCGGCCTCGGTCGGCGACACCCGCAGGTGGAGCTGCGCGGTGCGGCGGTCAGCCATCAGTGTCACCGCGAGGGGGGTCGGGGGGATTCCCCCCGCGTCGGTCCGGCAGGGACGCGGAAGCCGGGGGTCCAGGGGGTGCGCAGCGTCCCCATGGCCAGCCCCTTGTGTACACAAGGGGTAAGCTGGCTCCTGCCACCTACAGGGCAGGAGCCAGCCTGTTCCTGTTCGCCGTTTTCAGTCGCTCGTGAGCCGGTCATTTCGCATCGGGTGAGCGGGTACGCGGATGAGTGTTAGCATCGGCGACGATGAGACGTGAAGATGCCGTACTTCCGGTGGTGGCTGAGCGATGGGGCTTCGGCATGTCGCCTCCAAAGCCAACCACACACAAGACTCGCCTGGAGGCATCTGAGTGCATCCTAAGGGTATTGGCCCCCAGGAGCACGGTGCCTAACGCTGATCCTCATGTGATGGAAGCGCTCAGTGTCGTCAAGGGCTTGTTTAACAGGGTCGTGCGAGAGGACCAATGGGATTGGTTTACAGTTGCTAGTCAACTCGGATATCCGTCTCGGCGGATATCGCGGGTTATCGCGCAGGAGTTGTCTCAGCTCCGCACCGCTATCAAGTCGGGAGACTCGACACAATACGAGACGAGCAAAGTCAACCTGCGTCGTCTTCCGACGCGGCGTTGTCTGTCCGTACTTCTCGGGACAACGAAGGTAGCGGATGAGCCGGGTGCTGGTTGGATCTATATTCTGTCCACGCGCGAAATGCGTGACCTCTTGAAGATCGGGATGACGACTCGTTCAGTACAGGAACGGGTAAAGGAGATCAACGCCGCAACGGGTATAGCGATACCTTTTGGCGTGCGGCGATGCTGGAGAGTGTCCGACCCCGCTCGGGCCGAAAGGCTCGTCCACGACGCTCTCAGGGAGTATCGCTTGCGACAGGACCGAGAGTTCTTCCAAGTGTCCTTCGAGTACGCGGGACGAGTCATCGACGCTGTGATTCACGAGAGCGCGCAGGAAATCCGGACGCTCGACGCCTTGGCCGGACTGGCGTAGAGACGCGGAAGTGCAGGGCGGACGGAAGACGCTGCTTGTGTCGGCGGTCGGCTCGACAAGAATCACGCTGGCCGTTAGGGCTTGAATGGCATGAATGCTCATGCCTGATCGATCTGAGGTCACGAAAGGGGCGTGCCGGTTGTGCGGCCGTGATTCCGTGCTACAGGTCTCGCACATTATTCCGAGGTTCATGTTTCGGCCCATGAGCCGCCTGACGCAAGAGACGCCGCTACGCTTCGGCTCTCAAGAACGAGGCAATCGCCCGGGTCACCTGAAAGAACGTCTGCTCTGTGAGTCGTGTGAGCAAGGGTTCAGCAACTACGAGAGGCCCGCAAGCGAGTTTCTGTGGGCGCTCAACGAGGCCGGAGTCGAATCCGCCATGCAACCCATTCGCCGGACGTCACTGGACTATGGCAGACTGAAACTGTTTTTCTTATCTGTGTTGTGGCGATGCTCCGTGTGTACAGACGGAATTGTGCGAGGAGTCAATTCTGGACCCCGTCTTGGCCCGCTGACTTCTCTGCTCATAGAAGAGGACCCGGGAGCGGAGAATGAGTTCCCAATTATCCTGCGATTGGTGGTCGAGTCCAAGGAGGCAAGGCATGCTGTCCTGACCGTGCCGGAGCGTGTACACCGCAATGGACGACGCGGATACCAAATGTATGGTAGTGGGGTGGAAATCACTTGGATCGTTGATAAACGCGGAGCATCCGAGGAAGACGCGCCCCACATACTTCACTCGGACGGCACTTGGCTTGTGGAAACCGTGCGTGGAGTGGATTGCCCGATAAGGGTACGGGCCGTAGCGAACGCGCGCGAACAGGAACGACGCAGATGGTGAGTGCGTATTTCGGACGATGTGGATCACCGATTTCGGCCGAAGTGGATCGGGCATTTCGGCGGAAGTGGATCACCGATTCCGGACGAAGTGGATCACTT
>CAYWUV010000289.1:0-2668 GCA_964461235.1 uncultured Bryobacterales bacterium | reverse complement strand
AGCGTGGGGCGGGGCACCCGCCAAGACGCCCAAGGCCGTCTTCGTGTATCCGCTGGAGCGGGACTGGCAAGCGGTCCTGCTCGGACCCCAACGCCCTGCGCGCTCGCGCTGAACGCCGGCCTCCTCGGGCCTCCCGAGCCTCGCCTCAGCCGACCCCTTGCGCCCCGGAACCTGAATGCTTACATCAAGTGGCCTACGGGCTCGACCATCCAGCGGTTCATGACAAGACACACGAATTGGTCCGGCTGGCAGGAGCGACGATTACGCCGGAAGCCGCTGTCTTCGACCAGGAGGGCAGCCTCGCCTACCGCGGGCGGATCGACAACTTCTACGCTTCTCTGGGAACGCCCCGGCGGCAGGCAACGGAACACGATCTTAGGCAGGCCTTGAGCGCGTTGGTCGCCGGCAAGCCGGTCTCCCGATCCCGCACTCAAGCGGTGGGCTGCTTCATCCCGTCCATCGACTTGATCTAGCGTGAGGCGTTGCAATGAGGAATCGGGTTGCCCTCGTGGCTGTCTGCGTGTTGGTTGCAGGCTCTTTGGCCGTCGCCTACGGTGCGGACGCCGTAGCCGGAAACGGCGAAGCCGTGACGTTCAACGAGCACATCGGACCGATCATCCACAACCGGTGCGCTTCGTGCCATCGGCCGGGTCAGGCCGGGCCGTTTTCGTTGCTTGCGTACGAGGATGTCGCCAAGCGGGCACCTCTTATCCGGGCCGTGACCCAGAGCCGCTACATGCCGCCTTGGCATGCCGAATCGGGGTACGGATCGTTCAAGGAAGAGCGTCGCATGCTCGACGCGGAAATGGAGCTAGTCGCACGCTGGGTCGATTCCGGAGCGCCCGAAGTAACTTCTCCGCCCCCGGTGCCTCCTGAGTTCTCGTCCGACTGGACTCTTGGCACGCCGGACGTTGTGGTCGAAATGGAGGCACCCTACACGGTTCCTGCCGCCGGACCTGACATCTACAGGAACTTCCCGGCCCGTGCTCGTGGATCAGACTTCGCCGCTCGTACGCGCCTTGCCCATCGAGGAGAACGGAAACCTCCGGTTCGAGGCCGAGGATGCAGTGTCCGAGATTCGCTCTGCGGAGTTCGCCGTGGGCGCCGGTGCATGGAGGCCCGTGCTCTCGGACGACGGCGTGCTCGACGCGCGGCAAGAGCAGTTCACGATACGGCCCGGCGATCTCGAACCGGGTGAGCACCTGATCGTGTTGCGAGTCCGCGATCGCGCGGACAACGCGGCTCCTGCAAGGTTACCGGTCCGCTGACCGCGCCGGCTTCCTACCTGTCTTCGGCCGGCTGGCGGCACCGAAGACGCTCAGCGGACGGGGTGGATCTGGAGCAGAACCAGTGTGCTGCTGGTGCTACCGAACCATTACATTGGGAGATCCATCCAACTGCTTGCTGGTTGCTACAGCAGGGCTTCCGAGACGCCCCGAGACCGGCGAGAACTTGCGGTTGTGACGGCGGGGCCGTTTCCTTCACCCTGTTGCAACGGTATCGCTACGTGAGCGCCAAACAAAACAACTCCATTGACTTCGGTGACAAAACCAAGCTGAACGTACTGACGTTCTCGGTCATCGCCGCATTCCATGTGGGAGCGGTAGCCGCGCTGTTCTTCTTTTCCTGGGAGAACCTGATTGCCGCGGCGGTCGTGTACTGGATGGCGGTGAGCTGGGGTGTCGGCATGGGCTACCACCGGCTCCACACGCATCGGGGGTACCGCGTGCCGAAATGGCTTGAGTACTTCCTGGCGCTTTGCGGCACGATGGCGCTGGAGGGCGGTCCGATCTACTGGGTCGCGGCGCACCGGTGCCACCATCAGCATTCGGATACCGATCTGGATCCGCACACGCCCCGGCACGGGGGTTTCTGGGCGCACGTGGGCTGGATCATCTTCGGGAAGTCCCTGCACAGCAATACCGAGATGCTGGGCCGGTACGCACCGGACCTGCTCAAGGACCGTTTCTATAGGGCCTTGAGCGAATGGCACTGGGTTCCGCTGACTGTGGTCGGCATCGTGGCTTGGGTATTCGGAGGTTTCGGGATGATGCTCTGGGTCGTGCCGCTACGCGTCGTGATCGGGCAGCACACCACTTGGCTGGTGAATTCCGCGACGCACATGTGGGGCTCCCGGCGGTTCCGGACCACCGACGATTCCACGAACCTGTGGTGGGTAGCCCTGATCACGTTCGGTGAGGGCTGGCACAACAATCACCACGCCCATCCTGTGTCGGCCCGGCACGGCATTGCGTGGTACGAACTGGATATCGGATACATTCAGATCCGCCTGCTGGAGCTGCTCGGAATCGCAAAGGATGTCTATGCGCCGAGCCTCAAGGAACTCGAGAAGCCCGAGGCCGTGTCCGACGAGCTCAAAGCGGCGGCCTGAACCTCGCTGGCAGCTTCGCTCCGGCAAGGTGGCTCGAAGCTAGTCTCTCGCTGAATCCCGAAACGCCACCGACTTCGCAACTGGCGATCGGTCCGCTCCCGATCCGACTGGGCCTGTTCTTTCGGTGGCCATCAGCTCAGGGTCGGCTTGTGCAGGAGCGTGCCGGGCCTACCGCGACATCCACGAACGACGGCCACATCTTCCGGGAACCATTGCAAGAGTTCTCTAGATTTCTTGTGCCGCCGTAAGGTGGACGTTTGAGTCAAGTTTACGCTG
>CAYWUV010000288.1:0-2801 GCA_964461235.1 uncultured Bryobacterales bacterium | reverse complement strand
ATTCCCCTGTATCCGCTAAAGTGAACGGTCAATTTCGCTAAGTGAACGCCATTGCCTCCCACAGCGGTTCTCCCGGCGTTCCCCTCGATGGCGGGCAGACGCTGCTTGACATTGGCTTCCACCGGATCATTGACGCGCACTTGACTATCCGTACAATCAGCCAAGACCTCGGGCACCGTCGTTCGTCCACGCGACGCTCGGGGGGTCGGATTCGAATCACACGCACCGGACCATTTAGCCAATCATCGGTTGCGCGAGTCGAATCATCCGGTCAGCGGCGTTCTCGCTCTTGTTCATTGGGCTCGGCCCCTCAGCTCGGGGACGGGCGCCGGTGCCGCGAGCCGCTGCCCGGGAAACCGCCAAGTCCGGGAGATTAAGCCGACAGCTATTCATACCGGAGCGCTTCGATAGGATCGAGCTGGGCAGCCTTTCTCGCGGGGTAGAGTCCAAAAAGGACGCCGATCGAGGCAGAGAAGCCTATTGCCAAGAGAACGACGCCCCAGCCAACGCTCACCGTGTACTCTGTCGCCCGATTCACGATGGCGGCGAAGCCAAAGGTCAAGCCAGCTCCGATGAACCCACCCACGACGCAAAGCAAGACGGATTCGACGAGAAATCGCAGCTGCCCGTCGGATCCACACCCTCCGACGGGCAGCCGGATTCCGATCTGGCAGGTCCTCACCGTCACGGAAGCCAGCATGATGTTCATGGTCCCGATGCCGCCCACGACGAGCGAGACGCCCGCGATGGCTCCCAGAAATGCCGCGAGCGCGCCGAGGGCTTGGTCGGTGAATGCAACGATCTCGGCTTGATTCCTGAATTCGAGATCATCCTTCGCGGGGAGCGTGATGCCGTGATGGGAACGCACGATCGCTCTCACCTGAGCAGTGGCCTTTTCCATGCGATCCGCTTCGGCGGCGCTGGCAACCACCTTGTCGATGCTCCGGCGCGGGGTAAGGCTCTCGAGCGCCGATGTGACCGGCATAAGGACGGTGTCGTCTTGGTTCTCGCATCCGACTGCATTCCCATTCTTCTGTTCCAAAACACCCACGACGCGAAAGGGAAGATCCCGGAATTCGATTTCCGCAACCAGCGGCTCCCGGTTCGGGAAGAGTTCGCCCGCTACCGTTTTTCCCAGTGCGGCGACGCGGTCTCAGTCTTGCACCTCACGCCCGCTGAAGAACTCACCCGCGGACAGTTCCCAACTCCTGACGATTGCGTATGAAGCAGAGACGCCGAAGACCCTAGTCGCCCAGCCTCTGTCTCCGACGGTCACTTGAGCCGGCGTCACGACGAGGGGGGAGACCGCGCCCAACTCTGTCCCCTGGGTGCGTAGAGCCTCAACATTTTCGAGCGTCAGTGTGCCCGGGCCTTGAGGAACGCCGCGCGACCTAGCCTTGGCCGGCGTCACCATGATCATGTTTGCGCGGAGAGCCGCAATGCGGTCTGCCACCAAACTCTGAGCGCTTTGGCCCAGGCTCACCAAAATGGCAACAGCCGCCACGCCAATGATGACGCCGAGCATGGATAGCAAGCTCGGCATCCGGTTCTCTCGGAGGCTGTCAACAACAGCGTCGTACAGCTTCCACCACTTCATGGGAGTTCGTCCGCCACGGGATCTGCAGCGAGGTCGACGCCCGCGTCGCGGCGATCCCGAACCCGCTTGTCGCTCATAGGCCGTCCGTCACGGAGCTGGATGATCCGCCTTGTGCAGGCCGCTACTTCGGCCTCGCGGGTTACGACGAGGATCGTGATTCCGGCTTCGTTGAGTTCCTGCAGCAGAGCCATGACCTCCAGAGTCGTTCTGGTGTCGAGGCTCCCTGTGGGCTCATCGGCCAGTACGACCGCCGACTCGTGGACGAGCACCCGAGCGATGGCAACGCGCTGCTGCTGCACGCCGGAGAGTACTTTCGGCTCGTGGCCCAAGCGGTGTCCGAGATCGACACGCTTCAATGCCTCGACGGCCTTGGTGCGGAGCGCCCTGAAACGGTCCGATCGGTCATAGAGCAGGGGGAGGAGGACATTGTCCACGGCGCTCGTGCGTGGAAGCAGATTGAAGCCTTGAAAGACAAAGCCGAGTTTCTCATTGCGTAGATCCGCCGCACGTTCCGGGTGAACCCGGTAACCTCGACTCCATCCAGCCGGTAGGACCCGGCTGTCGGCGTGTCCAGGCAGCCGAGGAGATTGATGAGGGGGCTCTTGCCAGACCCCGATGCCCCCATTACGGCCAGAGACTCACCGCGCTCGACCGTCAGCGTCAGAGATCGGAGTGCACGGACCAAGCCCGCAGCGTTGTAGGCCTTGGCAAGCCCTTCCGCCCGAATCAGCGGCGCGGCAGAGTCGGAACCGAATTCGCTCTGGGCATCCCTCTACGCCAGCTTGCCGGCTTTTACTACTCCGCCCTGGATCACGGCCAAGAAGTTCGAGCGATTCTCCAGCAGCCGGATGTTGCTCAAGACGTCGCCGTCAACCACGAGCAGGTCCGCCAACTTGCCTTGCTCAAGTGTGCCGATTTCATCGGCGCGGCCCATAATCTCGGCGCCCGTTTTGGTGGCGCACGTGAGTGCCTCAAGCGGGGTGAACCCGACATAGTCCACAAAGAACGAAATCTCCTTCGCGTAAGTGCCGTGAGGCGTCCAAGCAAACCCGAAATCGCCGCCTAGGCCAATGCGTCCGCCCGCTTTGAGGATTCGCCTGGCGCTCTCGGCGCCGGCTTCGAGCGTCTCTAGGTGGCCGTCGATGACTTCTTGTGACATGTCGAACTTCTTGCCATTGTTGACCGAAGACTGCTCGAACCAGAG
>CAYWUV010000287.1:0-2874 GCA_964461235.1 uncultured Bryobacterales bacterium | reverse complement strand
GGGCCTGTGGCGCAGTTGGGAGCGCGCCTCCATGGCATGGAGGAGGTCGAGGGTTCGAATCCCTCCAGGTCCACCACTCTGATCTTGTAAATTGCTGCAGTTAATCTATTTAGGCCAGCACCAAGAAACGCGTTACTGCTAGGGTTGCCACTTTGGGATTTGATCGAATACCAGCATCGTCAGCCATTCTGGCCGTGATCACCTAGAGGTCTTGCCAGGATTTCGGGAGTGTTTCGGAGATCCACGAGTTCTCCGCGCCAATCGGTCGCTTCCGCGGTCAGCGATCGTGGGAAAGGGAGCGCTTCTACCCTACCAGTCCGTCCATTTGAATCTCGTCTAACGCTTCAATCAAGATGTTTCGTGGGGACAGAGTCCTGCCGATCCGTCTGTCAACGGCTGTATTGAGTACGTAGTCGTGTCAACTCGATTATAGGCTCGGAAATGGTCTTCCAGCGATCCAAGGCAACGACGCTTCGGTGGTAGTGATGCTCCTCTCTGGAATTCTCATATTTTGGTCAAGTGACATCAAACCGACTGGATGGAGAGATCTGGCCCCAATACAGTTGCCAGTACGCGGGACTGATCGAGAGGGCGTCAGTCTCGGTCTTAGTCACCCCACACCACGGCAGACCAAGCGGCTACAGCGAGGAGATAATGACCCAAATGGAGCCTCACATAGCGATAAAGACGATCAGTAGTGGTAGGGCAAGTTACCCCAACAAGACCAGCCCGACCTTATCGATTGAGTTGATCCCTACGCCACGAGTTCCCTGTACATCAGACGTTTGCCGACCAGTCCCTCGACCATAGCGTGCGTTTGGTCAGTGGTGTTCGAAAGGGCGAGGTTGACAGAGTGGAAATCTCAAGTGCCGATGGTCAGCCGCCTTCTCCGGGAAGGCCACATATCGCCGCCGGTTTCTGACAGGGGCAAGCGCGAGAATCAGTCCTCAACCGTCGGTGCGTTCGAAACCAAACGTCAGACGCATACCAGTTGCTTCGGCATAACGGCGCAGGGTCCTGACCGACGGCGACAACCTGCCTCCCTCTAGCCGAGCAATCGCCGATTGTGTTGTTCCGATACGCGCAGCCAGTTCCGATTGCGTCAGCTTCGCTGCCGTGCGGGCTCGGACCATTGCCTCCACTAACGCATACTCTTCGTCTGTCCGCGCATACTCCTCGCGGAACGCCGGGTCCTTCATGAAACGCACTTTCAGGTCCTTCAGCTTTGCTAGGGTCTCACCGTCTTCATCCGGTCCTTCGCCGTCGCTAACGCCTGTCGCGGCGGACGCCGCGACCTCTTGGCGAACACGTGCAGAACCACGACCCGCCGGCCCGTGGCGGTCAACGGAAATGCCCTTGGCGATCCCGTCCCGCGACTTGGCCCGCAACTCCCAGAGCTTTCCCTCCAGCTGCCTGACATGCGGCTCACGAAGTTGGTCTAGGCCGATATTCTCCACCATCTCCAGCAGGCGAACCAGCCACGCTCGAAGCTTGGTCGGTAGCGCCACAATTTCGGAATCTGCGGCGGGGACGGTCTCGGCCGACCAATCCACCCCTTGTTTTTGTGGCGTATCCGCGATCAATCAAGCCGCCGCCCTAGACCAGCCTTCAGCCACAAGTAGGTACCACCGGGAGATTAGGCGGCGGCAGGAGACTGCCGGGCCTAGTTTGGCATTGCCTTGGGTCAGACGCGCTTTGCAGGCCCTAACGAGCTCGGTAGAACCAGTGTTCCGCCAAGAAGTCCAGCCGCTTGAATACGGTGCCATTGTCGAGTCGCACTGCATAGGTGATGAGCTTGTCATCGCCTCTTTCCTTGCCGTTGAACTAGGTCGCGACACAGTCGGCAAGATGCTGAATGCTGCCTCCGATTTCAGGGTCGTCGAGCATGCCGATGACCGTACGGCAAACGTCAGAGACCGCGAACTGGGTTCGTCCGCGCCAGACAGTGTTTGCTCCAAAGAGCGTACTCCGCTGAACGTGCTTCAGCAGAAGGTTTGCGCCATGCCGTTGCTGGTTCCTAGCGCGTACTTTTCGAGCAGTCATGACAACAATGTCGAGGAAGATCTGCTCTGTCAGATCCCAGTGTTCGGCGGCGGTCCGGCCACCAATGTAAGCCGGGCCATAAAGCGACGGCACTAGTACGCAAGGATCGTCAAGAATCCGATCACTGGTCAGGGAGGCTAGTTCAACTGGTGCATAGGCTCAGACTTCCGAACATGGTGAACTTGGGTGCCCTTGGGCATTCCCGTGCAACTTCCTGATTAGCAGGGACTTGCGGGACCTCGACGGTAGCCGGAACGGGCTCGCCGCGCCCCGGTCGGTCCGTTGGGAATGTCAGTAGTATGGGCAGTTCCGCCCCCCCGCAGACCATCGGTTTTCCGCTCCCCCTCCCGTTGCAACCCCCGAGGCCGTTCCGGTCAACCAGCGGCTCAGCCAGCTCGATGCGGTGCGCATGCTCGCCTACCGGGCCGAGACCCGGCTGGCGGCCGCGCTGGCACCGGGCCTGAGCCGGCCCGAGACCGCCTGCGCGCTGGTCAAGGCCCTGTTGCGGACCAACGCCAGCATCCTGCCGGATCCGGTCGCCGGCACGCCGACCGTGCGCCTGCTGCACCAGGCAAGCCAGGGCCAGGATGCCGCTCTGCCCCCCTGCTGGAGGAATTCAACCAGACCCGCACGCTGTACCCGGGTACGGACCTACGCCTGGTGTGCGAAATCCTTCCGGACAATTCCGGCGCGGAGGATGGGACTGCCTTGGGCTAGTTCGTCGTACCGAATCGGCGCGAAACCGCGACAAACGATTTGGACCGCATGTTCGGAAATCTGATTGCGCCAGGACAAGTCCTGGAGAGGAGGATGCGATGAGCTGAAACCTTT
>CAYWUV010000286.1:0-2878 GCA_964461235.1 uncultured Bryobacterales bacterium | reverse complement strand
TACTTGCCGATCATCGTTGCCGCCGCGCCGCCGACCCAAGAATGCTCTGCATTATCGGTCGGGATTCCAGCAAGCGAGGAACCACCCGCGCCGAATAGGAGCGGGTTGCTGTCCATGAGTCACATTGATACACTATACGCCATGCAAGCCGACGCCAAGCGCGGTGAACGGATCGGCTTCGTCGCCACCGAGGACGAGAAGCGCAGCATCGAGGTCGCGGCCCGGAAGGCGGGCGTGTCGCTCGCCACCTTCACGCGCAACGCCACGCTCCGCGAAGCGCTGGATGTCGCCACGACGATCTCCGACCTGGCCGACAAGCTGATCGGCACCGTGGAGCCGATGCCGGTGGAGTACCACGCCGGGATGCTGGCCGAAATCCTGCAAGGATGGGGAATGCTGCCGCTCGGCACGCGGGTGGTCCTGCCCGATGGCGAGCGGGTGCTGCTCTCCCAAGCCAGCCGTCGGAGGGTGCTCCATCAACAGAACAGGGGGAAGTTGCCGCCCGACGAGCCACAGCCCGTAACGGGAGCTTGACCCATGTTCGACGCGCACGCCATCGCCCGCCGCCTGACCGACGCCGGCATCGCACCCGACCATGCCGACGCCATCGTCGACGCGGTTGCGCCAGGCGGCCGAACACGGCGCCGCCGACGTGGTGACGCGGGCCGAGCCGTGAACACCAATCCACAAGCCGAAGGAAGGGGGTAAGTCGTGAGCATGGGTGACGTGCTGCTGGTGATTGCCGCTGCGGGAGCGCTGCTCAACGGGTGGCAGATTTCCCGGATGGCCGGCCGGGTAGACGCGATGGAAACGCACATGCAGGCTTCGCTTGGCCGGCTGTCAGCCGACATCGCGGCCGTCAACACCCGCATCGATAACGTGCTGCTGGCCGACCGTGACCGCCCCCGGTCGTGACCCCCCCGACGCCATCAGCCTGGACAGGTCCCGCTGGATGACCTCCCTGACTGTCGCCATCTATGCTCGTCTCCCGTCGCGCGCATCCCGTTCAGCGCCAGAACAGCTTGACCGCGAGGTAGTTGCCGCCGTCCGGCTGGTTCATGAAATAGAGCTTGCCGCCGCGCTCCGCCCCGGGGAAAGCGAGCTCAATGCGGGCCCCCTCGAGGTCGCGCAGGCCGCGGAGCACCTCACCGTACCGCACGAGCGGATGCAGCGCGCCGGCTCCGGGACACGCGCCCCGAAGTTGACAATGCACCGTTATTCGACGCAGCCGCCCCAGTTTACTCGCTTCGGCTTGCTCAGAACTGAACCTGACCCCTCGCACCAGGTTTCCAGTCGGGCGGGACCCCGCGAGACCCACAACGCAAGGAGACTCAGGATGCGTCGCACAAATGAAGGCAGGGTCGTCGACGCAGCCGTGAAGCTACTGGAAGCCTTCCACGGGCAAGCGGCCGACCCGGGCGGGGAGAACCCTGACCGCAACGGCACTCGGTCAGGAGTGGACTGGTGCATGCGGATCAGAAGCACCAGGTACTGGATGGAGCACACGTTGGTCCAACCGTTCCCATCCGAGCGGCGGGGGGGCGAGACGGTAGACAAGGTCGCACACCACCTCGAAATGCAGGGGACGAACCTCGGCGGACCAGGATACTACGAGATCATCCTGGCCGCAGACGCGCAGATCGCGAATGGACCGAAGGGAGACCACCAGCTCGAAACGCTCGACCAGTGGATGAAGGAGACAGCGGCCAGATGGCCGCCGCTGAGGGAGAGATCCAGGTCGGAGAACCCCAGAGCGGTGGACAGATTCAAAACCGAGCGGCCAGAAGACTGGCAGAGCATGGTGACTCTGCAGCGTTACCACGCTTGGTACGCCAGCGTGATGAAGAGAACGCCGGGCTCAGTGAAGCTGTTCGGTCGAAGGACACCGACCGATCCAGAGATGGCGCAGAGGCGGACCGTCGAGCGGGCGTTGGAGAAGAAGACGGAGAAACTGGAACAAGCGGCCAAGCTCGGAGGCCAAACCGTCCTGGTCTTCGAGGCCGAGCAGTTGGCGTTCGACAACCTGGAGAACATAGGCACCGCCCTGAGGGGGCTACCGCGGCGGTTGACCGAGCGGGTCGACGACGTCATCCTCGTAGAAACCGCCATCGACCCGTGGCATGCGACCTTCCTGAAACACGGAGACTGGATACGGCCGGCGGGAGCACCGCCGGGCGGGTTGACGCCAGTCCCCCATGACGCGTGGCGGAGCGGAGGACGGAACGCCCCGATCGACATGGAAAACCTCATCGAGGTTCAGACCGCCGAGCTGACGGATCTGACCGTGGGTGGGAACCCGGCAACTCGAGACGACTGACCCGCAGCCACCCCCGAAAACCGGCAGTTGAGCCAAGAGCCGTTCATCCACAACTCGTGGCCGGTAGACGACTGATCCCTCACCCGTCACCGCTTCCCGGGCTCGCCTCGCCAGCGGAACCGAGCCCTGGGGGTCCTCGCCAGCTACCGAGGGCGGACCCGCCGCAGACCGCGGCCGGGGGGGCGAGTCCGGAAATCGGAAGACCGTTCGCCGCGGCCGGTTGGGGCGGTTCGGACCACCAGGAGTCTGTGCGACGTAGAACGGTGCAGACTCCCGGCAGAGCGGCGGCCAGGCCCGGCGGCGAGGGCCGCTAGGGCCAATCGCGGCGAGGACCCGCGAGGTCGACGAAGCAGCGGGGCGCCGGCGTGGACGAAATTCTCGTAGAGGCTGGCCGACAGGACCGGCGCCGCCTTCCAGGACGACGAGCCATCGCCCTTCCACAGTTTGCGACACTGTCCCGCCCCTCGGCCACCACTCAGATCACGATGCGCTCGATCTCGTCGACGGTCACCGTGTCCGCGGTGCGATCGTAGAGCTTCGTCGTCTTCGGAGACGCGTGCC
>CAYWUV010000285.1:0-2936 GCA_964461235.1 uncultured Bryobacterales bacterium | reverse complement strand
CCGGCGTTCGTCGCCCGGACGCGGTAGCGGAGGACCATCCCGGCGCGCGTCGTCACGCTCCATGCCGTGACCTTCGGATCGATGTTCGACGACGGCGACGGCGAACCCGAACTCGTGAAGTACCAGTCCGCGCTCGACGGCTCCCGGAGCTGGAGCTGGTAACGCGTGAACGGACTCCCCGTCGCCGGCGCCGTCCAGCTCAGCGACTGCTTCCGGCCCGACACCGTGCCCGAAAGCACGGGCGCCGGGGGAACGGGCGTCGAGACACTTTCCGCCGTCACCGAGAGCGTGTAGGCGCCCGTGCCGCCGCCGAACGGATAGACGGTCACCGCGTGAACCCCGGCCTCCAGCGAACCGCTCCAGGAGTCGTCGTGCGTACCCCCGCGGTTGCTGCACCGAACGGAGTTCACCCGGCAGTCCATGTCGCGGTCCATCCCGGTCAGAGCGAGCTTCACCTTCCCCTTCGCCATGAGAGCGAAACGGAAGACGCGGTCGCCGCCGACCGCCGTCTCCGAAACCGTGAACGGCAGGCTGCGCACGGGTGTCACGCTCACCGACAACGTGTAGTCGCCGGACGCCTTCCCGTTCGGGTACACCGTCAGCTTGTGCGCGCCGGCCGGCAGCAGACCGCTCCACGTGTCGCCCGCGGCGCCGGTCCTGTTCGTGCAGTTCTCCGAACTCTTCCCCCCGGACGCGGCCGCGGGCGGCGGCGTGCCGCCGAGCGGCTCGCCGGCCGCGAGCCGGCAATCGAAGTCCTCGCTCATGCCGCTCAACTCCGCCGTCACCATGCCGGGAGAATCCAGGTGGATCCGGTAGTCGATGGAACCCGACACGCTCGTCTGGGTCACCGTACCCGAACGGTCGCCGGGAACGCCGCCGGGCGGCGGCGCCATCGGTATGCAGGCCCAGCCCAGACCGGGAACCGGCCACCAGACGCAGCCCGACGTCGACACGTCCTCGCACTTGGGCTGATTCGGATTCAGGATGCAACTGTCGCAGTCCGGGTGGTTCGGATTGACGGAGCAGTTCGCCGGACACCTCGAGTCGTTCGGGTTCAGGTCGCAGTTGGGACCTCCGAGAGGATCGTCGCCGGGGCCGGGGTTCGGGCGGTCCGGGTCAGGACCGCCGCCGCCACACCCTTCGCCGTTGGGATTCTCCGCGCAATCCCGACGCAGTTCTTCCCGGTCGAGAGCCTCGCAGTCCGATGCCGCAGCTTGTCGAATCACACGTACCGCAGCGTTCTTCAAGTCTGTTCGCATCACAGAGCCCGAACACTGGCTCGACGCGTGGCCGATGCGAAAGGAATGGCCCATCTCATGGCCGATGACCTGCTTCACGATCCCGCGACACTCCGACGCTCCGACGTAGACGTGAAGGAGCTTCTCGTCCTTGTCCGCGAACCCACAGACCCCACGGCCCTTGCGATCGGTCGGGTCGTTCCCCTTGAGGATCTGATCATAGGTGCCGCGAACGATTGTCCAAGCCTCCGATCCTTCGGGGGCGGTCGTCGCGACTCCGGCGGTCGCGGGAACGGCCGTGCACTGGTCCGTCCACATCTTCAGGCCCTTCTCGACGTTCTCGCGCAGCTTCGTGGTCGCCTTCTCTCCCGCATGGTCGGTCGACCCGGTCAGGTTGAAGAAGATTGCGTCCGGCAGCTTGGGCCACACCCGCGACGAGTCCTCCTTGAACGCCTTGGGAAGCGGCGGACCGGCGTAGGAAGTGGTCGAGCACTCTTCCTGAGCGGAGGCCGTCCCAGCCAGGAGACCGAGCGCCAGGAGCGCGCTGACCAAGCTGGTCGGTCGACCTACTGCTCGACGGCGCATGACTCCCTTGGTCCCCATGCGCCGCCCGCCGATATGCTTCGGGTGGTACTGGCATCGATGCAGAGCTCGGCAACCGGTCTGTCGAGCTTTCTGGCGGCCGCCTCGGGGGTACCCTCGGCGCAGATGCGCGTGTAGCGCCAGCCGTCGTCCGGTTGGGCCAAGGGCTCGGCGCCGACCAGGCGACAGCCGCTCTCGTACGAGGACCCGACCATGTCGCCTATCTCCCCTCGACCTTCGCCGAAGACCTCGTGCTCCCGCCGGACCGCCGTCGTCGTAGCCAGCAAGCCGCCCGAGTTCAACTCCTCTACGCGCCGCGCCATGTCGAGCAAGGTCCGGGGAGGGTCTACGCTTACGGCGAAGAGCCAGTCCAATTCTCCCCTCTCCCGTACGTCGGCGAGGAGGCCCGACCTTCCCGCGCCCACACCCATGGGAACCACTCCCTCATGCCACGAACCAACGATCACCAGGCGGGCCCCGATCTCGTAGTCGACGCCGGCAACGAAGGGCTTCTCCGCCTCTCCGCCGCAGAAGACCCGGTCATGCGTGACCATGCTGAAGACGGGGACCAGAACGTAATCAGGCAATGGCGAACTGTCGTGCAACGGCACGACGCTTGACAACGCCAAGAGGTTGTATGGCCAACCGCGGGAGAAACCCGGGATGATGTTGCTTATCGTCGCCTCCACGGCAACCTCGCCGAGAAGAACGGCGGCGTCGAACATGCCGTTGTGACTTGAGGGTGCGTAGAACTCCCCTCCCCCAAGATAGACACCGCCCGGAACGCAGAAACTCCTCGGCGGCACCTGACCCTCCTTGAGTCCGTGTCCGCTGGCCGGACCGAACTTCTCGATGAACCGCGCGGACTGGTTGTTCAGGGATTCGCGAACATGCGCGTACGCGTGCGAGTCCTTCACCCTGCCGTCGGAATCCAGGAGGTAGGTGGCGGCTTTCCAGTTCCTCACGTCCAGGACTTCGGGGTGTCCGGTTCCGGCTGGCTCGGCCACCTCCTGCGCCAAGCTTGCCGCAGTGAAGCAGTGGCCCAGCACCACAACCAACCCAAGCGCCGTCAAGCGGTTACGTCTTGCGTCCATCTTCTCGTTCTCCGCGGTCAAG
>CAYWUV010000284.1:0-2967 GCA_964461235.1 uncultured Bryobacterales bacterium | reverse complement strand
GGGGGCGGCAGCACCCCCTCGCCAGCCCCGGTGTATGACACGGGGTAGGCTGGCTGAGCCACCTTAGCGTGGCTCAAGCCAGCCCGGGGACGCCCACGAAAACGCTCCAGAGCGCCGCCCGCAACGCCTAGCCTCCGCCTGTAATCGCTGGATCCCAGCGAGGGGTAACCACACCCTCGATCCGATCGCGCCGGTCGACCCCCCCGGACGAAGTGGTGAAGAACTAAGGCCACGGGCAGTCGTCCAGGCACTCGTCGGGGTCGTGGCGGTACAGCACCACCCACAGCGCCTCGCCCTCGTAGTTAGCGGCACCCTCGGCGATGGGCGAGCGCCAGATGAACGCGCACCAGAACCAGTGGCACTCGGGATTCTCCGGATCGGGGAGAAAGCCCTCGGTTCCGGGATACGGAGCACGCTCCACGTCGAGCGACCACTGGATCTTGGATTGGAGCCCCCAGCGTTCCGAGACCTGGGCGACGATGCGGCCGTCCTGGACGATGCGTGTGTTCACGGTCACAAAGCCCGTTTCTGGAACCTTGAACTTCGTTTCATCGACCCTGGCGAAGTGCGAAGCGGTGTACCTGCGCGTGGGCATGTTGTCGCCGCTGACGATGATTTCGAGGCCGGCGAATCCCTTCGGGTCGTCGAGTCCGTTGACGAGTTGAACCGTCGTGGTGTCACGGTTCGACAACTGCACCCGGACAGGCTCGCTTCCGACGAAGATCTCCAGCGTCGGGTCCGGATCGACGGCTAACGGATAGAAGCAGCCGGTGGCGAGGATCGCCGCGATGGCGAGCGCGGTGATGGTCTTCAATCTCTCTATCCTACGTTCTTGATCCATGTCGAGCGAATGTCGTCGGCGTCCCAGTCGTCCGGTTCGGTGGCGCCCTCGCTAGCGCTGTTCGGCGCGTCGATGCCGGGGAAGTGGTCATCGTGAACATCCTCGTTGACGCGGTTTTCCAGGCACCATACGAAATCTGAGACGTCGTTGCGCTTGGCCTGGGTGTTCCGCACCCCCCACCTGATCGTGCAGGTCTTGAACACCCTCATGACGTAGGGGGCGCTGTAGTCGGTTTCGTCGCCCGTTTCGCGTCCGCCGTCGATCAGGTCGTGGAACAGGGCGGCGACGTAACCCTCGATCTTGCCATGCGTGCCGGGTTCCGAGGTGGTCCAGTTCTCCCAATTGTACCGGGGGTTGGGGTTGTCGGGGTCGCCGACGGTGCCACCGTAATCGGCAAGTCCCTCCTTGAACGCGCATTTGTACGATGACACCTTCCTGACCTCGTGGGGGCTGCAGTTGTCGGCCCGCCATGACCCGCCCATCCCCTTGTGGTGCAGTGCGTGCGTGAACTCGTGGCCGGCGACCCAGCGGCTGGCGTAGGATTTGGTGCCGAACGTGATGTGGTCGTACCACAGACCCCACTTGTAGCTCGACCCGGTCTTCTTGTGATCGACCTTCCACTTGATCCGTCCACGATAGTGCCCGAACTCGTCTTCGATGACGTCGGCCGCCTCGTGGAGGTTGTACCAGGGCAGATATACGTCGCGGCCGCCGAACACGGTGATCGTGTCGCCGCAGTCCGTGTGCGAAGCGTCCCACCACAGGTTGAGCTTCTTCTCGCCCGCCGTGACCTGGCTCGTGGCCGGCACCTCCGCGTCGCCGCCCAGGTATTCGGTCGAGCTTGGGCAGTTCCACCGGACGATTCCACTCCTCGGCACGGTCTTGGTTGTCGTGCTACGCTTGCGGTCGTCGCTGCGGCGGTAGATGGAGCCGGTGATCTCGGCGCCTACGGCGGGCTGGAAGCCGCCGTCGGAGTACACCACCTGTGTGTAGAGGGAACTGGCGCCGGCGTACGCCGCGGCAGTAGAGTCCGTAGCGTCGCCGGCGTCGCGGCCGACGGCTTGTGTCTGGACCGGGCCCGCCACAGGGCGGGTGCCCTCGGGAAACACCGAAGCGTCGAAGTAAGACGTGAGGGTCGCATCGCTGTCGGATATGAACATCCACACCTGGCGGTATACGTTGTTGATGAGGAATGGCCCGAGGTCGCTCTCCGGACCCCTGGTGTCGGCGGTCAGCGCGACCAGATAGTATCCCTCCTCCATGGCGGGGACCGTGATGCTCTCTCTCCACCGATCGCCCGCCGCCATGGAGGGCAGCGTCCACTGGCCGGTGACCGGCAGCGGTCGGCCGATGGGGAAGTACAGCGAATTGCCCTCCCCGGCGTAGTCCATCGCCGCATGCGTCGGCAGCGTAACGACCACCTCGCCACCGGTGACGGGTTCGGTCGCCACACCCTCGATGCGCAGCGTGACCGGTGCCCCCGGCGACAGCCCGCTCTCGGCGGTGAACGTGAAGAACACGCGGTGGCCGCCTGGGTCGATGTCCTCGCCGGACTCCTCCTGCTGGGCACGGGTCGCGGAATCGGTGGAAAGGTCGGTCTCGCCGACCTCTGGATCGACGAGGTTGGCGGGGGTGTCGTAGCACGCACCCTGGGCCAAGACCAACAGCCCGATGACGATGCTCGTTGCCAGAGTCCTCATTGTACCCACCTCCTTGGGTTTGGGTATCATGAACGGGGAATCGAGGGATCGATCCCCAACAAACGCAGGATACCTCGCATCGGAGGCGGCATCTACGGGGAAAACCCGGTACTTGTGACAGGGGTTTCCCCCACTTGTGACAGGGATTCCCTGAGACGAAAACGGCCCCGAGAAGTCGGCTTGGAGGACCTTCGGAAAGGAGGCGGGCGGACGCGGGGGTCCCGCCATTCAGGCCCGGTTTTCCCGCTTTTGCGGTACGGTCCAGCAGGGTCCAGTCCAACGGCAGAAAACGCAGATCGCGCAGCCCTGTATGACTTTACGTGATTTCCTGCCGGGATTCAGGCCCTTACCATTCCGCCGAGGCGGCAAGTGCCCTGGCCGCAAAGCACCACCGCGGTGAGCTGGACGCCGAGCAGCTCGCGGACG
>CAYWUV010000283.1:0-2974 GCA_964461235.1 uncultured Bryobacterales bacterium | reverse complement strand
TTCCGAAAGGTTTCAGCTCATCGCATCCTCCTCTCCAGGACTTGTCCTGGCGCAAACAGACTTCCGAACATGGTGAACTTGGGTGCCCTTGGGCATTCCCGTGCAACTTCCTGATTAGCAGGGACTTGCGGGACCTCGACGGTAGCCGGAACGGGCTCGCCGCGCCCCGGTCGGTCCGTTGGGAATGTCAGTAGTATGGGCAGTTCCGCCCCCCCGCAGACCATCGGTTTTCCGCTCCCCCTCCCGTTGCAACCCCCGAGGCCGTTCCGGTCAACCAGCGGCTCAGCCAGCTCGATGCGGTGCGCATGCTCGCCTACCGGGCCGAGACCCGGCTGGCGGCCGCGCTGGCACCGGGCCTGAGCCGGCCCGAGACCGCCTGCGCGCTGGTCAAGGCCCTGTTGCGGACCAACGCCAGCATCCTGCCGGATCCGGTCGCCGGCACGCCGACCGTGCGCCTGCTGCACCAGGCAAGCCAGGGCCAGGATGCCGCTCTGCCCCCCTGCTGGAGGAATTCAACCAGACCCGCACGCTGTACCCGGGTACGGACCTACGCCTGGTGTGCGAAATCCTTCCGGACAATTCCGGCGCGGAGGATGGGACTGCCTTGGGCTAGTTCGTCGTACCGAATCGGCGCGAAACCGCGACAAACGATTTGGACCGCATGTTCGGAAATCTGAGTCAACGGCGCTTTCGCCAACGGCACGTCGGTGTCCCCTTCGGTCTAGTTCTTGAGCCACCTCGAAATCCGCGCATCTTCCCGGCACTGGTGTACCCGATACTCACCACCCAAGCGACGGTGATTCCAACGTGCCCCGATGACAGCACGCACAGATTGGCGACATCTCCAGTCGTAGCGGCAGAAAAGACGCTGGCCGTTCCGAATATTCAAGGTCCCGGCCTCTGGTTCTGGTCTATACCAGCGTGGCATTCGGCCATGAATTCCCTCCTCTTCCGGCCGAGGCCCCAGATCTTCAATGTATCGCACCCACGAAATCTCAATAGCCGCTTCATGACGGGCTGGAAGGGGTGGCAGCGACGAGATTGGGGACGGGCGGACTGCAGATCGTGGTTGATTTGTGCGCTCGAACCGAACGACCCGGTGTCCACGCCCGGTCGCAGGTGCTCCCGCCGCCACGCCGACGCCGCACGCTTGCACGGACGTCGGCCGGGCCCGGTGTGCAACTAGGTCCCAGTTTAGGTGGCTTGGCCGAGCGCGGCCGTCACGCCCTCTGACCGGTGACGCTAGAAGCTCCGAATTGTGCGCTGCAGGTTGCGCACGTTGAGGAGTGGCGGATGGCCAGGGTCACATTTGTGAGGACTGGCAGCACCCCGGAGAAGGGCACCCATGCGCACCCTTCAGCCATCCTTCCGCGGGGCCTCAGGCCAATCAGAGACGAGACGATCTAGGCCAAACCCACATAGTCTGATGGGCTGTCAACGTCAATGAGCACGCCGCTGTCTCGAAGGTCCACGAAACAGGCCTCGCCGTAATGACTCCGCACAACGTCCTGAGGGCTCTTGCCAGGGTCCAATGCAGTCAATTCCGCAGCAACTTTCCCAGACAATACGATCGGGTGGCCACGGTGCCCGTCGAAACGGGGAATCACCACCGGAGCGTCACCGCCACCCGCGGCGCGGACAAGTTCATCCAAGGTGCGGCCTCGCACTGCGGGATGATCGACCAGCATCCAGAGGATCCATTCTGCCCCGCGGGCCTCGGCCAACCCGCTCTGGAGTGACGAGAGCATCCCGAGGTCGTATTGCAAGTTCACGACGGTCCGCACGCGAGGAGAATCGGGCATTTCCAGTGCTATGCGGTCCGCGTTGTGGCCGAGGACTACAACCACCGAGTCGACCCGCGGCAAAGCTAGATAAACCAGGTGATTCAAGAACGTGCGGCCGCGGTATTCCAACAGGGCCTTGTCGCGACCCATTCGAGACGACCTACCCGCGGCCAGGATCAGCCCGACCGTCTTCACTTAGATTCCGCCAGAACCTCAGGCTCCGCATCGGACTCGGCGACGCCCTTGCTTGCTTCGAGCGCACGTGGTACGCCGGCGGAGAAAACCGACATTGACATTGGGGACCAAGGCACCTTCGCGTTTCGTCTTCGGGCGATCATTTCCGCGACTACGGCCACAGCGATCTCCTCGGGCGTGACCGCCCCGATGTCCAGACCCATGGGAGCGTGAATCCCGGAAAGGCGCCCGATCGGCACCCCTTCATTGCGGAGGTGTTTGACAACCTCGATCGTCTTGCGTTTCGAACCGATCATCCCGATATACCGCAACGGCTGGTCAACCGCCCAGCGCAAGACACGCATATCGTCCCGGTGACCGCGGGTGACAATGATCGCGTACGTCGCATCATTCGCGGGGAGTTGCGGAAAGACGTCTTCGTATTCCGCCGCTATGACTTGGGCAGCTTCAGGAAAGCGTTCCCGGTTTGCATAGTTCTCTCGATTGTCGATGACTGCGGTCGCGAAGCCTGCCAGCGTCGCGACTTTCGACAGGCTCTTCGATATGTGGCCCGCCCCGAAAATCAGGGCTCGGGGGAGTGGTAGGACCGGTTCCACGTACACATCCAAGCGACCGCCGCATATCAGGCCGTTGTCATAAGCTGCGTCCTGCCCGAGATTGAACTGAAGCATCCGAGGCTTCTCGGATTCAATGACATCCCGGGCGGCCTGCCAGACCTCGGCCTCCGTGCAGCCTCCGCCGATCGTACCGACCATCGTACCGTCCTGCCGAATCAGCATCTTGGCACTTTGAAAGCTTGGAATCGAGCCGGCTACTTCCACGATCGTCGCGACGGCGCACTTCTGACCGGCCCGCCGGAGCTCGACCAATTCTTCGTAGACATCCATCGGCCGCGGCATTGCCTACATGATATCCCCGTTTCCGGGACCAAGGGTTCCATGCCAGGGATTCTAAATTTGGGGGGCCTGACTAGGGTATAGGGCCCCGGGCCAACG
>CAYWUV010000282.1:0-2993 GCA_964461235.1 uncultured Bryobacterales bacterium | reverse complement strand
GCCGGCCCCTCGGCGGCTTGCGAGCCCCAAAAAGGCTAAATTGAGAATCCCTGATCAGCAAGGCGGCCCTATGTCCGGGGCGTGCATCGCGGTCTTGAGGTCGGTGTCATTTGGCGGAACGCGGCAGGAATGCCGTCTCAAGACGTCGAGTCGTTGGTGTCGGACTCGCTCAGGCGCAGAAACTGAGCAAAGAACGGAAATCTGCAAGCTGCGCTAGTCGGCGGATCATGGGGGAAGCCAGTATGTGCTTTGGAACTCGGTGGTAGAACGGGGTCAAGAGGGTGGGAGGACTCAATCCTCGATGACAAGCAGACTACGGGGCGAAGCCAGTATACGGACTGAATGGGCCGGCTTGCGTCCTCGAATTTGATCCAGTCTCAAGGGTGACGTGGTGGCTAGGCCGGCCGCTAAAGCGCCAGCCCGTCTCCGGGTCCGCGGACGAAGCGACGCTGGAGCGAATCCACCAAGCGATCCGGGCCGGCACCGAGGAATCTCTTGAGGCAATTGGCAGCCCGTCGCAAGCCCTCAAGACCGTGCAAAGGATCTGGGCGAGGCGAGAGCAGGAGCGGTCTACGAAACCGATCCGGGTGACGGCACAAGCCTGGACCTCGACGCGGGTCGCGAGCCCGGAGGGCGGCGCATGGGGTCCGGACGCTGGCGGCGGACGCCTTCGCGGCCCCCTAAGGCCGCCGTGCCTTCCTGCTGTGGGTACGGGAAAGCTGGAATCACTTGGTTGATCAACAGCGTATGGGGTCAGTTTGCGCTAGTGAGGCTTGAGGTCTTAGTGGGCAACAAGGTTGGCTGGAGGTTCTGGAGCTCAGTCGGATTTGAGGACTACTGCGTAACCATGGCGTGCCGGGTTCATGACGGTTCGCGACCTGTGGAATAGGCTTTGTTTGGAAACGGCATCAGCAGTCTGGACCACGCTTTGATCGAGGATGGTTCCTTCTCCGGTCGCTCGCGCAACTGTACGAGTGCTCCGATACGAGTTACGAGACACCGTACCCGAAGGAGGGTGCGGTGATCGGACAGCCCCTGTGCCTAACGAAGTTGAATATCCTAACGCCTCCGTATGGTCAGCAGGAGCAACATGAACTACCCAGGCAGGCAGCATCATTTCGGCAACTCGGGTCTCCCCTATACGGGTTCGCACGAATGCCTCGGACCCCTCTCGGCTGGCGCACTTCTGGCAATTCCTCATTCTTCCGGGCTCGCCGGTCCGACGTCTCGTTGATGTAACCAGTCCTGGAGGATGGTTGGTAGGTCTTCCAACTGATCGAGTACGTAGTTATATCCGATCGCCTTGCACCGGACATGATGCCCGTACCCATAGGCTGCCCAGCAAGACCTCAAGCCGACATTACGTGCAAATCGGAGATCAGTCTCTGTATCTCCTACCACGAGGGAACGGTCGCGTCGAATGCCGGGAATCCGCCGTTGAACCTCATTGAAGAGCCCCACGTCTGGCTTCCTTGGCGTGCCCGGGGACTCAGCCAACACCGCTCTCACGTGCTGCCCCAAACCGAAACGACTGACAGACGCTTCAAGTGCCCTTCGGCCTTTGTTGCTAAGAACCACGATCGTTGCGTATCTCGCACATTCTTCCAACACTGCCACTGCCCCGGGGTATAGCGCCTCATTGCGATGTCCCTCGCTGGAATACACTTCTCGATATCGACGTTCCAATTGGAGAGTCTCTCCGAGGGAGAAATCCGATTCCTGATGAATGGTTTGGATCGTCTCTCGCAGAGTAAGACCGGATCCAATCGAAACCGCGAGTCGCGTAGGATTTGGAATATCGAGGCAGAGTTCGGAAAAGACTCTCTCCAGACTGAATCGAACAGCGGGTGCAGTCGCGCAGATCGTCCCATCGAAGTCGATTCGGAGCGTGCCGGCATCCACTCTAACGGTTCTCAAACTGGGTCTTTGCAATGGACTTGGTGCGGCGGCTTGCCCCCCGCACAAGGAATTCGTGACTACGGGTCAACCGCCAACTCGTCGACAAGGGCACGTACTGCAGCATCGAACTCTCTGTCTCCGTTCAGGTACGGCTTCCACTCGCTTTCGAGAGCCCCTAGATGACCGGGCCACGCCCGGTCCCAGAGACCGTGTCGATGTGCGTAGGGAGTGTAGCCGGGGAGGACCTCGCGCAGGACCTCTCCTGTCGTATAGAAGAGGACGGCGTGCCATAGGGACTTCCGGGGAAGCAGTTTCCCGATCGAGCGCACTCGGTCACCAATTGCCCCCTCGACCCAGCCGATGAGCGAGTGGGAAGCCTCGTGGAAGAGCAACTCCAGGCCCTCCTCGGGTGGCGGATCGGAATCCTCGCTCGAAATGGTGATCCTAGTCGGATACAGCGTTGTGTACGCACCCGCCCAGTTTGCGTGATAAACAACATCGGCCCCGATCCTGGCATCGGGCCACTCGACCTTGTAAGCATCGGAAAGACGAGTCTTCAGCAACTGCTCATGTTGAGTCAGCAAGGGCAGCAGCTGGTCAATCCACAACCGGTTGCTCCTGTCATGACTTTTCCACCATTTGGCACGATATACGGGAGCGGCCGCTTCTAGGATCTCCACAAGGTCTCCATCGAGACCTGTAGCAGAGAACAGAGAATCGCTACCAGCGTCCCCGAGAGCATTCTTGATTCTTGCCATCTCCCTCTGGAGCAAGTTCTTGCCAGCAAAGGTCTCCCGGTAGTAGACGATCGCTTTGCTCCAGTCCTCAGCCTGGTTCGGCCCAAGTGCGGCCAGGGCGACTTGCCCAGCATTCGGATCTTCGATGGATTGCTGGAAGAGGAAATGGTGCAGATTGATCCAGAAGGCGCTTCGAAACTCAAAGGACACCTGTTGGTTCGACTCTGAGAAGATTGAGCGCGGGAAGAGTAGCAACGCAACGATAGTGACGTACCGGTACTTGGCAAGAGCCACCATGCTCCGGCAGCGGTTCTAAATTTCCGAGGCGCAAGTGGGCTCTTAGCGTCTCACCGGGGT
>CAYWUV010000281.1:0-3032 GCA_964461235.1 uncultured Bryobacterales bacterium | reverse complement strand
AGTCATCCTCTTGCCTCAACGGGCGGGGCGTTGTCTCGAGCGCGCGTTCGGAAGCGCCGTGCGGGCTTCGACGGAATATCCACTTAGCACTTAACACCTGCCGAAGGTTTTGGGCGTGGCGATGGGAGGATTGATGGTACATAGGTACGGGAGCGCAATGGCAAAGTTGACGGCCTTGGGGATCCTGGCGCTCGGTGGCGGCGTGCCGCTCTCAGGATGCGGCGGGGGAGGAAGTTCGGGTGGTCCCTCCTTAGAAGGGGATGCGGACGCAGAATCGGAAGTCGCACAGATACGGGCGGCCGAGGATGCGATCGCCGAGGCGATGACGTCGGCCGCCGCTCTGACCGCCGCCTCCACCTCGGAGGAGATCGCGGCCGTTAGGCGGAAGATTGACGACGCGCAGGCGGTTCTGGACAGGGCGACGTTCGTGCCCGCTCGGAAGGTTGCCGAGCTGCAAGACCAGATCGACGGTATCGGCGCCCGGGTCGCGGGAGTCGAATCCGAGCCTGTTTCGTGGACCTATGGAACGGAGAATCCCGACTCTTATGACGTCGCCGACGACTGGGGGTGGGACGCGTTTGCACAGATTGCAGACCGTGCCGGTCTGGAAACACCCACCGCGGATGACCGGGCGAGGTTACTGCGATTGGTTGCCCAAGCGCCGGAGCACGACGGAGCGATGCGGCTTGGAGGCGTCGACACGCAACGGCTTGAGGTCATTGGGTCACGCGGCCAAATAGGGTTCGCGCGCTGGACAGACGGTGCGGGCGACCGGCTTCACATCGAACCCGATTTTCGCTTTGCGACTGAAATGGCAGCCGAAGATCGGGCGCGAGCCAGGCGTGCGGGATACGTCTGGGGGCGCAACTTCGACACGTCGGGCGGCGGATGGGAGACATACATTACCGTCCCCTCGGACGAAGTAGGGGAGTTCGATTGGGAGACGCAAACTTGGACCCACCACAGAATCCCGACAGGGACGCGGGTCGACGATCTGCGGATATTCTATTTTCTGCGAGGCATGGACGGTCCAAGCTTCGGTGGTAGCCAGGTAAGGCGCGGTCCGGTCGATGAAACCGGGCGTTGGCTGTGGGGAGAGATTAGCATCGCCTCGAATGACCTTGCAGATGACACGGCAGTCGAGGGAGCTGACAGGGCATTCATGCGAGAATCGAACGCACACGTGATGGTTCACGAAACCGGACATGTGCTGGGCTTCGATTTTGAGGACATTCTCGGGCCATACAACAGGTATGTCGACGAAGCGGAGGGAACGTGGACTGGCCCGAATGCCATGGCAGAGTACGGCGGCCCCGTTCCATTCCTTCGCACTGAAGGGGGAGAGGCTGACTTTGGAGGACACCTGGCACCGTGCGAATCGGTGATGTCCTATTGCTCGGGAAATCTTCAAGGGCCCAGCAAACTGGATCTGGCCTTTCTCGAGGACATCGGCTATGACCTTGTTCCCGAAGCGGAACGGCTGGAGTCGGCGGTCTACGGATTCTTGAATTTCAGCGAATGGGGCATCTGGAGCGTCTCGGTCAAGCGGACGCTGAATGGGACTGTCGCCGAGCCCGATGATTCGGTGTTGGCGGTTGCGGACGCTTGGGGCATCGAACCGAGTCCACCCCCGGCCCGCGCCACCGGAACCGTCCGCTGGAACGGAACCCTTGTCGGTGTGGATCTGCAAACCAGCGGCCTGCCTCTGGTCACGGGGGATGCCGTGGTCAGACTCGATCTAGCGCGCCTTGACGATGAAGACGCGGGGTGGGCGAAGTTCGATGACCTGACGGTGCACGAGCACGGGAGAAGCCGCAGTTTTCGTCGGACGGAGCTGCAATACGATCTCGCGTTCGAAGGCGACACTCTGGTCCGCAACCGGGACGGTGAGCGGCTCGTGGGCAGATTTTACGGTTCCGACCAGCAAAACGTAGTCGGCACGGTCCGCGATCCGGGCGCTGGCCTGCTGGGGGCTTTCGGCGCGGTCCGCCAGTAACGGTGCGGTTCGTACGGAACATTGCATCGCGGCCAGACTCGGCGCTTGCGGCTTCTAACTCCATTGCGTCGTTGTCGGGCTTGCCGAAGGCCAGCCCGATGCGAGCGTAGGCGGGCCCTGATCGTGCTGTAAGATTGTGTTCTCCATGTCGCCGCGCCCGCAGTACACCTCTTCGTAGAAGCGCTGTGCGCCGACCCGGTCCGGCGGAAGGTTGGTGACGACGAAGCGCGGGTTCTCCCCGCGCAGACCCGGCAGCCACTCGGCCTTGCCGACGACGCGCCGCCCTCGGCTCCAGGACGTGCGGGTCCGCCAGCGCCGTTCCCGGAACTGCCGCGACACCTTCCCGGTGTCGGCGCGTCGGCGCCGGGATTTGCGCAGCGCCATCGCCAGCCATCGCTGCAGGCGGGGGTTGCGGGCGAGGCCGAAGACGTAGTCGAGGTCTTCATCCTCGCACCAAGCCAGGAGATCGACGCGGCAGAAGCCGGCATCGCCGCGCACCATGATCCGCGTCGCCGGCCAGGCGGCGCGGATCTGCGCCACGATCCGTTGCAACTCCGCCACTAACCCCTCAGCGGCATCGATGTTGGCCGGACGCAGCCGCGCGCACAGGACGAAGTCGCCGCAGGTGACGTACAGTGGAAGGTAACAGTGGTGGCGGTAATAGCCATGGAAGAACCGGCCCTCCTGCTGCCCGTGCAGCGGATCGTCGGTCGCGTTCAGGTCGAGGACGATCGTCCCGGGTGGCGCCGGATGGGCCTCGAGAAACAACTCCACCAGCAGCGCGTCCATCGCCGCCGGGTCGGCCGTGATCCGCTTGTACCAGTGCCCGGCCGCGGTCTCCGGCACACTGAGCTCGAGGCGACTGAGCGTGCTCAAGCCCGCCAGCACCTGCCCCCGATCGCGCGACCGCCGGCGCCGCTCCCCGGTCACGTCCGCACAGCCGCTCGCCAGTGCCGTCACGCTGCCCGCACGCAGACGGTCGTGGTCGTTGAGGTCCTCGTAGCCCGCTGCCAGGCCCAGCACCCGCTGGGCCACA
>CAYWUV010000280.1:0-3158 GCA_964461235.1 uncultured Bryobacterales bacterium | reverse complement strand
CACTCCGCCAATCCCACCCGAACCATCCACGACCGCTACTTTTAGAATTCCTGGGGAGTGACAACTATCGTGGCTGCAGTCACTTAGCGGGGCTCACCCGCGTGACGCCGACGCGTTTCCGTGAACTACCGCTAGGACCGATTGCGCCGAGGGGGCGCCCGCGAGTCGCGATACCGCCGACGGACGAGATCCTGCTGGTTCAGGAGGGTGCGATCGACGACAACCGACTGTCCCGCTGCTACGGGTATCTGGCCGCACGCCTGCGGAGGCTGTCCGAGTTCCTGGGATTCCCGGCGATGGGCCTTTTGCTCGGGGCCAGCGCTACGCTCTCGGCTCCGCTGCCGGCAGCAGTGCCGGCGGCGGCCCTGGCGCTTGGCGCGCCGAGCGTGGCGGCCTAGGCGGTCGTCCGGTTCGAGGAGAAAGCTATCCGCAATGCCGAGCTGCACAGCGAGATGGAGCGGCTCTCGATCGAGTGGCGGCAGTTGTGGTCGGCGGCGCGGGATCGGGACCCTGACGAGCTGCTAGCTGAGTGGCCCAGGCTCTCGCTGGAGCGGCAGGCGGCGCTCGCCCGCGCTCCGCTCGACGTGCCACCAGCCCGAGGGGCCGGCGCTACTCAGCCACCGGGAAGCTGCAGCGTGCAGGGCGCAGCGGGACGAGGGTGTTGGGCTTGCGGGGGCGTAGTCGCGCTCACGCCCCCCGGCCGCTGCTGAAGCCCGACCAGGACCCGCACGGCGAAGCGGACCCCAGTGACGGCAGTCCTCAGCCAACCGACAAGGATGGTTAAGCCGGAGGTTCTGCTCCGGGTCGCGCACCGATGCATCGAAGAAGAGCCAGCCAACGTAGCGCCCAGGGATTCGGGCATTGATCCCATCCTGCGTCGCGAGATCCGACGACCGAAACGCCGGGCACGCTTGCTGCGCCAATATGACCGGACCAAGGACGTCGGTTCACTCGGAGGTCAAGGTCGAGGATCCGACAGTGTCTGACAACGGCGGCGTTGCTCGCTGGAAGCGCCCTCAGCCCGAGCATCCTGGCTCGGGATCCATATGACCTAGTGGAAGCAGGCTGGCAACTCTCGGATGATGCGGCCGCGGCCCTGGGGCAGCTGCTTGCCGCGGAACCGGAGCACGGAGCTTTGCGACTCCGGCTCATCGGCCATTACGAAGGATTCGACACGGACTCGAAAGCCTGGAAGCGGCAGACCGAGCACATCCTCTTGCTGATAAGGAATCAGCCGGGAGCCCGGGTACTTGCAACTCCGGAGGCGGAGATCAACCGCTGGCTTGACACCGACGCCTACTGGGAGGCGAGATCGGCTTGGTCCCAGCACCTCGAGAGCATGCCGAAAAACCTGGACGTCCTGCGGAATGCCGCTGAGTTTTACAAGTTGAACGCCTCCAAGATGCCGATCGAAGTCCTCGAACGTGCCCAACGGCTTGACGGCTCCGACCCGGAGTGGGCGAGCGAACTCGGTCATTTGTACAGCCTGGAGATGGACGGCGGCCGCAGAGAGCCGGATCCGAATGCAGCGGACAGGGCCCTCATCGAGTTCGAACGCGCCTATGAGCTGTGGGGGGAAGCCCATGAGGATCGCCTTCTGGAAGACCTTGCCATGACCGCTCTCGCGGCCGGCGAGGCCGGGAAAGCGCGGGCGTATGCGGATGCCATGCTGAGCAACGGCACCGACGATTGGAACCTCTGCAATCGAATCCACCACGGCCACCTGACCCTCGGCACGATCGCGCTCGCCGAGGGCATCATCGAAGAAGCCGACGCCCGTCTCCTGAAAGCCGGCAAGACCCCCGGGCCCCCGCAACTGAACTGGTTCGGACCGAACATGGCCTTGGCGAAGGCGTTGCTTGAGCGCGGACAGAAGGACGTCGTGATCAGGTACTTCGACCTGTGCTCGGAGTTTTGGAACTCCGAGCGCCACCTGAAGATCTTGGCCGATTGGACCGCCCATGCCAAGGCAAGCACGATTCCGGACTTCCGCGCGAACCGGGTCTACTAACTCGACCGGAATGGGCGTCCGCGATTCCTCCTGATCATTCCCCCCACAACCGCCACGATGCCGATCAGGACGCCTTTAGGGGTCCGGTATCCGCGGGGCATCAAGAACAGCGACCGGCACCCTTGCCTCGAGTCCGGCGATTCACGGAAACTGCGTCCGGACCAAGTGGAGTGCGTCCGGCAGATCGTCGAATTGCCGGACGATTTGGCCGCTCCCGGCGGCGGTCGAACTCGACATTTCGTACACACGCCCGGAAGGGTGACCGCAGACAGGCCGCATCAGTGCGCGTAGAGCGAACCTGAGCAATGGTGTTCGGCGTGGCGTAGAGGGTGGCGATGCCTGCGAAACGAACTTGGTGGCGTAGCACTGGGGGGCGGGTGATCACGGGCCGAAGCCGGAACCGCTACGACGACCGGCTGCGACGCGACCCGTCGCATCATCGCTCTGGCGAGCAGGGTCGGATGGCGTAGCCCGTTTTCAGTCCCTCGTTCAGCGCTCGCGCCGCGGGAATGGGTCAGACATCGTAGCGCGGCTGGGCATCTCTGTCGTACGGGTCGCAGCCCGAAACGTCCTACAAGTGGTCCGGCCAATCTTCCGGCAGCCGCGGTCATCCGGGCCGCATCCGGTTCTCGGCCGTCGCACCGGCTGGCCTGCTGCACTTGACCAGTTCCTTGGCTCCGCCCGCTCGCCCGCGCTTCATGCCTAGGCTGGCACGTCGGAGAGCCCGTGGTACATCGCCAGACTGTCTGCCATTGAGTCGGACACGGAGGTGCAGGACGCCTCGATCTCCTGCCTCCGGTACCGATGGTTCTGGCTCGCCTCACTGCGCTCGATCCCAGCAGGGGCGAGACACCGTTCGTACAGAACGAGGTCCAATGACGCCATCCGCCCCGCCTCAACGCCTCGATGTCCTCGATCCCCTTCTCCGGGTCGGGCAGGTCCCAGTCGCGCCCTGCCGTTTACAAACAAATCATGGTGCGCGCATCTTCCGAGGGAGCTTGCTACTCTCGCTGGGCCGACGGCTCCCTTCCACCCGGTGCCTGATCGTCGCCGGGCGGCTGCAGCCTTCCCAGATGTTTTTTGGTCCAGGTGGGCATGGCGCTTGCGTTGGAAGTGGAGGTACCCGCCCAGCATCGCCAGCGTCCGG
>CAYWUV010000279.1:0-3166 GCA_964461235.1 uncultured Bryobacterales bacterium | reverse complement strand
GCCGCTGCCCGGTGGCCTATCGAAAATGCCCTGTTTCGACCGGCTGGAAGTTGGGATTAGCCGTCTCGGCACGTCGGGGCCGAGTTCTTCAGCTCTCAACGGCGTGAATGCTTCGGAATCCTCCCGAACGGCTAGTCCACGCAACTGTTCGATGTCGGCCTCGGTCCGGAAATCCCCGGCGGCAGAGGCGCCAGCCGCCATGCGGTCTAGGAGGCTTGTCCAGCTGACTAGGATCAGCCGGCGCTCGCCGCCTGCGGCAGCGCTGCGAAGCGCGTCATCAGTCTTCTCCGTTTCCAGTGGAATTTCCGCGTTCGACTCCGTGACGCGTCGCCTCAACTCTGCCCACAAGGGCTCAAGACGTGTGCCGGGGGCGACGAACAGGAGAGCGGATGGCTGCCCGCCCGGTAGGCGCTGAAGGTAGGCGACCGGCTGGTTCCCTGTCAGCCCCGCCCAGAACTTCGCCTCGATCAAGACGCATTCGGAGCCGTCCTCGTCGATGGCGGCAAGATCCGGCCTCGCACCGTCCTCGCCGGCAGCTTGGGTGCGCACGTCGGTGATGCGTCTCACGTCTGCGCCACCCGCACTCAAGAGTCCCGCCAGAGCATGTCGCGCCGCTGGCGAGCCGGACAGGATGTGCCCGAGCGCTTCGACAGCGACATTCTCGGTCTGCCCGCCGAACAGCGGCGCGAGCTGTGCCAGAAGTGTCGGGCGATTCTCATTCATCGGTAACCTTCTCCAAGCTCACTAGGGTCTCACCTTTCCCACCACACGGCCTCCAGCCTTCTCACATAGCGTCGAACGCTTGCAATGCGCTGGCCCCGCTGGCCGGTCGAGAGGCGTTTGTCCTCCATGCAGGTCGGAGGAATTCCCCGTGGAGTGCACAAGCGGTGGCGGACCGTCCGAAGGGCCTGCCTGCTGTAGGGGTCGGGCTGCTAGGCACTTGCCAAGCACTTTTCTTCGAAAGACCTACTGCAGGCCGGACTGGGAGCACGGGAGGATTTCCAAGGCGCGGAGTCGAAGTGCCCTTGGGCCATGAATGGGACATTTGGATTCCATATCAAGTGCACCACGGTAGACGATTTGGACCGAGCCCGGAGCCTCGAATCTGCCATCGAGACGACACAGCAGGTGGCCGCCGAGTTCGGAGCTCCCGAGTCCGGGGGAATGGATGTTGGGGATTCCCTGGAGGAAGCCCTCCAAGCTCATCTGCACACCATCCTCAGGGGCGAGGAGGAATCCCTGTGAGCACCGGGCGCAGGCCCCGCCACGGGTGCATCGTAGAGGGCCGAGGCGTACTAACGGAAGGTCGCGGACCAGCAGACCGAGCAGATCGAGCGCGACACGGCCCGGTGGACCCAAGCCTGGCAGTCCGGCGAGAAGCCGATGCCATGCAACGAGGTCACCGGCAAGGCGTACCGAGGGGGCAACTCGCTCTGGTCGGCCAGCGTCGCGGACCAGCGGGCCTACGGCGCCGAGCGCTGCGGGACCCGCAATCGGGTGCAGGGTCTGTGCGGCGAGGCGCGCTGTGGCGAGAAGGGCTCGCCATCCTGTTCCGGCAGTTCGACACGAGGAAGCTGGCCCTCGAGAGCGAGGGCCGACCCGTGCTTGATGAGGAGGGCAATCCTGTATACATGAGGATCCCGCTGGACCCACCGCGTTCCTACCGCAATACCGTGTTCAACACCGAGCAGTGCGACGGCCTGCCCCGGCGCGAGCCGCGGGCAGGAGGCTACTTTTGGGGGCCGATTGAGGAGACGGAGAGAGTCCTGAGGGAGTCCGGGGCGACGATCGAGAGTTCCGGCAAAAAACGGGACTACTACGACCTACGCCGGATTCACATCACTCTGCCATACAAGGAGCAGTTCCCGACCGGCCCGGCCTACGACCAGACAGGCCGGTACGAGCTCCGGCACTGGATCGGGCACCTCGACTGGCACAACCGGACGGCCCTGATGAAGGGGATCGAGGAAGGCTTCGCTTCGTCGCACTACGCCCGCGAGAAGCTGCGAGTGGAGATCAGCTCAATGATGACGGGCGACTGGCTGCAGTTAGGCCAAGCGATCCATCGCGGCACGCCGCCTACGTTCGATCGGGGATTCAGTCTCTGCGCGACGACCCGCGGGAGATCGGCAGGGCGTCGCGGAACGGGTTGGTGATTAGCGACTACGTGCTGGACCGGTCGCGCAGAAAGAGATCGGTGCGGGAGTCCGAAGCGGCCCCGGAGGGCGAGCTCACGGCTAAGCAGCCGCTTACAGTGTTGCCGGATCTGCCTGAGCATCAGAGGCGGTTCCAGACCGCGCAGATCATCCGTCTACTGATACTGCGGCTGAGCCTTGGTCGAGCCGGATGACCTAGCTGTAGTCTGCTACTCAGCGCTCGTCTAGGCCCGCGTATGGGAGGCCGCTAGCGGTACCGGTGTCCGTTCCGAAGATCGCCGATCGGAAAGGTTTCCATACGCATCTGGTGATAGATGCCTGCAGATGCATGGTCCGAGCCTCATCAGTACAACCCATTTGCCGACCTGCGCATGTGCATCTGATCTTTGTCTATACTCTGAGCCCCTAAGCAGTTAGGCGTCTAGAAACCGAAGTCTCCAGCCGCCCGTTTGTAGGAAATCATGGGCGCTCGCAGCGCAATTTGCGCTGGACCGTATCGCTGGGCTGGAAGCGCCGAGAAGTTGCGCAGGCGGGCGAGGACAGACTCGTACTTCCTTACACGGGTCGATCTGTGGCTCGATTCTCAGCCACGGCTCGCTAAAGTTGATAGATTGAAGCCGGTCGCCTTTCCGCGCCGCTCAACGACCCCACCGCTGCCCCAAGAGCGAATTCCATGACTAGAAACGCCGTTCACCTGTCTCGTTGCGCCTGTCTTTGGCTGTTCCTGCTGGCGGTCGTATGCACGGCGCAGACTCCCATCATCCAGCCCGGCGCCCCGGGCGAGCCGGCGCAGGAACTGAGCGCCGACCAGGCGATCGAGATCGCTGAATCTCGCTACTCGCCGGACGACGTTCGCTTTGTGCATGACATGATCCCGCATCATCACCAGGCCCTTGTGATGGCGGCGCTGGTGGCCGACCGCACGAACCGCAAGGAGGTGATCGACGTCGCCGGGCGGATCAACGCCTCGCAGGGAGACGAGATCGAGTTCATGCAGGAGTGGCTGAGAG
>CAYWUV010000278.1:0-3204 GCA_964461235.1 uncultured Bryobacterales bacterium | reverse complement strand
TTCCTCGATCTCCCGAGCCGCGTCGAGATCATGGCCCTCCTGCGGGCCCAGGCCAGGGAGAAGAGGCAGATCGTTCTGCTCTCGAGCCACGACCTCGACCTGTCGCTTCAGCTTGCCGACAGCGTCTGGCTGCTCGACGGCGCGGGCGGTTTTTCGGTCGGTACGCCGGACGCGCTGAGCGGGAGCGGGGCGGTGGGGCGGGCCTTCGACACCGAGGAGATCCGGTTTTCGGCTTCGCTTGGGCGGTTCGAGATCGGGATGTCCGGGTCGGAGTAGCTGGCTGCCGCTGCCACGCGGTACCGGCGTGCGGGTGGCCGAGGCTCCGCGACCCGGCCAACTTCCAGCATCCCCACCATCCAGAAGGCCATGTACCGGACCTGCCTCTTCTGCAAGAAGTCCCTCGGCTCCAACGAGGTCGTAGAGGCCTTCCCGGTCGGGCGGCGACTCGCCTTCGATCCGGCGAAGGGCCGCCTCTGGGTGGTTTGCCGCAACTGCGAGCGCTGGAACCTCACCCCGCTCGAGGAGCGCTGGGAGGCGGTCGAGACCTGCGAAGAGATCTTCCGCGCGACGCGGATCCGCACTTCCACCGAGAACATCGGCCTGGCACGGCACGGCGAAGGACTCGAACTGGTCCGCATCGGCGAGCCCCTCCGTCCCGAGTTCGCCGCCTGGCGCTACGGCGACCAGTTCCGCCGTCGGCGTCGGCGCTGGATCGCGGCCGGGTCGGCGGGCGTCGTGGCGAATGTCGCCACCTCGACGACCATCCAGTTGACGGCAGGCGGTTTGATCGGGGGGGCCGGGGCAGCTGCACTGGGTGGCGGCGCCGCCGGGCTGGCCCTGGTGGTGGTGCAACGATTACTGAGCAGGCAGGCCAATGTGGCGGAGTTCCGGCGCTCCGACGGCACGCCATGCACGGTCACGCGGGACCAGGTCAAAGAGTTCACCCGGATAAGAGCCGACGATGACGAACCCGGCTTTCGCATCGAGATCCACAAGGGACTGCTCTCACGGAAAGACCCGGACTCGTTCGAGGGCGACGATGCGGCGCGAGCCATCAACGCTCTCCTCCCCCTGGTCAATGGCGCGGGCGCCATGGCTCGCCACATCCGTGAAGCCGTGTCCCGGATCCAGTCCCACGGCGACCCGCATCGGTTCATTGCCGATTCCATCGAGCAAGGGGCCGCTACAGCTGCGCGCGAACTCCCCACGTCCGGGCGCCGGAGGAAGACCCGCCGGTCCGGACCGGGATGGGTCCACAAGATGCCCAAGCCCACGCGCCTCGCGCTGGAGATGGCGCTGCACGAAGAGCAGGAGCGTCGGGCGCTTGAAGGCGAGCTGGCGCTGTTGGAGCAGGCCTGGCGCGAAGCCGAGGAGATCGCGGCGATCGCCGACAACCTGCTGCTGCCCGCGGAGACGGACGCCTTCTTCGACCGGCACGGGAGCGCCGGTTGAAGAGGCCGACCTGCGGCTCATGCTCGGCCCACTTGGGGTACTCCGGTCTCGTGCCGCATTCCGGACACCGGCGCGGCCCTCGCGCAGCGTGACGAGGCGGTGGCCGGCACCCTCGACAAGCATGTTGCCCTCTCCTTCCGCTCGGGCGAACTTGCCACCATGCGCGATTTCAACACGGCGGGTCCGGTCCGCCCCGAAGAGCACTACTGCATACCGGCGCTCGAACGGGTCGATCTGCGAGAGGTCCTGGCGCTGATTCGAAGGCGGCGCTACTTCATCCTGCACGCGCCACGGCAGACGGGTAAGACCTCCACCCTGCTGGCACTCCGCGACCTGCTGAACAGCGGATCGGCCGGGCACTATCGTTGCGTCTACGTCAATGTCGAGCCCGGGCAGTCGGCACGCGAGGACGTGGGGCAGGCCATGGGTGCCATTCTCGACGGATTGGCCAAGCAGCTGCGTCGCACGCTCGGCGATTCCGGGACCGCTGCGTTGGCCGAATCCATGGATACGTCGGTCCGATCCCACAGCGTCCTCGGCAGGGTTCTCACGAGCTGGTCGGAGAATGATGCCGCGCCGGCCGTTCTACTCATCGACGAGATCGACTCTCTGGTCGGGGACACGTTGGTGTCGGTGTTGCGGCAGCTCCGTGCGGGCTACAGCGACCGTCCAGGAGGGTTTCCGCAGAGTGTGATCCTGAGCGGCGTCCGCGACGTGAGGGACTATCGTATTCGGGCAAGCTCCGAGAAAGATCTCGTGGCCGGCGGCAGCGCGTTCAACATCAAGGCGAAGTCGCTCAGGCTTGGCGATTTCGGCAAGGACGAGGTCATCACCCTGCTCGGGCAGCACACAGCCGCGACCGGTCAGGAGTTCGCGCCCGGGGCGGTAAACGCCGTCTGGGAACAGACCCGGGGTCAGCCGTGGTTGGTCAACGCTTTGGCGCAGGAGATGTGCTTCGAGCACGTCGGCAAACCGCGCCGGATCGGGCGGCCCGTCGACGTGGACGATGTCTTCGAGGCCCGGGAGACGCTCATCCGGCGACGCGAGACACATATCGACCAGTTGGCGGACAAGCTCCGGGAGCCCCGCGTGCGTCGCGTGATCGAGCCGTTGTTGAGCGGCGGGAACGCAAACCACTCGGCCCGGGACCTCGAGTACGTGCGTGATCTCGGCCTGGTCGCGCTCGACTCGCCACTTCGGATCGCCAACCCCATATACACCGAGGTCGTGCCGCGCGAACTCACCTCGGTGTTGCAGGACGACATCCGGCAGCAGGCCGCATGGTATGTCAGCCGCGATGGCGGCCTCGACATGAACGGGCTACTCGCCGCGTTCCAGGAGTTCTTTCGAGAGAACTCGGAGCACTGGATCCAAAGGGCGCAGTACACTGAAGCCGGGCCGCAACTCGTGCTGCAGGCGTTTCTGCACCGGGTGGTGAACGCGACGGGCCGCATCGAACGGGAGTACGCGCTGGGAAGCCGCCGAGTGGACCTGCTGGTCATCTGGCCCGCCGGGCACGGGAGGGAAGAAAGGTTCGTCGTGGAGTGCAAGCTGCTGCGGAGCGGCCGTGCTCGCACCATGGAAAAGGGCCTGGAACAGACCGCCGCCTACATGGACCTGTCGGGAACCGACATCGGGCACCTGGTCGTCTTCGACATGCGGGAGGGAAGCAGCTGGGACGAGCGCGTCTTCCGTGAGGAGCACACGCACGACGGGAAGCGGATCACGGTGTGGGGGGCATGAGGGTGAATG
>CAYWUV010000277.1:0-3229 GCA_964461235.1 uncultured Bryobacterales bacterium | reverse complement strand
CTACTCCACATGTGGTGAGGGGGGAGGCTCGGTAACGACCTCCCCTACTCGGCTGGAGTTTGAAGCGGAGCCGTTCGGCAAACAGGTCGTAGGTGTATAAGTGGACGCGCTCGAACATCAGATAGTCAAGAAGGAAAAATAGAAAGAGGCAGACGTGGACCACGACTCCTGGAGAGGGATTAGCGGGATAGGTCAGGATATGGTGCGCTGCGAACGATAGCAGGTTCAGGGCAAGGAGCGTGGCACCGGCCAAGTAAAGGTACATCTTCGCGTCCACTTGGCCGCTGAGCATTCTCGGGTTCTCACTGCGGCCAAGAAAGCAGTCTTTGAGCCAGGAACTTGACCTGGGAGGCAAGCCACGGAGTGCTCTGGCGGTTCCCAGCGCACCCAGAACACACGCCCCGCAAACAGCGCTCCACCGATGTCTCCACAGCCAATCAAACGGCAAGAGTCCGGTGCATCCCGCCGCAAGCCAGGCTGCCACGACGACCAGCAGGACTGGAAGACCATTGAGTTTGTAAGCGAGCGGCTCGTTCGAAGTCGTGTCCCTTGCATAACCCCTGATCCGGCGGGCAGGCAGTAGGGCCTGCAGTCCGAGCACAAGGGCATAGACGGTCCATGGAGAGAAGAACCCAAGTACGTATTCAGTCATGGCGGTTCTCTTTTTCGGTCCACCCATCAATGTTCCTCGACGGGCCCGACGTCGTTCGCCCGGATGGCCGACAAGCCGGCACGGCGGGACCTGCCTCAGATTCCCGCCGGCCAGGGCACCGGGATCACAATCCCCCGCAGTTGTTCATAAGAGACGGAATTCAATGTGCGGTTCACGGCTGCCCGCCCGCTGGTGTCAACGTCCACTGAGCATCCCGGACGTCTGGCAATCGAGAATCGCACGCACTCCAAGGGAGAGCCGCTGCGGGTCTCGCGGACCTACTGCGTTTCAGCAGCCCCGAAATCCAATCCTCGTGGGGATCTCCGCGCCAAGAGCGTGGTGACCAACAGTGAGGCAGCAGCCCGAAGATTGATGCCCTCGCGAACCACTTGCGGCCTTTCTGCAGGTCAAGGCACCTTGACCGAGGATGACGGACAAGGAGAAATCCAACGGTTACGCGACCGAGAGCGCGAGCCCGCGAATTGCTGCCGATTCACTGCTTCCGGCTGTATACCACGAAGTACTTGTCTTCGAACAGATCCACGTCGTCCGTGGGTTCGAAGCCAGCAGAGGCCATCAACTGGGTTACTAGTTCTTTGCTCATCTCCATATCCGGGTCGCCACGGTGGGTGTGGTGCCCCTCAATGACAATGATGCGCCCGGTCGGCTTCAAGTACGAGGCGAGAGCCTTCAGATAAGCCTCGCGCTCCTTGATGTGATGGAGCACGTCATGAAAGAAGGCTAGGTCCACGTCACGTCTCGGGAGGTTGGGGTCTTCGAACTTCCCAAGGACAGTCTCGATGTTTCCGAGGTTCTCCTCCTGTGCTCGCTGGCCGATGTGGTCGAGGAGTTGCTGATCAATCTCGACCGCCAGCACCTTGCCCGTTACGCCTACCGCCCGGGCGAAGGGCCTCGAAAACACGCCCGTGCCCGCCCCAAGATCTGTCACGACATCTCCCGGCTTCAAGCCCAGATGAGAGATAATGTCGTCGATCTTGAGATTCGCCACTCTTGCGGGGCGTTCCAGGCGATCGATCCATTGCTCCGCCGAGCGGTTACCGAGCTGAAATCCGCGGAGTTCGATCGCACCGCCCAGCAAGATGGAGCAACTGAGCGTCACCACCAACAGACCTTTGGATTGCTTCATCGCCAAAGCCATCCCAATATACTACCGGGTCAGGTGTGCGGAAGAACGACCGGATTCGCTCAGGCTCGGGATGATGGGTGGCCGTGAACTGTGCGATCGAGCCGGTCCCGCTTCCACCTGCCAGGGAGGATCACGAAGGCAACGACCCTGTCCAGCCCGAAAGAGAATGGCTTGTTCGAGAGACCGTGTCTGTCGTGCCCTGCGGGAGCCCGGTTGTCCGTCAGCGCGCCTTGAAGCCTCAGTACGAGAGCACCGCGCCTACTCCTGAAAGGGAACATGCCGCCCGGGCGTTGAGTTGATCCACTCGGCAGATGAATGAACCGTAAGCCGTTGAGGAATTGAGTGGGAGACTCGAAAGCAGGGGCTCTGACGATCGGCTATTCCGGTCCGGTAGCCTAAGGGATTCGAGACCGGGCGCGGCCCCGTCATCGCCGGGATGGATTGAGGACCATCCCAGTCCCGAAAAATCCCAGCCAAGGCCCGAACATGCGACCGCTTCTTCGATGGACCAAGATCTTGGGATGCGTAATGGTGGCGTTGGCCCTGATTCCCCTCGCTTGGGCTATCTGGGTTGCCAGGGGCGATCCCGACATTCGGGTGGACCAGCACCGCGACTATTTGGCAGAGTTGAGCGGGAACGCTGCCCCCACGGCCCCCAATATCGTGTTGGTGTTCGCGGACGATCTGGGATACGGTGACATCGGAACCTACGGTTCAACGGCCATCCGAACTCCAAATCTGGATGCTCTTGCTGGCGACGGCGTCAGCCTGTCCAACTTCTACTCCGCGAGCCCCGTCTGCTCTCCCTCGCGGTTCAGTTGCCTGACTGGCCGCTATCCCACCCGTGGATTCATCCATTCGGTCTTCTTCCCGACAGGAACCCTGATGGGCCTCGCCGTGAACACCTTCGCGTTTCCGCACGGGATACGCGGCATCCCACCGGACGAAGTCACCGTCGCCGAGGCTTTGAGAGCCGGAGGTTACGCGACCGGCATGTTCGGCAAATGGCACCTCGGGGATCGCAGTCCCCACCTTCCGACGGACAAGGGCTTTGACTACTTCTTCGGCAGCTACTACTCGAACGACATGAAGCCCTACGCCATGTACCGGAACGGCGAGGTGGCGATCGAGGCTCCAGTCGACCAGACCCAACTAACCCGCACGCTGACGGACGAGATCCTCGCCTTCATTGACCGGGATTCCGAAGGGCCTTTCTTCATCTACTACGCATCTCCCTTTCCCCACGTGCCCGTGCATGCCAGTGAACGATTCGCGGGGCAGTCCAGTGCTGGATCCTACGGGGATTGCGTAGAAGAACTGGACTGGAGCGTGGGTGTGATCCGCGCGCGGCTGGCCGAGCGCGGGCTGCTCGAGGACACGCTGTTCGTGTTCACCAGCGACAACGGTCCTTGGCACGAGGGTTCTCCCGG
>CAYWUV010000276.1:0-3230 GCA_964461235.1 uncultured Bryobacterales bacterium | reverse complement strand
CGACTTGAACTGGAAGCCGCTCCACCAGATACGCCTGGGGATTCGAGGCCGGTCCCGCCGCCAGACGAGGCGTCAGGTTGGCATCGATTGACGATCCATCACGTACATAGCCGAGCATGAACGCTTCGCGGTTCGTCCACGCATACTCGCCGGTGACGAACTTGAGTAGCCCCCGGTCGCAGTAGGAGGCCACCGTTTTTCCACTCGCACCATCCAGAATCTTGGCCTCTACGACGAGGGGGAAGTGCTGCGCTCTGTCCGACAGGTAGATCGAGAGATCGGGACGCTTCTCCAGGTGCGAGCCATCGAAACTGATACTCTCGCCGCCGCGCACCACGAAAAGGACAAGCTGGCTCCAGAGTGATTCCTCGTTGGCCGGCCTATTCAGGCGTGCTTGCAACAGCGCCGTCACTTCGGGTTCAGCGCCCGAGGCCATCTTGGCCGGCTCCCGCTCGCAAAGGTCGTCGAACGCCTCCCGCAGTCCCTCCGCCAGAATCTGCAGATGGATGTCCGCAACGGCCGGCCTCGGCAGCCGGATGCCACGCGTCAGCTCGGCAACCTGGTCCAGCCGAGGCCGACCTCTCGAAGCCGTCATGCCTCGGAATGCGCTCTCACGAAATCGACGTGGGACCAGGCGATCCGCTGTGCGAGCAGCCGCGCTTGCGTCGCACTCCAGTACCGGCGTTGCGCGAGCCTCCCCACCAAGAGTCTGTCCGGTGCGTTGCGCACGAGGATCTCTGTGGCCGCTGCCTCGTCGGCGACTTTCAGCAGCCCTGTCCAAGCGCCCCTCGGGACTGTCTCCTCCTGTCGCCGAAGGGCGTTTCGTATCTCGATCGCAAGCCACGGCGACTTCGCAAGCGGTGGGACTTGATTCACGGCAAGCGCCGAACCGAACCGTTCGCACCACGGATTCAACTCGGCCTGAAGAGCTTCGCAAAACCGTTCCCTCGCCGCTGGAGTGGGCGGCGCCTGGGCCCGTTTTCTGTTGTTCGCGAAGGGCAACCCAAACTCAAGCGTGTCGAAGACGACCTGAGCATCTCTCTCGCCCAGCCCGTACAGCCCCATTACCCACTCGTCCACTTCCTTCCACGACCTGTTTCCCGAACGCAGGCCCTCGACCAGATCGTCGATCTCTGTCCGGTGCTGTGCCGTCAACTCCCCGAAATCTGGAATCGGAATGCGGTCCAGCGTCGCCTTTTCGATGACATCGCGCTCGAATCCGAACTCTCCGCTCGTGACCAGCGCCAACCAAACCGAAAGTCTGCTCCCAAGAACCAGGGCGAGATAGCGCACCAACGGCCCCGCATCCGGCTCCCCACCCGGGCTGTATCCGTAGAACGTCTCATTGAAGACAACGTCTTCCTCCGAAAACGCCACACCGATCCGGCCCGTACCGGCCGGCGGCGACTTGTGAACCAGGAGCAGCGGTCCAACGAACAGATCCCGCGACCGTGTCCGGTGGACGCGCTCCCGCGAAAAGATCTCAAGAGACTTCGTCTCGACAACGATGTTCTTGAGGGATGCCACGGTGATCTCCGGCAGTCCGTGCAAGCGGCTCGCGTCCGAGCCGCGCGGACCCCCGGTCCGACGCGCGCGACTGCTCCGCCTCAGCTTCTGATATCCGTTGCCGCTCCCGCGCAGGCGGTTCCCGCGCGCCATACCAATCCTACTCCCCCAGAATTCGGCAAGCGTCGGATGTCCCTCCATCCGAATCCGTTCGATGATTCCGAGGTCCGCCTTGGTTCCCCGGAACAGTATCTTGAGGACGTCCGGCGTCTCGAAGAGCTGGCGCGCAGGCACGACCTCCGCGCTTAGCGCATCGACCCGCATGGTGCCCGCTCCGTTGAGGGACTCCTCGATCCGCGGACTGATGAACCGAAACGCAGCCTCGGGACCGGGCTTCCTGTTGGTCGCGAAAAGGATGCAAAACGGAGCCGAGACTTGTGGCCAGACCCTCGTCTGCCTCAGGTCCGCACCGTTGATGACCGAGGTCACATCGACCGCCTCGAACAGGGCTTGCCGCGCAACCGGCATGCCGTCGCCCTGCTGAAAGAGCATGCGGGCGTGGAGCGCGAAGGCAAGCTGACCGTCCTGTCTCGCCCACTCCATGGCTCTCCATACGAACGGCAAGTCGAGCCCTTCATTCGGCAACGGAGGCGTCGCGTTCCCGGTCCGCCGACCGGCCGCGATTCGGGCGACCGTTTCGCGGACGAACTTCCAGTCGGGGAGTCCGGTCCCGCTTGCCCAGGGGGGATTCCCAATCACGAGGTCGTATCGTCCTGCGTGCTCCTTGCCGACAAGCGGCCCCAGGCTGCCGAGGTCCTTCCCTTCCTCCCCGCCGGCCTGCTTGAAATGGTGAAGCACGGTCCCGCCGAGAACCCCGAACTTCAGCTTATCGACCGGCTTGGGGTTCGGGTCCAGTTCGATCGCCAGCAGATACAGACCGAGCGCTGCGAATCGGAGAGCGGCATCGTTGACGTCGAAGCCGACCAACTGATTGCAGAGGATCCGCCGGAGGCCGTCGGTGTCAGGTCGGCTTCCGTCGGCTCGCCAATGCTCCGCCACCAGCTCGCGGAAGGTGGTCAGCAGGAAAATGCCGCCGCCGACTGCCGGATCGAGAACCTTGGCCGTCTTGGCGGCTCCGCGACTTGCCAGAGCACGGAAGGCCGCCCGAACCATGAGCTCGGCAATTGGCTTCGGTGTATAGTAGCCGCCTTCGCGCTTCTGCTTCGCGGGGGCGTGTTCCCTCAGATACAGCTCGTACGCCTGGCTGAGGACGCCCACCGGGATGTGCGAGAAGTCGAGGTTGTCCCACTTCTCCTCCCAACCGAGGAACAGCTGGCGATCGGGAGCCCTGCGAAGAATGTTGCCCAGCGCCGGATAAGCGCGCTTCGGCAGCCTCTCGAACGTGCCCGGCGACAGGGGCATCAGATCACCGTTGAACGTCGTGTCGAGCCATCTCGATGTGGTTTCCGCCACGTCACGAGTATCGAACAGGCTCGCGTCCGTGGAACCACTGGACATGCGGTCCGGCAACAGGCTTCGGTCCGCCAAGAACCGGGTGAAGAGTGCCCGACCGACGAGAGAGATCGCGTCCTCGTGCGGCAGCCCATGTTTGATCAGGTCCGTCGTCGAAGCGGTCAGCAGCCTCAACACGACGTTGGAAATCCAGTTCCGATGCGCGATGGCGGCTTGCGGACGCACGTTGCCGAGCCGTGGGAAAACACTCG
>CAYWUV010000275.1:0-3366 GCA_964461235.1 uncultured Bryobacterales bacterium | reverse complement strand
CGGTGACCGGATTTCCGGGACGGAAACCGCCTTCGAGCAACTGGCGGAGAAGCCTCTTATCCGCGAACTTCCCATCGTGCAGATCGTGCAGTCCATCGAGAACTGCCGTGCCAGCTTCCAATACGCTCCACATCCGTCCACCTGTAGTCCAGTAACATCTTTTATAATATTGTCTTATCAGCATTTCCAGTAATCTCCACGTCCCTTGCGATCTACCGCCATCCGGTGTATTCTTCCCGATGTAGTGTTGCAATAAGTGATACACATTCAGGAAAAGAACCCATGACGAAACGACCCAGGACGCTCACCGCCGCCTTCGTGCGCACGGTCAACCGTCCCGGCGTCTACGGCGACGGGCGAGGTGGGCGGGGCTTGAGCCTCCGGATACACCGGACGAAGAGCGGCCGCATCAGCAAGACGTGGCGCCAGCGACTTCGGATCGAGGGGCGGCTGACTTCGGTCGGGCTCGGGCCGTATCCCGAGATCACGCTCGCCGAGGCGCGCCGCAAGGCGCTGGACAACAGCCGCGCGGTCGTCCACGGCGGCGACCCACGCGGGCGCGGCGTCCCGACCTTCGCCGAGGCGGTCGAATGCACCATCGAGCTGCACCGCGACGGCTGGAAGGCCGGGAGCGGGATGGCCGAGCAATGGAGGTCCACGTTCCGCCTCCACGCCGCGCCCCTGCTTGACCAGCCGGTGGACCGGATCACGAGCGCGGACGTGCTGGCGTGCCTTGCACCGATCTGGACATCGAAGCCCGCCGCCGCCCGGAAGGCGCGTCACCGGATCTCAGCGGTCTTCCGCTGGTGCATTGGCAAGAACCTCCGCCCGGACAACCCGGTGGACCGGGCGGCCGTGGCTCTGCCGAGGGCGAACGGGAATGCGCCGATCCATTGGCGCGCGCTGCCGCACCGCGAGGTCGCGGCGGCGCTCGGAGCGATCCGGTTGGTGAAGTACATACACCCGTCGGCAATGTTGTGCGTCGAGATGATCGTATTGACGGCTGTGCGGGCCGGAGAGGCTCGCGGGGCGCTCTGGGACGAGATCGACCTGAAGGCGGGCGTGTGGACCATCCCTGCGTCGAGGATGAAGACTGGGCGCGAGTTCTCCGTTCCGTTGAGTACGGGAGCGGTCGAGATGCTTGAGCGGGCGCGGGCGCTGTCTACCGAGTCGTCGCTGGTGTTTCCGTCGAGAACCGGAGAGGTTTTGCCGAGGAACGCGCCGGGGCGCGTGCTACGGCGGGCCGGGATCGCCTCGACGGTTCACGGGTTCCGGTCGAGCGCGCGGTCGTGGATGGCCGAGTCGGGCGTCCCTGCCGAGGTCGCCGAAGCCTGCCTCGCCCACGTCCCGCGCAGCCAGGTCGTTCAGGCGTATCAGCGCTCGGACCTGCTGGAGCGCCGCGCCGAGGTCATGCAGGCGTGGAGCGAGTACGTTACCCAGCGATAGGCACCTCCACCTCCGCCACGGGCTCAGAGGCCGCTTGCCGGGCTTTCTGGAGGAGTTTCGGGTCTTCTACGGGCCGTGGAATCGCCTCAGATCGACGATCTCGGGTCGCCGAGGGGTATGGGTAGGCCGGAATACGACCGCGCGGCAGGAGCGCCGGGACACGGTCCTCGCCGTCCTTGAGGCTGGCGACCAAGAGGCCGAGAGGCTTGTCCGCGACGGCTCGGTGGACGCTGTTCCCGGCGACGTTCTGAAGGGCGGCTTCGCAGGCTCCGCCGAGGGCTGGCTGTACGCTCTTAAGGTCGGTAAGCCAGCCTACGCGATGTAAAACATTCGCGCTCTGGCGAGGGGTGCTCCGCCCCCCTTCGATCCCCCCAAATCGGCGCTCCCCGCGAAAGGTCGCGGGCCTTGGCTTTCCCTCCGCTCAGTCCTCACTACCGGGTCCGCCGCCGCAATTGCGGGCGGATCGGTTCACCCGCCCATCCGACCGGAAGCCGACGGCACCGTCCGTCACCGATACACTGGCCCACCCATGCCCCTGTCCGCTGCCCCGCTCCAAGCCCAGCCATAGTAGTTCCCGCCGACGAACGGAAGCGCCTCGGTGAAGCCGACCTCGGGATCGAAGACCGACATGCGCCTGTTGCGCGCATCCGGGACCCAGCGGCGGCCGTTGGGGCCAAGCATGAGGCCTTTTGTGGCCACGAACTCGCCGGGTCCCTGTCGCTTGCCGCCATAGGTCGGGACGTGAGCGCCATAAGGTCCGAAGAAACGCGCAGTTCCCCGAACCTGGGAATCGAGCAGGTCGAAGCCCCCGTCCTGTGGCGGCACGCGGCCCTTCAGGTAGCCAAACGCATCCGGCCCGGTGCCATCGAGGGAGCCGATGCGGAGCTCCTCGGCCAGCTTCGCGGCGCTGCATTTCGAGACTCGATCATGCCCGGCGATGGCGGACCAGGTAAGTCCGGTGCCGATGACACCCATCACCAGCGCGGCTGTGTTCTCCTCCGTCTTGGAAAGCGTCTCGGAATCGGTCAGCAAGAAGAGGCCCGCGTTGACGACTGCCCAGCCACCGAAGGTCCCATCGATCATCGGCACAGCCCTGCTCTCTGTACAGAAGATCGGTTGATCGGGCGGGATGTATGGAGGAGGTCCCTTGACCAGCGCGAACGAGCAGCCTGACAGAGTCAGCATGGCAAACGCGGAAAAGGCTTTCATCGGTCGGAGTGTCTCCATGCTTGCGGAAAACAGACGGGAGCCGTTCCCAGATTGCTGATCTCTTCTCTTCTGGAACGCCCCCCTTGAGGTTGGGATCGTCACCCATGCTACCTGTGGTGACCTATTGCACGCAAGCGGAAATGTAGGACGTTCGCGCTCTGGCGAGGAGTGTTCCGCCCCCTTTGATCTCCCCGGAAGACCCTCGCCCCGGCAGCGTTCGCGGTTCGGGAGTTCGCCCACTTCCCGCAGACCGATCACCGCCTATCGAGGCCGTCGGTTTCACGGCTAAGTACGCGTTGTGACCGGCGGGCGGCGTGGTCGGCGTAGCCACCGTTTCAGCGCCGGTCCCCCCGGCCTTCGGGACGGACTCCGTCCGTCCCTCCAGCCGGGGTCGAGTTCCCTTCCCAACCCCGGACGGAAGGAGGGTCAACCCAACGGCTTGAGCACCTGACGGTGCTGCGAGCCAGCGCCAACGCCGTCTCGATTCGACGGCGGCCCGGACCCCTATGGCGCGCTCGAATCCCACGAAAGCCGTCCGGCGACTTCCGACGCAGTCGCATGGATTCCAGCACAGAATTGGGTATCCGAAGTGATACCGCACTCAGTACGATGGACGCTATCTTATTGTGCCACCGACGGTTGCGATTCTCTCCGATCAGTCCATCGAGAGAGGAATCGAACGATGGCACGCACGAAACGAAGTCGGCGCTC
>CAYWUV010000274.1:0-3408 GCA_964461235.1 uncultured Bryobacterales bacterium | reverse complement strand
ATTGCTACCGGCTGGAGCGACAGTTGCCGGGCGGATCTCGCATCCGCTAGGAAACGGCGCCTTTCCACGGCGCACAACAGACAAAGAGTTGTACGACACTTTGGCGACGGTGGTGCCCCGGCATGTGCTGGAAGCGGGCCAAGCTCAATTGCGATCGCGAAAGGTCCGGTTTCTGAAGCTCAAGTTTCGGCCACTGGAACGGAGCAGCCACTCAGGGAAAGCCCCAGGTAAGCGGTGATCGCAAGGGTTGTAGACAGGGCTGACAGAATCTGTGCCTGAGCCATCGCAGAGGTCGTTGCTTCGGCTCCGGAATCGAGTGGCAGCGATGCTGCAAAGCTGCTGGCCAGCCCAGGCCGAAGTTCCAGCCCTGACCGGCCACCCACGCCTCTCACGGTGGCCTCTCTGCCTCATAGCGGGCGGCCTCAATTGGCTCTGGCTCGGTCCGGAATGCGACCCGTTCTCACACGGCCAAGGCCTTCACCAGCCCCAGCAACTGCAGATTTCGCTTTTGGCACGTTGGTACGTAATCGAGATGTGCGGTGAATGACGCTCAACCTCGCAATGCCGAACTAACCTCTCGGTTGTGATCGAGATTCTCCAAGTCCAGATACACGCTTTCCCCGCTGTCGGCGATGGTGCGGAGACCTCCACCACGGAGGCCTGCCCTATCGGACTATGACGACCTCGGCAGTTGTCTCGATTGGCACGGCAGTCCAAGCCCGGTCAGTGGTGAGGATGGGCGTGCCTTCAGCTATGCCGAGAGCGAGGCAAGCCCGGTCTCCGAGCGACAGCCCTAGTGGCCGGGTCACTCTGCGAAGTGCCCCCGCCATTAGCGCTAGCTCCGTGTCAAATCCTCGAACTTCCAAGCCGAGACCTGACAGGATCTCGAGCACCTCTTGGCTGTCGACCCCGCGGTCGCTAAGTACTGCGGCGACCTCCGAAAGATTGACGGAGGATACGACTCCCTGCGCGAAGTACCGTTCGACCACGACAGAGCCCGGCTCGCGATACAGCACGGCGAGTAGGGCCGAGGCATCGAGGACTGCCCTAGGCATCGCCCGATTCCCTGCGAGCCTCTGCCCGTCGGTCTTCGATCAATTCGTCCGAAGCCAGCTTGCGGCCGTTCTGAGCGATCCCTGCAAGCCGGTCCTGCGCTCTCCTTAACTCCTGCATTCTGCTTGTGAGGGTCACGTGGTCCCCACGCAGTTCGAAGAAGATATCAGCGCGCTGACCCGCGATGCCAAGCGCCGTGCGAAGCGCAGCCGGAATCACGACTCTGCCGTTTTCTGCCACCGACGCACTGAATTGCTGCCTACGATGCCCTGACATTTTTTCTAGATCTGCCGTTTCTGATTATATGTCATTCCTGCAGGATTTGGCAATGCGATCGCGCATGTCGCAAATGCGTCACCCAAAAGAATTACAGATCACTGTAGAGACCGCTTCTTATTCGGCTCAGGCGGACGCAACTGCAGGCACTGCCCCCGGCACCGGCATCCGGACGGCTGCGACAGGCTAAGGAGACTGCTTGGTACGGCGGGTCGCGCGAGACCATTGGGATTGCGGAAGCTATCTACGACGAGGACAGGATTGACTTGTGAGGGAAGAGCATCGGGATGTCGCAGGCCCTCTTCCTGGCGCGCAGGTACGCCACCGGGAACCTGTCCAAGTGCCGACTAGAGGGACGATCCGGCTATTTTCGATAGGCGGGATCGAGGTCGCTGAACATGGTGTAGTGCCTGACATTCAAGGTCTTCAACGCGGATTCGGACAGATCGGTGGTCGCCGCGATCACAGCGTCCGCTAGACCAACCGCGTGGGATCGTCCGTAGGCTTGGCGGTACAGCCCCCCGACCCGAGCGATATCTGCGCTGGCTGGCGACGATTACTTTGGCAGTCTTGAGCTTCTCCGGCACTGTCCGCCTCGAATCCGACGGATACACATCATGGTGCTTGCCCGCTAGCTCGAGTCCGTTCGATTCCGCGAATGCCTGCATCTCGGAATCAGCCCCTCCCATGTAGTCGTACGGGCCGACGTAGAGGCACTGCACGGCTCCGCTCTCTGCCAGTTGATCCGTCCTCATTCTCCGGTGGGCAGCGGTGATATTCCCCTTCTTGTCCAATGCGCCCAAGGCGTCCGCGACGTCTTCCTCGGAGACATGATCAGGCTGGATGAGCATCAGCGTCCACTGCCAGTCATCGCGGCGATTCTTTTCGAACACAGACTCGTCATACGCCCGCCAGAGCGCATCGAGTGGTGGCACCACGATGTCGGCCCGCCCCGCGGCCTTTTAGTCGGAACTTGGTCGTGTACGCCGTCGCGTACAGGGCGCTGATCGCATGTTAGCGCCGCTCCCCGCGGTGACCCCTAGCCGTCGATCATCAGGTACCGAAACTTCAGCACGTTGAGCGAGTGCGGCTCGCGCTTCGGAGCGAGCAACTGCTTCTGCTGTTTCATGATGTCGATCTTCCCCGCCATCGCTTCCTTGTATCGTTCAGCCCACCCGCACCCGTGTCCTGAGTCATTCAATGCGGCTCGCGGGCCGGACACCAGCAGCAGGCATGGTGGACCGTCGCATCCGGCGCACGGGAGCGGGCACGCTGGACGGAAGTCGTGTTTATTCGACGCCTGGTTCCGGTTCTAGGCGTGAGGCTGCTCTGCTCACAACTGCAGCCGTGATCATTCCGATTGTTGAAATTCCGCAGAGCAGCAAGAAGAAGTACTGGTAGCCCGCGACGCCCGGAAAGTTGTCCAGCAACCAGCCCGCAATCGGCCCAGTCAAGATGTCCGGGGTATCCCGATCAGCGAGGTCAGGCCGACCGCAGCGCCGGTCACCGTGTGTGGCACGCGGGTCTGCTCGAGCAGCGCGAAGTAGAGGCCCCGTAAATCGTACACGCCGAGATACGTGATCACGAGGTTGGTGTAGACGATTGCCAGGACTTCCGGGATCGCGTCGGGGAGATCCAAGATTGCCCAGCATCGCGCCAAGGCTCCGAACGAGATCCAGATCAAGCGTGCGATCCCGAGCCTATCCCCCAGCAGGCCTGCACCCCGTGCCGCAGTAACCGTTAGAGCAGGCCGTGGGCACGCCGACCGGTTTCGACCAGCGTTTCCGGCTCGTCCGGCCAGCAGCGGAGCGTCGCCCGTGCTATGATCGACCTGCGCGGGACGGCCGCTCCCGCAGCGCCCCGCATGGCGAGGAAGGGCAGGATCGAGCAACGCGCCCTGCCCGTCCCGGTCGCCGAGCCGGTGCCGCGCCTGGCGGTCGTCGAGCCCCTCTCGTACCCGGACTCGGACGGCCACTTCCTGCCCGACAACCCCCTGCAAGCCAACGCGGTCGTGGAGCTGCGCATCAGCCTGCGGGAGCACTTCCGCAAGGTTCCCAACGTGGTCGTGGAAGGCGACAT
>CAYWUV010000273.1:0-3418 GCA_964461235.1 uncultured Bryobacterales bacterium | reverse complement strand
ATGATCGAGCGACTTCGAACCGAATCTCGTCGGTCTGAGGCGAAGCCTCGCTAGTGTTCACCCGAGAATCGTGAACATGTGCCGTCGCCACGTTCATCGCTTTACCAAGGTCCACACCCACGTCCGCTTCCGCGACGAGGCGGCGGTGCCATCCGGGGGCTCGTCGAGCGTACGGTGCTTGCCAGAGGGCAGCTTGGCCGGTGTGCGAGCCAAGCAGCACGGTGCCTTCGAAACCAGCTTCGAACAGGTCGGAATCGGCGGCGAGAATGGAATGGCCGACGCCCCGGCGGCGCAGGATGCCGCTCTTGACAGTTTCGCTCCCATGGCTTCCCATTGCCATCGAGAGCAGCACTCTGCCGGCAAGGCATGTTGCCCGCACGCGTCTTCCGGGCGATGCCGTTTCTGTCCCGCGTCAGTCCGGTGACGGAGCATTCGCAGAGCGAAGAGGCCCTCCGGCCCGGTCCTTGGCGGACCATCAGCCGGGTTAGCGTGATCCGGCACCATGCAGCCCTGCAATGGTTGGTTCCGGAAGCGCCTGTGACTCGCCCGGCGGTGGCGATCCAAGTCTTGGAAGGACCGCGACGGCCCCGGAATCCGCCGGGAGGTCGATGCGTGAGCGGCCGGGCCCAATGACGGGAGTCGTTCCGAGAGCCACTGCCGCCGAAATGGAATCGGCCGCGTCTGCGGCTATCGCTCGCGCGAGCTCTTCAGCGCGAATCCGTGGCCCCCGGCCGGTCCAGCGGACTTGCCTCGAAACCCGATCGCCCCTCGACGAGCTCATACCGCTGGTTTGCCTTCAGGTCCGTCCACTTCTGACGCAAACCAGTCGGCCAAGTGATTTCGACCGCATCGGCAGTTTCCGCCCGGCCGAGACCGAAGTGAAGCGTGAAGTCACTTTGGGAGAAATAGCTTCCCCCTCCCAGCACAGCTTGCAACTGCAATTGGCCCCTGGCAGTCACGGCAACTTGCGCTCCGATGGCGCTGCGGTTGGATCCGGTCCCTCGCAGCCGGATCAGCACGGCGTTTGCATCGGGTGTCGGGTTCTTCAGCAGGGTGGGCGGAGCGTTGACGTTCGCCACGACGATCTCGGGGTGACCGTCACCATCAAGATCCCCGGCAGCCATCCCGCGGGCCGGTCTCGGAACCTGCAAGGCGGGACCGGCCGTATCAGTGGCGTCCTCGAAAATGCCCTCCCCGCGGTTCCGGTAAAGCACCGTCCGCTGGCGGTACGTCTCGCCGATGGGCGCCGTGTCCACCTCCGGGTAGACGTGCCCGTTGGCAAGCAGGAGGTCCGGTGCCCCGTCCTCGTCAGCGTCCACGAACAACGCCCCCCAGCCGAGGAGCTGGTGCGTTGCGAGGCCCGAGTCGAAAGCCACCTCGTCGAAGAACGCGCCGTCCTCGTTGTTGTACAGAGAAGGCAGATCCCCCGAGAAATTCGTCTTGGCGATGTCCAGGTAGCCGTTGGCATCATAGTCCGCTACCGCGACGCCCATGCCCGCCTGCAGCTGCCCGTCGACGTTATATGCGACCCCCGATTCCGGCGCTACGTCAGTGAACGTTCCGTCCCCGTTGTTGCTGTACAGCAAGCTCGGCGTCATGTCGCAGGCGACGTAAATGTCGGTGTCCCCGTCGTTGTCGAAATCCGCAGCCACCGCCCCCAAGGCGTAGCGCCCTCCCGGAGCGAGGATTCCTGACGCCTTGGAGACATCTTCGAATCTGCCGTCACCGATATTTCGATAGAGCAGGTTAGCGGCTCTCGGAAGGCCCCGCGGCCCGCACATGACCGAAATCCCCTTCCACTCGCACGCACCGCTGGAACCCGGCTTCGGCGTGATCTCGGGATCGAAGTCCACGTAGTTGGCCACGAAGATATCCAGCAGACCGTCCGAATCGTAATCGAGGAATGCGCAGCCTGCCCCCCACCTGCGCTGTCCTGGGTCCTGCGGGAGGCTCCGGGTTGCGATTCGAAAGGCCCCCTTGCGATTGCGGTACAGGACGTTGGATCCGAAATACGTGACCAGCAGGTCCTCCCACCCGTCGTTGTCGACGTCACCGACACAGACTCCCTGCCCCCACCCGGTAGCGAGAAGGCCGAGTTCGCGGGCTGCCTCGCGGAACCTGCCGGTGCCGTCATTGACGTAGAGGAACGACGGCTCGCTCTCGCCCAAATCCTGCTCAGCAAACGTCGTGCCGTTCACGACGAACACGTCGTTGTCTCCGTCGCGGTCGAAGTCGAGAATCGCCACGCCCGTACCGGTGGTTTCCAGGATGTACGTGTTGGCTTCGGGACTGCCGAAGGTAACCGCTCGGTGGAGTCCCGCGCTCGCCGCGATGTCGTTGTATTCAGGCGAGCCCGCCTGCAATGGCAATGTGGTCAGCGCTGCGAGAAGCGCCGCCAGGTATGGACGACCTGCCCGGGCCGAGAGTCCCTGCATGGCAGCGATTGAGCGGGTGGCCTGCGTCATGCGTTTCCGGCCGGGAGATTCGCGAGGGCGATAGGCCATCACCGCCCTTACAGTACCGAACAGCGTGCGGGGGCCGGCCCGGACCCTGGAGAGCTGTCAGCACTCACCAATCAAGAGGGCCCCCGCCCCGGAAGGCGGAGGCCCGGTGTCAGGTCAGCTGACCGCTCAGAACATGAAGCGGAGAGCGAATTGGAACTGCCGGTTCAGCCCGCCGCGGGTGCCGAAAATCCGGCCGAAGTTGCCGGATCCGTGGGTCGAGTTCGGCGTGTTGAACTGCGGCGTGTTCGTCAGGTTGAAGGACTCGATGCGGAACTGCACCTTGGCGCTCTCGGTGATCGGGAAGTCCTTGAACAGCGAAAGGTCCACCGTGTTTGTCGGCGGCCCGATATTGGAGTAGTTCCCTAGCGCGCCGAAAGTACCCACGGCGGGGTCCTGCACGGCTGAGGTATCGAACCACTCCTCCGGAGTCCGCCCACCCGACGGCGCGGCGTTGGGATCGCGCCCGGACACGGGATCGGGACGCGTGGTACCGGAACAGGAGCAGATCGCGCGGTTCGTTCCGATGCTGAAGTAGTTGCCGGTCTGCAGCGTCAGGATTCCGTTCAGTTGCCAGCCGCCGATGACCATCCGGGCCGGTCCGGACAGCGCAGCGGGGGTCGGAAGGTTCCAGTTCCCGCTCAGCACGAACCGGTGCCGGATGTCAAAGCTGGCATGCGCGTATTCGAGCGACTGATGGGGGGTGCGGTTGCCGGGTCCCCCAGAAAGCGTCGTACCTGTGTCGGCTAGCGCGTGTCCCCACGTGTAGGCCATGAGGAATCCCACGCCGTCTGAGTACCGCTTGTCCAGCTTGGCGGTGAATGCGTTGTACGTCGAGCGCCCATTGCTGTTGGTGAAGGTGATTCCGGAGTTGACGAACTTGTACGGCCTGCGCGGCAGGACGGCCTGGTTCGGAC
>CAYWUV010000272.1:0-3424 GCA_964461235.1 uncultured Bryobacterales bacterium | reverse complement strand
CGTCGACATCGAATTCGGAGATATCCCGTTGACGTTGGTCGGGAATAGCGTTAGCGAAGGCCTCGGCGAATGGAGTGATGTTGTTCGTGCGGAGGTCGCTTTCTGTCAACTTGGAGTCGACGAACGCAGTGATGCAAAGGTCAGCACCGGGAGACAGTGCCCCACCGTTTTTGGTACCAATGCCCAGACCCCTAATGGCAGCGGCAGGGTCGAGAATGAGAGATACGGCGTGGTCGTTGACTAATTGTATTGCGGCACGAAAGTCCAATGTCCGAGATCTCTTAGTGGGTTTAAGCTTAGTTTGCTTAGAAAGTGGCAGAAGTTCAATAGGTTGCTGAACGGCTGTCGTCAACAAACAGACATGTCCGGTTTTAGAACAAAAGAACTGTCTGGTTAGCCCATCCGTGCTGGCCCCCTGACCTGCCTGGGTCCACGGCGCGAGCGTCCGAGTGCCCGACAAACATCCGAATCTCGGACCCTGCAGCCGGACCGCTACGGCACGCTACGCTGAAGGCGTCCTACCTTCCCGGTTCGGCGCGTTCGGGAAAACGCACTCGAACCAGTTGATCGGCCTTTCCGCGTCAAACCCTTCCTCGATGTCCCGTAGCGGCTTGTGCCCAGGGTGGTATTCCGTAGCACAGGACAGCATCTCACGGGCGCTGGCCATGTTGCCTGCAACCCTATAACGCTCCGCCAGCTCCAACGCGATACCCGCCTCGAACGCGCGCGGTAGCAGCAGCCGCTTTTTGCGGCCCCGCTCCGCAATGTACCGATCGAACACTCCTCGCCACTCCGAATCTGTCCAGTCAGGACGAATCCCCAAAATCAGGTGCGCTACCAGGTTTTCGATACAGGGCACGTCAGTTTCATGGCCGAATCTCTCTTGCACCCCCTCCACTCCGGCCGTTCTTTGCTCGGGCGACATTGAACCATTGAACAGCAAGTAGAGTGCTAGGAACGGTCGCCGAACCTTTTCGGTCCACGATCTCATGTGACGTTCTACCTCTGCCAGCATGGGCCGGAGATCGCTCAACTTGGCCCCTTCATTGTTGCTGTAAAACGAGGCGAGTTGGTTCAGAAATCCTTCCAACCGTTTGGCTCCCGAACTAGCTTCAAGGTCACTCGTATTGCCGATCCAGTATTCTTCTGCTAGGGGCAAGCTCACGACGCCATGTTGTTCCCTGCTATAGTCATACTCCTCCTTTTCGACTTTCGGCTGTTTGCGCACGAATTCCGTAATCACGTGGCGCGCCACACGGGCCAGTCCGCAGAGAGTCAACTGCGTGGTCTCCTCCAACCGCACGGTCTCCCCAGGGACTCGGCCTATCGCCAGTATCCGCGGCAGTTCCTGCGCCCTATGAATGTAACCCGAGCGTATGTCATACGCTTTCCGCAGCCCCTGATCCAGATCGGCGCGACTTTGCGGGCCTTCGACGTTCTCCGCCTCTGTCCGATAGAAGGATCCCCCAATATGTGCCTTCGCGAACTCGCGAAACCGCCGAGCCAGCGATGTCCTTTCGGTCTTCAGGAGGGCTTCCCTGACCCTGTAACCAATCTCCTCGTTCGCGTCAAGGAGCGCTTTGTCGATTGCCGCTCTTTTTCTCTGGTCGTAGTCTGCCCAAGTCGCATTGAATCCGTCGAACGACTGCGCCAGCGATTCAATGGACGCTACGAGCAGCGTGTACGAAAGGTCCAGATCATCTGCCAGCCGGTGCAGTGCCACGACATAGGTCCGAATCGCCCGCATCGCTGCGATATAGCTCTTCCGCTCCAGTCCGATCAGTTCGCTCACGAACCCGACGAAGTCTGCAATGTCCTGGTCTCGGCAAACAACCCGCTCATCGAACACGCACGGAATGAACTCACTCGGCGAATAGCCCACCTTAGTGCTGCTCTTCTGCCCGACTAGCCGGATGGTCTCCTGCGGGGAAACTGTGCATGTCACGTTCATTCCGAGTGTCACGATTGCCGCAAAATCGTGAAGGTAGGGGCCAATTCCGTGTGATGCCAATACTCCGGCACCCGGCGCTTGCTCCATGAACTCGGTGAGTTCATACACCATCTGGCCGTGTCCATCGGGACCCGTATTCGTAGGAAGAATCCGGCCCGCCGCTGTCTCGATCGTGTCCCGGCCGAGAATCATCAGATTCGAGAACAGGACACCCCGTAGTTCGTTTTGACGTGCTGGCGGACCGCTGAATAGCTTACCCGACGCTATCTGGAGCACTGTCCTTTCCTCCTTGCTTCTGCAGAGCGCTGTCTTCCACTTTCATCCGACCACTACCCATTCGCTCGACACCCCGGTCCCACCACCCTCTGACTGTCTTCCGCGCTCTGGACGAATACGGTGCCCATCCATCGATGGTCGGCATGGTAATAGCTCCCGTCCGCTCGCGCATCGTGCAGCCTCAAAGAAAACAAAAGGAAGAGAACGACACACACAATTTCCGACTCACAAATGCCATCGGCGTAACATCAAAACGGCCAATCCACCCCCATCTTCAGCATCTCCCCATTCCGGGCGGCAGGATTCTGGGGTGGGCAGAACCGGCCCGTTGGAGCCGACATCAGAGCTTAACCAAGAGATCAAGAAGTTCAGGACGCCCTTTGCCCAGGAGGTCGGGAACAACGGGGAAACGGTCACCTACTCGCTGCGGGCACGAAACGACTTCGCATACGAGGGGAGCGGAGATGCGGCAATCCTGAGGTTCAGGCCGCATCGCATCATCGCGCTGGACGACACAGCCTATGTGACCGTCGTCGTTCAGCTAACGCATGACGGCAGCGTAGGCGGCTTGGACCAGCCGCCGGAATGGCTGCGCGCCACCAAGGCCCTGGCCCACTTCGACTCGGTCGTTCCAGGGTTCGGCATCATCCCCGCAGACCATCCAACCGCCTACATCGAGTTTCCGGGCCGCAGCCAGCTTGACGCCGCCCCCAACCGGGACGTCGGCCACACCGTCGAGGCGCTCGCCGACGGCAACCACATGCTGGTCGCGCACCTGGGCCAGGACCGGAGCCAGGATCCCCCGCCCCCGGAGTTGCGCAGCCCCGACGGCTTCCCGCTGAACCTCCAGAACCCGCACAGCGGCCTGGCCGCCGACGTGCATGTCTCGCTGCGGACCTTCGGCGGCGGCTCCGCCTTCATCGACGAGGACCACAACGGGGCAGGGTCCACCGGCGAGCGGTTCGCGGCACCCACGGGGATGAACGAAAGGCTGAGCGCCGCCGCCGTGCCGCTGGCCGCCTTCGCGGACGACCCGCTGCCGATCTACTACCTCCCCCCAAGCGGCACGGGCAGCGTGGCGCCCGACAGCGTCAGGCTTTGCGCCGAAACCCGCTACACGTCCGGCTCCTCACGGCCAAGCGACAGCCACGGCTGCACCTCCGCCAACATAACCTACGACGCCGAACCGCCCCAGCT
>CAYWUV010000271.1:0-3455 GCA_964461235.1 uncultured Bryobacterales bacterium | reverse complement strand
GCAGCGATGACCGGAGCAGGGAACCCGGAGCCTGGACAGTGACACAACCACAGACCGTGACACCCGGCGACGTACTCGGACCGCTCAACGCGTTCGAGTCGAAGGCCGCCCCGCGCCAGCTATTCCTGCGGGGCGATGCGTCGCTGCTGGAGCATGGCCCTCGCATCGCGGTGGTGGGATCCCGGCGGGCGTCGTCCGAGGGCCTGGAACTGGCCAAGCGGATCACCGAGATGCTGGTTTCACGGCTATTCTGCGGAAATTGCCGGACGGTAACTGTTCGGTCAAGGCGTGGCGGTGTGCTGTCGGTCGGCGTCAACATCAACGGTCTTCACGGGGAAGCCGCATCACCGTTCAAGACCTCCAAGCGGATCCCCTGTAGGCAGCGTTGCCACCAAGGGCTTGGCCAGTTCGGAGGCTGAATATCCAAGCCTCGGTCGATGTAATAGACGTAGACGGCTCTTACCCGCCCTGCCGCGCCGATCCGGCGGCATGCCGCCATGACGCCTTGCGCGTCGCCTAGTCCCGTGTAGTGGCTCCACAGGGGCGTGTTCTGGAGCATATCGGAAACGAGTACGATGGAATCAAGGCTGTCACGGGACGCGACCAGAGCCGCCACGGCCTCAACGATTGGGGATCGGTCCGCCTCGGGCCGGTCCACGAGTTCGTCGAATGTCTCCTCAAGCCTGTTCATCCACCGGTCGAAGTCAATCTGGACCCATCGCGGTGTGTCGTAAATCCAGTTGGCCATGGCGCCCTGAAGCGGAGCGCACCTCGGGTCATCCTGCTCCACACCACGCGTCCCCTGCTGCGGTAATCCGTGCATGGAAACCAATTGGAGGTGCGGTACCACCGCCGTGTCCCGGACCAGCGAATCGACTCGGGCGATTGCCAGCGCACCGTCCTCCCGAGGGATTTCATTCGACGTATCCACCAGGATCGCGGTATGACCCGGCACCTTCCAAAGCCCGTGAAGCCAATACCCGGGCGTCGGACAGTAGTCTGGCGGCTCAACCTCGGCGCGGTCCAAGATTGTCACGGTGACGCCTGTGACGAAGACGAGCCCAATTGCCCACAGGAGCTTTCTCATCGTACTTCGGTCCCGAGCACGGGAGAGTGGTAATCCTCCCACAGCTTTACCAGTTGGCTGCGTGCCTCGGCAAGCGCGGCGTCCAGCTCCGACGCGCCCGATTCGCCCCACCAGTCCGCTACCGCATTTGTTTCATTGAGTACCTCGGGGTCCGACGGTGTGACTTGCAGCGGTTCAGGGGACCGTGCGGCGAGGGTTCCCAAGTCGATCTTCTCCGCATGGTGGTTCTTGAATGCGACAACGAACGCATACTCGAGGCAGCCGATGCAGGCCTGCCGATCCCCGTCCTCCTGCAATCTCCTGACTACTCCGTTCACCCGTCGGCGGTCCTGGTCGAGTACGCCGTACCACTCGACGGCTTCCTTGTGCGCGTCTGTAAGTCGACGGTCGTAGTCGTCGAGCAGGGTGACGTAGGCCTTCGCGAAGGCGACGCGCCGGGAGTTGAACGTGAACCCTTTCGCGAAACCAACCGCGCATAGGCAAATGCCAAGCAATGCAAACAGAAGCGGCTGGAGCTCCCAAGCGAGGGGGTTGGCCTCGACTGTGGCAAGCACCTCCCGGAGCGGTGGCGCCGCTGGCCCCCCAGCGACCTCTTGTTCGGTGGCCTCGGTAATCCGCGCAAAGGCCTCCCTGTGCCGTCCGAGCAGATGATTGAACCACAGGGCCAAGAGTGCGGCGGCCCCGGTGAAGCTCCAGAAACGAGCCGTCAAGCCGACGTGCCGCTTGATCAATGCCGCCAGGAAACCCCACCCCGCACCTACGAACCCCACGTTGATTACGGACACAAGGACCGCAACCAGAAAAGCGGTCAACGCACCACCTGGTTGAGCCTCCATCAGCAACGCGATGTTCACCATCGCCTCGCCGACGATGCATACCGCGAGCCAGCCGATCAGGTCGAGCATCCTGCTCCGCTCATCGCCAGCTTCAGAATCGCCGGCTGCCGAGAGGGGACCATTCGGACCGGACTCGCCGAGTGGTCTTTCGGTCGGCCGGATCCCCTGTTTCCGTCGGTAGCCCAGCCTCTTGCACTCTCCCTCGAATCGCTGGAGCAGTCCTCCGGTCAGCAGGTGCCGCCTGGGCCGGTTTCCCAGCCTTTGCCGGAGGCTCACGAAGGTCTGGTCCACGTACTCCTGCATCTCCAGCCGCAATCCCGCGAGCATTCCATCGTGTGCGGACTTCCAATCGCCGTCTGCATTCGCGCCCGCCGCTCGCCCACGCTCTTCAAGCGCAGCAGGATCGAGCGGCGATCCCCGACGCAACCGCCGAAGCCGGTCGATTTCCTCGCTCGCCTGCCGCTTCGTCTTCACCGTTGCCGGATCGCCTCCGAGCACCGCGATGTACCGAACCTGCTTCTCGGTCGGCGGTACGTGGTTCCAATCGCCATCCGAGGTGTCAGTGGCTACAGGCTCGTTTTCCTCCGTCGGATCGCGGGAGTCTTCGTCCGCCTCCGGCGGCACGCTTTCGTCGGGCTCGTTGGCCGATGGCGAGCGGTGCCTACGCCGGAACAAGTCGCCCAAACGTCTTCTTGTGGAGGCGCCGACTACGCGTGGGTTCGGGGTCATTCGGGTTCTCCGAGGCTTGAAGGGCTTGGAAGCCCCTCAGTAGCGGGTGGGACCGTTTCAGTTCAGTCGGGATGGGAATACCTCTAAGCTCTTGGGTGCGGATACGATGGCGAGTTGGCGGCTACGGAGCAAGAAACGTGAACGACATGGGGACGACGTTGGTAGTAGCGTGACAGGACGGAGAGTCGGCCCTGGCTGATCGGCCTCGGTGTCGCGCTGTCGTCATGCTTCTCGATGTATGAGGACTCCGGCAACCCGAGATTACCGGCACCGGAGGCTGTCTCACGCCCTCTAGGTTGGTAAGCGAGCCGACGCACCAAGACTCGTCCCCGGTGAGGACGACCCAGGCTGGGTGCTTCTCTCTGGGCTTCCCTGGGGTCCTTGAGCGGGTTCCTGCCGAGCAGCAGACAGCCCCGCTCGTCCTTCGACACCTCGAATCTGCTGCAGCCCCCGCCCTTCCCGACCTGATACGGGGCAAACTCGCCCCGCCCTATTGTTGTCTTGACCTGCTCCGGCGTTGTCCCCGGAGCCGCAGAAGAGCGAAAACGGGAGGCTCGATATGGCGGTCGCCGCGAGGGGCTGCCCTGCTGTTGGCCGTGCTGCTGGGAGCCTGTGACCGGGGTGATGACGGCTTGGGTTCCGGCGGCGGATGGTTCGGCGGCGAGTCGATGACGCCGCCCTTGCTTCCGATCGACGGCACTTGGGAGGGGCACGAGGCTCCATTCCGCGGCAGTGCCGTATGGTGGCGTTTAGGCCGCTTGCGGGCTAATCATCGTGAAAAAGTTGAGGATGCAACTCAAGCG
>CAYWUV010000270.1:0-3474 GCA_964461235.1 uncultured Bryobacterales bacterium | reverse complement strand
CTCCGGCGAGTTGCACCTCTTCCGGCGCTTGCCGCCGTGTCACGCCCGCCACTACGGGATGCCAGACCTGCTTCCAAGACGAAATCAGCGCTTCCCGGCTCGAAGGGCGGCGGAGAACTCAAGTGTCTCCAAGGCTGGTCGGTCAACCTGGGCACACGATTCCAAAGCAAGTATTACGGTATCGGTGGCGATCGAGTTTCAATGGGTCGGCCGAGCGGCTTCCGAGCCGGTCAGCCGCATCCGGGGTTCGGGAGAGCCGATGGCAATCGTGCACGACGGATCGTGCCGCGAGTTGTTAGATTGGCTTCTTGGGGGAGTGGTCGTCCCCGATGTCGACGACAACCACACCGAAAGGAGTCCATTCCATGATGCTCAGAGCGCACGGCGGGACGGGGCGGAGGGTTGGGTTGCGCGGACTGGTATTCTGCGGGCTCCTGCTCGTCGCCCTCGGTTGCGAGGACGGAACCACGGAGCCGGAAGTCGCGACCCTTACGATGGAAGAGGCCGTGGCGCTGTTCGATGGCATGAGGGCGATTCAACAGGACACCACCTCCGCGATCCTTCACGCTTCCGAGGACAGCACGGTGGTGGCTTGTCCCATCGGTGGACGGGTCCGGGTGACGGGAAGCGCTTCGGAATCGGTCGCGGGAGATACGCTTAGGCTGGAAACGGACTTCACCGCTGCCCCCGCGGGCTGCCAGTTCTCCCAGGGAGGGCACCATTTCACCACCGATGGCGATCCCGGCGTCCGCGAGCAGACAGTCGTGGTTATCGTCGGGCTCTTCGAGCATGTCGGTGTCGAGGGCACGGTGGCTGGCAGCTTGGATTGGCAACTCGACGGCAGGTCCGGCTCCTGCGGCATGGATCTAGAGCTGACGGCGGAGCCGGACCTTTCGGGCAACGAGCCGGGCGTTGCCGGAACGCTGTCCGGCACGTTGTGCGATCACGACGTGGAGCTTGAAATCGAGAGTGTCTCCGGGCCGGGCGGCTGACCCTCGGCGTGGCATTCTCCTCTCGGCTTTGCAAGCAGCGTACTCCCTGGGGCCACACTCCATGTGTCCCCGGCGAGGCCGACGAGCGGCTCCGCCCCTTCGACCCCGGACAGGTCCGCGCTCCCGAAGGGGTTCGCGGATTGCAGGATGTCGCCCGGGTGAACGACGCACTCGCCTTGGTCGCCGGTGCCGGCGAGGGTCGGCCGTCCCCATGGGGTGCCCCGGTTCCGAATCGGAGGTGGCCGCTCCGGTCAATCCGTCCCGCTCATGGCCTTCCCGCAAGGGATCTCTGGTTCAGGAGCAACCCCGGAGGCGGTGGCGAGGGTGTGAAAACACACTCGCCGCTACGCCGCACCGAGCCTTCGGCGAGGGGGGTTGCTCCCGCCACGGCCCGAGCCAGCTGGTACGACACGGGCGACCCCCAGTCACTCAGCCGCAAGACGTTGCCGCACAGCAGGATAAGCAGAACGGTCGGTGTGAATCTCGGACAGGCCAAAGTGTGAATCGACCCCCCTCGTCGTTTTCACATCGCAGTGCGGCACAGCACGCGGCGCGGGTGATGCCGCTGCTGGGTGCGGGTTCGGGGCGATCCTTTCTTCGCCCCAGATCAGCATCAAGGATTACTCCAGCGGCGTGCCCACGCTTAGCTCGAGCTGCGCGAACCCGAAGACCGCCCAGGGTTCCCTGTCGGCGTCGTTGTGGACGGCCCTGACCACGAAAACCAAGAAAAACTGGCCGTCGTGCGCGAAGACCTTGAAGTTCTGCTTGATGAGCGCATCTTCATCGACGACCGAATCGTCGTCTTGGCCTAGGATCGAATAACGATTGTACTCGTCCCGAAAGCTCAAGGCGCGGATGCGGAATGGGTACGGCAACAGGTCGTCCTCCATTCCCGCAGCCAACTGCTCGGTGAACCGGATGGCGCGACCGCTCGGCATCGCCACTTGGTTGAACAAGCCAACGGAATCGAGCGAAGCTGGATCGATTCTCGCCAGCGTCTTGTCTCCCGCTGCCACGCGAAATGTGCCCCCGGCGCTGGCGGCGCTCCAAACCGCATCGGCGAGCACGGACGGTTCGGAAATGAGCGAGTCTGGGCCGATTTTGATATCGACCGGCGCACCTGTTCTGTCCACAGCCATCCACTCGACCGGTGCGGGCTGAATCGTGGGTTTGAGCGCCACGAGTTGACCGTTCACGTACCACACCGCGAAAGCGAGTACTGCCGCACTCCCGCTCGTCTTGAACGTTGCCACTTTGAAGGTGCTACCCTCGACACCCCCGAGAAACCGGTAGAGGATCGCCGTGATGGTCAGACCGACGCAGACGGCGGTTATGATGGGTGGCTGGTCTAGCCCGAGCGACACCACGCCTCCTATGACGAACAGCAAGATCAGGCCGAGCAGGATTCTGTTTTCGTTCACGTCGAGTCTCCCTCCGGCGATGGGTTGGAACACTCTGATCACTTGGCGACCGAGTGAGTGGCAAGATCTGCGTGGCCCGCTCTGGGGTAGGCGCCTCGGTGATTCGCTTCGACGAGGACGGACAAGCTGACGGGTGCGAACCGATAGACCAGAATAAGATACGCAGCCGACGACGGAGAAGTCGAGCGAGACTGGGTTGCCAGCCGGTGAGCCCACGGCCTCTGATCTCCGCAAGGGACCCTTGGATTGGGGGTGCTCCCTGCCCAGGCCCTAGCGGAACGTATGCCACCGGCCACTCGGTCGCGCAGCCGCAAGACGTGTCAGACTCGCTTGGCGTGGGGACCCTGACGTCGGCGAGGTATACGGGGGCGGGACACATGCCTTATTCTATCTTGCGGCTCCGGCTCGCGGAGTCCCTCCACAGCGATGGAGAACGATGACGGCGAAGAAGGCGACAGGCAGGCAGCCCGATGGCGGCGCTACGACCGGCTACGAATCCGAGTTGTGGGCCATGGCCGACGCGCTCCGCGGCTCGATGGACGCCGCCGAGTACAAGCACGTCGTGCTCGGCCTCATCTTCCTGAAGTACATCTCCGACGCCTTCGAGGAGCGCCGGGCGGCGGTGCTCGCCGAGTGGGGCGAGGAGGCCGCTGAGGACCGCGACGAGTACATCGCCGAGAACATCTTCTGGGTGCCTCGGGAAGCCCGCTGGACGAAGCTGAAGGCCCAGGCGCGGCAGCCGACCGTCGGGCAGACAGTGGATCGGGCCATGACCGCGATCGAGCGCGACAATCCGGCCCTGAAGGAGGTGCTCCCCAAGGACTACGCGCGTCCCGCGCTGGACAAGAAGCGTCTCGGCCAGTTAATCGACATGGTCGGCAACATCCGGGTCGGGGACGCCGAATCCCGCTCGAAGGACGTGCTGGGCCGCGTCTACGAGTATTTCCTCTCGCAGTTCGCCGATGCCGAGGGCAAGCGGGGCGGCGAGTTCTACACGCCGCGCTGTGTCGTCAGGCTGCTGGTCGAGATGATCGAGCCCTACCGGGGACGGGTCTACGATC
>CAYWUV010000269.1:0-3533 GCA_964461235.1 uncultured Bryobacterales bacterium | reverse complement strand
CAGAGTAACCGCTCCTACCGCACCTCTAACTGTCCACCACTCCGTAGCCACCCCAGCCCCCCCGGAACACGCGCTCGGCGTGCTGCTGGCCGTTGTAAGCCCTCGCCACCCAGGCCGCGCTCCAGTCCAGTCTGTTGGTAATCAGCGTGGTGCGCCCGATCCGCTCGCTCAGCAGCCGGTGCAGCACCTCCGCGTCCACCGCGAACTGCAGGTCCCAGCTGCGATCCGCGCCACGGCGCAGTTCGTAGCTGAGGGCCTTTGGACCGACCGAGTTCCTGGCGCAAATCGGCGGCGAATTCCACGATCCGCTACGCTTGCGCCTCGGCCGGGGGCTCCGCAGGGCGCTGCAGGCGGTCCGCGAACTCCAGCCAGTGGACCGCCCTTGCCACGAGAGTCCGCCGGGCCGCTGAGCCCGGCTTGCTCAGGCGACCGGGGTCGAGCGAGGCACAGTGGTCGTTGGCGTCCTCGATCTGCCGCCGGCAGGCCTTGCCAGTCTCCCCAAACGACACGTGACGGACGACCGCGAGCTGCGCCGTAGCGATGCTCCTAGGGGTGCCCGGACCGGACCCCTGCGCGGCGGAGTGATGAAGGAAGGCGAGCCGGGACTCAGTCATCGGAGCTGAGAGCTGCTGCCGAACCGACTCGCTTCGTGTGAACAATGTTTCGATCACGGTTGGATCTCCTTTCAGAAGGGAATGATCCAACCATGGTCGGCGAGTTCAACTCATCCGTCATGCGCTCTAAGAATCCATCCACTCGTCTTTTTCACAAAGGGATATGCCGTTTGCAGAGCATCACGGTCTCGAGCGCATCTCGGGACTGATTGGCGACCAGGAAGAGCCGCTGTCGGCGCTGCAGGGAGGTCCAGCCGGTCCAGCGGTCGCCAGGCGGCACAGTGCAGGGCGGCGGCATGCCAGCCGAGCACGGCGAGCCAGTGATCCTCGAGTACGGCGACCTGACGCAGACGCTTGCCACAGAAGTTGCGGAACCCGAGATAGTGGTGCTGGCGCATCAGCTCGTTCCAGCGCGGTTCCTCGTCGGGCCGCACAGTCCGGACGCGCACTTCCCGCAAAGGGGATCTCGTTGGGGATCACTCTGCGAGTTATCGCATAACCAAGGCGTGTTTGCCCAGCCTTCCGTCTTAGTCCTTTGTCATTCGGCCATTGCTACCGAAAATCGAAAAGCCCTGTGGCAAGGCGCTGACCCTGGTTCGGCGACCGCTGGCCGTGCACCAAGGCCGACGCATCCGCCGGGTCCGGAATGCCGCCGATTGCCGATCAGCGACAGGTTCCCGACTCGAACACCATTCGAAGCCTGACCGGATACAAGCGCGCATTGCTTCGCGTGATGTCAGGCAAGAAGTCGAGTCGTCGAGACAGGGCCTGAGCAGTTCCCCAAAATCAAGCTCTGGTTCCGCTGTTCGGGAGAGTTGGTGAGATTCCCGGGCTAGGGGTGAATCTGAGTGTCACTCGGCTTCGGCAGGGGCAGACCATGGCAGCGTCCGGGATGAAGAACTGGGAGCTCCTACGCTGAGTCTTGCGATTCCATGGCTTACAACCTGGCGTTCAATCACCCACGGAGAAACGCCAAAATCGGAGGCCAACCCCCCGATATCGTCTTCATTCAAGATGCCTCGCGGGAGGCGCTCCTGCAAGCCAGTGGAAGGTGCGAGGAACTCAGCCGCGAATGCACGGCCCAGTTGCTGACGGCTTGAGCGCGCGGAGGTTACGAGAGCGTCAGAATCTGGCGACAGGAGCAACTCAGCCAACCCGCGGCAAAAGCGGAATCTGCACGCCCGGCTCCCGCCGGGACGAACTGCGAATCCGGGGAGTCCGTACGCGTCGCTCGTCACAACCCCCTCGAGAAGCTCAGCGCGATTGAATGCCTTCGATCGGCTCACACCACCCTCCGCAATGCGAGGCTCCCCGAGGGCTTGGCCCAAGTTTCGCCACGAGGGCAGCGGAGTGCCGTCCAGCCCCAAGCGCGACCTGACTTTCCTTGCAAGAGAGTAACCGGCCTCCCAAGGCCGGTCATGCAGGATTTCGCTGACTTCCCGAATGACATCGTTCCGGATCGATCGAAGCTGCTCTAAGGGAATCGTCTTCGCCTTGCCGACTTTCAGGACGCGTTCGATAGCGGCTAGTTCGACTTGAAGGTTTCCGGTATCGAGAATTGGCAGCGCTTCCTCAAATACCGCCCCCTTGAGGACCTTTTCGATCCGGAACACGCCTGCCTGAATCTCTTGGTCGATCGAATACGGATCCCAGCCCAAGGCTGCGGCAGTCTGGCAGAACCTCTGCTCATCCGCGTCCGCGTCCTGAATCGCCTGCCATTCCTCTTGCAACAGCGTGTCAGTGATGCCCGCGAAAGAAAGTCGGGCAACTACGCTTTCTACGAGTTTCGTGCAAGAGCGACGGAATTCCTCCTTGTCAATCCGTTGCGATCCTTCGCGTTCCAGGAATTCAAGGCGGCTCCAGAGGAGCCGATCATTTTTCCACGCCAATCGCGTCCTTGTATCCCAAGACACCACGTGGAGGTCCGGGTAACGGTAGCCCTCTCGCGAATAGCCTAATTCGTGTCGTTCGCGAAATGAAGACTCGGCGGCCCCTGGTCGGTCCACAGACTCATGGAGCAAGCACCACCAATTCGTCGCCAACCAGTAACTACTCAGGCCCCTGTTGGGCTGTTGGTCTGTTCGCCTAATATGATGCGGATCCATGCTGGCGCTGGTATCCGGTCAGGGTGCGAACGGTTGTGCGTGGCGGGCACGCGGCGCGGATCGGGAACCGTCCGGATCGGCCGGTGGCGGCCTTGCCGAACCCAGCCGAGGGGGCGCTTGGCAACCTCGCCGGGACTGCCTATGCTGGCTGAGAGGGCCTTCGGCAGAGCACGCGGCGATGGGAGCTTGGTACGGATCGAAGGCGACCTCGGGGCTGTGCCAGCCGCTGATCGCGGCCATGCCACCGCATGCCACCTATATCGAGACCCATCTCGGCGGCGGCGCGATCATGCAGCGCAAGCCGCCGGCGCTGCGCAACATCGGCATTGATCGCAACGCCCGCTCGATCCGGGCGTTCCGCTGCGCCTACGAGGTGGAACTGGTGCACGGCTGCTGCCACCGCTTCCTGGCCGAGTTCCCGTTCGCGGGCGACGAGCTGGTCTACTCCGACCCGCCCTATCTGCTGGCCGCCCGCAAGTCGCAGCGGCGCTACCGCTATGACTACACCCAGGCCGATCACGAGCAGCTGCTGGCGTTGCTGCAGGGCCTGCCCTGTCAGGTGATGGTTTCCGGCTACCCCTCCGCGTTGTACGAACGGGCGCTGGCCGGCTGGCACAGCCTGTCGCTGCAGGTGATGAACCAGGCCGGGGTGGTGACCGAGAAGGTCTGGTGCAACTTCGCCCCGGGGCGCGCGCACTGGCACACCTATGCGGGCCGGAACTTCGTGCAGCGGCAGTGCATCAAGCGCAAGGCCGCCAGCTGGGCCCGGCGCTATGCGGCCATGGAGCCGGGCGAGCGGCTGGCGGTGCTGGCC
>CAYWUV010000268.1:0-3703 GCA_964461235.1 uncultured Bryobacterales bacterium | reverse complement strand
CTTCGGGGGTCAGAGGGGGCGCGGCCCCCCGCCAGCCTCCGCAGGGGACGCACGGCGTGTGGCCCCAAGGGGTATGCTGGCTGCTGACCGACCTTAACAGTCGAAAGCCAGCCCTCGGCGGAGCCGCCGAAACCGCCTCTCGGGGCAGCGCTCGGACAGCGTCCACCGGGCTGTCGCAGACAAGCCCCTCGGCCTCTTGGTCGCCAGCCTCAAGGACGGCGAGGACCTCGCCCCGGCGCTCCTGCCGCGCCGTCGGATTCCGGCCTACCCGTACCCCTCGGGGACCGGCGATTGTCGCTCTCAGGCGATCGCACGGCCCGTAGATGCCCCGAACAGTCCCGGAATCGCGCGGAAACGGCCTCTGAGCCCGTAGCGGAGACAGAGGAACGTCTACGACAACGCCGCCGCCGCGTCGCGATTGCGGCAGCGCTCGCATGTGCCGCACGACCCTTCCTGACGCCCGAACCAACCCGGTCACACTGGGTGTCGGGCCTAAAGACCCATCGCCACGGCCAGCTCCGTGCGTTGGGCCGCCCTGGCGTCCCGGATCGGAGCGAGGACCCCGATCAAGTAGGCACTCATGATCTCGGAGCCCGGCAGACCGGGAAAAGGCCAACGGCATCGGCATGCTGACGATCGCCCTCTGACCTGCGCGACCGTGGCATCGGGCATTAGTTTGGGAGGAACATCCGCCCGAGAAGCTAGCGGAGCGGCTGGTGAGAAGAGAATCCTGCACGCCGCTTGACGCGCCAGCGGACAACGAGGAGTGACCACAGCCCAATGAAGCCGCCAGTAATCACGACGGGGGATCAAGCCTTCGCAGCACGGAAGCAGTACGCCATACCCAGCTACCAGCGCAACTACGTCTGGACGGAGAGGGATCACTGGCAACCTCTCTGGGAGGACGTAAAGGAGCTCACGAATCAGCTGATCGCTAGCGGAGAGAAGACCACGAAGCCCCATTTTCTCGGCACCATCATCACGAAGGAAATCGGCACGGAAGGCTACATCAACCGGTGGTGGGTTGTTGACGGCCAGCAACGCCTTACCACGCTCCAGATCCTCATCGCTGCGGCTCATGCTGCCTTCGTGAAGCGTGGCCTGACGCAAGCTGCCATCCTTTCCGACCTCCTGGCGAATCCACCCAACAGCGTGAGGCCCGAGGCCAAGGGCGACAAGTACAAGATCCAACACAAGAGCAGCGAGTACGCCGGTTTCACGACCATAATCGATTCAGCCCTGTCGTCCGACCCGGGTGATTCCACGCGGAAGTATCGGCTTGACGACTGCTACGCCTACTTCCTCAAGACCGTCGGTGCGTGGCTGGACTCCATGAGCCCGAGCGAACGCGGTGCCGCGGCCGGAGCCATGACGACGGCGATCCTGAGCAAGTTGCAGGTTGTGGACATCCGCCTCGATGATCGAGAAAACAGCCACACGATCTTCGAGACCTTGAATGCTCGTGGCGCACCCCTCACTGAATGGGAGAAAACGAAGAACTACATCCTCTCGATGGCGGTGCGCGAGGGAGATCCTGATGGAGACCAATTCTACAGAGATCATCTCGAGCGCTATGACGCTGATCCCTACTGGAATGAGACGGTAACCGGGACGCGCTTCCGCGGAAAGCGGATCGACTTGTTCCTGTTTTTCTTCGCGCAACTGGAGCTCCCGATGCGGCGCCACGCTATCTCGGGGGAACCCATCAAGACTCTCCGAAGAAGCCAGCTTTACCGTGAGTTCCGTTATGTCGGCGAGCATGTCTACCGCCCTAACGAAACGGAATTGACGGCCATGCTGAGCCGCGTGTCGCGGTACGCCGGTATCTACAGAGACATTGCAGACCGGCGGAAGAGCCGTTTCTCGCCCTACGCCCTGGAAGTCATGCGTCGGGCGAGCGTCGTCAACCTCTCATCGCTTGTTCCCGTCTTCATGGAACTAGTACACAAGCTCGGGCGCGGGACCCAGCTCGACCAGGCGCTCCGAGTCGTGGACAGCTACCTGATGCGGCGCGTGGCACTCAAAGCGTACTACTCCGGCTTTGACGACGTGGCTTTCGCCCACGTCCAAGCGCTTCGCGATGCGCCATCGGACGAGATCGTATCCGTGTTGATCGACCAATTTCACAAGTCACCCGGACGCCACTGGTGGCCTTCCGACGAGCAGGTTAGCTGGCAACTGTGCAACGGCAACATGTACTCCGGTATCTCCAAGGCGCGCCTCCGGATGCTGCTGGGCGCAATCGCCGAGCGCATGCACACGGAGAACCCAATATCAAGCGACGGCGAGTTCACGCTTGGACCAGTTACCGTTGAACACGTGGCCCCCCAAAACTGGCAGCGGCACTGGAAGAATGCCTTGGACTTCGACGGCAGCGAGGAGGCTCGACATCGACTCGATCAGCTCGTCCATCGCATTGGCAACCTGACACTAGTGACCTATAACTCGCAGCTGAGTGACCGGCCTTGGGCGAATAAGCAAGAACTGCTCAGGGAGGACCGCTTGGAGATGAACAAGCGGCTCCTCAAGGATCTGGAGCACGACACTTGGAACGAAGCGGAGATCAACCGCCGAAGCGGGCAACTGGCGGTCTACGTCAACAAGATCTGGCCAGACGCCGACTCTCTTCGCCGTGAGTTGGGGGTGGGCGGGGACCCGCAAGAGAAGACACAGAGTCACCCAACCGGCAGTAGCGAAGGGGATCAGGAATAGGCCCTTCTGTCCCGCCATTCATGTCCGGTTTTCCCGCTTTCGCGGTACGATCCAGCAGGGTCCAGTACGACGGCAGGAAACGCAGATCGTGCAGTCCTCGTTAGACTTACGTGATTTCCTGCCGGGATTCAGACCCTTACCAATCCGCCGAGGCGGCAGGCCTGGTGGCCGAGCGCGCAAGCCAGGTAGGAATCGGCACGCTGAGCTACCGGTCCTTCAAGTCCATCCTCACGACCGGCTGCGACCAGACAATTGGGGAAACAATAATGCAATATGACCTTGACGTGTATATTGACATCAATACTGTTATATATTGATATTTTCCCCTTACGCTGGAAGGAGATCCTTTTCTCGGTGCATGGCGGGTTCATCTGTGATGGTCAGGATTCGGGAGGGTTCGGCGCCAACGATTGCGATCCGGCCACAAGAAACCGAAGCATTGGAGCAGGATGCCTTGGCTTCAGTAACTGCGGGCATTATGCTGAACGTCGATGGTCTGTTCTATTACGGAACACAAGGCGGTCATCTAGTCCTGAGACGGAAATGTGATGGCAGCGCTGTTGGCCGCGTGGATATCGTCGAAGTCCAGATTCCGATGCGAGTGAGCATGGCCGGTGGCTAGGCGATGGCCCGCGCGATGGACCTACTTAGTCCTACCGCTTCTGGCTGCTTGCGATACCAGTTTCTACGAGATGTCCGATGTCGGCACCTGGATCACTGAGACGGACTTCGAAATCGGTGATGCCAGCGCAGGTGAGGCCGTCTTTTCGAGGGTAACGGATGTACGCGATGGTGGTGTGCTGAGGACGGTGATTCCTCCACCATCCAACCTGAGTTTTCGAGGATTCCGACTTCAGCCCAAGGCACTGCTGGAGGACGACGGGCAACTCGCGGTGCCCCTTGTACCCGGGAGCGTTATCTCAGGATGGACGGGTGACGACCCAGTACAGGAGTGGCCTGTTTTTCTGCTGCGGCGAACTTCAGACCGTTG
>CAYWUV010000267.1:0-3714 GCA_964461235.1 uncultured Bryobacterales bacterium | reverse complement strand
TGACCAGCTCCTCGGCGTCGATGGGGCCGCGGTCAAAGTAGGCGATCTCGACCGGGTGGGCGGAATCGGTGAAATCGATCACCGACAGGCCACCTTGGTACCAGGCCTAGGCGGAGACGTCGCGACCATCACCCAACTGTTTCGCCCCGCGAGCTAGAGTACGTTCGGAGCGCTGACGCTCGGCCGATTGAGGGGTACCTGAGATACCGCCTGTCCCAAGCGAAGGCCGTGAGCGGGGTCTTCGCGCTTCGAATTTCAGGGATTCCGGCGAAACCGGCGATTTCGTCTCTAGGAGGCTTTTCGGCTCGGGGACCGCTCAAGCGTCCTAGCGGACGAGTCCAGATGCCTAGCCCAACCCCCAGTGGGCCTGCCAACGCGCTTGACACTTCGATGCTATCGAACAGCCTCACATGAAGCCATGTACTGCTTGTGCAACTCCGCTGCTTCGTGCCGACAGTAACTGCGAGCTTGGGACTTCACACAATTGACCAGCCGTTGCTCCCACACTTCACGTGCAAGGGCGGCACATGCCGCGTACTGCCCTGATCCGCCCGGCCATCGATCAACTGCACTATGAGTGACAAAGATACCTCCGGGAGGGGGTGGCAGCGGAGGCGGGAGCATCGATACTGCTCGATTGCAGCTGATCGATGTCAGCAGCGCGACTGCCAGCAGGACTCGTGTGGTCAACATCGGGATCATTCCGAAGACTCGTGTCCCGTTTGCGAAGCTATGGCGTCGCAGACCTCTCTCCGAAATCTCTCTTCGCTGCTCCGCGCCGTGTAATACCTCTCTTGCGCCCCGGCCGCTTCTTGCTCGCAACTGTAATCGCAATCCTCGGCGTCGGCATTCCCTGTCCCGATTGTGCGGGCATGCCATCCACCGGTTCTGGAATTCCGGTTTGTGAATCCGGTCGTGGTTGTGGATCCGTTGCCGCCGGTGCTAGGGGTAATCCGAGCACGTCTCCATCGGCATTCGTCAGCTCGAGGCACCATGACCGTTGTCCAATACCCTGCCCTTGGGACGATGCAGCCGCCGTATGGGGTACAGATACGTTTCGGGTGCACCCACTCGCGTACTGCACGATCCGGCTGCGGAGTACAGACATACCCTTGGGCGTACCTCTGGCTCAGCACTACGGTGGTGCCGTGTAACTTGTTCTGAATCAGTTATATGCACCGATCCGCAAGGGGGTCTGAGAACCTTTATTGGTGGGTTGGATTCCCACCCGCGCCTCCATGGTCATCGATAGGTCTTAGACTCAATCCGCATATAGTTCGTTCTGTGAGTCGAGCCTTCGACACAGCAACGGAGAAGATGTCGGCGCTCCCGCCCGAGGAGCAGGACCGAATTGCGCAGTGGCTTCTCGTCGAGCTTCAGGATGAGGAACGCTGGACCCAAGCGTTCTCAAATTCCCGAGATGCCCTGAGCAGGCTCGCCGGTGAGGCCCGCGCTGATATCAAAGCTGACAGAGCGCTGCAACTCGATCCCGACAAACTTTGAAATCGAGTGCAACACCCGTTTCTGGGCTGCCTACCGCAAATTGCCAACGGATATTCAGGGACTCGCAAGAAAGGCGAACTGTCCCTTCGCAAGCAATCCCCAGCACCGAAGCCTACGCTTCAAGAGGGTGCACGGCTACGAGCCGATCTACTCAGTTCGCGCCACCGTCCGATACCGGGCGGTTGGTCTCCTCGAGGGTGATGACATCACATGGTTTTGGATCGGACCGCACGCCGACTACGACCGACTCCTCGCGAAACTCTGACGAAGCTCCAGAGCAGCCCAGTGGGCCGGTAGTTGGTTGCAGGCCGGGCGGTTGGAGCTACCTGCCGACGGTTGATCGACGCAACTCTCGCGCCAGACCGGGAACCCGGTTCGCGGGTCCGTCAGTCGGGTTGCTTCTGTCCCCCCGTACCACGTAACACCCAGTTCCAGCTGGGGCCAGCCTTGACCCGTCAGGCGCTCGACGGGAATTCGTAGACGCGGCTCGGCTGGGCGCCGGGAAACACGGTCTGGGTGCGGTTCGACTCGGCTAGCAACGGGGCCACCGCCGCGTCGTGGGCGCGGCTGGCTTGGTGCAGCAGGCACACCGTCAGCGTGCCGGTCGCCAGGTCCGGCAACAGGCTGGTGTCGCTTTGGAAGAGCGCCTTAAGCAGGTTGCGAGCGGTCTTTGGATTGTCCAGCTCCGGGGCCGGCGCCGGCGCCATGCAGGTCTCGGCCCGGCAGGCCAGCATGCGCAGCGTTTGCAACCCGCCCCGGCACGGCCTGTGCGTCGCGCCGGTTGCAGGGAGGAACGCGAGTTCGCCGAGTTGGATGCGACCCTGCGGTGGCACGGTAGGCCATGTCTGGAAAGGGCGCTGAATGACCCGGGATCCGGTTTCGGCGCTGGCGTCGGGAGATCACCATTCCGGCCCGGAGCGATCCTAGGCGAGCCTGGGCCAAATCCGGGCAGTCTGGCGGGAGAGACCGCGCTCAAGGAGGTGAGGCCCCACACACAGCCCATTGAATGTCCCATGCGTAGTCGCAGAGTTCGCTGCGGCCGTCGGAGGCCCGATCGCAGAATCCTAGGCCGTCGTACCAATGCGAGTCCCAAACTTCGCACTCCAGCACGTAGCCTCGGTGCTCCAGCCGGCGGTGGCGCCGTCGGAAGTTGCGCACCGACCTCGCGTCGGGCTGGGTCTGGCCGATGCTCCTGCGCCACTCGGACACGTCGCGCCCGAGGGCAGCGACCTCCCGCTCCCACCGGCGGAAGCGCTGCTCCATTGGCAGCGGCTCGTGGATCCGCTCACTGCTTCGAATCATGTGAGTATCATCCCAAACGGGAATCTTCTCGCGGGCGCGGCGGCGCGGCGGGGGCTTCGCAATGCCTCAACCCGTCGGGAAGGGGTCGGACCAGCCTCAGGCGCGCCCGGATGCGGGGCCGCTTCCTCACTTGCGGTCGATCGCGGCCGGGTCTCGCCGGAAGCCGGGCTGCGGGGCTTTGCGGGCATTCCGGGCGGGACGTACAATCCGGGCCATGACGACACGGACGTTGCCTGCCCTCGCTCTCGGACCTTCCCTAGGCGTTTTTTCCCTGCCCGCGCAGCAGCCGGTGGATCCGGACTACTAGACCGACGAGGACCTCCTCGAGCAGTACGAGCAGTTCGGGGACGGTTCGGACTACGAGCTGGACAGCGCCACGTTCGAGGACGCCCGGGATAGGACGGCCGACGGTCCGCCGGACCCCGACCCGCCGAGTACGGACGAGGTGAGGGAGTTCCGCGGCGCACTGGAGGCGCACTGGAACGGGAATCTGCCGGCGCTTTACCTCTACCTCGGCCGGTTGGCACCGGGAAAAACCCAGCGCATCGCCAGGGAAGTGGCACAAGCTGTTGCGCTATGGCAAAACGAGGTGGTCGCGCTCGGCCTGAACGCCGCCGAGATTGACCGAATGGCCTCCGCCTTCGAGCACGACGACCTCAGGGCGGCACGGCGCGGCAGTTGATTCCCTGCTAGTGCTCCACGCCAGATGTGCTTGATCAGTAAACTCGGGCTGTAATACCGTCATTTCGAGCAAGGAAGTGGCCAGCGACAATATACGCACGCCGGGTCGCGGTAGGGATGCCGCTTGCGCGGCACCCCCCGCACAGACTCCGGACGTGCGCGTTAACGCATCAATCGCAGAGGATTTTTTGCCTGGCGGCGCGGCAGACGGGAGTCAGAAGTGGGGCA
>CAYWUV010000266.1:0-3738 GCA_964461235.1 uncultured Bryobacterales bacterium | reverse complement strand
GGCGATCGCTCTTCACTGCGTCCAACACGCCTAGTTCCGGGACGCGCACGTTCGAGATCCATGCCGCGAACGCCCCGGCCAGACTGGCGTGGCTCGCGCTCCCGTACCATCTCTTCAGCGGCTCCGCTGCCGCCAGCAGCGCCTCGGGACTCTCGCAGCGCTGCATCCGGCCCAGCAGCACCGCGAGGTTCCCGTCCGCGCCCGGGTCCGGCCAGCGCCGCAGGTCCAGCACCGGGCACGCCATCCGCGGGATGTCCCGCTCCGCCTCCGCACAGCACACGGTGATGGCCTCGCCCACTTCCCCGGCCGCGTTCCAGGCTCGCTGGCCGCTGTAGGTCGTCAGATGCTTGATGCGCGGAACGGCTGCAGCGGAATACTCCGACTTCGGCGGCGGAGCCTGGCTCAGAGCCAGATACAGGGCCGACACTGCGTTGAGCATGCGGAACGGCATGATCGGGTCCACCTCGGACTAGCATTTGTACAAATTCAGATTATCTTGACCGAAAACGGCCCTTTTTTCTCGAATTGGATTGACGACAAAGAGGTTGAAAATCAATCTATTTCGAAAACGGTTGCTTCTTCGACAGGCTTGTAAGTCCAAATCCGACAGGTGCCTTCAGGCAGTCGCAGGCCTCTTCCTCTTCCGGCACGAGCCAATCAAACCGAGAATCCCGGCTCAACTGCTGCCGGAATAATCTGAGACTGAGGCGTCAGAATCATGTGACTCTCTACAAGCGAGGCGTTGGGGGTGGCGTTCCGTCCGGAGGGCTCGTTCCTGCGGGTGCGGGACCTGCGGACCGGGACGGACTATCGGTGGCACGCAGAGGAGGCCGAGGACAGGGCTGCCCGGGAGGCCGAAGGTCGCCGCCGGGCCGAGGAGAGGGCCGCACGGGAGGCCGAGGCGAGAAGGGAAGCCGAGGCACGACTCGCCGCATTGGAGGCCAGGCTCGGTCCCAAGCGGCAGTGAACGCCCTTGTTCGCGCCCCTTGGGCCAATGCGCGATTCCCGATCCGAACGACGTGGCGACCGCGTGCCGGCTGTCCGTCTGCTCGATGGTCAGGGCAGGCATGAGTCCAACCGGATTCCGGCGGCCCGGACACGGGACCGGGAACCGGTACCGGGGCTGACGATGCGGCAGGGAGGTCCCGGCGGGCTCCGTGCCTCTAGGCAGGCCGCTGTCGCGCCGACGCATGGGTCTATCGCGGCCTCACCGACGGGGATCGACTCGACCTAACCGCCCTGCTGCGCCTGCAAGACCAATCTCAATGAGTCGGCCAGCCAGCGCCCGTCACGGACCGCCCGAACGGTTACGACTCAGGGTGGCAGAGATCAACGCCGGTCGACTCTGAGTTCTCTATTTACAACAGCTTCGTGATTTTCCAAGCTGAATGTCGCGGGTTCGATCCCCGTCTCCCGCTCCATGATTTCCACAGCTGGGAATAGGTACTTTACTCCACAACACTTTTCCCAGCGGTCTGTTGGATCGGCAAGCCTGCTAGCATCGCCTTGCGCGGGACTGGTGCGGTAGCTACCCCCCGCTGTAGCAGTCTGTAGAACAACAGGCCGCGGGAGCGGGAGGTCCGGCGGTTGAAGCGGAACGTGAATTCGTCCAAGTAGTAGTCCAAGTGCTGGTGCTCCACCGCGCCTTGGTGCGTCCCCAGCAGCCAGCGCTTGAGCAGGGCCGCGACACGGTGCACTCTGGGAAACTCCCGCTCGACCCGTTCGCGGTCCCCACCCATGACCGCCTTGTCGTGCCGGTAACCCAACTGCTGCAGCCGAGAGTAGCTCCTCCAACCGTCCGTACGGATCGTGCTGCCGGGCTCGACGGCCTCCAACAGAGAATCCTCCGAACTCGCTGCCGCTGCATTGGGCACCCGCTTGAGCCGGATCCGCCCCATGCCAGCCCCGTTCTCCTCGACACCGACCGCGACCACGGCCCTCTTGCCAAGGGATCGCCCGCAGGCTCCCACCTCCTTGCCGCCGATGTAGATCTCGTCCGCTTCGACCGTGCCCGCGAGCCGCTCGCGTCCAGGCCGCACCATCGCCCGCCGGAGCTTGTGCAGCCACGTCCAGGCTGTCCGGTATTGTCCCAGCCCCAACACCCGCTGCAGCCCCAGCGCGCTGGCCCCGTACTTCTGGGTTGTGACGTACCACATCGCTCGGAACCACACCCGCAAGGGCTTGCGCGTACCTTCGAAGATCGTACCGGCGGTCACCGATGCCTAGTAGCGGCTGGAACGGCAGATCAAGCGCTGGCGCGTGGCGCTCCGGGCCGACTTGGCTTGGCACCGCGGACAGACGGATCCCTCGGGCCAGCGCGACTGGGCGATGTACCCGCGACCAGCCTCCTCGGTTGCGAATCACTGCTCAAACTCGACCTGTGTCTTCGGGTCATCTCGCCCACGACCGAACCACAATATATAGTGGCGTGTGGAGTCAAGCACCTAGACCGGAACTTGGATCAAACGCGGGGCGCAAGAAATGTGTTCAACACGGCGTTGGCTGGCTGAGCTACCCAACAATGGCTCAAGCCAGCGGCCAACACCGTCTCGACGGCGACCCGGACCTATGGCCCAGCGGCACCATCGGCGGGCTCTTCCTCCCCGGACATGCCAGAGGTCCGGACCATCCTGCCACGGAAGTGACTCGACGGCTTGAAGACCGGCGCGACACGCGGCAAAATCTCGACCGGCTCGCCTGTTCTGGGATTGCGCGCCAAGCGAGCCTTGCAGTGCCGCACCTTGAAGGTACCGAAGCCCCGGATCTCGATGTGATCGCCGCGCGCCAGCGTTTCCATCACGGCGTCGAGGAAGGCGTCGACCACCAGCCCGCAATCCCTCCTGGTGACGCGCCGTCCGATCGCGCCGGCGACCTGCTCAACGAGGTCGGCTTTGGTCATCGTTTCTCCCCGCCGTAGAGTGCGGCCAAGTCCATTGACTCCACCATGATAACTTGCGGGGCCGTGGCCTCCGCGAAGGATCTGGACTGCCGCTCCCGCCGAGCCCATGTGGTCACGGGTCGGCAAGGGCCGAGGCTGGTTCCCACGGGATGATCGGACGGTAAACGGTGAAACGCGGCAATCCGCGGGATTCCGCTACCCGCCGCGCAATTGGTGACCGCAGGCGTGACCGTGGGAGGTGCCATGACATCGGAACTGCGTAGACAACATAGGGTTATGTAGTCGCTCTGTTCGGAGTACCAGGAGGAGTAGAGTAAGCGTGACCCGGGGCAGCGTCGTGCGGGTGACCAACAAGGTCTGCTCGGTTCCAACGCGACTGATCGGGGAACGGCTGACGGCGCGGTTGTACGCGGGCCGGGTAGAGCTGCGTTAGAGCGGGGAGTTGATGGTGAGGCCCGAGCGGGCCTTGGGAGATCAGCCGGGGCGGGTGGACTACCGGCACTCGCTGCGACAGGGCCAAGCGGGCGGGTCGAGGGTCAAGCTACGGCTTGTGGATGCTGGCGAGGGACTGCAAGAACGGCCTCCGCCGGAATAACGGACTACGTCGACTGACAACGGGTCTGTCCCGGCTTATGTCGACATTTGGTGCTATAGCACTATTCGAGAGTCATGAGGTTACCAATGGACCTGACAGAAGATCTGATCGTAACTGCTCGGGCCTCTGTTGATGTCGGGCCATAGGGTTGTTCGACCGTGGCGGCAGCGTGGCCGACGAGCGCGATTGGAATGGCGACGAGAGGATTGTGACCGAGCGCGGGCATGGACCGCAGGTAGCCGGA
>CAYWUV010000265.1:0-3836 GCA_964461235.1 uncultured Bryobacterales bacterium | reverse complement strand
GACCCGAGCCGCCAAATCGTGTAACTTCAATCGGGGTAAGGGGAAACCAATTCCGAGACGTTCTGCCATTTTGGCATATTCCTGCCATTTTGACAGTCCACAACCTCCTGTCCCCCATAAGCTTCTGCCATTTTGGCAGCTTTCCGCCGGCACGGCTCCTGCTGTAGCGCGGGGTCGGCCCGCCGAGCCGACACCACGGCCCGGCGAGCCCGACACCACAACACCCCCCCTGCCGAAAGGACCCATGAAATGTCCCTGATCAAGCACACGCAGCGCTCCACCCCCTGGAACGACCTCGACGTCCTCGCCAACCGGATGAATCGGATCTTCGGCGACTCCGGCTTCGGCAACCTGACCTACGGCGCGGGCTGGGTTCCCCCGGTGAGCGTCGAGGAGCGCAACGGCGAGATCCTTCTCACCGCGGAACTCCCCGGGATGACCGAGGACTCGGTCGAGATCAACCTTGAGAACAACGTCCTCACGATCTCCGGCGAGAAGACCGAGTCGCGGGAAGAGGGCGAGCCGACCGGCAAGTTCCACCTGGTGGAGCGCAGCTTCGGTTCCTTCCGCCGGTCCTTCACGCTGCCGCGCACGATCCGCGCCGACGGCATCACGGCCGACTTCGACAACGGCCTGCTCACCGTGCGGCTGCCGAAGGCCGACGAAGCCCTCAGCAGAAAGATCGAGGTGAGCCGCCGGAACTGATCCGGTCCTCGACAGGCCCCGGGTCGGCACGGAGTATTGTGCGACCCGGGACCGCCGGCCTCGGCCACACTCTCGTGGCATGCCGACTCCCAGGGGCGGGTGCGGTGAAGGTCGCCGCGCCCGCCCCTCCTCAATTCCGCTTTCGGACAAACGTCACCGTATTGCCTGAATACCAGAATCCAGCAGCTAGCCCTCTGCGAAGTACTCCATCCGAACCCCTCGCTACATCTCCGCCCGGTTTGTCCAGCATTCCCGGTGGCTGTTCTGAAAACCGGACAGATCATTTGTCCCAAAAAACCGGACAGATGTTTGTGCATTCAGCGGTGGGGTTGCGCAGGATGCAACGGTGCTTTCGACTTCTCCGAGTGGCTTCCCGATGGCGTATCTGTATCCGGATGTTGGGACTGTGATGTTGACGTCCACTGGTTCAGTTCCCTATTCTCATGGTCTTGGAGATTCACACTGGACTGTACATCGGGAGACGGATCCAGCTACACGATATCGGTCACCTAGGAGGTTCAGGTTGGCTTGGACTATGCGGCAATCTGGCTTGCACTCCATGCGAAACCGTCTTTCTGCCTTGATCCTTGGAGTGACTGCCGTGCTAGCCGCGTCCAGAGGGTATGTGTCTGGCCAGCAGCAGGTGACGATTACCCCGGCAGGCATTGGTCCTGACCCGATGGGTGCGCTGGACGACGCCTGCGGGATTGATCGTGGCGAGCTGGACATCCGCGTTGTTGCACGGAATCCGGCTGTGACAGGTCTGGTGGCGAAGAGTGTGCCTGGAGGCTGGCTTGTCGTGGACCAGGGCCCACGTCACGATGTTGTCGAAGGGCAAGACATTGTGCTGGTAGACGAGCAACTTCAAGAGGTCACACGTTGGAGGCCTGGATCCAATAGACGCTGGGAGGCCCCGGAGGTCATTGGAATGATGCCAACGGGAGAAGTGGTTGCCATCGAAGAATCCGCTTTGCTTGTGCCCGGACGGCCGGGGCTGCATCCGGTCACCGGGGAACCAACAGACGCCGTCTCATCGGGCCCAAACTCTGTTCTCTATGGTTCCGGCGAAGGGATATTCGAACTCGACATGAGCCGACGGACCACAGTGCATCGGTGGTCTCTCGAAGACTTCGGCATGCCGTGGGATCGCGAGCATGGTCTCGCACCCAAGTTTTTGTTGCGGGCTCAAGAGGATGGAACGGCTTACGTGGCGTGGAAGGTCCAGTCGTCGATATGGGCCATTGGGAGTGAGGCCGGTCCACGGCTCAGAGTGCAAAGATGCGTCCCTGAACCTTTGCTCTATACCCATGTCGACGCCCCAGAGGTCGATTTCGGAACACTGGGGAAGACGAAGGTATCGATCTCGTCGATTGCCGACTTCATCGTTCTGGAGTCCGGCGGGATCATCGTTCTGGGAGCCTTGTCGGTGGGCGACAACTTCCATCGCTCGATCGAGCTATACGACGCTGACGGCTCACTGAAGCAAGCGTGGGAACTGCCCATTCGTCGGGCGGGCGCTCGATTTGCATATCGTGATCCACGTCGGCTCCTGCTATTCCGTGACGGAACCGAGGATCAGCACTTGGTCCTGTTGCATGTAGAGGCTGAAGGCTATCCGTCGCGATGAGGGCATGTAGGACGACCGCCACAGCGTATGCGTCAAACTTGTCGGCGACCAGAAGACAAGTCGTCGCCGTGCCAGCTAACGTCTTCTGCGCCGTCACGATGGTTGTCGCCGTGCCGGGCTGCGAATCTGAGGCGGCGGACTGGACAAGACGGCCGACCGTGCGCGACAGCGGGGGTGTTGTCATCGTTGAAAACCCGGACACTCCCAAGCGGCTTGAACGTTGGGTGGTGGACATGAATCCCACCTTGGCCATAGGCGCAGATCTTCGAGCTTCCCCCAACTACCAATTCGCATCCATCCGCGGAGCGCTCAGGACAGTCGATGGGGGCGTCGTCGTCGCCGATGGCGACGCCGATCAGTCGCTGGTGCGGAAGTATGGTGCCGACGGAAAGTATGTAGCGACTTGGGGAAGAGAAGGGGAAGGACCCGGCGAATTCAAGTCCATCATGGGCATGCACCGGCTGCCCCCAGACTCCGTCGTCATTTGGGACTCACAGCTGGACCGGCTAACCGTATTCGATTCAGGAGGGTCGCTAGGAAGTACGTCGCGCCTCCAAATCGGCAACTATGCGCTGATGGGTACGATTGCGGGCGGAGGATTTCTGTTCGCGGAGATTAGGACCTTTGCGTTTCAAACTGGAGTTCAGCACCCAGACGGATACCATCGCTATGACAAGACCTATCGGATTCATGATCGCAGTGCGCATCCGATTGCGATAATCGGACCATTTCCCGGTCAAGAGTACCATAATACTATAACATCGACAGCGCTTCGTTTTGCTCAGCTCCCGTACTCCAGAGAAACCTGGGCAGACACATGGAAGCATCTGCCTGTCGTGGGAGTTTCCGACACGTACGAACTTCGAGCCTATCAGGCCGATGGTTCGCTTGAGAGAATCGTCCGGCTGGACAGGCCGCCGACTCCCACGACCGAGGCTGATCGCCTGGCTTTTCTTCAGGCGGACCAGGAATACGCACGGCCGGATCGGGCCAATGTGCCGTTGGCATCGCACCTCCCTCTGTTCGATGCGATCATCGGAGACGAACTCGGGTGCTTGTGGGTGCGAGATTATGGTCTGCCGGGAGAAGGCCCCACCACTTGGACGGTATTTGATTCGAACGGTGCCGCTTTGGCGCGCAGCGAGATGCCAGACAACTTGCGCATTTGGGAAATAGGACAGGAGTACGTGCTGGGATCCCAAGTAGACCCGCTCGGAATACAGTCGCTGCTCGTTATGCCCCTCCAAAGAACCGATTGCAGGTAACTGGCTCGGCGGTACACCGTCCCTTCTGCGGGCGCGGTGAAAGATCGCGCCCGCCCCTCCTCAATTCCGCTTCCGGACAAACGTCACCGTCTGCCCCGAGAACCCCTCAGGCCGCGCCGATCCGCCGCTCTCCGGATCCCCGGGCTCGAAGTCGACCCGGAACCGGTCGGGCCCCAGCATCTCTACGATGCCGAAGAGAGTCCGTCCGGCGACCGGCCCGGTCGACCACGGGCCGACAT
>CAYWUV010000264.1:0-4006 GCA_964461235.1 uncultured Bryobacterales bacterium | reverse complement strand
AAGACCAGATAGATCCCATACCCCCCGGTGGCTGGATCGAGTGTGTACTTGGGGATCAACTGGTCGTTGATCGCGCTCCAGAGGTGGGGGTGGCTGTTCTTCTTTGCCTCAACCGGGATCTTGAAATTCCCAGAAGTGATCACCAGGTCTGCCCTGGCCTGGTTCACTTGTTGCCCCTCCGGATCGCTGTGGGCTAGTCCGCTCAACGAGCGCCGAAGCGCCGCGAGGAGGGCGTCACGGCATGACGTTTCGGCCTTTGGCTCTATCGGCTTGCCCCTCCCATCTTCGTTCCAGTATTGGCGCCACTCGTTACAGTTGGCCGTCCTGATGTGCCGGGCAGTCTCCTCGATCTTGTCAACTACAAGCGCCGACAAGTCACAGGCGTTTGCGGGGCGGCCGCGACCAAGCGTGGCACAAGTCTGTTGGAGTGTTGGACTACTGTACTCGGCGTCCCTTCGAAGCACGGCTTGAGCCGCGCGGGCCTCGGAGAGCGGGCCATGCCAGCTGGCCAGTTCTGGATTCTCCAACAGTGCCTCAAGCGCCGCGTTCGCGCTGCTGCAAGGCCTTGACGCGAGTTCGTTGATCACGCGAGCGAGGAATCGCGAGACTAGAAACTCGTCAGAGATTCCCCCGTAGCCCTGTGGCGCGTACGGGTGAAAGAACCTGCCCAACAGGCTAAAGACCAGGGCAAGGCTTGGTGGCTCAAATGATTCGAGATACAGGCGCCACGCATACGCTTCTTCAGTGAAGTCGTGGTGAGGATGGACAAAGAATCGGGCCAAGTGCCGGACTAATCGCTCTTTTCCCGCGGCGAAATCAGAAACAGCCTGTCCGTGCTTTGCCGGGTTGAGGAGCAGACCCAATCCCAGCCAGCGCACCTTCTGTCCAGCGTCAACGCCACGCTTCGAGAGCTTCTTTTCGCATAGGTCCAGTAGCTCGGATTGCCAGCCTGAGCGGAGCCCGGTCCAGATCAACTTGTCGATCACTTCGGTTTGCTGGGAGTTGCACCTCGTCGGAAGGCCCCTCAGCAGCCTCAGCACAGCACTCCGTGCCGTGTCTCCTCCTTGGTCTTCGACAATCTTCCAGAATCGTGGGCTCACCATCTGGTTGCCGCGAATTGCAGTGGCGGCGCACTGGACTGCAACGTCTGATACGAGATCCGGCCGCTGGTCAAGCAGTGCCTGATACCAAGCGAGAGTCGCATCTACGGCACTCAGAAAATGCGGTTCCCAGCAGTGGAGGCAGGCCACGCACGCTCGCAGTCTGTTCTCATCAACGTCCAACAGTCGGCCTTCATCGGACTCTTGGAGCTCCCTTAGGGCTGCTAGCAACGCCAGGCTGATGTACGGCTCTGTGCCCTCCTTGGCTAGGTGCATGATTTCACGTGTGCTTGGCAAGTCATCGCGGTCGACGCTATGGCGCAGTCCGTATAGCGCGGCTTCGATCGTGCGATGGTCGCGCAGAGCGTATCTGAGCGCTTCCTCGCCATACAATCCCGTACCAAACACCGCGCCGTCGCCGAAGTACACAAGCGCGAGCTCATGCAGCAGCCCTGGATGGGCGCCGTTCTCCCGAAGGTGCTGCTGATGGGAGCGGACTATCAACAGCAATTGCTCGCTCCGTGCCTCCTGCCCGCCTCCGTCAGTGGTCTGTTCTAGTTGCCAAGATTCTTGATGCTGTGGTGCGGGCGCCGGGGACAGCAGTTGACCCAGTAGCTCCTTGAGGTGTGTATGTGCGCCCGAACGCTCCGTCAGGACCTCAAGTGCAAGTCCCTCGCCTATGCGCGGAGTTGCGAGAGCCATGTAAGCTTCCCGCAACAAATGCTCTGCCACCTCCGGCCGAGTGTTGGTGAGCCTGACAGCGTGTGTCAGGCACCACAGTCCAAAGTCCGCCGGTAGCTTAGCTCCCAGCAGTCTCCTCCTGTTCTTGAGGTCGGCGTACCCGACGTTGTCGCCCTCCTGGCAGTCCTCTAGTCCTGTGAGCACGACGTGTTTCTGTAGCTCTGGATGATTTTCGAGCCACGCTCGTATCTTCAACATCGGCGCGGGAGGATTCGACGCGCGATCTCGTGACGCACCACTGCAAGCGCCGAGCCATGCGGTGACTCGACTAGTGCCCACGTTCTCTCCATGCAGCAAGAGTGCGCGCTCAAGAAGTTCGAGTGGAACGTCCCAGAGCCCCAGAAAGCCCATTGTTGACTCCAGTTCAGAAACTGAGGTCGCCAACGTGTCTAGTAACTCGGCGCTGTCGCTGTCGCTGGACTGGGCTACCAGATCGTATTTCCAAAAGTCGAGGTACCGGCCCATCGAACTTCCATCGCCAGAACGTGGAAAGTAATCCCAAATCTGGCTCGGGCCGACAGTTCCTGGGTACAGCGCCGAAAGCAGTGTCCCGCAGAGATCACCATCTTCGACTGAGACTGGATCCGCGGAGAACTCATCCAACAACGCTTTCAACGCATCGTCAACTCCCGACGAGCCCTCTTGGCAATGAAGAAATGTGCCCAAGGCAGTGTTGCGAACCTTGCCTGGCCAAGACGTGTCCCTGATGATCTCGAGGATCACCTGCTGGAAGCCCTGAAGGCGCGGACTCCAGCGGAGCAACAACAAGACGAAAATCACCCTGTGCTCTTGCTGCTCGTCGCGATCCTGACTCTTCAGAACTTTCCAGGTACTCGGCTCAGTCATTGCGCAAGCCAGAGGAGCAAATCTCTTGGCGAAGTTGCGGGCTCGGGATAAGCTCGTGCGACTAGCCAGCAAGGCTTCCAGCACCTGTCGCTTGTGATCCTCCGCGAAGATATCGAGGTCACCGTAGATGCCTAGTTCCGCGGGATTTCTACTGATGAGCTCAGGCCTAGCGGCTTCGCTGAGTGTTGCCAGCCAAGCTGATAGTCCCCTTAGGGCAGTCACCGGTACTCCATCGCTTCCTGCGATCAGCGCGAGTACTCGCCTTGCAGAGAGCCCGTCCTCGATGAGCTCCGCCAAATGCCGCGCACCTAGGAATTCGGCAATCTGGCGATGAACAGGACCGAAGCACTGCTCCGAGATTGTGCCGAAAAGCTTCGACGAAACAGCTGCTCGGAGACATTCCGGTTCCTCCTGGCCACACGGGTCTAGCGGGATGCAATCCTCATCCCGGACGTGGACGTCAAGGGAGTACCCGGCCTTGTCCGCAATCAGCAGGAGGGCGCACAGTCGGCTGGCGCAGCCGAGTAGCGAGCCAATAGGGGGACTTTTCGAAACCGCAACTTGATGCTCTTGGTTTCTCTCGCCGGCCATTTCTCTACAGGCCAGATCGAACACCTTGAGGCGATTGGCGGGCCATCCATCGCCCTGATTTAAGGCACGAACGAGTAACTTCAGGGCCTGCGGGTTGTCAAGCAGGTCTTCGAGACCCGCATCGTGAGCCTGCATGAAGAATGTTTCGGGATCGCCTACTCCAAGGCCGTCACGGAGGACCTCCAGGATGTTCGCCTCGGTGAGCGGGTCTAGCCGAAATACAGAAACGTTCGACTCCGCGACAAAGTCGAGCGCGCTGCGGTCGCTTTCGCCCAGCCAGTCGGCTGCGCGGCAGGAAATCCGGAATCTGGGTCGGTCCAACTGGACCAGTGTCTTGCGGATCTTGTCGAGAGGGATTCGTCCGTCCGGCGTTCCTGCCCGGATCTCGTCGAGCCCGTCGATGAACAGGGTCTTTCCTCGCACCTCTTCCGGTGCCATCGATTGCAGCAGGAAGTTCCTGGCCGTGACGAACAGCGCTTCATCCCCAAGCGCATCGCTTTCCCCTTGGAGCGCAGTCGTCTTGCCCGAACCCGGATCCCCGAGTAACAAATACGCTTGCAGCGACCGATGATCGGCGAGCGTCGTCGGTCGGACGTCGCTGGCTTGAACCGCGTCGTCCGATAGCTCCGTGCAGGTCCTGGGTACGATCGCGCTCATCACCGCCTCAGCCAGTGTTCCGCCGGCTCGCTCAGGAATTCGTCTAACGGCACTCCGCCTCCTCCGACAAC
>CAYWUV010000263.1:0-4155 GCA_964461235.1 uncultured Bryobacterales bacterium | reverse complement strand
CCCGGATTTCGTGGACCACTACTGGGCGGTCCTGATCGGCGGCATTGGCGGTTTGCTCTGCACCGCAGGCATGCGGCTCATGGAAGTGCTGAAACTCGACGACGTGGTGGGGGCCGTGCCTGCCCACCTGGTCGCGGGTGTGTGGGGCACGCTGGCGGTCTGCATTGCGGCGGGGGGCAATTTCCTCGTCCAGCTCACGGGGATCGTCGCCATCGGTGCGTTCGTGTTCATCACCTCGTTCGCGATCTGGAAGGTCCTGGACCTCCTCATCGGCGTCCGGGTGACGGAGCGGGTCGAGGGTCTGGGACAGGATGTCGCGGAGCTCGGAATTGAGGCGTATCCCGAGTTCATGCTGATGCCCGATGAGGACGACATGCGGGCTGCCGGCAAGTAAAACGCACGCAAAACCCACCGGAGGGCGCGGACGGCCGGGCCCTCCGCACGGCCAGCCGCGACCGAAAACCCGGTGTTTTGCAGGCCTATGACATTTCTGGCATAACCCCTGCGCGGCAGCGCAGCCGGGATCGGGGTTGCGTGAACCTAGGCCGCGATGCAGGGGTGGCCGAGTGGTTAAAGGCACCAGACTGTAAATCTGGCGACGTTACGTCTACGTGGGTTCGAATCCTACCCCCTGCACCACCAGCGCCCGTTGATTCGGGCTCGACACGCCTTGGCACTGCCACGCGGGTGTAGCTCAATGGTAGAGCCCTAGCCTTCCAAGCTAGTTACGTGGGTTCGATTCCCATCACCCGCTCCAGCCCCGGCTTCCTGAAGTCGCCGGCTTCGCAACGCGCCATACCAGTGACTCGGTGCACGAGTCGGCGAGGCGGGTATTGGAGTCGGTCGAGCCCGCCATGTACCGCGACTGTCCGGAGATTGCGGCGGCCCGCTGAGAGGACGGGCGGATCGGGCGACTTTGTGGCGTGCGCTCCGCAATTCAGCGTCCAGCGTGTCGGGGATCCGCTACTCCGGTTCGAAGGGCTGCAGGTCGCTTCTCATCAAGGGGAGCAGCGACGTGCCCCTGACGTCCAGCATTCGCTCCCAGCAGGCCGCGTCGATCGTTTCGCGGGAATACTCGAGAAGCGCTTTCCTCCAATCATCGTCGCATGCGAACGGACGACTGTTCTTGTCCGCCATCTCAAGGGCATCCAGGAATCCGAGATAGACCAGCACGACAGGCACGCCGAGCGCCGCCAGCTTCCAGGACCAAGCGAATCGGTTGGCAAGCTGGAAGCGATGCCGGACGGAAAGCCGGCACGGACCTCCGGTTGCCTTTCGCAGCCCGGCGCTGGCTTCCTGGAGCGCGGTCTCGATACGTTTCCGGTTGACGGGGCCGGCGCCGCACCGGTCGCCCTTGGAGAGTTCCTCCGAGTGCGCCTTCGCCTCCACGAGCAGAAGTCCGCTCTTGCCGGAAACCGTGCAGGTGCTGGCGATGTCCCAGGTCGGCGTCTTCGCCCTGCCCCTGCCTTCTACGAGCCACCACTCCTGTAACTGCCGGCGAATCGCGTCGCTCAGCAGTACCGCATCACCCTTCCGCAATTTGTCCAGCTCGGCTTCCCGCATGTGGCATTTGCCTTGCGGCTGCCATCGGTCTTCGGCTGAGACCCGGACCTCCGACCTGCCAACGAGTCCCGTGAGCCGCTGGGCAATCTGATCTGCACTTCCGTCGGTGAGAAGGACGCAACGCGGCCGGCTGCCCCGGTCGTCCTTTCCCAATTTCTTCAGCCAATCTGTCCGCAATTTCAGGTGTCCCGACAGTGAATTCGGGCTTGCTGCCCGCTTCGGGCCGCATGATTGCCCCGCCCTCCCGCATTCTTAGCTGAACCGGGCGGGCGACACAGCCTCAAAGACGCGTACCAGTCCACGGACGGGCTCGCCTCCGTGCTGGCCACACAGCCCAGACACCTCCTTCATGCGGAACACTTGCTCCACGATTGGCGGTTCGTAGCGTTCGCTCCGGTCGCCGCGGCAGTCGGGTCCGTTTCGCAACCCGCGGAGCTTCATCACCGTGGCGGGGCCTCCCTGGCAGTGGTGTGCAGCTTGTGCGTAACGTGCACCCGTTCCTTCTTCCCGCTCCTGGTGACTTCTCGTGTCGCATCAAGATGGACCGAGTACCCAAGTCCCATCAGTTCGGCCTCGTCGAGGAGCACCCGCGCCGCCTTTGACAAATCGAACGCCCGCTCCGTGTCGATCATCGCGCTGAGACCGTGACGACCTACGTTCACTTCGAAGTATCGCCACTTGTCGAAGGTGTGCCGCGCACCCTTCAACACCGCTCCAATTTCCCCAAAATCCTTTTCGAGCCGCACCTTACTGTCTTTCGGCAAGTCGCCATACAGCCGCCATAAATCATGGCTCTTCCGAGCCTCGTCCACGCGGGTAAGGCGTATCGCCTTCATCGCCAACTCGCATGCGAACGCGGACATCATCGCGTTGGTCATGGTGGAACCCAGCCTCTGCATCAGTTCGTCCTCGCTCGTCCTGGAGTCCTCGCTCAGTTCCCGCTCGGGGATGTGCACCGTCGCCGACCCGTCGTCGTTCATGTCCATGTCCCAGAATCGCGCGACCGACAGCTCCCGCGGAAGCCGTTCGACGCCAGACATCAACGCTCGTGCCTGCAGAAACAGGAACCCTGCCGATCCCCCGGGGAACTGGCTCCGGGTCAGCCAACCCTCCCGCAAACCCTTTCGCGCCTTGGTGCTCGTGCGTTCAAGGAACTCCTCGGAGGATTGACGCTCAATATGGGGAAAGATCTTGCTCACGAACTTTGCATCGTCCCGGTAGGTCGGCGAAGAGCCGAAGATCATGGCGAACGTATTCGAGCCGTTTTCCTGCTGCATCCGTTCGTATTCCTGCTTGGCTTCATTCCCTTCGAGGAGAATGCCGCAGACACGACACCGAATGGCCGTGGGGACGCCTTCCTTGCCACGCTTGCCGACGAGTCTTCCCCAGCAGCGAGTACACCGCCCTTTCAGCCTGAACCGGCCTTCCTCTCCGAACTGGTACTTCTCGTCGCCCGACCCGAAACTCTTCATCTCGTGCCAGACGTTGTCGAAATCCCAGTCCCACTCGATCTTCACCGGACCGATCTTTCGCGGCCCTCCGATGTCCTCGGTCTCGTCCATCTCCGTCGCCATGGCTCCTTTCACCCAAATCCCTCGACGCCCTTGCAGCTCGTCAATCAGCGACCGCAACCATCCGTCCCCCTTGCGAACCCGTGACCCGTAATCCGACTCGCCCCTGCGCTTCTCCCACCGCAGCAAGCGGCCCGATCAACCTTCGGCACTAATTCCCCGAGGAGGATTCTTCCGTGGTCATGCACGCTCCCGCGTCTGGATCCTAGCGGGTCGCTTCCTGACCGTACCGGTCAGCTGATACGAGAGTTGCTAGGCGAAGTCGTACTCGACGGCTTTGATGGCATCTACCAGAAGCGGTGGCGCGAAGTCGCCACGCTCATTTCGGAGCAGCGCCGCCCTTATCGAGGAATCCCACCGTTTAGCGTCAGCCTATTCGTCCGTGCGATGCAAATCTTCCTTGCACAGCCTGACAAAATTGCAAAGATTCTGCGCCCACATGATCGAAGGAGCCGCGTACGTACTAGCAAGTGGTGCAAACATTGGGTTTCCAAATGTGCAAACTTGAAGTGTGTTACGCACCGACAACTGGCTTCCAGTTGGATTGACTGTAAGCCCAGGGAAGCGCCGATAACCTGCCTGGCAAACAATTGGCAAACATTTCGATCGGAATGTCTTGGGCGCATAAGGCAGTGTTTGGCATATTCTGGGCCGTGGGCCGGGCCCGTCGTCCGGGCAGGCGGGAAACTGCTGCACCCCGCACCCCCGTCGCGGTAGGAACGCCGGTTGCCCGGCGCCCCCTGCGCAGGTCCGGACATGGTCCGTAAACCACCCGGCCCCTACCTCGGGTGATGGATGGCCCAGTCGGGCTGCGACGAAGGCAATGCAGGCACGGGGACGTGTCAATTACTCGGAACGATGCCGGGAAAGGCTCGCGCTCAGCGGCGCGGTTGCCGCCCGGCCAAGAGGTCGAGGTACCGGCCAACCCCGGATCTCTGCGCGCTACTGGCGCTGACCACCGTTGTTAGGCCGGGCGAGCAATTCCCGGCGTATGTCTTCCGCAATCTCTTCGACTTCCCTG
>CAYWUV010000262.1:0-4194 GCA_964461235.1 uncultured Bryobacterales bacterium | reverse complement strand
ACCAGACACCATCAACCCCAAGAACTAACCGTCCGTGAAAGCGGGGCAGGTCCACTTGGTCCGAACCGGTAGGAACCAACCGGTTTTGACACGAAGCTCTATCGATAACTTCAGCCCAGGGAGGGTCAAGATGAAGAACCAGCGATTCACCATTGCGTCATTGGGGCTGCTCATTGCAACCACAGCCGTGATGTTGGGTCCAACGCAAGTGGACGGCCAGGAGGTTTTGTGCCTACTTTGTTTGGAATGGGTGGAAAACGAGGAGCCTGACCCTGCGAAGAAGCCGGAGTGGCAATGGTACCACTACTTTGATCCCGACTCAGGGCCAGCTTGCGCTGCCGATCCGGCGGAGATGTGCCGGGCTTGCGGAGGCACGTCAGAGTGCCATCTCCCAGGGCACCCGGACGAAGGTGCGTGCCACCGCAGCGAATGCCCTACCTCGTATCTCACACTATTGGAGATTGGTACAACGATGACTAATCTGGCTTCGCATGTGGATGACCGGACTGGTCCGATTCTCGCGCAGACAATCGCTCGGGAGCCGCGGTTGGCATATGACGAGACCCTACGTGCAGTGAAGCTAACTCGATGCGATGGCACCGTCGCTGGCACTTGGTACTTGGGAAGATCCGCGCAACCCTACTTGTCCGCTGATGTAGTGGAGGGCGGGTAGCACGTGGTTCTGGAGCGTCCTGCTGGCCGATCTCCACTCCGCAAGGGCGACCGCGCCGGGGACCCTTCTCTGGGATCGGATAAGGTCGATCGGCTCCGGAAGGGGTTTGCGAGAGCTGGTATCCTGTGGTCGCTGGCGTTGTTAGCCTCGGCCTGTTCGGAGAATGCGGAATCACGGCCGGCTTCACCCACCAGCAACTTCATCGTCACGGATAGTTCGGGCGCATCCAGGGTCTTCAGTACGGGGCCGCTCTGGAATCCCGGGGAAGAATGGCGGATCAGGGAGGGGCCATCACTGGTCCTGGGCGCGCTGGCTGCCCCACGGGAGCAGCTGTTCCATCGAATTGAAGGCGTGACGAGGCTGGACGACGGTACGATCGTGGTTCTGGATGGTGGCAGCGGTGAACTGCGAGCCTTCGATTCCTCAGGTCGCCATCTCTGGAGCGCCGGATCATGGGGAGACGGGACGGGGGAGTTGCGGAGGGGGGAGGATATCCCGCTGGATCTCTATCTGTCGAGGCTGGAAGGGGACACCCTGCAGATCGAGAACTGGATGAACCGAATACGGTGGAGCGCCGAGGGAACGCTGATTGACCATCGTCGTGTAAGTCGCTTGGCTCTGGATTCGTTGGGATTGAGACGGCTCGATGACTGTCCTCTGAACCAGTTACCCTCTTTCGTCGGGAGCGAGATCCTCGCGTGCCGTACCGAGAGCTTTCCCCGAACCCCAAATCATCCGGTGACGGAGAGAATCACGTTGATTCGGATACCGTGGACATTCAACCAGGCGGACACGATCGGAACTTTCTTCGTCCGGGATGGGTGGATGGAGGCTAATCCTAGACGCCTTGTGCGCTCGCCGTTGGGGCCCAGAGGACGCGTATGGATCAGCGGCCGCGAGCCGAAAGTCGTCTATTCCCGAAACGATGCATACCGGATCGAAACCTGGGGCTATATGACCAGAGGGTTGTCGATGATCATTGAACGGCAGGCCGAGCCCCGACTGGCCTTGACACCGTTTCAGATAGAGCTAGCCCTGCGGTGGGGCCCCAATCCTCCCGACGTCCGCACAACGTTGCGAGCGGACGATGACCGGTTTTCGGTTCCCGCATCGCTATCGATCATCAGCGACTTGTACTTCGACGCTCTCGGATTCCTTTGGGTACTTCGCGCTCCGGCTGCGGATGACGAGGGCGTATTGATCGAAGTGGATGGACCCGATGGTTCCGCCATGGGCACGATGCGAGTCTCCTCGGGGCTTCACGATGTCTTTCGGCCTGACGGGAGATACCTTGGAACTGTGAAGGTGCCGCACGGCCTCGAGAATATCGAGATCGGTCGTGACTATTTGCTTGGGGTCATTCGGGATAATCTCGGCGTGGAATTCGTCCAGATGTTCGATCTGGACCGCGGATAGGTCTTCAATACCGGAGAAGAGTCGCCATGAGGAAACCGCACTTTACCACAGGATCCTTTGGGTTGCTAGCTGTGCTCGTTGCCGTATTGGCAGTTCCAGCGAAGTCAAAGGGACAGTCTCAGTGCTTGCTCTGTGTCCAAGCTCAGTTGAACATGGAGGAGGATCCCAACGGTCCCCCGGATTGGCAGTGGCTGCATATGTTCGACCCCGAGACGGGTCCAGCTTGCGATATGGATCCACATGAGATGTGCCGGGTCTGTGGGGGCGATGGTGGGTCACCCTGTGATGGTGAGGACCCCATCATGCCCGGGAAGTGTCCGACTGAGCCGTGCGCTCCACGGTTCGTGTTGTTGGAGATTGGTGCCAGCATTACCAGGCTCGTTTCTCGGTTGGACGACCAAACCGCTCCGATTATGGCACGAACAATCGCGCTGGAGCCGCGATTGATCTACGATGACGACTTGCATGCCGTGAAGCTGACTCAATGCGATGCCACCGTTGTGGGAACCTGGTTCTTGGATGGATCTGTACGATCTCACTGGCTGTCCCAGGCGGAAGCGGACTGATCCATAGCGACGGAGGCGAACTCCTCGTGACCTCTGGAAGGGGGCTCGGAGAGGGTTCCCGGCGAGTTCGCTTTCGCCGTGCGCTTCGCGCGGACCCCGGACCTTCCGGCTGGATGGGGACAGCGTACGCGCCCTGGGCGTGCGACTGATCGCGATCTCGAGGAATTCGAGGCCGAAGCGATACGGGACCGGGACACCATGATCGAGGCGTTCACCCCCGCCGGCCGGCTGGTCGCGTCCGTTCGATCTGGTGAAGCGTTCGGATTAGTCAGCTGGATCCCGCCAAGCGCGATGAGCCCCGGGATTCCGTCACGAGTGCCTCAAGGATGGTTCTGCGAGCGGGGCACCGCAACCCTGCCGTAACGGCGGGAGGTAACAGATTCTCATCGTGTTGCGATGGTTGAGGTTACGGGATTGGAGGTCAGGACTCCCGCCGATTCGTTCCCGCTAAACGGGATCGAGCGCGCCGGTGCGGCGGCTCGCGAGCGCCTTCCGAAGCCGGTCCTCGTCGGCTCGCTGGTAACACTGGAGCACCGTCTTGGCCGTCTTCCAGCCACCAAGCTCGCAGAGCACCTTGAGGGGCTGGTCCATGAGGTCGCTCGCGAACTTCCGCCTGAGCGAGTGCCAGCCTCTACCGCGCTGGGGTTCCAGACCCGCGAGCTTCTCGGCTCGGTTCCACCAGTAGCGGACCAGCGACCGGCCCGCGCACCTTGAGGCGTCCGTCGTTGCGGGTAGCACCGGAGTGTCTCCCGCCCCCGGATTCCTCCTTTGCGCCTCTTCCAAGGCGGCGAGGGCCTCGGCGGTGACCGGCGTGCAGTGTTCGTATCCGGTCTTCTCGTGCTCAGCGCGCCACCGCACCACGCCGCCTTCAAGGTCGATGTCCGCCCACCGGAGCTTTCGGATGGCCCCGATACGGTGTCCGGTCTCGTGCGCGAGCACCAGAGCGACATGGAACCGCCAGTCCACCTTCCGGGAGACTCCGAGCAACGCGTGGTATTCCTCCTCCAGCAGGACGACCCGGACCGGGTTCTTCTCCGTGGGTGCCTTCAGGCCCTTCAGCGGATTCGAGCCGAGGAGCAGGCGGCCCGCCTCGTCCCTCGACTTGGCAGCCCAGTTGAAGACTGCGATCAGGAACTTCAGATCGCATTCTATGGTCCGGTCGGACACGGGCCTGCCGCTCGGGCCGATCTTGCCCGCCCGCCGCGACCGAATGAACCGGTCCCAGTCCCTCCGCGACAGCGTCTCCGGTCTCCGGTCACGCCCGAAGAACTGGAGGAACATCCTCGCTGCGGCCCGGTCGGATCGCTGAGAGGTCTCCGCCTTGGTGGGCGTCACCTCTTCCCTGTAGATGTCAAGAAGCCTTCCCAGGGTGAGCGGCTCGGGCTCGGACTCGGCTGTGCCGTTGGGCTTGTGGACCGCGAACCCGGCGGCAACCTCGTCCGCCTGCCTCTTGGCCCTCATCCAGTCGCGGTGCCCCAGCGACCGGGTGAGCCTGCGCCCGTTCTCGCGCCACTCGATCTGGTATCGGCCGGTCTTCGG
>CAYWUV010000261.1:0-4303 GCA_964461235.1 uncultured Bryobacterales bacterium | reverse complement strand
ATCCATGCCGCGAACGCCCCGGCCAGACTGGCGTGGCTCGCGCTCCCGTACCATCTCTTCAGCGGCTCCGCTGCCGCCAGCAGCGCCTCGGGACTCTCGCAGCGCTGCATCCGGCCCAGCAGCACCGCGAGGTTCCCGTCCCCGCCCGGGTCCGGCCAACGCCGCAGGTCCAGCACCGGGCACGCCATCCGCGGGATGTCCCGCTCCGCCTCCGCACAGCGCACGCTGATGGCCTCGCTCACTTCCCCGGCCGCGCTCCAGGCTCGCTGGCCGCTGTAGATCGTCAGATGCTTGATGCGCGGAACGGCCGCAGCGGAATCCTCCGGCTTCGGCGGCGGAGCCTGGCTGAGAGCCAGATACAGGGCCGACACCGCGTTGAGCATGCGGAACGGCATGCTCGGGTCCACCTCTCAAGGGCGTCTCCGGCATGAAGCTGCACCGGGACCTCGGCATCACGCAAAGGACGGCGTGATTCCTGGCCCAGCGGCTGCGGATTGCCCTGTTGCGGGACGGCGGGCCGTTCTCAGGCCCGGTGGAGGTGGACGAGACCTACATGGGCGGCGAGCGCAAGCAGATGCCCAAGTTCAAGCGCGAGCAACTGAGCGGACGCGGGGCAGTCGGCAAGACCGCCGTGGTGGGAGCCAAGGACCGGGCCACGAAGCAGGTTGCGGCCAAGGTCATCACGTCCACGGACAAGGACACGCTGCGAAGGTTCGTGGAGGATCACGCCGACGCGCGCGTAACGGTCTAGACCGACGACGCCAGCGCTTACGAGACGCTGAAGTTCGAGCATGACTCGGTGAAGCACTTGCTGGAAGAGTACGTCAAGGGAGACGTTCACACCAACGGGATCGAGTCGCTGTGATCGATGCTCAAGCGCGCCCACAAGGGCACCTTCCACAAGCTCAGCCTCAAGCATCTGGACCGCTATGTGCAGGAGTTCGCCGGCCGCCATAACCTGCGCGAGCTGGACACGATCGAGCAACTGAAGTCCCTGCGCAATGGCATGGAGGGACGCAGGCTGACCTACAAGGCGCTGATCCGGGACAACGGGCTGTCCTCGGGAGCGCGGGCGGCGTGAGCGGCCGCTGCTAGGGGTGCGGCCAGTGCTTGCCGTTCCAGAATCTCACCGCAGACCGCGTCTGGGTCCAGTCGCAGGGCGGAACCGGCCACTTGGGCAACCTCCAGTTGCTCTGCCACCATTGCCACGCGGTCAAGGGTACGATGGATCCAGCTGCCTTCCCGGCCAAGCTGAAAACCATGGGTCTGAGAGTGTGAGCAAGAAACCCGAACCCCCGATCGTGGATCTGCCCGAGGAGACTTACCAGCCCAGCGTGGCGGAATTGCGCGAGCCAATTCGCCTGCCCGGAACGTTTGAGGATGCGATCAAGGCGCTGGTCAGCCCAGTAAGGGTCCGCCGAATTCCGATACGGAAATGGAGATCACGGAAGTAACTGGAGGCAAAGGACTTCCGGGTTCTTCGTTGCTCAACGATATAACCCCCTTTGCAAAAGCCTCAAGGACTTCCTGCCTCACGAACCGCGCCCGAACAGGCTGCAGAATCTAGGATAAATCAGTGCGATAGCCCTCTCCGCGAGGGAGCCGCACCCAACCGCGAACCGTTCAAAACGGTGGTGGTTCAGTTCAGCCGGCAATTCGAGCAAGACACCCGCATCACGCGAGGTTCTGGCCCAATCCAGGAGCAAGTCGTATTGCCACTGTTCCTGGAGGCCTCCAAGCCATTGCATCCCCTTGCGCGAGATGACACAGACGACATTGGCCAGATCGCACGGGCCAACGCATCCGGAGATCGTCAGCTGCACTGACTTGTTGAGCTTCTCTTCTTTCCACTGCTGCTTGATCCAGTCGCGGGGAACCGGCGCGAACCCCTTGTCTGTCCGACCGCAGCAACAGCCCTCGCAAACCACGATCTGTCCAAGAATGCGGCCTCGGGCCGTAGCTAATGGTTCGTGTCTGCTGAGCGTTTCACCGATGCGTTGAGTCTGAGCATTCACGGGCGTGCCTTCTTTGTCCGCTGGATGCCGGATCGGATCTGGTTGGCGGAGAACACCAACGGGATGGCTCTGCAGTCCATCCCGCCACGGTCGTGCTTCACCAGTTGCCTACTCGCCAGACCGTCGCGCCAACCTGGGCGTCGAGCGCCGCAAGCGCGCGTCCATCGGGTCGCCAGTACAAGGCACCGACCACATCCGCCAAAGCTGCAAATCCTATCGGATCGCCTTGCCCATCGCGCCCGAGTGAGCACACAACGACGACGCCGTCCCGAGCTCCCGAGGCCAGACGCATCCCGCGGCGAGCGAAGGCAAGGGCTGTTACAGGTCGAATATGATGATCCAGAACGCCGGGCCGCGTGCCTTCCGGGCCACTTCCCCGAAAGCTCCAGACCGTGACCGCCTCGCCTCCGCCGGTGGCCAAAAGAGTGCCGGTGTCGTCGAAGGCCAAGGCCGACGGCTTCCCAGGATATCCCGACATCATCGAGTCCTGCGCCGTGGAGCGACGCCAGAAGTGCACCGAGTTGTCCTGGCTGCCGCAGGCCACGATATCCCCGTCCGGGCTCAGTACCATCGACACCAGGGAGCCTGTCCACTCCAGCTTCTGGCGAAGCTCCCCGGTGGACGCATCGAAGAATGTAACCCGACCGTAACAGGCTGTCGCCAGCTCCTCTGTGCCGGACCACGCGATCGCGCTGACGGTACTGGGATGATCGTGAGATCGCCAGATTCTCGCTCCATCCGGACCATACGCGTGAACCTGCCGGGAGCACGATGCTGCCAACCACTTTCCGTCCGGTGACCACGCCAGGTTCTCCACCCAACCGCTCCCCACCTCGATAGCCACGCTGGCCCGACCCTCTGCGGCACTCCAGACTAGGACGCGACCGTCCTGTCCGGCCGTAGCGAACAATAATCGGTGTGGGTGGGTCGCCACAGCGAGCACTCCGCCCTCATGAACCCCGCGCTGTTCCCAGATGGTCGCGCCAGACTTGCCCTCGAACGCGTAGACGCCACCTGCGGCATCGCCGATTACCAGCGCCTCACCGCGTGCGGTCCAGCCCCCGGCGATGGCGTAGTCACCGACCCTCGCAGACCAGCCCGGGCGAAGAACACCTCTCGGGCCGTCGACATTCAAATCAGACATGCCTCGAATCCCTGCCGCATGGACTGCTCGTCGAGGTTGCGGCCGATGAAGATGAGCTGATTGCGGCGGGGCGCGTCCCCCCATGGACGATCCGGTTGTCCGTCGAAGAGCATGTGGACTCCCTGGAAGACGAAGCGACGCGACTCACCCGCTATGCTGAGAAAGCCCTTCATTCGGAAGATGTCCACCCCGCGTTCACGGAGCAGTTCGGCAAGCCACCCGTTGAGCCTGACGGGATCGACGTCGCCCTCCCTCTCGATCGCGATCGAGCCCACTTCGTCGTCGTGCTCATGCTGTGCGACCCAAGTTCGCTCGACCTCGACGGGAACCTCTCCCTTGATGCTCGGGGTGCCGTTCTCTGCGGGGGGCGCCGGCTTGGCGCGCGAACTGTTTTCCGGCCCGATGGCCGCTCCGTTCGCGTTCATCAGTCGCAGATCGAATTCCTCCGCTGTATGTTGGGCGTAGACGCCAATCCTCACCGGCGCATCGACCTCCAAGGGGAAGGACTTGCGCCCTGGGGAGTCAAGCTGGAGGTTCAGGTGCTTTCCGACAGAAATCTCATCCCCTGGTCGAATGAGATCCGCGGGTTCGGCGTACCGACGCACACACCACTCCGCACCCTCACGAAGCGCGGAGTCATCCGTGCCTTGGTCGGGCACGATGACCACGGACATTGCCGGATCAGGTCCTTCGGCCAGACTGAGTTCGTAACGGCCGGTATCGAGCGAATAGACTCCAGTCCATTCGAACGGGTATTCCGGCTCGAGGAAGGTGGGACGACGCTCAAGCACCTGTTCTAGGTCGAAGGCACTGAGGTTGAGGACCGTGTCGACAGAGACGTCCGCCCGCTCTGTGCGGATGACTCGCGCCATTCGGTTCATCTCCCGGAGCCGAGCCTCGAGCCTGTCGAGCGCTTCGCCGTCGACGAGGTCCGTCTTGTTGAGAACAAGGACGTCCGCGAACGCGATCTGTTCCGTGCTCTCGTCGCTTCGGCCGAGCTGCTGCTCGATGTGGGCTGCGTCGACGAGCGTAACGATCCCGTCCAACGCGAACTCCGAGCGAATCTCGTCGTCCATGAAGAAGGTTTGAGCGACCGGACCGGGATCGGCGAGCCCCGTGGTCTCCACCAACACGTAGTCGAACT
>CAYWUV010000260.1:2555-4401 GCA_964461235.1 uncultured Bryobacterales bacterium | reverse complement strand
TTGGCCCAGCGGACTAGAAGCAGCCAGAATCCCGGCAGGAAGTCGTCTAACTACTTACAGGGCTGCACGATCTGCGTTTCCTGCCGTTGGACTGGACAATACTGGACCGAGTTGCTAGAGCGGGAAAATCGTCCATTTTGGTGGGAATCCCAAGCCTGCTCGGATACCTTGTCGGGGACCGTCTTGCGAGCGGGGCGTCCGGGAAGAGCCTGTTCCCGGTTCCCGGGGGCAGTTGACTCGGTGGACCGGATGGATCCACCCCACGCACACAGATGTGGAGCGGGCCGCCCCGGCGAAGCGGTCAAGACGAGTTCGTCACCGGGGATCCAGAAGGGCCACACGCTGAACGCCTAGTTCGTCCGTGGCGACTCCATAGAGCTTCCCGCCAGCGATCGCGCGAAGGGAGAAGCGCTCCGGAAGAATGACGTGGCGGCGAAGGGGTCCGTAGAGGTCAACTTCGATCCAGTGCTGGCGCTCGTCGTTATGGACTGCGCGCCGAGCCCACACCTTGCCGTCGTCTGAAACCAGCAGATCAATGGCCACCGACCAATGACTCGGCCAACCGTCGAAGGTCACCTGCCCCCGAACGTTCGGCCTATCCCTCCGAAAGTCGGCCTCGGCCCGCTCTCGGTCTGCCCTCGTCACCGGACGCCCCGCGATGCCCATCGTCACCGAGTCCACCGAGAACTGTGGGGTGTCGGTCTCCACCCCCGGCGAGTCGGCCACCGTGAGGATCGAAATCGTGCCCGTGATTCCGTCCGCCACCACAACCGCGCTGTCGCCCATCGTCGTCCAAGCACCGGACGTGCCGAAGTCGGTTCTAAATAGCGACATCCTGTTCGCTGTGGTCCACATTACACTGGCGCCGTGCCAACTTGCGATCGTATCGGCCCCGCTGGATCCGGCGAATCCCACGGTCACATGACCATACGGATCGCCCCCGATGCCATTGGAACTCATGGTGTAGTTTACCGAGGTGACGTAGACCGTCACATCGTTTCGCAGGAACGCCAACCCGGCTGACGGCGCCACCGGGCCGCTCACGCGCCGAGTTTCCAGGTGCTCGCCATCCAGAGTGAATCGACTCACGCGCACCTGCCTTACATCGGGTATCGTTACCACCGAATCGACGCGTAGTGCGCTGGGCCAGAGGAACTCGCCCGGACCGTTTCCCTGTCGACCGAAGACGACGGCAAGACGACCGCTGGTGTCAAACCGCAACACTGTCCTTTGGCCTGCATCGAGCACCCACAGGCCATCGTCTCGGATCGCCATCGCTCCGATCCGATTGAAGTAACCGCCTTCGAACTCGGGCGGAATCAGCGTCTCCGAGGCCCTGTCGGAGAGGTTGACGACCGGAAGCTGGGCGACCGCCTGCGTCGCCACGAGCCAGACGGCGACGCAGGCCGAGAGAACGCTGCCAGCGTTCCACAGCGTCCTGCCCAGTTTTGTCACGGAGCGAGCTGCGCCGCAAATCCGGTCGCGGACACAGGTATTGGCGCGTGTCGCACGATGTTGTCGGAACAGCCGGCCAACTCCGTGCCGCCGTCCACGTCGATGACAGCGTCGTCCGCCAGCACGGTTCCGGCGGGGGACAGAGAAGAAGGGGTAACGAGCGCGAAGTCGTTGCAATACCCGTGCATGTTGCAGACCATGTCGTTCCCGAACCACTCCAACAACGCGGGCGGGGTCTCCGAGATCCTGCACTCCTCCCAGCCACCGCCCGTCTCGCAATCCTGGTCCGAAGTGCAGGTCACGCAGGCTCCGATCCGCTCGGCTCCCACCAGGATTACGGTGGCAGCCGCGATCATGCCCATGGTAGCCTGAAACAGCTTCCTGGTCGTCA
>CAYWUV010000260.1:0-2455 GCA_964461235.1 uncultured Bryobacterales bacterium | reverse complement strand
GTGCTGCAACTCCCACGCATCTCCGCGATCCATGAGAGTAATGAGTTTTCGCTCTTTCGGGTGACTGGCGACGATGCCGAGGGGTTGATCGATAATCCTGTCCTCCACGGTCACGACCCCTGCCCCCGCCTCAAGGCGACGAACGACCAACCGCCGCTGCCGCGACGTCAGGTCGGCGACTACATGCACGACCGCGCCACAGTCCAGCGGCCAGACACCCAGGCTCGCCCACCGGGCCTGGACCAGCGATTCCTGCTCTGGCACTGTGGGCGTCTCGAAGCGACCGATCGTGGATCCACTTGAAGCCAACATCCATGTCGTAAACGGCGGTTCCACCGTGCCTACGACCACGGAGGAGTTCGTGAGGGTGCGGACCCACACCGGCACATCGAAGGCCCGAACCGAGTCCATGGGCAACGTAGTGTCCCCATCAACCGGCCGACGGTAGAGGGTCCAAGCCCCATTCTCCGCCGTCATGATCCAAAGGTCACCAGACGCTACGGCCAGCCCCTGGACGATGCCCGGGGCGAACGGCACGCGATCCGACAACCGATTCCGACCGGGCGACCATCCGCCACCGTCTGTGAACTCGACGAGTTCGCCCCCTCGCGTCAGGGTCAATGCGGATCCCGACGGCGAAGATGTCAGGTAGGCTATCGGATCTGACGCTAGTGCGACCAACGAGTCGGCGGCGAGGACGTACAGATCCCCGTCCGTTGTGCTGATCAGGCTTGCGCCGCTGGGGAGCGGCACAATGGCCGTCACCGCCAAGGCCCGACTCAGTGATTCGACCGATCGCACCGCGAATGCGACCCCTTCAACTTCCGAGCAATCTTCCGTCCCTCGAAGCAGGGCCGTGATGTCCGGGTGCGGCTCCCACGTATCCGATGGCGTCCCGGTGCAAGCGGTCGAGGAAATCAGCAGTCCCCCGGCCAAAGCGTCCCGCCATGTGGATTTCATCGTTCGCTCGGTCTCTCGGCATCGTTCCGTGTAGTTCGCGGACCTGCTGGTTGAGAAGCAATTGTAACGGGTGAGCGGCCTCCTTGCAAACGTAATATCGGTATCAAGCGCAGTGTCCCGGACCGCTTCACGCCCGCGGTCTCGGCCTAGTCCAGCCACCGCCCTTCGCGCTGCACCTCGGCCCAGCCTCTGGATGCCGCGGAAAGACCGCCATTACTCCGTCCCCGTATTTCGGGGACCTACATCTTGGCCTGCGCACATGGCGGCACCGGTGCGGGTGCGGAGGGACCTGGAGCTGATGCCAGAGCCCCCAAAGGGGGCTCTGGTGGGGATCATTCTCCGCTTCGGCTACGGGGGCAAATGGACGACCCAGCGTCGCTGGCCTCCCATCGCGCCGTCGGGCCGCGATTCGCGAGGCTTGTTGAACGAGTTGCCCGGAGCGCCCGCTCCGGCTCGCTACGCTCGCCTCTGCGGGCGCTCAAGAGCCCGGGCCTTCCCCGTGATCCGGTCATGCAAATCAAGTGGGAATCTGCATGATTATGGGAGACAAGCCAGCTTACTCCGTGTGGCCACACTCCGTGAGTCCCCTGCGGAGGCTGGCCGGGGGGCCGTGCCCCCTCTGACCCCCCAGGTTGCCGGCCCGCCGCAGGAGCGGCGGGCGGCGGGGTGCTCCACCTGCCGAACCCCGTCGCCGTTGCAGCCGCCGGGCGTTTCCCGTCGTGGGCGAGGATCCGGCCGACGCGATCCTCGGCCGGACCGGCCATCTGGGAACTCGGTCGCGACCGGCGAGGCAGTCAGGATCCGCGCAGGCGAGTCGCTGGCCGACGACCGGGTGGCCCCGCAGCCCCGGAGCCGTGTCGAGCCCGGAAAACCGCCCTCACGGCGATTCTGGCCGTTTGGGGGCCGGTCGCGCGGAATCCGAGGCCGCAGGATCGCGTGTAACGCACGAACTCGACCACCGGAGGGGTAGGAGTACCCCCGGTTTCGCGCTCTCGCGAGAGGAACTGGACATCGCCGCGGTCGAGGATCGAGCCGGTAGAGTGGGTGGAGAAGCGCGCCATTCGACGGGCCAACTCCCCGGCCTTTCGGTCGTCAGCCTCACCGACGGCGAGGAGCGACCGCAGGCCCGCCACGCCGTCCGCGCTCTCGCGGGGGTTCTCTCTCGGTGATTTGCGCACTGTCAGTGCTACGGGTCATGGCCGCATATGCCCGCGAAAACGACATGGGGTGCCGATGCGCACCCCGGCGCCCTGGACGTGCGCACCGGCAATACGGCGGAAGCTGTTGCACACAAGGGTCTTGCGCGTCGCTCTTCCACACGACCGGGGTCGCAGGGAACGCGAAGGGCGGGGCTGGGAGCGACCCGGCAGTCCGAGGGACTGCTGCGGGTTCGGGGCCGTGCGCGTTTGCGCACCCCCGGCCCCTCGCCCTCGGGTCGCTCCCAGCCAGCGGTCCGTCCGGAAGGGTGTCGAGCGCCGCTTCGAGGAGGTGGCGG
>CAYWUV010000259.1:0-4402 GCA_964461235.1 uncultured Bryobacterales bacterium | reverse complement strand
CCGGCATCTGCGGCGGCAAAAACCCAAATCAGGCGGCATTTAGAATTGCTGCCAGCGTGCAGAGATGGACAGGACTTGATGCGAACCCGACCGACCGGAGCCAGTATCCACGGTGAAGGCACCTTCCATTTTGTTATATTTATACCTTCTTATGCGTCTCGCGATCCTCATTGCTCTTATCAGAAAGAAAAACTTACTTATAGAGCCAGATTGGTCGAGGCCGCCGATTCGGCGGCTGACGCGGTCCGCAATGCTTGGCGCAGGACCTTAACGGTGGTAGGCTGACAGCCGTGAGAAACCCGGGTTCGCAGGCGCGTGGCCGCTCTCCCCACGTCAATTCACCGGCATTCGATCTGTTCTCCGTGAGCGGCTCACGTGGAAATCTGCTAGCGCGTGGAGTCTCAATGATCCTTGCCGTGCTGGTGGTGGCCTGTGCACAAACTGACACTCCTACTGAGGCGGTCCCGCCGGAGCGGGGGCCGCGGACTCAGCCGGGAACCGCAATGGGCCTCTACGCACCGGGCCAGCACGACTTGTATGACGGGAGGTTCATCATCTCGGGAGCCAAGATCTACCAGGTCGGCACGCTGAACGATGAGAGTCCTTGGGACCACATGGGCAACGACGGTTCCAACCTCCGGCCGGTCGGCGGCACAGCGGAGATTGACGTGAACGAAATCGAAAACACGGGAACGTTTCGGGCCGATCTGGATCTTCCGGAAGGCAAGTACGTGATTGATTTGGAGCAAGTCAAGGAGTTCTCGCCGTGCCAGGACGGCGGAATCGCTGCGTATCTCTTCGAGCATGGGGACTCCGGCTGCGGCGACGCGAACTGGCCGAAGAGCCTGCTATATGTGGCTGGGTGGGGGATCGGGTCAGCCACGCTCAATGGTGAACCTCTGTACCAGAACTACGAAATCCACTTCATGGTCACCCAAGGAATGAGAAGCCGCGAACTGATCGCCAATTACCCCTTGGAAGCCAAGGCCTCGGAAGCCGGTGCGGTGAATCCGGCACTCCAGCAGCTCGACTTCTACATCCGGAGCCCGGAAAAAAACGAGAACAACCATCCCGACCGCGAAGTCTTCGACCATTTCTTCGCGATGGAAGTGACTTGGAAGTAGAGACTCCGCCACCGGGCCGCCGCTACGTCAGAATTCGGTTAGGGAGCGGAAAACTGTTGATTCATGCACGGTGAGTTAGATACAGCCAAGTTCTGTATACTGTGCCATTTTCCCGGTGCGGGTTTGCCATTGGCCCTTGATTCCGGGCGAGAATCCGATCCTCTGCCCTGACCTCCAGATCCCGGATCCCCCTCGATTAGGTCCCATCCGAGTGCCGCGAGGATGCCCGTTGGATTCAGCAGTCTCGTACCAGACAAGTGCTCGAACGAAGTCCCGAGCGACATCCGAGACGCCGAACTCGTGCAGCTGGGCATTTTGGAACTGGGCTTCTTGGTTCGCTTCGCCCGCAGACTGCCTAGAGCATCCCCCGGGAGAAATCCTCAAGGTCGGTACTGAGCGGATCGCCATCCTGTTCGACCTGATGGACAGCCCGTACGATGCGGAGGAGATCCAGGCCCGCATCCGGCAGTTGGGGCATGTGTTTCTCGGCGACAACTACATTGCCGATGGTGGCAGGAACGTGTTCGTTTCAAGGTCAGGAGCGGCCGTGCTTTCCGGCTCTGACGGAGCCGTGACCGCGGAGATGAGACTGGCGAGCCTTGATGCGTTCCAGCTCCGTTGCGAAACGATGCTCGTCGGGTAGCAGGCGAATCGCTTGTCCGTACGCCTCTTCGACTCCTCGGACAGGCTCGCGCAGCCAATCCAGCGTTCTCGCCAAGTCGCGCCATGCCCATGCATGACGGGTCGGCGAAGCTTCGAGCTGGAGTACCCGCTCCAAAAGCGGGCGTGCCTCGTTGAGCAATCGGCGGTTCGCCTCGCGGTGCCCGTCGCGGAATGCCTTCTGGGCCGCAGCCATCTTAGTCTGGGCGAACTCGTGCAGCGCTCTCGGGTCAGCGTGCAAGGCTTCTCCCGCCCGCTCAAAGTGTCGATGAGCTCGTCTAGGGTCCTTGAGTCGACGCGCCAGAATCGCTGCGTCGATCGCGTCCTGGCCGAACGCGACTGTGGATAGCCGGTCAAGCAACATCTCCGCCTTCCTCTTCGAGCCTGCCTCGAAGAGCGCCTCCACTAATGTGTTCCCGACGTGCGGTGCGGCCGAAGCCTGCCCGTGCTTCCGAAACTCCTCATACACATCTTCCGACTTATCCAGTTCACCCCGTTTTGCGAACATACGGATCAATTCCGTTGCAAGGATCCCCGACCCTGGATTCGCCCGCCATGCCGCCTCGACGCGCCTCGACGCTCCTAGCTCGTCCCCGAGGGCACGCATGTGCGCGGCGTCTCGTAGCGCCGCAATCGCGCTGTACTCGGGGTGCGCCGGCAGCGTCGCCCTGAAGTACGACCGGGCAGGGTCAAAATCGAACTTCGGCTCGGGAGAACCGTTCTCCTGCAGGGCCTGAAATACCTTCGGGATCCCCGTCAGTCGACCTTCGGCAAGCCTGAGCTCCTTCAGAAACTCGCCGATCCTCTGGTTGCGCGCCGGCATCGGCGGGACGATAGCACCCGGCATCAGATGCTCCGGCTCGACGCCGGGCACTGGGCCCGGATAGCTGATGATCTCCATTCGATCGGTATAGAGGTAGACCTTGGTCGGATCCGGAGTGTCGGGCTGGTAGCTGCGATGGTAGACGGCGTTGACTAGGCTCTCCCGCATTGCAGTGAGGGGATAGCTAACCCAGCCTCGAACTTGGGGACGATCTCGATCCTTGGTGAGGTGGGTCGCCGACAGTCCCTGAAGGTATCGCAGGCAGTCACGGACCTGGTCCGCTAGTGATCCGGAGAAGACCCGCTCTTCTTGAACGTCACCCACTGGGCTGCCGGCAAACTGAACGACCTCGATCCGCGCGCCGCGGAACCAAGCCCTGGGATCCTCCGAAAAGAAGAGGAGTCCGACGTTTCTCGGCACTTCGTGGTCGTTCACCTGCCTTGTGATCTGCATGCGCCTGCACACGTCAGACAGACTCGGCAAGTCCACGAGCCCGCTTCTGACATCACGGAGGTACTCCCGCACTTTCGATTCCCGCAGGTCGGACATGGAAGCCTCGAACGCCCGTCGGTCGTCCCACGGCACTTTTGCTGCCTGATCCATCAGGGGATGAAGCATGCCCCGCTGTCCGGCATCGACAGTCTCGGCACCAAGCCGAATCCAGTACTTTCGCTGCCCCGTGTCTCCGTCAGGGGCTCGATGTGGGCGAATGTCGCTTGCAGGGACCCAGACTACAAGCAGATGGCGACTGCCAACGACTTCGGGGGACATGATTGGCTGGTACGGCGGGTCGAGACGATTGCACTGGCCCCGAATCCACCGCTGAATGTCTTCAGACTTGCTTGGGGCAATGCCGCAAGGAGGCAGGACCGCATGCCCGTCCGCCTCCTCGACTCCGATCACGACATACCCTCCGTTGAGGTTGTGGTAGTCGTTTGCGAAGGCGCAGATTGTCCTGAGCACCTGCCTGCCGACCGTGTTTGGTTCCCAGCTTGCCTTGAACTCGATCCGTTGCGATTCGACACTGCTGCCTTCCAAGAGGCCCTGAATGTTGACTGGAAGGATTTGGCTCATGAGCGAAGGAATTCACCCTAGCGCGGGGAAGTCGCGGGAATCTCCGTAGTGGTCGGAGGATTGGGCGACTCTCAGCCCGGTCAACAGCCGCAACCTCTGTGAGACGGAGTGAGTACGAGTCCGGGACGGACCAAGAGTCGGGTGCTTCTCCCTTCACGATAATACGCCCGGCCGACGCCGAGAGCTTGTTGTCGGTGTCCTCCAACTGAGTCGGCCAGACAGGTTGGAGCCTATCCTCTTGGCTGGACGCCATGCATCCATCAACTTTGGTCCGTTGGCTCCGAAGCGCTTGCCCTGTTCGCCGCCGAGCTCCCACGTCGAACCTTCCGCCGGCACATTCCGCCGCAAACTGGCGATTCGTGTTCGACCCGTCGGCTGCCTGATCAAGGCTGGATCCTACCGCTCCCGGTGGCCGTCCCGAAACTCATGCGCTCGCCCGGTTGCGGAAGGCCTTGCGAAAAATCCACGGCAGCGGCGGCAAGCTCATCCGGACGCCGCGCATGAGGAGTCTGGGCTTGGGGCCGGGCCTCCGCCGATCCAGAATCCCGGAGTAGCTGGGCTCATCACGAAGAGCCCCAATCGCATCGACCTGCCGTGCTGCCGCGTCTCCTCACCCGGGCAGCCGGGTGTTCCGAGGAACTGGGACGCGCGCACCACCCCTCTCGAGCCCAATGGCATTCATTTCCAGGTAGAGTCTGGAAGTTGGAATCGCTGTGGGCGA
>CAYWUV010000258.1:0-4437 GCA_964461235.1 uncultured Bryobacterales bacterium | reverse complement strand
TGAGCTATCCCTACCAGGGAGAGGCGGCGGCGATCGCGAAGGTCTTCCCCAACGTGCATCTCGACCTCTGCTGGGCTCACATCATCTCGCCCAGCGCCTCGAGACGGGCTCTTCACGAAATGCTGGATACTGTTCCTTCCAACAAGATCTTCGGCTACGGAGGAGACTACCGGTACCCCGAACTCAGCTACGCACACGCAAAGATGGCTCGGCGCAACATCGCGCAAGTCCTTGCGGAGAAGGTTGACGATGGCTCTTGCTCGGAGGAGGAGGCTCTGGAACTCGGCCGGAGGCTCTTGTATGACAATCCCGATGCACTGTTCGGCCAAAGCAATGACTAGCATCTCGTTCGCACCGCAATCCGAGCCGCGGCCCGGACGGTCGTGGCTCCGTCTGGCGGCCCTTCTTCTTCTCTCAGCGATCGTCGCGACGGCCCAGAAACCGAATTTCGTCGTGATCTTCGCCGACGATCTCGGCTACGGCGACCTCGGAGTGTACGGGTCGACAACGATCCGTACTCCCAACCTGGACCGCATGGCGGCAGAGGGAATGCGGTTCACGGACTTCTACGCAGCGGCTCCTTTCTGCAGCCCGTCGAGAGCTTCACTGCTGACTGGCCGATACCCGGTCCGCGCAGGCGTGCCGTATGTGTTGTTCCCCACTGAAGTGACGGGCTTGCCGCAGGCCGAGATCACGATCGCGGAGATCCTGTCGGACGAAGGCTACGCCACTGCGGCGATCGGCAAATGGCATCTCGGCTGGCCCAAGCCGTTCCGGGCCCAGCGCCATGGCTTCGACTTCTTCTACGGACTGCCGTATTCCAACGACATGCTCAAGTGGAAGCCCAATGAGATTCTGCGTGCGCAGCACGCGTTCTGGGAGTTGCCGCTGCTGGACGACGACGAGATCGTGGAGGCTCCGGCCACCCAGCACACATTGACCAAGCGGTACACGGAAAGGGCCGTTCGGTTCATCGAGGAGAACCAGGACCAGCCGTTCTTCCTGTACTTTCCGCACACGTTCCCGCACAACCCGCAGTACGCCTCGGAAGCCTTCGAGGGACACTCGCCCTACGGACTGTACGCCGACACTGTGGAGGAAATGGACTGGAGCGTGGGAGAAGTGCTGAAAGCACTCCAGGAACTCGGTCTCGACGAGAAGACACTCGTCGTCTTCACCTCGGACAACGGCCCCACGAGAGGTGGAGGCGGGCGCTGGGGGCGCCGCAGTTCGGGCGGGAACTCCGGCGGGCTGCGAGCCAACAAGGGGACGACGTTCGAAGGAGGCATGCGAGAACCGGGCATCTTCCGCTGGCCCGGAAAGATCGACGCAGGCAGCGTGACGGGGCAGCAGGCCTCGATCCTCGACTTGCTGCCGACCCTAACCGAGTTGGCAGAGGTTGACGCTCCCAGCGACAGGGTGATCGACGGACGGTCGATCGCGGACGTATTGCTCGGGAAGACAGAGTCGCTGTCCGAGGAACCGTTCTTCTACTACTTCGGCACGCAACTCCAGGCGATCAGGCTCGGGCAGTGGAAGCTCTTCCTTGCCGGGGCCGAGCCCCCGGAAATGTCTGCGTCACTGTGGTACCTGCAGAACCCCCAACTCTTCGAACGCCACCACAGAGTGCTCGACGAACCGCAACTGTACGACCTCGAAGCCGATCGCGCAGAATCTCGCAACGTCGCAGCGAGGCGTCCCGAGATCGTCGAGCGTCTGGACGGGATCGCACGTCGCTTCGATAAGGCAATGCAACGAGACAAGCGCCGTCCGGTCTATCTGGACGGGCAGTGAGAAACTCGGGCTTGCAGTGCCGGATCACGCGCGAGGGGGGATGGCGATTCCCTACCGGAGCTTCGATCTGACTGCGACCTGAGCCACCCAGGGAAGGCGCGGCAGCACTCACCGACGCAACTGGCGTGCTGGGTGGAGGAGCAGCGCCACCTCAACACGCAGCACGAATTTGAGCCGGGCGAGAAAGTGCGACGCAAAGCCGCACTGACTCGGAGGAGGAATCCTGCGTGGGCGGTCTCGCCGAAGACTCCTCGAAGGGCTCTACGGAGGGGCAATTGGCCGGCTTGGTGTCTCATCCCCCTTCTGCCGTCCGGACAGGAATAGGAGCGGTGGCTACCGATCGGGCCCGCAGTCTTCCCACGTTGGGAGAGCCCAAGACTTCCGCTCGGCGCGCTCCTTATGCTTGCTCAAGACGTCTGTTACCCGCTGTTCAGACCGAGGGGACATACCCTCGTGAGGAAAGACCGCGCTGTGGATGTCGCGCACCTCCTCAATCGTGGTGACTCCAAGTTGCTGGATTAGCAACTCGATATCCTCTACGTCCCTCGCACGACCCGCCCGCACCTTCATGCCCAACACATGTCGTGCCGAGGCTCCGGTCACTACGAGGTTGGGCGACTCGAACAACACGTGAGCCGCCGTGTCCAGCGGTCCGGGATGCGCTGGCATCCAGCGAACCTCATCGTTCAGCCAGTCGGTATCGAGCCTCTGCTCCCGCGCAACTTCAGAGGCTGCCTCCATGACGACTTCGCGGGGGTCAATCATCAAGGCATCCACATCCACTGTCCCCTTGCTGCGCCGGTGCGCCAGCATCATCGCCGCACCTCCAACAACGTAGATGTGAGCCCTGATTTCGCGCTCAGCCAAACGTTCCGACAGTGCCTCTAACGCCCGCACGATATCTTCGCGGGTGAACTGTGGATCAGCCCTACGGGACCCACTCATGCTTCTCGCCGCCCCTTGCATCGAGATCCAGCGGGTCCGGTAACGCACCGTGCCGGATGAACGCTCCGGGCGCGTACAGCACCGAGTCAATGCCGATCGACCGCACGTCAGAGACCCCCAAGGCGTGTCGAGAAACCGTTCCGGCTCGTCCACCCATCTCGGCACAGGCTCTCCATGCAGCCGCGTGATATGTTCGACCACAGCAGCCAGCAGGGCGTCCCACCGGGCCCCGGTCAGGGCAGGCTGTTTCGCGAGTACCGCCCGCCGCTCCGCAGGGCTGGCCAGATGAAACCGCCGGGGCAAGTCGTGAATCAGCATCCGATAAACGTTATGTCGATTCGGCTCCTGCTCGATCACCGACACATACGCAGCCAGCTCAAAACCGCGCCGCATTTCCTCAGTCTGCCCTTCTGAGCCGCGCCACCTAGGGCCACGCTTGGCCTAAGCTCGTCCGGATTCCCGTCCCGGTCGTTCCAGGCGAGTTCCGGAAACCGTGGCAGACGGCATTCCGGAGTCTCTGGCACGCTCGAGCAAGATGGGGCCAACAGAATACCGATTGACCTCAGGCAGATCCAAAGGGTTCAGAGAGACATCCCTGGAGCCGTCTGCACATCGTAGATCCCTCGATCTGGATCCCGCGACAAAGCAGACCTGCATCCCTTCAAGTGGTCTGGACCGGGCAAGGTGCCAGGGTGGGCAGGGCGCGGGCGGACAGCCCAAGCGCGCCAAGCAAGCGGCTTGACCCTTGCGGAAACAAGTCTGCCCAGGGCTTCCGCGCGAGCTTCCGGCGATTGGACGCGGCAAGGACGTAGGGGCCGGCAATTCGTGGTCCAGGCCATCCCGTTCGCAAGGACTGAAGCGCCAATCCACTCATCGCCCGCCCTTCGAACGCAACGACGCAACCACTGGGAGACTCACCATTGATGGCAGTCAGTGGCGGCCGTAGGCAGCACGGGTGAGCCTCAATGTTGGGCATCTCACAGTGCACTAGGAGCCGAAACCCTGCGACCTCGGATCCAATCGCCGGAGACTGTCACCTGCACCGCCGAGCACCCGGCGATCGTCGAGCGGCTGGATGGGGTCACCGGCTAATTCGATGAGAGAATGCATCGAGACAAGCCCTCTACCGTTTGCTTGGACAGACTGTAGGGGAGTGGACCCGCAATGCCGCAATTCGCCCAAAGCAGCCCGAGGGTCTTCGATGCGGTGATCGTCGGTTCCGGAGCGACGGGAGGCTGGGCTGCGAAGGAACTCACCGAGGCCGGGCTGGACGTCGCCTTACTGGAAGCCGGGCCGCCCGTGACGCCTGACCAGTTCGGGGAACACGTACCCTCCTACGAATTGAAGTACCGGGACAGGCGCCGCAACGGGGTGGCGTCTCCCGAGATCGCGCGGCTCCGTCCGATGCACGCCCTGCAGGGTGCGTGCTCCGAGGTGAACTACAAATGGTTCGCGAACGACATCGAGAACCCGTTTACGACTCCGGAGGACAAACCCTTCGTGTGGGTGCGGGTTCGCGCACTGGGCGGCCGATCGCTGACCTGGGGGCGGCAGAGCTACCGCCTCAGCGACCTCGACTTCAAGGCGGCGGGCCGCGACGGCGTCGGAATTGACTGGCCATTCTCGTACAAGGACCTGGCCCCTTACGCAGAGGATTTTTTGCCTGGCGGCGCGGCAGACGGGAGTCAGAAGTGGGGC
>CAYWUV010000257.1:0-4470 GCA_964461235.1 uncultured Bryobacterales bacterium | reverse complement strand
GTGCCTTACCGGGTCCACATCGACGCCGAAGGCTTCTACGTGCGCGACCAACGGCGGTTCACCCTTTTCGAGCCCGGAGGCGGGCTGTTGGGGACCGTTCCGGATCCGCCGCCGGCGCTGAGCTTCCGAGGTTTTCGCCTCCGCGCCGAAGCTCTGCTTGAGGACGACAGTTTCCTTGCCGTTCCGGTCATCCCGCCGAGCGTCGCGGCGGGTTGGCGCGGTGACGATGCAATTGATAGCGTCCCAGTCCTACACGTCCGTCACGGGCCGCGTTCGTGGATCATGGACACAGTCGTGGTATTGAATACTGCAAACGCACGGCTGAGCGTACGGCCGAGTGGCGGCCAATCGGGATTCCAGGGGTTTCATTCGGGTCAGCCATTCGGGGACCACGACCTGACATACTATGATCCGGCGAACGGCAGCGTTGTAGTTCTGCGCCGGAGTACGGGTGATGGGAGTGTTGAGGTAGCGGAACTGGCCGCGGATGGCGACGTAACGTGGCAGCGACGACTGATCCTCGAACCGGTGCCCCTGGTTCAGAGTCGGGCGGAGGAATTGATCGGCACGCTTACTCGGGTGGTCTCCGGTGATGCTGCAACCGGACCACGGCAAATGTCTGGAGAGGCGGCTCGCCCCATGGTTGAGGAGGCGTTGTACTTGCCGAACACACTGCCCGGTGCATCTCATATGGTGGGCACATCGGCGGGGGAGGTTTGGCTGGAGACATTCGAACGGATCGACACATTGACGGCTTGGTATGCAATCCGTCGAGGTAACTCATCGTCGCCCGTCAGGCGCGTGTTGTTGCCAACCGGTTTCGCGCTCCACGACGCCACTTCGACCCATGTATGGGGTGTCCGGAGAGATTCCCTCGGCGTGAACTACGTCGAGAGGCGTCAATTGATTGCTGGACAGGAGTAGCCAGGTTGTCTACCCGGCGATCGACAAGCTCACGCGACCAAGGCAAAGCGGGTCAAGTGCGAAAACGGACTTGCACGATATTGCGCTGGCCTCATGAAATGCAACTATCCACTTGGATCGTCATGAGCTTGGCGCTGTTCGGCGGTGCGCTGGATGGAGCGGCTGGCCAGGAATGGACTGTGGCTGGGCACTTCGAGATTCGCGGAGCAGCAGTGCTGAGCGATTCAGCCTTCTCGTCTGTAGGCAGTGTAAGGGTGGCCAGAGACGGCAGGCGAGTGGTTGTTTCCGAGCCACTCATGCCCCGGGTGACCATCTGGACCGCAGATGGCGACCTCGTCCGCGAGGTCGAAACAGCCAGCATCGCGACGCCGACCGGGCTTGGCACGCCGCTTGGAGTCGAGGAAGATTCGCCAGGGTTCCAAGTACGATATCGACACCATTTTCTGGGATTCACCTGGGACGGGGAATTGCGAGAAGTGTTGGACGCGCCTGCCGGGCTCTCGCCTGTAGTTGCCCTACCGGACAATCGCTTTTTTTCACTGACTGAACTGCCAAGTGTTCGAGTTCTGCTTGGCTGGACCGAACAGCAGTTACCGGCGCTTCAGGCAGTTCTCCACATTGGTCGCTCGGGACACGGGTGGACCAAAGACACGGTCGCAATACTCGACAAGCGAAATGGGGCGCTTGGGATGCGGCTTGACGACGATTCCACATATCCAGCCGCGACGTTTGCTCGCCAACCTTTTGGGGACTTTGATCTGACGTTCTTTGATAGGATCGCCAGGCGGGTGGGTGTATTGCGACGGAATCTGGGTCCGGGACGCATCGAAATCCTGGAGCTCACGGTGGAGGGCGATACCACGTGGCATCGGCGGCTGGAACTGCCGGTCGTTCCAATGTCAATAAACCTGCGGCAAGAGGCGGTGGAGCGCTTTGCCCAGCAGGCTCTGACAGCGTCACAACGGCGGGGAAGTCCGTTGACGGCGACGGATGCGCGCAACTTGGCCGAACAAGCTCTACATCTACCCAAGCATCTTGTGCCGGCCGCAGCACTGGTCGCCACAACCAGTAACGAGGTGTGGATCCGTTCCGCTGAGGGCCTTACCGGAGTGTCGGTTTGGTACTCGCTGACGCGAGGAGACCACCAGTCGGCTCCACGACGTGTGCTGATTCCAAACAACTTCGTCCTGAAAGACGCCACGCCGACGCACGTGTGGGGGGTGAGGACAGATCCCTCTACCAGTGTCGGCCACGTGGTCGGTATGCGGCTGATCGAGCCGCGAGGCCAAGGCCGCTGATCGATCCGCCGAGTGTAGCCACGCCGGCGAGCCGACGAGATCCCCCTTACTTGTCGGCCATAATGGCCTCAATCTGGCGACGGAGGCGTGGAGAGGGGATTGTCGGCCCGAATCCCCCAAGAGTGGCCAACAAAACGGCGCAAAGGGCCGACTCAATCCTCCAGCCCCACCCCTCCCCCCCAGATCCCCACGAAGAACCGGAACCCAACCTCCAGCGACTCCGCAACGGGCATTCCGCCGCTCCCGCCGATCGTTCTGCGATACATCACGCGGATCTCAAGGGGGTCGCCGGCCACGCCGTCGTCTCCCAGGTACGCCCCCCGGTTGTACACCATGCCGAGGAGCGCCTGGCTGGCGGAACCTCCGCTGCCGGGGACGAGCACACTGGGGTCGTTGGCAGTCGGTCCGGCCGCTCGGGCTGCCGCCGCCTCGTCTACCGGCACAAACACGGGAAGGCTGAACGAATCCTCGCCCTTGCGGAAATACCGATACCCGCCCACCACGGACATCGCGTCGGTGATCCGATACCAAGGCGACAGCTCCAGGAACTGGTAGTCGCCCGGTCTCCAGTCGAGCGCAGTCTCCGTCGACCGGAGCGCGAAGGCGATCCCTGGGTCGGAGACCCGCCGCACCGTGCTTCCCTGGAGCTGGGTGCCGTAGCGGAAGTCGGTCCAGAGCCCCACGCTGCCACGCCAGCGGCCATTCATCCATCCCCGCAACTCCACGTCGAGCTGCCTGTCGCCGCTGCCCGAGTCCAGGAAGTTGGCGGGATTGTCCTGGACGCCCGTGGGCAGGCGTGCCATGGCGCCCGCACCCAGGGTGAGCTGGTTCGGAGTCCCGCGATCGCCGATCTCGAAGATGCGCGCGTCCGCCCTCACCTCGATGTCGCCGAGGCGCCAGAGCGACCTCCAGTTCTCGAACGGGGTGTTCGATTCGATGCCGAAAGCGGGCTCGGAGACCAGCCGCTCGAGGTCTTCGGTGGTCAGCAGTGTGTTCGCCAGGGGCATCATCGCCGGGATCCCGGTGACGCCGGCGGCCCCGAAGGCCTCCGCGAACGCGGCCAGCCGAGCCTCGAGCGCCATCCCGGCAGCGGACCTGGAGAGCGGCGCGAACATGCTTCCGTACATCAGCGAAAGGAGCGAGTGGAAGGAGCGCGCATCCGCCAGCAGCGCCGTGGCGTCCCGGCAGGCATCGGACATTGGATCCATCGCGCAGGTCTCGCCGCGGAACATGTCGTAGGCACCGATCGAACCCTGAAGACCATTGAGGAATCCGGTGACCGCGGCCGGATCCTCCATCCCCGGACTGAACCCCGCGTTGGCGCTGGCCGAATCCGCCGCGAACGTCGTCGCGAACTCCGTCTCGTTCTGTACAAGCGGGACCACGGCACCGACTGTCAGCCAGTCAAAGACGCCCACGTCCACAGCCACGGGAACCAGCGCCGTGCTCTTTTCGAGCACCGACGACATGGCACCCAGGCTCAGGTCGTATTCATCCTCGATCAGCGCGCGCACGGACGCCTCGGGCTCGCCGAGGAACGGGAATATGCTGCTGCCGACCGGTCCGCTGAACAGGTCGCCCAGACCGTGTGGGCTGTCGGTACGGCTGCCGATCTGGTAGAGGTCCGAGAAGGTCGAGTACTGGCCCAGTACGCCTAGGCGTACGTGCCCGCGCGGGACCAGCAGGGAATAGGGCTCCTGGGCGCCCGCCGGCTCCGGGAAGGACAGACCGCCGGTGCTCAGGAGGAGGGAGAGGAGAGTGAGGACTGTCGAGCGGTTACCGGGCACGGCTCATCCGGGAAGAAGGCGCTGGCGGAGACAAGATAATAGCGACCGTTGCGGGCGAGAACGGAGCCGCCGCGCGTGGCGGAGCTTTGCCAACCGCTTGACGGACAAACGCCGGGTCGCGGTTGACACTCCCCGGCCCCGCCCCTAACGTTCTCGTCCCTTCTGACGACGCGCTCCCGGGAAGCGTTGCCGCGGGAGGGCCCCGGCATCCGGAATCGGGGTGCCGCTTCGCGGGAATAGCTCAGTTGGTAGAGCACCACCTTGCCAAGGTGGGGGTCGCCGGTTCGAGTCCGGTTTCCCGCTCTGATACTGGCAGTCCAGCCGCGTCTTGACGCCGTCCCTGACGGGTCGAGGCGCGCCGCCAACTGCTTCCGGGGGCGACGGCCGACTGCCGCGCCCCTTTTGTATCGGCGCCGTAGCCAAGTGGTAAGGCAGAGGTCTGCAAAACCTCCATTCGGCGG
>CAYWUV010000256.1:0-4473 GCA_964461235.1 uncultured Bryobacterales bacterium | reverse complement strand
CAGGTGGCGGATGAAGGTCCGGTTGTGCACGAAACGCTTGAAGGCGGGGTCGCGCGGGACGCGCATGTCGATGAAGGGCATGGCAGGTAGCGGTGGCAAGGTGTCGGTGGGCCTGGAACGGTAAGCCAAGGCAATTGGATTGCAGGATTGTAGCGAAGCGATCCGCCCGCTCCGGAACCGGTGTGGCACGGGGCTGACCCTGGTTCCGCGTCGGCTGGCCGCGCAACAAGGCCAACCCATCCGCCGGGTTCGGGATGCCTCTGATTGCCGATCAGGACGGTTCCCGATCCACGACAGGTTCCCGACTCGAACAACCATTCGAAGCCTGACCGGATCCAGGCGCACGCATTGCTTTGCGTGATGTCGGATAAAAACCAAGTAGTCGAGAAGGGGCCTGAGCAGTTACGAGTAATTGACGCTAGGCACCTAGCAGCTCGACACCGTCTGCGGGTCATTCCAGGTCACTCGAGAACTGATCTCGCCCGTCGTCCGCCGCCTGACGATCACCTCAGTTCGAATTCTTCCCTGTGGATGCTGTGCGCGGGCACGCCGTATTCCTTGAGCCCCTCGGACACGGCATTGATCATCGACTGCGACCCGCAGCAATAGTAGCTCCAGTCCCTCAGTGCGCCTCCAAGATTGTCGCGGATGACACTCGCACTGATCCGTGCGCCCCTGTCGGATTCGAGGCGCGTGACCGTAGCGCCACCCAGCCGGGCCGCGCACTGCTCCAATTCGCTGTAGACCAGGGCTTCCTTTGCCGAGCGGACACAGTAGTAGAGCCGCACCGTCCTGCCATGCTCCTGCGACATCGTGCGCAGTAGTGAAAGGAAAGGCGTGATCCCGATGTCCCCTGCAACCCATACCTGCTTCTCCGAACCCTGCAACGGATTGAATCGGCCATAGGGTCCCTCGACGTCGACATCGGCACCCGTCGCCAAATGGTCTCGCACCCGGCGGGTGTAGTCGCCAAGCACGTTCATCGTGAAACGCAACCCGGCCTCCTTCGCCCCGGACGCAATGGTGAACGGATGGGCCTCCCGGAATCCGGGAGCATCGATGGCAATGAAAGCGAACTGGCCCGGCTCGAAGGGAAACATCGGACCCTTCGGCTGCAGCACCAATTCGGTCGCGCGCTCGAGCCGGCTGACTGCGGTCAGAGTGAACGGCTGTTTCTCCTTCCTCGGATACACGAGCTGCATTTAGGCGTAGGCTGCCAAGCCGGTCAGCACCAAAGCTGCCAAGACCAGCCCCGAAGCGGACAGGGGCGGTATGTCCTCTCCGTCGTATAGCACCAGAAAGACATGGATGCTGACAATCGCGAAGAACAGACCCATGAACCGATGCGTAGGGAGCCTGCGGTGGTAGGGAGTCTTGCGGTTCAGCGATCTGACGATCAGCAGCGTAAAGCCGATCATTGCGACTAGGCCGAACAGATCGATGGGCAGACCCTCTTCCTCGCGCACCGCTGGCCCTGCCGATCCGGATGTCGCCCCGTCGCCGTCAACGGACACGCTGACCAGCGACACATCTGAATCCGGTTCCCCGGGGACCGTCGCATAATGCGCGGTGAACAGCAACAGTGCGGCGACACCGAGATGCTTGTGGAGCTTGTACATCCGATCGAGGCCGCCGAACGACGTTTCCAATACCCGCGGGCGAGCCGCGAGCAGCCACCCCAGAGCCATGCAGATGAATGCACAGGAGCCGAAGTAATACGAGAACTGCGCGATGATCGGCAATTCAACTGCGATCACATGTGCCCAGTAGAGTCCGGTATACGCGGCCAGAAGCGCCGCAATGCCCTACAAGTCCCGTCTCCGGTTCATGCCCTCCTGTGCGCGAGCAGACTTGACGGCCCGGCGCATGTCCTCCATCGATCCAGACCCGTCAATATGAGGGACGGCCCGAATAGCCCAGCGCACAGTTGTTTCGGACCAGCCTCATCCGCCTGGTCGGACGCCCGGCATGTTGTTCTTGATCCCGTCGACGACTTCCGGGACTTTCAAGTCCCCGCCGAACATAGTGAAGCCAAGGCTGCAGGATCCGAGCCCGAGGGGATCCCCGAACAATGCCGCGAGTCCCGGAATGTACTCGAAGTTCCCGGGGGTCGCAATCAGATTGGCGCAGACCGCTTCTTGCGCGGCGTATGAAAGCTCGAGTGCCGTTTCAAGCCTGTCGAGCGCACCGATCTGATGGCTGCTCAGCAAGGCCCGGGCTCTCTCCCTGTGCCGGACCCCAACGTTTCGGATTTGCCCGTACAGCGCCTCTTGTTCCTGGATGATCATGTCAACATTGACTTGGCCCGCGGGAGTGGAACGAGCAAGCCGTCGGTACTCCCACTCCTTCTCCCAGAGACTCTGCACCAGCGGAAAGAGCTCGTCTTCGAATTCGTAGTTGAGGCTCCGCAGGCGCGCAAGCTGCCCCTCGTTCAGTTGGACGACGCTCACGAGCCCCGGCATGTTGCTGAGGCCGTGGGGTGCCGTGACAGTTCCTGGTTCGGACGGCGTTCCCGTCGCACTGTCTGCCCCGGTCTGGCCAATCCCAACGCCAATTGATAGGACCGCAGTGATTGCGATCGATGTTCTGGTCATGATTACTCTCCTTGCTTGTCACCGACGACGCTCCAGACGGGAGCGTCCGTTCCCTTGATTGGACGGCGCTAAGCCCGCCGAGGTTAGGCCGCGATGATCTGGCAAGATTCCGGCCGGCTCGGCGCAACGTGGCCGAGAACGTGATGGTCATTCTGTCATCAGTCGCCAATTCCGATCGAATCGATTGAAGACCCTATGAACTGGACGGAGTTCGCGGGCAGGTGCCAAGCGAAGGCACATCTCCCTTGTCCCGTCCTGCCCGACCGACTCCAGGGTGCCTTGGTTCCGAGGTTCGGCCGACACGCTCAATGCATCAGGCTGATCAGCTGAACCGCGGTCAGCGCGGGTATGCCGAACATAGAGTGGTAGAGCACCCACACATGCCACCCGCCGGCTCGTCCGGGAGCAACCCGCTGACAGGTTCCCCCATCGAGAGCTACGGAAAGCGAGTGAACGTGGAACCTACCAATCCGCGAAATGAACGGTCTTGGTACCTACCTTATTCCGCCGGAGCAAGCCGTGACCAGTGGGCGAGATCTCATCCGCAGCTTCATCATGCGCAGATCCTGCACGGCCTGATTGCTCCTAAAGGGCACCCAGGCACCCTTCAGAAAGCGCAGCACTACCAGCCTCGGTGTCGCCGAACTGGCATCCCGCCACGATAGCCCCGATTCGGGTCTGCACCGCCACCTCACCAACCTGAAGCGCCGCTGCCCTGAGAACGTTCCTCTATCCGGCGCGGACCCGCCACCGGCCTGAGCCCGACGCCCATTCCTCTCATCTGCGTGACGGAGCCTTAGGCGAGGACAAGTCGCGCTGCCGCAAGGGTGCGCTGCCGCGTATGCTGGCCGCTTTCGCGAACCTGGCGATCTCGATCCTGCCCCTAGCCGGTATGCAGAACATCCAGAACCAGATGGACTTCCTGCTTGGGGATCCGAACGGGACCTTCCGGGCCCTGATGCCGCTGTCAGCCTGAGCGCTCCGCCGCCTTCCCCGCCGTCGCAGTCGTCTCCGTCCGGGCGAGAGCGTGCCAACTCGTTCCCGCTCGCCCCCGGAAAGCCTTGCAGGCCGCCCGCCGGATCGCCCGTCGGCTAGCGCTGACTCCTCTCAAGACCGCTGTTGCCCCTGCCTAACAGCCTTCCAACGCCGCCAAACCGTGAATTAGATTCCGCTGACTCTCACTCGCTGTCCTTCACCAGTTAGCCTGGCTGTTCCCTCATCTCCACTTGGCCATCTCGCTGTTCAATCGGTGGTTAACGGGTACCGATCTCGGGAGCATTGGATCGAAGCTCTTACGGGGCTATCGCGCGGGATTCACGCTTCATTTCAACCGACCCAGATCGCGGCAGGTCGGGAGGATCTCCGGCCGTTTGGCCAAGCAACCGATCTCCCACAAACCTGTTACGTATGGAGAACTTAGCAATCGGAGAGACCCTTCGAACCAGAGCTGCGCGAATACCCAGGAGTCAAGAACTCTCCCGTCTGAGGCCAGTGCTAACCCCAACACCGAACAGTGCCTTCGCATCCAAAGCGCCGAGCATCAACGCAGGTCTCGGCGGGCAGTCACCGCTGTGCAGGCTGTGGCGCCGGGCTCAGCAAGATCTCCGTGCTCATCCCATCGGTGGCTTGCATCCGGATGATCGTCTCGCCCTTTACGAGCTCCGCGGTCGCCGATTCCGGTCCCTCGCTGATCGACCAGGCCCCTCGGAGATGCAGATTCAGAGAATGCACTGCGGCGGCTTGCCGAGCGAAGTGCTTGGACCCGTAAGCAACGCCCCGCACCTGGATTTCGTCGTCGAACTGCCAGCCAATGTCCGGGACGCTCCCCCCGAGCGGGCCCTGACGGTCCTGCACGAGGACGGCGAGACCAGCCAGGCGA
>CAYWUV010000255.1:0-4500 GCA_964461235.1 uncultured Bryobacterales bacterium | reverse complement strand
CCAGGTGCGTAAAACTGGGTGTCTCCAGAGCAGCAACGTGGGATGACCTCCTACACCTGGCTCGGCATCCGCTCGACGGCCTCCTACGTCGGCGAGCCCGAGTGCAACGGTGTGATCGAGCGGTTCATCAGGACGCTGAAGGAAGAATGTCTCTACCTGCACGACTTCGAGAGCCTGGAGGAGGCCAGGACGGTGATCGGGAAGTTCATCGAGCGTTACAACCGCGGTTGGCTCATCGAGCGGCACGGCCACAAGACCCCGGCCGACATCCGTGAGCAGCTCACCCGCATGGCAGCCTGATTAGGCCGCCAACTTGTCCAGGAAACCGGGTGCGGTTCATACCTTAGTTTGTGTTAGGTGTCCTCCGTGAGGACGGGTGCTACGTGGTGTTACTCGTTCTCCCTCTCTCCGATCTACTCGGCACCGACACCGACTCCCTGCAGGGTCTCAAGGCGGGTGAGGCGCTGGATGATCTCGTTGTTCTGCTCGCCAATGACGAGGAACCGGTCGTCCACGCGGTCCTCGAGGCGGTCAATTCGGTCAGTAAGTCGGGTTTCTACCCCATTGATCTGTGCGGTGAGTCGGCCCTCCACTCCACGCATCTGTAAAAATATGAACCCTACGATGGTAGCGATGACGCCCAGGGCGGCCATGAAGGTTCGCAGGCTCTCTCCCATGCCGATCTCCCTCTAATAATTGCGAGGGTAAGTCCCCGCCTTCACGCGCTGGTGTCAAGGGGTTTTGTATTACCTAGATAAAGTTACCCGAAAGTGATGTCAATTCCGAACCAGTGGGGCCTGGGACGATTTCATCGCTGCGCTTGACGCCCCGGTGGAGCTCGATCCCGCCGAGTGTACAAGTATGGTAATCACCTGACACTGGGCCTCGCCGAGGTCAGGTGATTACCATACTTGTACATCCCTTCGGTGCACAGTGTCACGATCATCCTCCAATGATCTCTTCGCCCCGGACTTCAGCCTCATCTCCCGTTGGAAACCCACGCCCCGTTCAGCCTCACTTGTCATTGGACAAGACTACGCCTTGCATGGACGCGGCGATGTCACTTGCCTTATGGGCAAGTGGGTTGGGGAATCTCGGCCGGCGCTAGGTCTCGGTGAACACCGAGGCCTTTTGGCTTTTTAGGGGAACACCTTGAGCCCCCACCCCCAGATGCTCCCTTGAGGGCTTCGCCGGATCTTCGGCTCAAGGATATCCCACGCTCGATTCTCTTGGCTCGGCCTGAGTACCTTTAGGCCGATTGGACGTGCTACGAGGTCTGCAATCTGTAGGCCGCTGGAATTGGTCTTCTTGTCCGCAAAGTGAAGATCGAAGGGCAAGGTATCTCCGCGGTGGTTATCACCGTCGCAGATTCGGCGGAATACTAGTTCTAGTTCCTGGTCTTCCCGCCTGCCCCTGCACTCGAACACGATGGTTGTGCGGCGCGAGGATTGCAGGCGCTTCTGAAGGCGCTCCATACAGAACGTGAGCGCGAGGTCGTAAGGGCTTTCAGGATAGACGTATCGGTCAACATGCCGCCCCTTATGGATCACCCCGGCGATCACTTCAAAGGGCGCATCCGACCGAGGCGGCCCCGGGCGTCCCAGCTTGATCCGTACAAGGAGATCATCCGGGTCCGCCTGGAAGGGTATCCGGATCTTAGTGCGGTGCGGCTGTTCGAGGAGATCCGGGCTGCGGGCTATCCGGGCAGCTACGACCAGGTGAAGCGCCATGTCCGCGAGGTCCGGCCGAGGCCGCCGCCCGAGCCGGTGCGGCGGTTCGAGACCCCTCCGGGGCATCAGGGGCAGGTGGACTTCGCGGAGTTCCGGACTCCGTGGGGCAAGCGGCATGCGCTGGTCGTGGTGCTGGGCTACTCCCGGCTGCTGTGGCTCCGCTACTACGATTGTCGTGGCATATATCGGGCGGAAGCTAGGCATCTGAGCAGCTAGCGTTCATCAAGTATTGCACGAGTTGTCGGTGGATGAGTAAGAGATTAGCGTACTACATCAGCCTCGGAGGAAACGATGACCAAAGAGAACACGGACCCCAAGCCTACTGGTGCTGTGACGGGGGGATCGGAGGAGAACGTCGAGGTGTCATGGCCCGAAGGCGCCCTGACCGCCAACTGTTCCGCGACAGATCGCGGTACGTCTGGTCATGTAGAGCAGCGTCCCGTTTCCAAGAAGTCCGAAGCAATCATCCGAGAGGTTTCGGTTCGGCGACGTACGGCCATGAAGGTATTGGCGAATCGCTGACGGCCACTACCGAATCACGTGGGCCGACGCGATTCGAGCCCATGACGAAGCGCTACTGACTGGCGGTGCCCCAGGAATCCTCAGTCGCTCAGCCATCGAGTCTGCTATCGCCCGGCCGTTTCATGGCTACCACCGGCGCATCCACCAGAAGGCAGCAGCTCTGGTCCACAGCATCGTTTCCAATCACGGCTTTGTGGACGGCAACAAACGCACGGCCGTCTACTTAGTCGAATTGCTCACAGTGAGAAGTGGGTATCGGTTGGCGGTGGAGGATCTGCTCCTGGCGGACGTCGTTACGGCGTGCCGGCAGTGTCCGAGCGGCCGCCCTACGGCAGATAATCGGCGTTGCTCAGGACTCGGCTTGGCGATGAGTTCCAGGTCGTCCCAAATGACGAAGATGCCCGGTGACATGGGAACGCGCCGGCTCACGTCGATCAGGATGTGGTCGCCGCTTGAGAAGAGCAACTCCATCGAGTCTCCGTCGACGGTGATCATCCGTGGTAGCCCTTGGACGGGAGCTATTCTCCCGGAGCATCCCCTCTTCAGAGCCGTCTGAACGGCACCGGCAACGAGCGGCGGAACCCCGATTCCCGCATCTCGTTGCCGGCCAAGCAGGTGGGAAATGTCCCACTAATATCCTATTGCGCGATTTGCCGACTCGATGTTCTGGGTGAACGCGTATGGAGAGCCTGACGAAGCGGTCCGAGCGGCAAGTGGTGGATTTCCGGCGGCGCGTCGAGGTGGAGCGTCGGCAGCTGCGTCCGCCGGGCTTGTCGGCCGCCCGTAAGGCCGGAGAGACTTTCAGGCGGTGGCTGACGGACACGGCGTTCCGGCTGGCCTACGCAGCGATGCGCTGAGGAGCGCGGGAGGCCTGGCGAGACGTTGCGGGGGGTGTTTTTCGGGGCCACTGGCGGCGGCATCCGCCGAGTTTGAGACGCATGGCACGACCTGGGACGTTCCGGGACAGTGGCGTTTTCCGACGGGTTGACCTGCTTGCGAGCGGCTCTCCAGCGTTGGGGCATGGAGACGCCGAAGCAGTCGTTCAGCACGCGGATGAACGTGTTCCTCGCGGACACGGCCTCACCTTCCCCGGCGGCCTTCGCAACGAAGCCCCGGACCGGTCTGGACCACCGGGTGGGCGGACGCCAGCCGCTAGTCTCAGACCTCGGTCAACAAGACGTAATCATGTCCCTTGGGGCGCGACCGGCAATTGGCGCACGGTTGATCCGACTCGCTGCTCGGCGACCACGAGATCAAATTGCGTCTGGAGGTTCAGCCAGAATTGAGGATCGACTCTGAACCAGTGTCCGAATCTCAGGGCGGTGTCCCCGGTCACGGAACGTTTGCCGGCGATAATCTGGCTGACCCGGTTCGGCGGCACGTTGATCTGGCGCGCGAAAGTGGTTGGAGTCACGCCCAGTTCCGCAAGTTCGTCTTTCAGAATTTCTCCGGGATGAACGACACGCTTCAACATGCCTCTCGCCCTCCTTGCTCTAGTGATAGTCCACAATCTCGACGTCGGCCGGCCCCGGACCGTCGCTCCAAGTGAAGCAGATACGCCATTGCCGGTTGATCCGGATGGAATACTGCCCGCCTCTCTTGCCTCGGAGAGCTTCTAGGCGATTGCTTGGCAGAGCCCTCAAAGTGTCCAGCGATGGCGCCGCGTTCAGTATTGCAAGCCGCTTCGTTGCCTGCTTTTCAAATCCGTGGAATGCTGCAACGAAGGCTCCACCGGCGAACAATTCGGTTCTCTTGTCCCGATATCCGAGAATCATGTGAATGCCAGTATAGGGAATGTTGACGGTGGACGTCAAGCGTCACATCGTAAAATGAAAGCAGACATCCCCATCGCAGCAGCTCATCGACTATTCCCAAACCCCAGGCTCTTCAGGTTCTCGCCGATGGCCGCGGCCAGCTTCGTGGCCATTACGGCCGCGATCCTCGACCGCCTGCTGCACCGCGTCCACATCGACGGCCTCACCTAACAGGCTCCGCGAGATCGACAGCCTGCTCAAACGGCCCTAGCCCACGGGGGAAAAATTGCGTGCACGCAAGGACTTCACTCCCGGGTCGCCGGAGCCGATTCGGAGCTACCCCCGCCCACTAGAGATTCTCAGTCAGACAGAGGGAGTGCCTGACACAAAAAGCCAGGAGGGGCCCGCCCGGAGGCCGGGCCCAGCGGGGTAACCACGAAAGGAAAACGCGACGAGGTATAAAGGTTATTTTTACTCGGAAAGATTAAGATAAA
>CAYWUV010000254.1:0-4577 GCA_964461235.1 uncultured Bryobacterales bacterium | reverse complement strand
ATCACCGTCAACAAGGACGTAGCCAAAGGTGAACTCGACCTTTGTCTCGTTTCCGTCCGGGCCTGTGAAGTAGTAGTTCCCCATGGCCATTGCGGACTTGTCGTCGGTGTAGATGCCGTTGTTCTCCCACCGAACGTTGGTCCAGCCCGAGATTGCGAACCCCTTGTCCTCCGTCCCGTCTTGCCCAACGAAATAGCTCAGAGCTCCGTCAAATGTCTCACGGAACTGATCTTCCGCTGCCATGGTCGGCTTGAACATGACTTTGGTCTCGCCATATGCATAAAGGTCATTGATGTGCTCGGTCGCACGGGCGGTGTAGTCGCCACCGTCGGCATGAGTCTTGGCAATTGCGACAATGCCCGCGCCCCAGGCTCTCTGTGCGTCAATGACAGCTTGTTCGGAGATCTGTTGCGCTGCAGCTGACGTCGCAGCGGCGGCAAAGGCGAGGCCGAAAACGGTGTCCTCTCTTTCGTGAAATGGACCGGATCGCAGGCTCGGGGCTGATTATAACACATGCTCCACGCGCCGGTCACTGAGGCGGCTCGCCTCCTCTTCCGGTAGTCCCGCGTCGCCGTCCGACACGGTCATTCCGAGACGCTCGGCGATCACGGGCTTCAACCCCAGCCCTTGACACGCAAGCCAACACTTGCCTTAGACTACTGTGTGGACATCTACCGTGCGATCGCTGACCGAACCAGGCGGGCCATCCTGGATGAACTCGTCGATCGGTCGGGTCAATCGCTCTTCGAGCTTTGTGGGCGCCTGATCATGAAACACGGCATCAGCTCCTCGCGGCAAGCGATCTCGCAACACCTGGACGTCCTGGAGGTGGCCGGGCTCATTCGCACGAGGCGCGAGGGGAGGTCGAAGCTCCACTGGTTCGTGGGCGCGCCGCTGAAGGCAATCGGGGAGCGGTGGCCGGTCTCGACAGACGAAGACACTTCACACTCAACCGACGAGGACATCGAGAAATGAGAATCAACCTGACCAGCGTCGCCGTGGACGACCAGCAGAGGGCACTACAGTTCTACACGGAGACCCTTGGCTTCCGTGTGAAGCACAACATCCCGATGGGAGAGCACGCCTGGATCACCGTGGTATCCCCGGAAGCTCCGGAGGGGACGGAGTTGGTCCTGGAGCCTGCCGGGCACCCCGCGGTCATTCCGTTCAGGAAGGCGCTGGTGGAGGACGGGATCCCCTATACCTCCTTCGCGGTCGACGATGTCGAAGCCGAGCACGACCGTCTCGCGGCAGAGGGTGTGCGATTCGTGCAGCCGCCAACCGACCTGGGGACTGTCGTTACCGCGGTCTTCGACGATACATGCGGCAACCTGATCCAGATCATGGAGGAGAAGGCTCAACCGTGACGATCGCAGCCGGCTCCGTGAACCGCCGGCCCTTGTTCAACAGGTCCAGCTCGAACCTCTCGAGGATGCCGATGCACTACCGCCTGACCCAAACCCCTTCCCACTGAGCCCACGACCCCCGCTTGGGGGATTGTCGCGAGGTTGACTGCTGCGTCGGCGGGACGAGAGGCGTGAACCACGGGTCCAGCGTCTCACTCAGCTCGCGGAGCGACAGAAAGCGAATGGCCAATCCGCGCTTGGGCCCCTCATCGTACCTGACGGTGAACCCGCCTCGATCGCCCCGCTCGACGACCCGATGCGGGTGGTAGACGTCGGTGGAGGCGGAGTTGACGCGCACGAAGAGCAGTCCTCCACACTTCAGCAAGCTCGCGGCGCGCGCGAACATCGACCGGACCGCATCGGCGGTTCCGTGCTGGAAAGTGGACATCTCACAGGTCATTTCTGTCGAGTATCATTCCATGTATTTCGAACGCTATAGTTTATAACATGCAATTACGCAGCCTTTTAGCCGAAATCATAGCCATGCTATGGACTGGTTTGGTATTGGACATTCTATCGGACATAACATAGGATGATTACTTCGAATCTTCCACGGAGGGCCGACGAATGACGAATCAACGAGAATACACGCGCACTCACCCCTGGATCAGTTTCCGTCATCACCTGGAACGCGCCGATCCTGTCCATTGGTCGCTGCTTGGAGAAGCCGCAGCCAGATGCGATCAGGTTGCCCAGGCGATCCTTCCACCGGCGGACGCCCAGGCGATGCACCAGCTCTACCTGGTCAAGGGGGTCCAGGCCACGACGGCGATCGAGGGCAACACGTTGACCGAGGAACAGATCAACGCCCAGCTGGAGGGGCGTCTGGACCTTCCGCCATCCCAGAATTACCTGAAGGTCGAGGTCACAAACGTTCTTGATGCCGTCAACGACATTTTCACCGAGATCGGGAGCGGACAGCCGCTGCCGCTGACGGCGGAGTGGATTGCCCGAGCAAACCGGCGGCTACTCGCCGGGCTCGAGGAGCACCTGGAGGAAGGAGTGGTGCCGGGAGAAGTGCCAACGCATTCCGTCGGGGTCGGGCGCTACCGGGGAGCCCCGAGAGGTGATTGCGCCTTCCTCCTGAATCGGCTCTGCACATGGCTTGAAGGTGACGATTGGCCGGTTCGTCCGGACCGGCACGAAGACCGCACGGCCTCGGCGATTCTGCGCGCCATCTTCGCCCACCTGTATATCGCGTGGATCCATCCCTACGGAGACGGCAACGGCCGGACCGCCCGCCTGGCCGAGTTCATGATTCTTGCCAGGGAAGGGGTGCCGTCACCATGTGCCCATCTTCTCAGCAATCACTACAACCTGACGCGGGCCGAATACTATCGGCAGCTCGATCGCTCCAGCCGGGCCAACTCCGGCCGTGGGGACCCGCTCGGTTTCCTGCTCTACTCGCTGCAGGGTTTCGTTGACGGGTTGCGGAACCAAAGCCGATTCATCGAAGGCGTGCAGCTCAAGCTGGCCTGGGAGCACTTCGTGTACGTGGAGTTCCGACAGATTCCGGCGTCAGCAGCCATGCGCCGGCGCCGGGATGTGACCTTGGTGCTCGGCCGCGTGGAGGCACCCGTGAGCAAAGTGCTGATACCGGATCTGAGTCCAGGCTTGGCCAGGCTCTATGCGGACAGGACCGACAAGACCCTAACCCGGGACATGAATTGGCTGGTCAAGCATGACTTCCTGGAGAAGGGCGACCATGGCTACCGGGCCAGAGTGGAGATGATGCGCGCCTTCCGGCCTGCGCGGGCGTGAACGCCGGGTCGCTGACAGCCCGATATCGCAACGACTCCATTGCGGCCCGAATCGTCATTTGTTGCGACGATTAGCACTCCTTACGTTTGAAGTGCCTCGAAAATCACGACTGCCAGCACGACTGGGAGGGGCCGTGGAGAACGCAACGCGGCAACGGCCGCGCATCATGTCGGCCGCGCATGCTGCAAGGATGGCCACTTTGCGACCGGCCAACCCGTCATTCTCCCCGGCGCCTGCCCGCGGACGGGCCCGCGCCCGTTCACGCAGCGCTGCGCCGGCACTGGGGCTGGCCCTCGTCTGCGCCTGCGGCGGCGAAGAACCCGTCACCGTTCAGCCGCCTGAGCCGCAGCCGAACCAAGCGCCCGTGGTGGCATCCGCGATCGGAGCGCAGGCGGTGGACGTGAAGGGGACGTTGGTGGTGGATGCGTCAGCGCACTTCAGCGACCCGGACGGGGACGCGCTGGCGTACGAAGCATCGTCGTCGGCGCCCTGGGTGGCTTCGACAGCGGTCGCCGGGGCCGAGTTGACACTGACGGGAGTGTCGGTGGGGACGGCGGAGGTGACCGTCACGGCGCGGGATCAGGCGGGATTGGCCGCGGCGCAATCATTCGCGTTGTCAGTGACGCCGATCGGCGAGTGGGGACCGGCGAACACGTTCGGGTACTACAGGTTTCCGGACTCGCTCTATCCGATGTCGCGCATCGAGTGGACGATGCTTCCCATACAGGCGCCGGCGGAGAGCCTGCACGAGAAGGAGCTGCTGCACTATTGGGCGATGCAGTTTCTGCATGACGATCAGGGCAGGCTGGCGGGCTACGCCGGTCTCCAGTCACAAGGTCTGTTCAAGAATGAGCCGCTCAACCGTCGCGTCATCAACTTCGCGATATGGGACTCGGATGCCTCCAACACCGATGCGATGGTGGACACGGAGAACGACGAGTGCCGATGCCATCAGATCATGCTTCCGTTTGAGTGGGAGGAGGGGACGCCTTATCGGTTCGTCGCGGATACCGGCCCGTCCGGCGAGACGGACGAGTATCGGTGGTGGGGTCTGTGGGTGACGAACATGGTGACCGACTCCACCACGTTCGTAGGCGAGACGCGATCATGGCGGCGACGTATCGAAGATCCTCCCGTCTCATGGGGTGAGGACCTGCACTGGTGGCGGACGGCCGGGGGGAATGAGGCCTACGAGTGCGAGGACTTCGAGTCCTCGTCGCTGGCGGTCCTGGACGTGCTGGCCGATAGCGTCCCGCCTGCCTCTGTTCACGCCCTTACCAGTGGCGGAACAGAGGTGACGGGTCCGAATGGACACCGGACCACGCTCTGCGATACGGCGCTGGTCTACTCACTCGGAACCGATGTCCAGCACAACCTCGGCTACTGGCCGACCCCGCCGGAGAACGTGCT
>CAYWUV010000253.1:0-4635 GCA_964461235.1 uncultured Bryobacterales bacterium | reverse complement strand
GGGCGATCGCCATGGACTGGCGGGAACCGGCCTCGTCGTCGATGACGATGACCCAAGGGGCTGCGGCCATGGCAGGGATCCTAGGGGCTTGCGCCGTAGAACGCTACGTGAGTCGCGGTTGACGGCTTGGCGCCGACTCGGATACCGTTCGGATCGATGAGCGATATCCGTATTCGATCCGTTGGCGATCCGTTCGATGACCGCCAGTCCTTGCCCCTGGGAATTCAAGTGCTGACCCGAGCGGAAGCGATGGGGATCCTGGGCAAGGGCGCCATCGACACGCTGGATGCGTCGGTCTGGAAGGACGTACTGGCCCGGATACGGAATGCCGGCGTGGGACGCCACCTGCCGGCGATCGTCCCGCAAGGCGGGGACGAACGTGAAGGATTCGTCCGTCAACTCCAGCAACTGAGTGACGCACTGGAGGAGTCGCCGGTCCCGGCGGCAGAGGGACCTCGGCTCGACAAGCTGCTGGGGCGTGAGCTCCTCGCCAGATTGCTGCGGGTGTCAGCCGTGAGCCTGCGACGCTACCTGGCGGGCGAGAGAGCGGTGCCTGACGCGGTTGCGGCGCGCTTGCATTTCCTCGCACTGGTCGCGGGCGACCTTGCGGGGGCCTACAACGACATCGGCGTGCGGCGCTGGTTCGACCGACCGCGCTCGCTTCTGGACGGCCGGAGCCCGGCGGAACTGCTGGAGGCCGAATGGCAGCCGGAGGATCCCGGTCCGCGGCGGGTTCGCGACCTGGCCAGGGCCCTGGTCTGGTCTCCTGCCACGTGATCGCCTACCGCAACGCGGACCCCCGCTTCCCGTTCCTGTGGGAGGAGGGCGGCTCGCAGCCGGCTGCCCGGTGGCACGCTGAAGGTGAAGGACCGGTGCAGTACCTCAGCGATACGCCCGACGGTGCGTGGGCCGAGTTCCTGCGACACGAGGACCTCCGCGATCCCGAAGAGCTGTCCTTCGTACGCCGGTCGCTATGGGCGGTCGACATCGGATCGGAACATCTGGCCCGCGCCGAATTGCCCGCGGAAACCCAGACCGGCGACGCCGGTTCGTACTCCGCGTGCAGGGAAGAGGCCCGCCGCCTGCGGTCGGCAGGGTCCTCCGGGCTCACGGCACGATCAGCCGCGCTGATGCCGGGCACAGCCGGAGGATGGCGCGTCCACGCGGGCCTGCGACCGGGCTCTGAACGCGATGGTCAGACGATTGTCCTGTTCGGCGGGAGGCCGGACCTGACCGGGTGGCGGGCGGTGTTCGAGGGGCGGCCGGACGAGACGCTGCTGGCTGCCGTTCGCTATCTGAGCTAGGGGTCGGATGGAGCTGGCCGCATGGGGCGTTCGGAACAGTCGCCGGCCGTCGGCCGGATAGAGTCGATCAACCGCGTTCAGCACGCCGGTTCGTCGACGCTGCTAGCGACGCGACTGAAACCGGAGAGCCGGATCTTGAGCGACGACGTAACGCCTCGCAACGGCCTGGAACTAGAGGTCGCGGATTTCGGCCCCATCGCCGAAGCAGCGGTCGAGTTGCGCCCGCTCACCGTCTTCATCGGTCCGAGCAACACCGGCAAGTCTTGGCTCGCCATGGTGATCTACGCTCTGCATCGCTTCATGGGACGCGCGTTGGGGACCGGCGCCCGGCGTCTGGTCTTGCCGGGGCGCATGTTCGACACGCAGATGGAGTTCGCCAGTGACAGGGCCGTTCATCATGCGGTCGACGAGTTGGTGAAGACCCTCTACCGACGAGGTTCGCCATCTGACGAGGAGATCTCGCTTGGCAGCGTCCTCTCCGAGGAGATGCGTCTGGCTCTCGCTCGGCAGGCAGACGATCTCAGAGATGAGCTCCGGCGGTGCCTCGGTGTTCTGGAAGCACAGGAGTTGGTGCGAAAGGGATCCGAGGGTGGCGCGACAGTGGTGCTGCGGCAAGACGCGGCCGACCTGCTGGCCTTGAGGTTGAACGGGACGCAGGCGACGCTCGGCGTCGGTATCCCCAACGATGTCCGCGTCCGCAAGAACGCCGTTCGGGACGACCTCTCGTACCTGCTGTCGACCGTGTACGGCACCAGTCAGCTAGACGACGAGTCCCGCGATGCGGGCTATCGCGACGCACTCAGGGTGCTGGCCGGCCAGGTGCTCCCACAGATGTTCAACCCCCTCTTCCGTCAGGCCTTCTACCTTCCCGCGGGGCGGACCGGCGCTATCGAGGCGTACCGGGAGATTCTCGGTGGCATGGCGGACAGCGGCCGATCGCTGTTGCCTCGTGTTCTCACCGACTTTCTGCGGCACCTGATCGAACTGTTGCCGACACGCAACGGGGATGGGGGATTTGACGAAGTTGCTGGTCGAATCGAAACGGAGATGTTGGGCGGCGGGATCCATATCGCGCCTTCTCCGGTGCCCGGCTTACCGCAGTTCGGGTACCGTCCTGAGGGCTGGAGCGACGATCTGCCGCTGGTCAACTCGTCCTCCGCCGTGTCCGAACTCGCACCGGTCGTTCTCTTCCTTCGTTACGTCGTCGCGCCGGGCGACGTGCTGATCGTGGAGGAGCCGGAAGCTCACCTGCATCCCGAGGCGCAAGTGCGGCTTGCGAGACTGCTGGCGGGGACGGTGCGGGCGGGCCTGCGGGTCATCCTGACGACTCACAGCGAGTGGATACTGGAGGCGCTTGCCAACACGGTTCGCCGATCGAGTCTGACCGAAGGTTCTTCGGACACGATGCCTGGGTCGGCACCGGCACTGTCGCCGAGCAGTGTCGGTGCGTGGCTGTTCACCCGCGAACAACGGGGCGGCTCGGTCGTCGAGGAGATCGAGTTGGACGACGAGACCGGGCTGTTTCCGTCGGGCTACGATCGCGTGAGCGAGGCGCTCTACAACGAAGGGGCCAGGATCTTCAATCAGATCCAGCGCGCGCAGGAAGAATGAACGGGGTCGTAGCGGCGTTTGCCGCGAACGTGCCCCCGCCTTGCCGAGCCGCTGATTGTGAGCGACACGGGTGCAGTGTGGATCTGCATGGCTGTTCGGACAAGCGGGCGATCGTCGACATGGATTGTCTCGCGATCCCGCTACCTCCCGATCAACAACGGTGCGACTTCCTCTTCGTTGGTGCGGAGGACGGCTCTACCTGGGTGGTGCCGATCGAGTTGAAGAGCGGGAGCGTCGGCAACGTCAACGAGGTTCTACGTCAGCTTGAAGGGGGCGCGTTGACTGCCGACGTTTGGCTTCCCGGCGGGTGCGACTTCGACTTTCTTCCTGTGGTAGCGCACGGTAAGGACATGCCGAGGAGGGCCTGGAACAGACTCCGGCGTCTCAGGGTACGGCTGCGCGACAAGGAGCGATCGCCAGGGATCATCCGGTGTGGCGGTCTGTTGCTCGATCTGATTGCTGCTGAACCGGTGTCAGGCGCTTGAGTCGCGGCCTGGAGTGCCGAGAAGCTGCTCGAACTCCGCCTCGTTCAGCGACTTGATGCCTAACTCGTCCGCCTTCCGGCGCTTGGAGCCCGCCTTGTCTCCGTACACCAGGAAGTCGGTGTTCCGGCTGACGGAACCCGTCACCTTGCCACCCAGGGCTGTGATGCGCGCTGACGCGTCCTTGCGGGACATGCCACTCAGCGTGCCGGTGAGAACGAAGACCTTGCCTTCCAGCGGTCCTCCCTCCGCTCTGTCCGCAGGTTCCTGGTGCAGGCGAAGTCCGGCCTCTTGTAGTCGCTTGATCAGCTCCTGATTTGGGCCCGAGTCGAAGAACTCTCGAACGCTCCGAGCGATGATGGCGCCTATCTCGTCGACGGCTTCCAGTTGCTCGACGGATGCCTTGGCGAGATCGTCGATGCTGGGGAAACGCCGGGCCAACTGCGAGGCAGTGCTCTCCCCGACGTGGGGGATGCCGAGTGCGTAGACGACGCGGGCAAAGGGCCTCGTCTTGGAGTGCTCCAGCCCCTCGATGATCTTCGCCGCGGAACGCTCCCCAAGCCTCGTTGCCAGCGCCGTGTTGGCCAGCTCCTCGTTGGAAGCAGCCGCCAGCTTTTCCGGACTGTCGAACTTCCGCGCCAATAGACCGGCTCTCTTCGGGCCTATACCGGGCAGCCCGAGCGAGGCGATAGCGGCCCCTAGGTCGGGTTCGGTCTGCAAGGCCCGTATGCCTTGCGCCAGCGTTTTCTCCAGTTCCTCGCCCGGTATCTTCGCCGGTTCGGTGAGCTTCAGCATGCCATGGGTGGCTTGCGTGAGCGTTTTCTCCAGTTCCTCGCCCGGCACCTTCGCCAGTTCCGCGAACGTCCGCAAGACTCGGAACTTGTCCGCCATCGTCTTCACCAGTTCTTCGCCGGGCGCCTTCGTCAGATCCGCGAGCTGCGCCTCCGTCAGACGATAGAGGTCGGCCACGTCCCGGACCAGGCCGCGGTCAACGAGTGCTCCGACCAGCCAGTCCCCTAGGCCCTCGATGTCCAATGTGTTGCGGGACGCTGAGTGCCGGATCGTCTCGCGGACGACGGCCGGGCATGTCGGGTTGACGCAGCGCCGCATCGCTCCGTTCTCGGAGACCTGAAGCTCCACCTGGCATTCCGGGCACGCCGAGGGCGGCGCGAACGGCTTCGACTCCGGGCCCCGCCGCTCCTCGAACACCGACACCACCTTGGGGATGATGTCGCCGC
>CAYWUV010000252.1:0-4745 GCA_964461235.1 uncultured Bryobacterales bacterium | reverse complement strand
ATGATCGAGCGACTTCGAACCGAATCTCGTCGGTCTGAGGCGAAGCCTCGCTAGGTACTGCCATGCTCCTGGTCATCGCCTGTTCGAATGTGGCAACGCTGCTTCTCGCTCGCGGCGTCGCACGGCGGAGGGAAATGGCGACTCGCATAGCACTGGGTGCGCCCCCATGGGTGTTGGTACGACGCCTGCTCATAGAGTCTTTGGTCCTTGCGACATGTGCCGGCGCGTTGGGCGTCCTGCTAGCGGCGTGGGCCATCAACGTGGCGAAACCTTGGATGCCGGAGGATCTCCCTCTGCTCCAGGGAATGGGGATCAACTCTACTGTCCTGGTATTCGCGCTTGCCAGTGTCGTCGCCACTGCGTGTATCGCAGGTCTGGCACCGGCCATTCGATCTCTCCGGGCCGCCGGAGCCTTGGCGACCGGCCTGGACGGTCGCAGCGTGACGCTGGGGAGACTGCAATCCCGCTTGGTGGGTGTTCTGGTCTCGTTTGAAGTCGCGCTCGCGCTCGTCCTGCTGATCGGAGCAGGGCTCTTGGTCCGGAGCGCATTCCAGGCCGGTCAGGTCGAGACCGGGTTCAACCAGGACAGCCTGTTGACCATGACCATCTCGCTGCCGCCCAACAAGTTCGATTGGGATCACAACGCAGTCTTCGCGCGCGAGGTGTTGGAAGAGGTTCGGGCCCTCCCGTCAGTCAGCGACGCGGCAGCGGTACACGGCATACCAATGGGATCCGGGAGCTACTTCTCGAGCGGGGAAGGCATCGTCGAAGGGTACGTACCCGCGAACGAGTCGGAGAAACCGAGCTACGGCATTCGCATAGTGAGCCCCGGCTACTTCGCCACCATGCAGATCCCGATTGTCGCGGGCCGGGCCTTCGAGGCGCGCGATGAGGAGGGAGAGCGTGGCGCCGCTCGCACCATCCTTGTCAGTGACTCTTTCGCGAAGCGCTACTGGCGAGGGCTCGATCCGCTAGGGCGGCGCGTCAGCTTTGGCGGCGGTTATGCGGACTGGAAAATGACCGTGGTCGGCGTTGCGGGAGATGTACGGTATTCGGGACTGGAAGCCGGTCCAACCGTCGACATCTACCTTCCTCTCGGCCTTTTCCCGCAAACGGCAGTCACCTTGATTGCCCGAACAAGAACTGATCCGCTCAACGAGGTGCCGTCAGTGCGGGAACGGATTCGCGGCGTGGACCAGCACGCCTTCGTGACAGAGATCCGGTCCATGGATCAATTGGTTGCCGATTCGCAAGCCCAGCGCCATGCCGGGACTCTCTTTATCTCGCTCTTCGGGGTGATGGCCTTGGTCTTGGTCGTAGCCGGGATCTACAGCGTCATCGCGCAGGTAGTTGTCGAGCGTCGGCGCGATCATGCTATCCGCGCGGCTGTCGGCGCGGGGCCAGCAAGCGTAATCGCCGCGGCGATGAGCACGGCGTTGCAGCCCGCCGCCGTTGGCATAGCGCTTGGCGGGTTGGCGGCAATCGGGACGACTCGCGTGTTGACCTCGGTGCTCTTCGAGGTGAGCGCATTCGACACAGTGGCGTGGGGAGGGGCATTGGCAACCCTTCTTGTAGCCTGTACCGTTGCCGGGTTTGTATCCGGGCGACGAGCTGCCGGGATCGATCCGATGACTGCGCTGAGGAGCGAATAGTTGCGACCCTGGGAGTCAGGGGCAAGCGGACGTCGTCCTTAACCCCGCCAAAGGAACGCGCCGCTCGGAGCCGCGCATTGATATCCGCATTGGAGCGCGTCTAAGAGCACACTGCGTAGCGCTCGGTGCGGGGCGTAAGACACTCTGGACAGGGAACCAGCCTGGATATTGGTCGTAGGTCAAGCCGCCACCGCGCTCGTCAACTGTGGGTGTAAGCGATGCCCGACGTTCTCGCAAATTGGTTGGATACGATACGTACGGCGTGGTCGGAGAGGTCATTTCCCACTACCGGATCGTCGAAGAACTCGGGAGCGGTGGGATGGGCACGGTCTACAAGGCCGAGGATACCCGGCTGAAGCGTGCGGTAGCTCTCAAGTTTCTCCCAACCGAACAGTTCAGGGACAGGGACGTCAAGGCCCGCTTTCTTCACGAAGCTCAGGCTGCAGCTGCCCTGGACCACCCCAACATATGTGCGGTCTACGAGATCGAGGAGAACGAGGATCGGCTGTTCATGGTGCTGCCGTTTCTCGGCGGGAGATGTCTCGATGAGCGGATCGCGGAAGGCCCCCTGCCGATTTCCGATCTCCTGACTGTTGCGATGCAGGTCGCTGAGGCCCTCGAAGAGGCGCACTCCAAAGGGATCGTGCATCGGGACGTGAAGCCGAGCAACATCATGGTCCAGCAGAAGGGGCAGGTGCCGCATTGCGTGTTGATGGACTTCGGCCTCGCCCGGCTGTCCCAAAGCACGAAACTGACTCGCGCCGGAAGCCAGCTCGGGACAGCCGCCTACATGTCCCCCGAGCAGGTTGACGGCTCCGAGATCGACCAGCGAACCGACATCTGGGCCTTGGGAGTCTTGATGTACGAGATGGCGGCAGGACTCTTGCCGTTCCCGTCCGACTACGAGCAAGCGCAGTTCTACGCAATTCTGAACGAGTCACCCGAACCGTTGAGCGCACGGCGTACTGGAGTCCCGAAAGAACTTGAGCGCATCGTCGGCAAGTGCATGTCCAAGGAGCCCGGGGACCGCTATCCGACATGCACGGACTTGATCGTCGACCTCCGCGCACTCAAACGAGCCCAAGATTCGAGGGCATCGGGCAGGCCTGCTTCGAGGGCGAGGGAGGACAAACCGGATGCCACGAAGCCGTTGGGGTTGTTCTGGAGGCGAGCGAACATGACACACGTTGCTCTCGCCCTGCTTCTCGGCGCTGCCTTCGGGGGAGTGGGGACGTGGATGGCAGGGCCGTTCCGGTCGGCCAACCTAGGAGCCCCGGAGTACGAAATTTCCCGCTTTACGTGGGATACCGGATTGACAGTCCATCCAGGCATCTCAAGCGACGGGCGCTTGCTGGCGTATTCCTCAGATCGAGATGGAGGCGGGCATCTGGACATTTGGGTCGAACAGGTGGGAGGGGGCGGCCGGGTCCAAGTGACCGACAACGCCGACGAGGAATCGCGTCCGGTGTTCTCACCGGATGCTTCGATGCTCGCCTTCGAACGGGGCAAGGACATTTACGTTGTTCCTTCTCTCGGAGGAAGCGCTCGATTCCTCGCGGCGAACGGAGGTCGGCCAGCATTCTCACCCGACGGAACGAGGGTGAGTTTCGCATCCGACGACGGACGGTTGATGATTGCCGACCTAAGCGGCGGCGAACCGAAGGCTATCCAGACGGGGTTTGCCTCTGTCCACGCAAGCCTGTGGATGCCAAGTCAGCAACATATTCTCTTCAGTGCGGTTGAGCCGCCGAACGAATACGAGTGGTGGATCACTCCTGTCGGTGGAGGAGAACGAATTCCCACGAACTTTGTTGCATTCAAGCGATCCACTCTGGGCCTCGGCAGCATCGGGATTAGAGGCCTCCCGACCTGGGCCGAGCCAGGGCGCTCGATTCTCTACCTTTCACAGCAGAGTCTGTGGAAGATCAATCTTGACCCCAATCGGTGGACTTACAGCGCAAGACCCCACGCACTGAGTTTCGGCCCGTCGAACCTCAATTCTGTATCGGCCGGGGCAGATGGAACGATTGCACTGTCGGTATTGGAGAGCAACATCGGGATTCGGTCGCTACCCATTGGGCTCGCACCCGGCGCGCCGTTGGGTGCGAGCTTGGGATCGCCCACCGAGCCGGCGGACCTGTCAATTTCGCGGAGCACAGATCGAATCGCATTTGTCGGCAGGACGGGTTTGACGGATGTTTATGTCTGGGACCTGTCCTCCGGAACCGAGACCAACATCACGAATGACGGAAACCGTGAGCGCGGAGCAGCGATTACCGAGGACGGGATGCAGGTGGCCTACGAATCCAGATCTGGAGGAATCTCGGAAATTCGCATATTCACCTTCGAAACCGACCAAATCCGGGTGCTCTGTGAATCGTGTGGCATCCCGAGCGACTGGTCGCCTGATAACCAGTACTTGCTGGTTAGCGACGCACGTTCTGGCAAGATCTCTCGCGTTAATGCTGCCGACGGAGAACGGTTGGAGGTGATCCGGGCGGTTGACGGCCGGGAGGTGGACTCCGCCCGGTTCTCGCCGGACGGTCGCTGGATCGCGTTCGCCGAAATTGACGAAAAGAACGCAACTGGCCAGATTCTGGCGGCCCCGGCCGACGAGAGCTACCCCATAAGCCGGTCGGAGTGGATTGCTCTGACGGATGGCGAGCATTTCGATGCGATGCCTCGTTGGTCGGCAGACGGGAACTCCGTCTACTTCCTTTCCAATCGCACTGGAAACCTTGACATATGGCAGTTCGCACTGGATCCGGACAGGCGTCCGAGGGGTGAGCCCCGGACTGTCAGGACGTTTGACACCACACGCTTTTCCGTGGCGACCATCCCGTACGAAGACCTGGGCTTTGATGTCGGGATTGACCGTCTCTACTTCACGTTGCAGGAACTGACGGGTCGGATCTACCTGATGCGTCCGAGGGATGTCGCAATGCGTTCGTCCCCCTAAGCGTCTCGCGGCTTGGGTCCAACTCACTGCCTCTGGGCTAGCAGAGTCGCTTCGAATCCCCTATAGAATGGCCGGAGCATCAGCAATTCTAAATGCCGCCTGATTTGGGTTTTTGCCGCCGCAGATGCCGGATT
>CAYWUV010000251.1:0-4754 GCA_964461235.1 uncultured Bryobacterales bacterium | reverse complement strand
CAGCTCATTCGCATCCTCCCTGCCAGGGCTTTCCCTGGCGCACTATAATCCCCTTTACCTGCGTACAGCCAGAGAGATCACTGAGCTTTCCTGGAGTCCGATCTAATACCGGCTCATGGAAACCGGTAGCATACTGCGGGAGCGTCCAAGTGCGGGACGTAAGCACTCAGGTTTCGGGGCGCTAGAGTCAGGCTTCGTTGCAGAACGACGAGAGTAGGGCAGCGGTAGTCGAACCGGATTTCTGCAACGATTGCGACGCTGAGACAAGCAGTTCCGGGGCAGCCGGAAGAGCCGCGCAAGCGGTCGGCGTCGGGCTGGGCCGGCCGGGCTCGCAAAAACCAGCGGCTGAGCACTTGACTTTGCCTGGGCAGCCTTGCCATCGTAGGTGCGGGCGGTCAGCCCGGTCGTTGTGGGCGGAACGGAGTTCAGCGAGCAGGGACAGCCAATCGGGGGGCGGCCCGCGTGCGCACGCTGTGAGCAACTCGAACGCGCAGCATGTCAGCGACCTAGCGGTCGACTCGAGAGGTCGCGTGTTCGCGGCCGACATCTCAAACAGCCGGATCCAGGTGATTGACGCCGCCGGCGAGGCGTCCACGTTCGCGGGTACGGGCGATGGCGGATTTAGCGGCGATGGCGGACCGGCGACAGAGGCCCACCTGAATCGACCCTGCAACGTGGCAGTGGATCCATCAGCCAACGTCTGCGTCGTGGAACGCGACAGCTACCGGATTAGGAAGATCGACGTCTCCGGAGCGATCTCCACGTTCGCCGGTACTGGAACACGTGGCGACACAGGAAACGGCGGGCCCGCCGTTGAGGCCCAGCTCGACTCCCTGTGCGGTGCTCTTGCAACCGACGCCTTGGGCAACGTCTACGTGGCTGAAAGATGGAGCAGGCGGATTCGGCGGATCGACACTTTGGACGTGATCACGACGTTTGCCACATTTCCGGACCAAATTGAGAGGCCGGTGGTAGCGCTTGCTGCGGACGAGTCCGGTAATTTGTTCCTTGGAACCGAATGGCGGGTCCTCCGGATCGACCCGAAGGGCTCTTTTTCGGTGATCGCCGGAACCGGCCAGGATGGGTATGGCGGTGACGCCCGCAGCGCCGGGTCCTCGGTTTCCGGACTTGCTGTGAATCGGTTCGGAGACGTGTGGCTGGCCGACATTCACAGCAGACGAATCCGGGGCATGCGGCGCCAGTAGCGTCGAACAAGCAATCCGTCCTCATCCAGTACCCTTCGGCTTGGGGTACCGCCTCGACCTGGCGCGTCGGCATGCCGCTGTAGCCGCTCGCCGCAAGACAGCGGCAAGAATCGTTGTCGTCAGGTAGAGCTGAAATCAGGCGGAAATCTGGCCGAGAGGCAAGATCCTTTTCGCGTCCGCCGGCTACTGGACGGAAACGGGACCTAAGGCCGGCGGATCCTACCGATTGCCCATGTAGCGGCCGCAGAAACGTCCGTGTCCCCCCCCTGGCGCAACTCGGCCAGCAGCGAGAGTGCCTCAGGGTCGCGTCGCACTCCGATCGAGTTGATCAGGCCGACAAGGAGACTCCCCTCCAAACTCCCGAGGGCTTCCCGCAACGCACGGTCTGCGGCAGCCCCGGGGAGCGGCTCCAACGCTGTCCGCGCGTAGTGCGAAAGCTTCGGGTCGGCCAGCAAACGGGACAGCGCGGGAATTGCCGAATCGTCGCCCACCACTGCCAGGCGCTGGCACGCCTTCGCCTTGGCAAACTCGCTCGAGTCGGCGCTCTCCAGAATCCGGACCAGCGCAGGCGTCCCCTCCTTCATAATTTCCGAGGACTTGAACGGAGTCGACCGGATCTGCTCGCCCCACATCCGGACGAGCTCGGCACGAGACTGCCCCCGTAGGCGTCTACGGGCGGCGAGCACCAGGCCGGTGATTGCAAAGAAGGTGCGTCTCAGCATCGTCATTCTCCTGCTACACAAGACGCCAAGGCTCCCGCATCGCGCGGGAACGCATCCGGTTTGCTTCATCGCTGCCGGGAAAGCTGTCCGTCGCGGGATCGAATTCCAGTGCCTGCCCGAGTTGGTAGGCGATGTACGCCGCGTGGCAGGCAACATGAGTCTGGCATGCAGCCAGAGCATTGGCCCGCGTCTCCTCGCGGGACTTGACGCAGTTCAGGAAGTCCCGGACATGACGCGTTGTTGCTTCCCGGGCGTCGTCAAAGGTCCTCCGGAACTGCCGCAAGCTGTCCGACGTCTCGACGATTCCCGCGTCGCCGGTCTGCACCCAGCCTTCGTCTCCCTCGAAGCGCACAGCGCATGCGCCGAGTCCTTCCCAACCGGTATCGCGGAGGACCAGCTTGAGACCGTTCGCATATCGGAAATCCACCGAGTATGGCGTTACGCCTTCGGGCCGATGGGGCTCGAAGTGCACTGGGGCGGTCTCGTCGAGCCCTGCGGCGGCATGGCAGAGGTCCACGGTGTGGGAGCCCCACTCGAGAATGCCGCCGCCGTGAAAGTCGAAGAAGTTGCGCCAGCGGCTCTTCACGTACAGGGAGTTATACGGGCGCCACGGCGCGGGTCCGAGCCAGCGGTCCCAGTCCACTACGGTCTTGGGAGGTTCCGGCTCGGCCGGCAACCAGTCGTGCGTCGTTAGAGGGGTGTAGCGTTCACCGGGGGCAGCGTTCGCGTGCAACGCGCGGAGTTCCCCGAGCGTGCCGTTCCTGGCCAGATCGATGCAGTACTCGAAATTGGTGCCGTTCCGGCGCTGGGTGCCGGCTTGATAGACGCGGCCCAGCCGGTGGAACGCGTCCGCGAGCGCCCGGCTCTCCTGGATCGTCATCGAGCAGGGCTTCTCGCAATAGACATCCTTGCCGGATTGAGCAGTCATGATCGAGAGCAGGGTGTGCCAGCGATCGCCTGTTGCGATGAGAACAGCATCGATGTCCCTGCGCTCCCAAAGTTCATACATGTCGGCATGCATCTCGCAGTCGCTGTTTCCGTGGTGCCGGTCGACCTTGGACTTAATCTCTTCGCGCCGCTCATTGCGAGCGTCGCAGATGGCACGAAACTGCACGTCATCGTGGGACAGAAAGGACTCCAGGTCGCGCTCTCCGCGACCGCCAATGCCCAGTCCAGCAACGTTGATGCGATCGCTCGGAGGAACGGCCCCCGCGAAGCCGAGGACGCTCCCCGGAACGAAGAGCGGCGCTGCGGCTCCGAGGACACCTCGTCTTGAGAGCGAGGCGGTTGAAGTTTCCGATCCAAGGGCGTCAGGCATACGTTTCCTCCCTTGCGAGCCACCTTCTGGATTACCAGCACCCTAGCTACTCATGCGGGCTGAGGCGACCCATAACAGTCACAGCATAACCCAAGCGCTGGACCACGGATTCAAGGAGCCAGCGCCCCTGCCGTGGTTCTGCGGGCACGAGCAACTCCCCGCCCTTGCGAACGGACCACCGGCTGCCTATGGACCGCCAGGATGGTCCTTGCAGGACGGGCTCCTTCGAATCGCTCCGCAATGGGCTCGTACGGTCGGAGACCCGGTCAGCATCGGGATTCCTTGACGCCTTTGACTCCTTGTCGCGGCGCGACGTGGACGACTAGATCAAGTTTCAGGGCTGAGGCACCGCACTCGGTGGGCCTAGCGGAGCGTTTCCGGGAGTCATGCCGGCTCGCCGGGCGGCTGCGTCCCCCCGAACTCCAGCCCTACAATCACGAAGTAAGGACGCTGGCGCGGATCGGGATCCGGGATGTCGCTCAAGGCCAGTATACCGACGGCACCGGCCGTTGCGGCCCCCTCGGCCGCCGAGGCGGCGGCGCAGGAGCCCGACGCCGTCGACTACCCGGAACGGCAATGGATCGCGCAGAGCGTCTGGCACGGGGACGGGGTCCGGCAGGCCACGGACGCGTTGCGCAACCACTTCCGGGACCGCGAGGACGTGCTGGTGGCCATGGAACTGGGTTCTACTACCAGCGCGGCGACAACACGGCCTGGCTGCGGCCGGACGTGCAGGTGGTGTTCGGCGTGGAGCGCGGCGGGAACCGCCGTACGTACAAGGTCTGGGAGGAAGGCCGTGCGCCGGACTTCGTGCTGGAGGTGGCGTCGCCGTCGACGGCGGGGCACGACGCCCGCTACAAGGCGGGCGAGTACGCCCGGATCGGGGTGCGCGAATACTGGCGGCTAGATCCGAAAGGAGCGCTGATGGGGGCGGCACTGGAGGGCTATAGGGTGACCCGGGGGAGGTACCAGCCGGTGGAGGCCGTGGAGCGGCCGGTACCTGCGGAGCCGTAGGCGGGACGGAGCAACGGTGCTGGTGTTCGCCGACCCAGGGACGGGCGAGGAGTTCGACGGAGCGTTGGAGGAAGCGGAGCGTCGACGGCGGATCGCCGAGAACCGGGCCGATGCCGAGCGGGACCGGGCGATTGTCGCCGAGGACAGAGCGACCGCCGAGCGGGAGCGGGCGCAGGCCGCAAAGGACCGGGCCGTTGCCGCCGAGGATAGAGTGCGGGAATTGGAGGAACTCCTCCGTAACCTCGCGGGCCGCGCCCGGGGGTCCGACTGACCTGAATTCCCACGCGATTTTATGATGTGACATTTTGCTTGCCGTTTTCGCCGAAGGCGAAGCGGAGCGCCCGGTTGCCCAGCCAGGGGATGCGGCATTCCTGTTCGGCGAATCCCTGCTTGACGAGGAACGGATTGTTGGCGCGGCGTCCGAACTGCACGCTGACCGTGTGCTCGTCAATCTCGATTTCGGCGGCGGCCTGGACGAACTTGCGGAACACGGTC
>CAYWUV010000250.1:0-4843 GCA_964461235.1 uncultured Bryobacterales bacterium | reverse complement strand
GGATTGAACTCGGTGGGAAGGTCGGTGCGGAAGCCGTCCCACTCGTATTCGCCGGTCCCCGGCACCGGCAGCCGTCCGTGCCAGTTGGGGCGGCTCGGGGAGAGGGCGGCGGCCTGCCATGCGATATTCCCGTCGGCGTCCCCGCAGATCATGTTCTCGGTGGGGGCCAGCCAGTAGCGCAACTCCTCGATGAAGGCGGCGCAGTCGGAGACCACGTTGAGCCGGAGCCCGGAGAGATACCCCGTGGTCCCGGGCTCGTGCATGGTCGAGCGCATGGCGTAGGCGAGGTTGTTGTCCGGGTCCCGGTGGAAGATCGGACCATGGCGCGAGAACTCCAGTTCCATGGTCACGGGCGCGCCGTCCTTCACCTGGACGGTCTCGGTGATGGTCCGCACCTCCTCCCAGCCGTCGCCCCAGCGCACCTGTCTGGGATTGTCCGGGTTCACCTGCTCGACGTACACGTCCGACTGGTCGGTGCCCACGATGGTGAGCCCCCAGGCGATGCGTCCGTTGTGCCCGATGGCCACGCCGGGGAGCACCGGCTCGGTCGAGCCGATGGCGGTCCAGCCGGGTGCGTCGAGGTGCACGACATAGCGGAGCGACGGGTTCGTGACCCCGCGGTGCGGGTCGTTGGCCACGATCGCGTGTCCGCTCGCGGTGCGACTGCCGTGGATCGCCCAGTTGTTGCTCCCGGGGGATGTCTCGCGCGCACCCATGTTCATCGCCATCTCCGACCCCGTCCAGCTATCGTAGGGGGCGACCAGGGGCGGGCTGCTCATCGCGTTGCGGAAGCCCGTCACCCCGCCCAGCACCTCGGCCGAAATCAGCGACAGGTCGACGCCCGCGGGCATCACGAGTTCGCGCCAGGGAGTGGGGTTCGCCTGGCGGTTGGCTTCCGCCGCTCCCAGCTCGGCCACCTGCTCGGCCAGCCTCAGCTCGCGGCGCACGTCCGCCACAGGCATCGCGGTCTGCATGCGCAGCAGCGGTGTCTCGGCGGTCCAGGGCTCGGGCTCGATCCCCGTAAGCATGAACTCGACGGGCAGTTCGCCGGCCGCCGTGGCGTGGTCGATGTAGGCGTTGACCCCGGCCGCGAAGGCCTCCAGGATGCGTCGGCCCTCGGGGTGGTAGCTGGTGTACTCGTCGTCGTCGAACGGGCCGCGGAACTTGAGCAGACGGGCGACACGGTCGTGTTGGAGCGCGTCGGGCCCCAGCACTTCGGAGAGCCGCCCCTCGCCGGCTCTTCTGTACATCTCCATCTGCCAGAGACGATCCTGGGCCTGTACGAAGCCCTGGGCAAGGAAGAGGTCGTCGAGGTTGGAGGCGTAGATATGGGGCACGCCCCAGGGATCGCGGAGCACTTCGACTTCGCCGGTCAGTCCGGTGACCTGGATGCTGCCTTCGATTTGCGGGAGGTGGGCGGAGGCGAGGTCGTCGAAGGTCGAGGCGGGGGGTTCGGCGCAGGCGGAGATGAGGGCGAGGAGGGCGAGGGTGGTGACGGGGGCGGTGGTGGCGCGGTCGAGTCCGGGGGCTTGAGGGGGGTGCATGGGGTGCTCCAGAGTTGGTTCCGTTCGGGGCGGTGCTCCAGCCAGAATCCTGGGCTCTGCCGGACAGTTGCCCGGGGTCTATCGTCTGCCAGTGGCGAAACGACAATACCGCGTCTGGACGCAGTCGGAAAGAACGCAGGTTACCAGCCGCATTCGAGCGGCGAAGGATCCGAGCGCACGGCGGTCAGCATGGCCAGGTCAATGGACGGCTTGCCGCGGCCGCCGTGCACCTTATCCCTGCGATTTAATTGGAAATGCGAATTCGTCGTATACGGGATAGGTTTAGTCGCATCCCGGATCGACTATCTGCCGAACATCGCCAGCGAGGCGCAGGCCCTCGAGGAAAGAGAGCTTTGCGAGCCGATGAAAAACGGATGGATGCTGCTGCCGTCGTTGGTGGCATTGGCGTGCGGCGGCGACGAGCCGGAGATCACGACGCCGACGACTCCGACATCGCCACCTCCGCCCAACCCGCTTGAAGTCGAACGCGATGCGCTCGTGGCGCTGTACAATGCGACCGGCGGACCCTCATGGACGCGGCGGGACAACTGGCTCACGGGCGCGCCCGTCAATGACTGGTACGGCGTGGCAACCAGCCTAAACGGCCGCGTCTACAACCTTGATCTTCGCAACAACGAGCTGGCCGGCTCCATCCCGCCCGACATCGAAAAACTCGAGGATATGGTGGGTTTGTTCCTCAACGACAACGAGCTGACCGGCTCCATCCCGGCCGGGATCGGTCGACTGTCCCGGCTGGAATACCTGGACCTGGGCGCAAACGGACTGACCGGCACGATACCGCCCATCGGGAGCCTGCGGCTGGTCTCGATCCGCCTCGTGGACAATGGCCTCACGGGATCGATACCCCCGGAGCTGGGCAGGCTCTCCCGGTTGGAGCAACTGAACCTCAGCGCGAACGGACTGACGGGAGCAATCCCCCCGGAACTACAACAACTCTCCCGCCTGGAGGGTCTGAGCCTCGCCGACAACGGACTGACGGGTCCGATCCCAGCAGAGCTGGGCCAACTCTCCCGCCTGAAGAGTCTGAGGCTCGGCAGTAACGAACTGACGGGTCCGATCCCCGCTGCATTGGGACGCCTCTCCGTGCTGGAGCACCTCGACCTCTCGACGAACAAACTCACGGGCGGCCTCCCCGGGGAGGTGGGCAATCTCAAGCGACTGAGCCGACTCGAGCTATCGTCGAATCCCGACCTTTCGGGACTGATGCCTCGCAGCCTCTTGAGGCTCCGGGAGTTGGGCTCCTTTCGCACGCGCGGTACCCAACTTTGCGCGCCGCTGGACCGCACATTCACTGCCTGGCTGGAGCGGGTCGGAGCCAGCGTGGACGTTTGCGACGTCGCTGTCGTCGAACGGCTGGCCCTGGAAGGCCTCTTCAACGCGACGGCTGGCGACGCATGGTTCAATGCGGCGGGATGGAACACGGTCGCGGATTTGGGCTCGTGGCACGGCGTCACCGTAGAAGACGGTCGTGTGCGGTCCCTCAAGCTCCCTGACAATGGGTTGACGGGGCCCTTCCCGACATCGCTCGTCACGCTGGCAGAGCTGCGGCAGCTCGACCTGAGCGGCAACAATCTCGCGGGCAGATTGTCCACGGACATCGGGCACATGTCGTCGCTGGCGACCCTTGACCTGGCGGACAACGCCGGCCTTGACGGGTTGCTGCCGTTCAGCATGACGGGGTTGTCGGCGCTGGCTGTTCTGCGGTATGGCGGGACGAGTCTCTGCATCCCCCCGACGCGCAGCTTCGAGGCGTGGGTGACCGGCCTTGATGTCCACGAAGGCCCGATTTGCGAGGATCTGCCGGGGGTCGCATTGGCGTTTCCGATGGTGTATACGATCCAGTCGATTCAGAAGCCGTCGTCTCCATTGCCGATGGTTGCGAACCGGGATGCCCTGTTGCGCGTGTTCCTGACGGCACCCACGGTGCACGACTTCATCGCCCCGCCGATATTGGCGACGTTCAGCCGCGATGGTGAGGAGGTCTATCGGGTCCGCATCGAAGCACCCGATCACCAGCTTCCCACCGGTGCGTTGCAGGTCAGCCTCGACGGCTCGTACAACGCCGTGATCCCGGGGGAGCACATTCAGTCGGGGCTCGGGCTCCAGGTCGAGGCAGACCCGGACGGCTCTCTCGTCCTGGCCGACGACGCGGAGAACCGCTATCCGGCCGAGGGTGCCGTCGCGATCGATGTGGTGGAGGTCCCACCGATGGAGGTCACCGTGGTCCCGGTGCTGAACGCGACCGCGCCGGATTCCTCGATTTTCAATTGGGTCACCGACGTCACGAAGGACTCGCACATTGTGAGTATGCTCCGGTGGGCGTTCCCGTTCTCGGAGTTCTCGGCGCGCACGCGGGAGACATATGTGACCTCGCGAGACTTGACGACGGGCGATGGCCAGTGGGGACTGATCCTGGATCTCGAGGCCGTGCGCAGCGCAGAGAACGGAACCGGATACTATTACGGGACTGCGTTGAGCAAGACCGGTTTGGTGCGCGGCCGCGCCAGGCTGGGCGGATGGGTTTCCATGGGTAAGCCGCTGGTGACCGAGCTCGCTCACGAGGTGGGACATTCGCTGAACCTGAGTCACGCACCCTGCGGCGATGCAGGCAACCCTGACCCGGACTTCCCGTACCCGGGCGGGTCGATCGGCGTGTGGGGTTACGACTTCCGCGATGGAACCGTGGTCAGCCGCGGGGCGGCAGACGTGATGGGATACTGCCACCCCGCCTGGATCAGCGACTTCTCTTACCGCAAGGTGCTGGACCACCGCCGCACTCACCGGCTGACCAGCAGCAGCGTCCCGCGATCCCCCCAGCTGGTCCTGGGCGGCGGTGTGGTCGACGGCAAGCTGACACTTGAACCGCCCTACTGGTTGCGGATGTCACCAAGCACCCCGTCAGGCCAGGGCCCATACCTGATCGAGGGGTTCTCCGGCGCGGATCCGGTGTTCTCGTTCAGCTTCACCCCGTCCTGGGACAAGCACGGCAACCGCTACTTCCTGTTCGCACTTCCTGTGGAACCTGGCGACGTCGACCGCGTCGTCCTCAGAGGACCCGAGGGTGAGGTGGTCGTGGACGAGCGCGATTCACGGACGGTCACCATCCTCCGCAGCCAGTCCGGTCTGATCCGCGGGTTGCTGCACGACTGGAACGACGACATTCCGGAGACGCCCGGTCACGCGGATGCGGTGACCTACCGCGGACTGAGAGAGACGAGACGGTGATTGGCCTGCGGGCGGCTGCGCCGTCCTCGGCCGTCTCCGGCGCTCGCGCCTGG
>CAYWUV010000249.1:0-4932 GCA_964461235.1 uncultured Bryobacterales bacterium | reverse complement strand
AGGTGTTCGACGTGGTTGTTCAGAATGCGGAATTCAAGAAGGCTGCAGCGGACGCGTGGACTAGGCTCGGGGCGGACCCGCAAACGGTGCTTAGCCCGGTCGGCGACACGGTCCCGCTCTCTCCAAACAGCGACATTCGACACGTCAAAGTCGATTGTGGGAAGAGGGCCTGCGTTCGCCGACACGAGCCGCTCATTGACATGGTCCGCGAACCATTCCAGAAACCGTGCACCGATACCGTGCGTGTCACCTGGGCGAAGCAACCACGCCAGCACGTTGCTGTGGCGTATCTCGTAACCGGAGTACCGGAGGACGTCGAACGTGTTGAATTCCCTTGGCTTTAGGAATTCCCGATGGTATGCCTGGAACCTGTCGTCGTCGATCAGTTTCCGTAGCTCGGCTTCCACGGCGTGTACCCCTCCTTAATGTGGATCGTGCGGCTAACTTTACTTGTCTCACTCAACAGCATATGACCACTCTGGTTGTCCGATCTACGTGAGGGCCGTTCTTGCCTCCGGCTCGAGCACCCAAGAGTCTGGACTGGAGCGCGCATGCACTTACCGCTGCTCCCAATTGTCCAGTCGCGGCACGTCCGTTCGCAGACCAAGCTTCGTCCACATGCCCGAATGGTCGCTCAATCGTCGGCGACGCCATTCGTGATAGTATCCGCAATCTGCCACCTCAAAATGCCGTGACACAAATGTGTGATCGAAGCAGCGGGGGTTGCCCCCGGTAGTACGGTGTGTCACCGGAGTGGCGGCGGCAAAGCCGTAACGCTCGCGGTACGCATCGCGCAGACCGTGGTGTGACGTGCCAGCGAGTACGGCACGCACACCGTTGGCCCAGTGTACACGTCGCCTCCCTCTCCAGCATCCGTCCAGGCTCAACATCGGGCCATGTTTGCCGACCTGTCTTTCCCCGAAGCTGACGATCTGACCCGAACTCAGAAACTGTTTCGGCTCGTTGAAATCCCCGGTCAGGACGCGCGGCGAATCGGTGCCGTTCCGCAGGGCCACGGCCAACGTGTCGAACGTTTCGACCTTCTTCCATTTGTGCCCGCTCCCATGGGGGATGTGCGCCGTGAAGACATCGATTTTCCCCGCAGGCGCCTCGACCAGGACCCGACCGAGCACTTCCGGGAAAGGGGCGCGGCAGCGCCAAGCGTCTCCCTCGGACGGAGGGTCCACCGGCCACCGGCTGGCGATTACGCAATTGTACGCTTTTTCTACCTGGCGGCGGCTACAAGGTGGTGGGTCGTGGCTGTGCCACACGTGCCGGAGCCCACACCGTTCCAGCGCCTTAGCAACCTCGGCCGCGTGTCTCGAACGGACTTCCTGAAGGGTCACAATGTCTGGTTTCTTCAAGGCGATCGCTTCGGCGACGGCTTCGATTCGCTTGGACGAACCGAGCTGATCCACGTTCCAAGAAAGCAGGTGCATTGGAGCGCTCCGGTCCATAGTGGGCTTCAACTTCCATGATGGCTCGGAGACAATGCCTCCGCCACTCCCAAGCCCGATACCGTCGACTACGCGGCTGGCTTCCGAGGTGGCCCCTCCCGCTCTTTTCACTCGCCGCACTCGGAGGCCCACCTCTCGCCCTTGCCGGAGACCCGGAATGGGACAACCTCATGACCCCGTCGGCCAGCGAGGCGGCCTGCGCGACAGGTATGCATTCGCGAACGGACCGGGACGCAGGAGCTTGAGAATCCGCTAGCCGTAGTTGACCAATGCGCCCTGTTCGATGGGCAACAACGTCACGAATCCGATGCCGACCGACACTACGCCCAGGAAGAGCACGCCGGCGGCCTGCGCATCGTGTAGCGGGCACTGCACACCCGCGGTGTCCCCGGGTCCGGGAGCACGCCTTCGCCATCAACAGCGGAAATCCTCTATCTGCTCGACGCCAAGGTGCTGATCGTAGCACACCGAGACTACTACATCCTGATTCACGGCCTCATGCTGGTCGGCCAAAAGATCCCGGCCGAGACCGGTTTAGTTGATCGGAAGGCCACCGAGCACGGAGTGGTGGAGATCCGGCAGGATCCAAGAGAGTCGCTGGACTACAGTGTTCGGACGTACTATACGGAATCCGGCAACTGCTGATTCCATTTCGTGCCGATCACCCATTCCGGTGAATGCCGATCACCCAGCGACGTCCTCTTCTAGCTCGCCAAGGCGCCCCAAGACGAGGGGGACGAGGTTGTCACAACGAAGGTTGTCCTGGGGAGGATCGGAGAACCGCTGCGCCTGGATTACGACGAGGACTGCTTCAATGTAGCCGTCCGTCAATGTGGTCGCGGTCGGTGCGCTACGGGAGCAGCCTCAGCTGCTTCAGATACTGATCGGCACTCTCATCGCCATCGTACACCTCGCCCTGAGGCCGTCCTGTCCTTTAGGGACTAAGAAAGGGGTTATCCGCCAAAGCCTCGCCCATTTCCGAGATGAACCGGAATGCCTGGATGAAAAAGAAGGCAACAATGACGGCACAAATCGCGGTCACGACGTTCGCAACCCGGCTGATCTTCTGCAACATTTCTTGGTTCATGGAGCGATCTAAGTCCTTTAGGAGAGTGAACATGGAGGGGCATGGAATGTAACTCCAAAGTCAGATTCGACCGTCTAAGAGAACGATTCTGACGTGCCCTTGCTTGGCATTCACGCATCATCGGCCACATGCGGTCTGCTGGAGAGCTCCCTGCGGCCCCGACGCGTTCCGACGGAAAAGGAGTAGGAGAAGAGGGCGACCACGCAGTCCCGGCCGACTTGGCCATGCCGACCTGCAACTTGTCAGAAATCGGCACGACGGAAGGTTGACCGTGCCACGTGGCCTTGGCCCCACGCCCGAGACACCCGGCTCCCCGGCGCATCACCCATATCCTCCATCTCAAGCTGTCTGCTCCGGCTCCCCTCGCGCCGAGCACCCCCCTCACCTCACCCCCACCCCCAACCTCCCCACAATCCTCGGCACGTCCAGTTCGTCCAGCTCGACCCAGGCGGCCAGGCCATCGGGGCCGAAGGCGTCTCGGGCATGGGGGGATCGTCCGGCGGCAGGGTGCCGACGTAGCGTCCGTCGGGATTCCAGACATCGATCACGGCAACCACTCCTTCCCAGGGGTCGCCTTCGCGCCGGCGGCGCACCCAGAGCCCGCCCTCCCATGTGGCCCTGAGAGAGAGGACGACGGGAGTCTCGTGGTTGAACTGCATGCCCTCGATGTCGGCGCGCATCTGGGCGACCATCTGCACCATGAACTCCGGCGGTGCCCGGTCGGGCCCCTGCGGGTTGGCGGGGTCACCGTAGAGGCGCTCGAAATATCTTGTCGGTGACCGCAACTTAGGTCTCGGTGGCAAGTGGCAACTAAAGTGTACCTTAAGTGAACCAGACTTTACATTCCGTGGCCTTATTCCGTCGGCAGCACCACTCCTCTGTTGGTTGAAGGAGGTAGGAGAAGAGGACGACCACGGCGTTCGCGGCCGAGTCGGTTGCGCCGACCTTCAACGATCGGAAACCGGCCCGAGGGGAGATTGACCGTACCACCCGGCGCTGGCCCCAGCCGTGAGGCTCCGTCGCCGGGCGGCGCTGGATTCAAGTCGCGGAGCAGTAACCCATCCCGCCGGACAGATGATGGCCAGAGACAATGGTCGACGTACTCGATGCTATTCGTCCCGGCTGCACCGACACGTACGCTGGAGTACTGTTGTTGTTCAGGGGAGAGTCGCCCCAGTTGGCGCTTGACACCCACACGCAAGCATGCGGGCATCCCGGCCCCCACCGGGATGTCCGCGGACCAGACAGCCTTCAGCTCCTAGAGGACAAACAGCGATGGATCCGAAGAAACCCGCAGGCCAGTTGACGATCATGCTTACCATCGCCGCCCTGAACGACGGTGCGGTGGTATACACGAAGAAGATTCCCCTGCACGCCGAGACGATCGTGCTATCCGAAAACCTGGAGCTGCCACTCGACCTGGCGGTCGATGAACATGGAGAGGTGTCGCTTCGTGACGACGATTCCGATGGACAACAACCACCTCGCCGTGTCAGGACGCTCAGCCTAGAGGACACCGTCACCCTCAAGGTGGACACCCACTTCACGGTCGACCCCCCATCGGAGCCGACGCAGGCACTGATGACGGCGAAAGAGCGCTGGACGCGGCTACTGGCTGAACTGCGGTCTCGCTCCACTGACGGGCCGCTGACATGACCAGCGACAGCCGTCCCAATCCCGAGTTCACCCACGGCGAACTGATGGCCGTAGCCTGCCTCGTTGCGTCTCTCAGGAGGTCGCTACAGGAGGCTCCGTTAGCGAAGGATCGTGTCGTCAACAGGCTTGAACTCGCCGAGGCCCGTTTGCCGGCGATCATCGGGAAACTGCGCGGAGACCCCCACACGAGAGGCCTTTATGCGCCCTGATATCCCAGTCAGGTTCGGGAAGACGAGAGGGAGCCCCGAGCACTACTTCCGCGTCCAAGTCAGCTACAACAGCGGGCGTAGCTTTCAGGACGCGCTCGTCATGAAGCGGGATGACAGGGACGGCCCAACAACGGCCGATCGACCCTATCGCGTGGAGTGGGCCGCGACCGAAGAGCTCGAGCGGAAGGCGGAATCCGCGCTCGACCGGTTGGCGAAGAGGTATTCGGCCAAACACACCAGGAACGAACTGAGCAAGTTCCTCAAGGGCTTGCCGCCCCACCACGTCCCGCCCGACGCGGAGATTCCCGTCGACCTGGGCGTGAGCATTGCTAAAGCACGGGTCGGCCTCGGCGTTCATGCCGGAACGGAACCAGAGGCATGGGAGCAAGAAGCCGATGCCGCCGCACTTCGGAAAGCACATCGAATGAGTTCAGATGGCAAGTTGGACCTGCCAAGCAAAGCCCGTCTTCTAGGCCGCTTGCGGGCTAATCATCGTGAAAAAGTTGAGGATGCAACTCAAGCG
>CAYWUV010000248.1:0-4972 GCA_964461235.1 uncultured Bryobacterales bacterium | reverse complement strand
TTTGCGAGCCCGGCCGGCCCAGCCCGACGCCGACCGCTTGCGCGGCTCTTCCGGCCGCCCCGGAACTACTTGCCTCAGCGTCGCGATCGTTGCAGAAATCCGGTTCGACTACCGCTGCCTTACTCTCGTCGTTCTGCAACCAAGCCTGACTCTAGCGCCCCGAAACCTGAATGCTTACTTCGCAACAGCCCAAGGGCTGTTGCCGCCGATTCCGGCAGCTGCGACTGCCCACCTCCAGCGATACGGGATGGTCGCGACGGGAGCGTCCTCGGCACCAAGGCACGAACCAGTTCAGATCCAACGCTTGTCACGCCATGGCTGCGTTTCTATCCTCGCTGCGTTATGGCCAGTCCCAGTTTAATTCTTTGAAACAGCGAGGATTGCAATTAAATTTTATGGCGTATATTTTAATAACTGGGAGCCAGTGGATCATAGAGGCGCTTCGGTACCTTCGTTGAGTATGGAAAGATACCGATCGTAAACGAACATTCGGTTCCGGGTTCTTCCGGTGATCTCCCGGGCGATTCCGCGGTTAACCAGAACGTCCATGGCGGAAGCGGTGGTAGGAAAGGAGAGATCGGTTTCGCGAGTTGCCTCCGACAGCGATAGGATCACTCTCCTTGTGAGGGCATCATGTACCCGGAGTACCGAACCTGCCCGTCGACCACTAGTGGCTTGCATGCGGTCTCGGTCCTGTTGGAACATCCGAGACAGACGTTGAGCGGTGGAGGATGCACCCTCGGCCGTTTGCTTCACTCCCTCGAGAAAAAAGGTCAGCCACGCCTCCCAGTCCCCAGTGCGGCGCACTAGATTCAGCAGGTCGTAGTAGTCGCTGCGATGTTGCTTGAAATACAGACTCAGGTACAGAAGCGGCTCGCGCAGAATACCCGCGTGGCATAGCAGGAGTGTTATGAGCAGCCGACCAAGGCGACCGTTGCCGTCGAGGAACGGGTGAATGGTCTCGAACTGCACATGCGCGAGCCCTGCTCGCAGCAGTGTGGGCAGCCCATCGTCCTCAGAATGGAGAAACCTCTCAAGCTCTGCCATGCAGTCCGGTACAGCAGTGTGCGGCGGCGGCACGAAGACGGCAGTACCTGGCCGTGTGCCGCCAATCCAGTTTTGTGAGCGGCGGAACTCACCGGGCATATTCTCATGGCCCCGTCCGCTTGACAGGAGCAGGCGGTGAATCTCGCGTACTAGGCGATTTGACAGTGGAAAATCGTCTCGCAGCCGACGTAGCCCATGCTGCAGGGCCGCGACGTAATTCGAGACTTCACGCACGTCATCCAATGGGACTCCGGGTGCCTGCTCGAGCTCAAAGAGCAGCAGATCTGACAGCGACGATTGAGTGCCCTCGATCTGGGACGAGAGTACCGCCTCCTTGCGCACGTAGGTATACAGAAAAATCGCCTCGTCCGGCAGAAGAGTTGAGACGCCATCAAGCCGGCCCAGAGCCAGCAGCGCCGATTCCAACAACTGCTGCACCGAGCCCCCCAGGACCAGGGGTGGTTGGGGCGGGAGCGGCTTCGGCACGAAGGCGCGAACTGATTCAGGTCCGAAGACCGTCACGTCGTAGATTCCGATTTCCCCGCGGTGCATGATGGACAGTCCCATTAAATTCTCTGAAACAAAGCGGTCGCCAATTAAAGTTTATCGCACAATCTTTAATAACTGTGAACACTGGGGCAACCAGGATTGCTTCTTGATGGGTCTGCGCCATGAACGAACACTGAGTTTCGGTGTGGGCTCCAGTCCAGATCCTGCAAGTCCGCCACCTCGTCCTTCGTCCGCTTGCACTTCGCAGGATCGTCCAAGGATCGGCACCAGTCCTCGACCGAGAAAACCCAGCCCTGTTGGAACGATTCGGATGAATGGGCACTTAGCCCTAAACCAGAGTCTTCTGGAGTGCAGGGGTGGTTCGATTCCCGATCCGGAAGGATCTTGTCGCCATGATCGGTCGCGACCAACCTCGCCAGAGGGTTGTTCCAGCCGCCGAAAATGCTGCCATCAGCTGCCTGCCACCTCGATTCGAGGCAGGGGTCATCAGGAGCACCAAGCCCAACATGACCTCACGGGAACGCCGATGGGAATCAGCTGATGCGGTACGGCGACTGACCGGAAGGCATATGGACCCGGTTCGCCGAAACCGATCCGATTCGCTCCCTGAAGCGCCACTTCGAGCGGAGCGGCCCTATTCCCGCTCTTTCGTGCGACCTTCCGCAACCCCGCTCTCCAACTCTTCAATCTGAGCCTTGAGGCGGGCGATTTCGGCCTCTGAATCCCGCCTCGCAACGATCTCGGCACTCAACGCCCGTTCGGCCTCAAGCCGGCGGCTGCGCTCCTCAAGCCGCCCCCGCTCCGATTCCTCAAACGTCAGCAGGTCCTTGCCGGTCTGCGGATCCCGGAAGCGGAGCAGGTGCTCCTGACCGCGCCTGTCGCCCACCCGCAACTCCAGCCCTAGCGTTTCGCTGTAAATCGATCCGTCCACGCCCGCCGACAGCGGCTCGTAGGCCAGTCTGCTGAGTCGGCCACCCTCCAGCCGCGCCCCCTCTTGGCGGGGCCACATCAGCGCTCCGATCGGGTTGAATCGCCAGTACTCCCCTACCCCCATCGCGGCATACAAGGCCTGCTTCTCCCCTACGTCGCGTCGCTCGTTCGACGGCGAGGCCACCTCCAGCACGAAATCGGGCGCCTTGCCCACCTCCCACACCCGGTACGACGGTTCGGGCAACTCCGCCAGCCCCCGCACCACGAACAGGTCCGGAACCAGCTTCTTTTCGGGGTCACCCTCGGCGTAGAACAGATTCTCGCAACTCCCGACATGCACCCGGGCAGCGCGGGTGAACCAATGCTGCAGTACGACAAACGCGTGGTTAATGGCGGCCATGTGCCGCGGGCTCTCGGCCAAGGCGATGCCATCCGAGTACGGGTACTCCACGGGGACTACAGGCCGCTTACGGGCTAGTGTGCTTGGCTTGGTCACGAACCGGACGTTCTCGATTTTGGCGAGGCTCAGCCTACCACGGGTCGGGCCCACTGACGGATCCTTCCATCCATCGGGGACCCCGGTTCGAAGCCGCCACGCACAGCCCGCCCCAACCGTCTTCCTGAAGCGATGCCGGGGTAGTTCCGCTAGGTCCTCGGCGGCCGGCGACCGGTGCCACAGTGCGCCAATGGGGGAAGGCGACTTCGGCACTATGGCCTTCGGGGTTCTGGCGTTCAGCGGCTCGATTCACCGCTCTTCGGAGGTTGAGGCAGGCCTAGTCCAAGGTCACTTCGAATACGTACGCGTGCTTGGTGTCGATCGATTCTGGACTTCCGATCGCGAGCGAGTCAGGTCGCTGCGACCATTGGAGATCTCCGTCGTGGCCGAGCAAGCGAACCTGGGAAACGGTACTCCCTTCTAGGTGTTCGGACCCGGATCGCAGCGACTCGATCGTCCACTCGCTCTCAGCCAGCCCCAGCGCGGTCGCATAGAGCGTATCGCCTTTCGTGGTGAACCGAATGTCCTCGGGCCCCATCGGCTTGTTCCGATGTTCGCTGAGGTGCCCCTCCACAGTCTCGGTGGGTCCTTCGCCGTAGATCTTCCAAGGGCGTGAGCCATAGATGGCTTCGCCGTTGACCTTGAGCCATGCACCGATCTCCCGCAGCATCTCGGCCTCTTTCTCGGGAATCGTCCCGTCCGCCATGGGGCCGACATTGAGCAAGAGACAGCCGTTCTTGGCCACGATGTCGACGAATTCCGTCAGGATCATGCGTACGTCCTTGTAGCGGTGATTCGTCACGTACCCCCACGAGGTAAAGGCGACCGAGGTGTCGGTCTGCCAGAAGAGGTCGCGCATGCCGGCGAGCCGCGCCCGCTCGAGATCAAGCACGGCAACGTTTTCGGGCATGGCCTCGAACTTGTAGTTGACCACGCCCGTCTTGCCCCAGGCCCGGGCGCGGTTGTAGTAGTAGGCCATGAAGCGCTTGAGGTGCGGCGCATAGGGATTCACGTCCCACGTAGGAACCTGCTGCCTGGGGCCGATGCCGAAGTCGAACCAGATCAGGTCGGCCTTGAACCTCTCCGCCATTTCGGCCGTTCGCCCAAGCCAGTCGTCGCGGAACGCCTCGCTCTGCGGGAACCAGTCGAAGTTCTGCCCCGAGGTGAACTCGAGGTCTTCGCGAGGCTCGCCGTAGAGCCCGAAGCCCTCCTCGTCGACGGTGTCGTAGGACTCGTCACGAGCGTAGTAGCCGTAGTTGAAAGCGCGGTGGCTGCTGACACCGAACTTCATCCCGCGGGCACGGACTGCTTTTTCCAAGTCGGCGATGACGTCGCGATTGGGCCCCATTTCGGAGGCGTCCCACTTGGTGTAGCTCGAGGCGTAGAGCGGGAAGCCGTCGTGGTGCTCGCCGACGGGCACGACGTATCGTGCCCCTGCCTCCTCGAATAGCGCCGCCCAAGCTTCCGGGTCGTAGCTCTCGGCCTTGAACATCGGAACGAAGTCCTTGTATCCGAATGTCTTGTGGGGACCCCAGGTCTTCAGATGATGCTCGAACACGTTGACGTTCCGACGCCTGTCGACTTCATTGAGGTACATGCGCCGCGGGTACCACTCGTTACCGAACGCAGGAACGGCATAAACGCCCCAGTGGATGAAGATGCCGAGCTTGGCGTCTCGGTACCAGTCCGCGACACCGTTCCCGGCCAGTGAGTCCCAGTCGGCTGCGAACGGCCCAGCGGCGATCACCTCGTCGATCGCCGCAAGGTCGGCTGGGACCCCGCCGCTGAAGACAATCGCGTCCGAGGTCGCTTCATCAGTCGCGGGCTGCGGACCGCAGCCCGTCGAGACGACCAGGGCAATCGCGCTGGAACAGACGCACGACCTTACTCTCACCATGCACCTCCGATTTCGACGCATGATTCATTCTCTCCCGGAACCAGGAATTCTAAAAGTAGCGGTCGTGGATGGTTCGGGTGGGATTGGCGGAG
>CAYWUV010000247.1:0-4981 GCA_964461235.1 uncultured Bryobacterales bacterium | reverse complement strand
CCGCCTCAACCAATGCGCCCCCTACCGAATTATCCAGCACTTCTCGGACTTGACCATAGACAAATGCAGCCATCCTTAACCTTTGAGGCCCGTAGGCCTGTAATAAGCCGGAATAAGCCGGAATAAGCCGGAATTGGCCGGAATTGGCCGGAATCCTGGTCTTACAATCGCTTCCAGCGAGCACCTCGACCACGACCTGTGGTCGCCACCAATCCCTTCGTTTTAAGGGACGACAACTCTTCTCTCAGTCGCCGGATATCCGGCTCTGCCAGCCGCGCGCTGATTTCACGCAGCGCCAAGGCATGGCCGCTTTGGTTTAGTAGCGCAAAGATCGCCTGTTGAGTTTCTGTAAGATCGGCAACCTCCTCTGGTATGGATTGAGCCCCACGCCCACGAAAATCGGCGGTAAGGCGGACCGGTGGCGGTTCGGGCTTGCCATGTCGGAAACGTACGGTCACGCATCCTCGCGCGTCATCTATCTCCGGTGGCGGCAGACCCCCGGCAGCCGCCTCTTCTGACATTTTGTGAATGCCGCGCCCCCATACCTCAATGATGCCGCGCTTGTAGAAGGCGTCGGCGATGAGAGGGTTCCAGGGCAGGGATTCATGGGGCTCGAACAGCATTGCGGGCGTGAAGCCAAAATGGAGGGTGCCCGAAGACGTGACTTCCAGGCGGTCGTCATAGATGGCCAAACCCACTGATCCGCCGCCCAAGGAATAGTCCCGGTGGCACAACGCATTCGCCAACGCCTCACGGACGGCCAACGGCGGGTAGAGGGGCTCGTCGATTCGGGCGAACCGGTCAGCCTGGAACCGGCTCGTAACAGGATTGTTGTCCCGCAGGAAACGTTCGGCTGCGCTCAGCAGCGTGAAGGCGTTCCCACGAAACCGGCGGTTGTCGAGGAACCCGCTACGGTCGAGTCCTTTGAAACGAGCGACTCGCACTAGGCATTGGGTCATATCGGCCTCGATGCGTTCCCGCTTGCCGAACAGCACGACCGCGGCCCGCGACAGATCGCCATCCACCAGAAGACCCGCGCCACGGAGTAAGTCCATTGGTTCTCTGGTCCTTGGATCATCTTGTCGGCCCCGCCGAATGGCTTCTTCTAGGGCGCGAAGGATCTCGGCCTCATCGAGATCCTCCACTGTCCATCCTACGGCAGGTTGGTTCTCCCAGCGCTGTTCGCTGTGCATGCGTTCGAAGAGTATGCGGTTGTATTCCTCCGCAGACATGGCAACAGTGGCATTGCCCACCCGCCGGTAGGCTTCGCCGAGATACCGATAGGGTTTCGCGGCGCCGGGACTCACGCGGACCGTGACGACCGCCCGGTCGGTGGTCACCGGGATCCGCTCGACAGAAGGAAACGCCGGTGGCTCGATGCGTCGCAGTTCAGCGCTCAGTTCCTCGATGGTCCGGTCGCTGACTTGCTGGCCGTGCACGTGGCCCTTCGGATTGACGCCGAACAGTACTTGGCCGCCCCGCTGGTTGAGCATCGCACAGACCGTTCTGGTGGCCTCGCGACGCAACTTGGTTGTGCTCTTGAACTCCAGCGTCTCGGATTCGCCGGACGCCACCATCGCCTTGACCTCGTCGGCTGTCATGACGGTCCACCGTCAAGATCGCAGTCCTCTCCAGTGAAGGGGTCAGGGAGCCTTGCGACGATATGGACGGTTTCCACGCTGACGTGCACGATGCGACGAATGGCCGTGATGAGGTCGCGCGGATCGTCAAACCAGCCGTTGGGGTCGTTAATGATGCCGCTCTCCCGGTCACGGTTGATGCGGTAGCGGTCGATGAACCATTCCAGTGGGGTGCGCCCGTTCACGGAGTATTCGTGCGCCTCGTGCGGAATGCCCTCCAGGCGGAGGTGCTCGTTTACGATCAGAATCGTCCGCGAGTCGTCAGCGAAACGCATGGCGCGCTGGCCGATGCGGAAGTGTGGTGGTTCGACCTGCGGCGACTTGTGTCCGAGCGCCTCGCTGATCGCCACGGGGTCGGTGGTGACGGGGATTTCCAGTTCCAGGAAGGAGGCGTCCTCATCCTGGCGTCCAGCCCGCGCATCGGAGCAGATGCCGATGTAGCGGTGCAAGGGGGCGCGCTGCTCGGCCCATTCGCGCATGGCCTGCTGGAACAGCGCGATGGAGGGAACCAGGTAAAGCACCCGACCACCAACGCCAGCCACGGCCTCGGCGATGCGCAACGCGGTGAAGGTCTTGCCACTGCCACAAGCCATGATGAGCCGACCGCGGTCGTGGTCAACGAATCCTTGCACCACGTCATCGAAGGCGGCTCTTTGGTGCGGGCGCAGGTCGTACTTGTCAGCGCGCCACTCCAGTGCTTCGGGTTCGTCACGATCCAGGTCTGGCCACGCGATGGGCCGGTCTGCCAGGTCGTTGAACCGCATCACCTGGCACGGCGGCTTCAGGGCGTCGATGGTGCGCTGGGCGTTGGGTCCCCATGCCGCGCCCGTGTCCACCACCATGCGCCGGGTGAACGGGTCGCGATCTAACGCAGCGATGAAAGAATCGAGAGCGGCCTTGGTGATGCGGCTGTCGGGGGCGTGGAACTTGCACTGGATGGCGCAGTATCCGCCGTCGCGCATGGCGGCGACGAGGTCGATGCCAAGGTCCTGCGCGGCGAAGCTCGGTTGTGCTGTGGCCCACTCGGACCAGAGCCATACATCGGAGAACTGATCCGCGTACACGGGGTCGACGCGAAAGTACTGCTTCATCAACCGCTCGAACCGGCGTCCGCTGTCGAAGGGGGACGATGCGTCCGCGCGGATCCGGTCCAGCGTTCGTTCAAGGCTTTCGTTGCGTATTTCTGTGGCGGTGGCCATCTGGCCATCCTTGCTCGTTTGGCGCGAAACGGCCCTGCCGTGACACGCTCCGCAATGGATTACAGCTTTCGTTAGGAATATTATCCGTGTCGCGATGCCCTGTCCAACTAGCGTGATGTCCGACGGGCACAGCTACCCTTCGGCCTCACTTCCTGTTCGACCGCAGCTCTGCCCGTCTTCGGCGTGCCCACGCAACCGCTCCGGGCAGGTCTAGATCGTGCAGCACGCATTGAGGAGCGGAATGGGCTCACTGTCATCGCCGGTTACGGCGAGATGGCACTGGCGTAGGCACGCTGCCGAGCCCACACCCCGTTAGCCGACATCCGCGCCGACGAAACCCCCGCCGACGATGCCCGTAGCCGGAGGACTAGCTAGAAGTGGGCGATGTCGGACCCGGAGCGGCTTCGTCCGGGGGGACGCGGCGGACGGTGACGGAGCGCAGGGCGGCGACATTCGCCGAACTTGCGCAGTCGCTACGGCACCGGAGTCACGACCCACAGGCGGTGGTACATTTCGTGAACCGCTTGGCGTTCTGCATGTTCGCCGAACATGAGGGGCTGTTGCCCAACGAGGCACTAGTAGAGGGCGGCATGAGCGCCTCCGGCATGCCAGGACTACCTCATCAGACTCCCTGTTGGACTTCGGCGTGACCAGCGCCAGATCCTGAATGCCCCCTGATGATATGTCAGTCCTTAATCAACGTACCTTGACATTGTCAGGACATTCATGTATTGTACCAACATTGCAGGTTGAGGCGATGGATGGACCGTTCAAAAATGCTGCCCTGAGTAGCCAATGGAAGCAATACGGCAACGACCTCGTGAGCGACGCTGCAAGCTTGGAAGAGCGCACCGCCCAAGCATGCCACAGCATGCTCGGCGACATGGACCTGAAGGCGCTTGGCCCACTCCTGAGCGCACTGAAAGGGCACGCTCAGCGAGCCCAGTTGGACTTGGACTTGGTTTCCTCAGTGGAGGCCATCTTCGACGGCCATGCGAAATCGCCTCTTAGCGACACTCTCCAGAAGCACCTGATCGCCAACCTCCGAGATCAGATACCTGTTGAGAGGGCACTGGACCAGGCGCTCATGAGCACCGTTACGGACTGGACCGATGTCACTAAGAACCGACTCGATGAGCAGTGCATCCGCGCTCGTGACCTCGGCGAAATGAACCCTGAGAATTATCGCAAAGGAATCGAACGCAACCACGAGGTCTTTGACGCCATAAGACCAAAGGACCTCTGCGAAGCTCTGGTCTCCGGCAACGGACGCGCCTTCAAGCAAGCTACTCGAATGAAAATAGGCGTGGATGAGGGCCCCGACGAATGAACACCGAGTTGAAGAATTCACGAACGGAAGCAAAGTGTCTGCACGTCATAGAGAAAGACCAAATGCCTGACGGCACCAGCCCGAATGGTGCGGTGACGGCTATCGTCGACCGAGAAATCTCCTTCGACGCGGCTGTTCTTGATACCTTCGACGTAAAGGGTTTCCTGCCGGTGCACTACGACCTGTTGGTGCTGTGCGCGGCCATTGAGTTTGCCGACCGCCGATGGAAGCGCCGACGGAGCTGGAGTCGCAACCTGCACGTGACGATGCCGGTCACCGACCTTGGAGCCTGGCAAGCACGTCAAGTGCAAGAGAGCCTCCATAGCGTGCTACGGCACCTCACGGGTGATGATTGGAAACTGGTTTTCGTGCAGGCGGAAAACCTAACTCCGATTGGCGAGCGCCAAGGCGCGTTAAGCTTCCCGAACAACAAGACCTTCACTACCGCCTATAGCGACGGCCTGGACTCGCGTGCCGTGGCCGCCTTGAGTGGGGACAGGGATGAAGCCCTTTGCATCCGGGTCGCGAAATATCGCCAACGCCGGAAGACCGCCGACAGTTATTTTACTCAGATCCCATTCAAAGTCCTCGGACACCGGAGCAACGAGAGTAGTTTCCGGTCGCGTGGGTTTCAGTTTGCGGCAGTGACGGCGATTGCTGCTCACTTGTCGGGTGTAACCCGGATCGTATTTCCCGAGAGCGGCCAGAGCGCGCTAGGTCCAGTGCTGCTGCCTCTTCATAATATCTACCCTGATTACACTATTGTCCGGTCAAATTATCGAACAAATTCAATTGGTTATGCAACATGTCGT
>CAYWUV010000246.1:0-4998 GCA_964461235.1 uncultured Bryobacterales bacterium | reverse complement strand
CGGCAACCGCTACTCCCTTGCGCTACGGCTGGCGCGCTTCTCCCCGACTCCACAATTTAATTCGAGAAAAAATGGCCGTTTTCGGTCAAGATAATGTGAATTTCTACAGTCACGAACCAGTCCGAGGGCGGATTCGCCTCCACGGCCGGCAAGCCGCCCCTGCAGGCGAACTTCCGCAACGGACTGCGCACGGTCGGCCGGCACATGGAGAGCCTGTTGCTGGCCTATGCGGCGACGCTCAGCGAGACGGTCAGCACCATTCTCGACAGCATCGCCGGCTGCCGTCACCGGAAGCGTCCGAACCGCTCCTACGAGCGCGTCTCTCACAAGCCGGACAGCAAATGGAGGCCCGCCAAGCCAGCTTCGTCCCCGACCGCAGCCTGACGTCGCGAAAACCCGGCCCGGCCGGGCCGGATTCCCCTGTATCCGCTAATGTGAACGGTCAATTTCGCTAAGTGAATGCCATTGCCTGTCCAGGGGAGTCCGAACGGGGACTCCCTGAACGAGAGGAAAGGGAAGTGTGGGCCTTGTCAGGACCAGGCGAACCGGCCAGAATTTCCGGAACTCGCACAGCGGGGAGTCGATCGTGGCCTAAGACCGTCGACATCCGTTGCACACCAAGATTCATGAGAGGTGGCCGAGCCAATCTAGAGCCTACAATGTACTTTCGGACTGGAGGGAGCCATGAAGCTGAAGGTTGTGATTCGCGAGGCAGAAGAAGGCGGATTTTGGGCGGAGGTGCCAGCCATTCCTGGATGTGCAACGCAGGGCGACACCTTCGAAGATCTGCTGAGCAACATCTACGAAGCAGTCGAAGGTTGTATGTCGGTTGAGAATCAGGAGGTTCCCCTGTCCGGCACGGACCGATTAATTGAGATTGCGGTGTGAAGACCGTCACTGGCAGAGAGTTCTGCCGGATTCTCCAGTCTCCGGGCTGGCGTTTGAGGCGGATCAAGGGCAGCCATCGCATCTACACAAAAGCGGGCATCCCGGCCCGAATCTCAGTGCCGGTCCACGGGGACGGCGATCTCAAGGGCGGCCTGCAGAGGCACCTCATGAAGGTGGCACGAATCAAGGAGTCTGATCTGTAGTCAAGGCCGAAGCAATCTACATCAATAGTGCCGGCAATCGTAACTAGTGCCTGCGACAAAACCCCCGGATTCTGAGCCGGAAACCGTAGGAACACTATATAATGTCCTCATGGCGGATCGACCATACAACATGTAGTATTCGTGCTTGGCTGACTGCTGAGTTAGGATCTGCGAATGTTTGCACGAATCCGTCCGAACCGGTTGGATTCCCGGCAAACCCCCGTCTGCCAATCAAATATTCGCTCCGGGGATCTGGACATAACTATCCTGCGACCAACAAGATGCGAGTTCTGTCGCAACCACTAACTACTCAGGCCTCTGTCAGGGGCGGGCCCTTGTGTTCCTTGACCGTGTCGGCAGCGTGGCCGGTCAGCGCGATTCGGATGGCGACGAGAGGGTTGTAGCCGAGCGCGGCCATCGACTGCAGGTAGCTGGAGATGCGGGCATAAGCCTCACCGTAGACTTGCGTGCGGAAGCAGCCCGACACCTTCATCTTCACTTTGGACATGCGTAGTCCGCGCTCCCCGGCATTGTTCGTGAAACTGACATGGGGGTCGTGCAGGAAGCGCAGCACGGACTCTTCGTGCTTGGCCAGCCGTTCGTGCAGGTTGTGGGCATCGGATTTGGCGATCCGTCCGCGCTGGCCCGGGCGGCGGGGTGGGATCACGGGCAATTCCTTGCGGCCTTGGGTCAGGATGGTGCGGTAGCGCTTGCGCAGGGCCTGGCAGGCGGCGGCGCTCAAGACCTTGCTCGGGCTGCGATTGACCTTGCGGCAGGCCTCCTGCAGCAGGGCTTTCAGCAGGCGCGCCCAGCGGTAGTGGTTGGACTCGACGATGAAGGCAGACTGGTGACGATCTCCTGGATGTCGGCGATCTGGCGGCGGGGCACGCGTTGGGTGCAGAAAGTGGTCGAGGCCAGTTCCGCTCCCGCGCCGTTCCGCCGTGGATCATTCGCGGTTGGAACACGCTACTGCTTCTCTAGGTGCGCGTCCAATGTCTGGCGTTGAAGCCCCTGGGCCTGAGCCTGCGCCAGCTGGCTGCGGACTGGCACAGGGTCCATGGCGTGCGACCCGTTCTGGTGGAAACCGATGTCAGCGACGCACACAAGGGAACCTGCTATCGGGCTCCGACCTGGCACTATCCGGGACAGGCCCAGGTGCACGGTGCGTGGGACGGGGCACCCGCCAAGACCCCAAGGCGGTCTTCGTGTATCCGCTGCAGCGGGCCTTGCAGGCCGTCCTGCTCGGACCCCAACACCCTGCGCGCTCCCGCTAGTTGCCTCCCTAACCGGGCATCCCGACCATTGGCTCAGCCGACCCCTGCGCCCCGACAGCTGAGCGCTTACCCTTGCCTTCATCCAACTCGGGGAAGGACTTGGAGTGTCGCGACGGCAAACGCGTGGAATACCGGTTCTCCGAAGAGTACGAAAGTTACCTCTCGGACCTTCGTGCCGCCCGCAGCAAGGATTCCGGTTGTCGTACGGACGGCAATGTCGGCCGCTTCCTCCAGTGGATACCCGTAAACTCCTGTACTGATTGCGGGCAGCGTGAGCGACACGGCCCCGTGCTCGTCTGCGAGAGCGAGGCATTCACGGTAGCAGACAGCGAGTGCGATGGCCTCTCCGTTGTCACCGCCCTTGTATCGTGGCCCGACTGCATGGAAGACCCACCGTGCTGGCAAGTTTCCGGCACGGGTAGCCACCGCTTTTCCGGGTGGGCAACCCCCGATTCTGGCTCGTATCGTGTCCAGTTCCCGCATGATGGATGGTCCGCCGGCACGATGGATCGCTCCGTCGACGCCGCCGCCCCCAACTAGTTCGGAATTGGCGGCATTGCCGATCGCATCCGCCCTGACCTTGGTGATGTCTCCCGTTTGCAGTGCGAACGTCGCTCCCGCGATGGTGACCTCAAACCTGGTTCGGATCATGATCCGCTCCCCTCAGGGCCGGTTGGCCGGCGAGTTCTACAATGGTAGTCATCATGGCGGAGCGGCTGGTTGAGTGCGTCAAGCTTCAAAAGCGTCTCCCGGGGCTTGACGAGGTTCCGTTCGACTCCGATTTGGGCCGGAGAATCTACGACAACGTCTCCAAGGTGGCTTGGGCGCAGTGGGCCGAGCATCTGAAAATGATTATCAATGAATACCGCCTGAACCCAGCCACGCTGCAGGCTCAGGAACTGATCATCAGTCAGATGGAGGCCTACTTTTTCGGTGATGGAGCCGCCCCACCCCCGGAATACGTTCCTCCCGGCTCATGACGCGGCGTTCCCTGGTCCTGTGCTTCCTGCTGGGAGTGTGGTGTTCCGCCACCGTTTTCATGTGGCAGACCGCTGTTCAGAATTTTGCGGTCGCGACGGGCGCGCAGTCGTCCGACGTTGACGGACTTCGCGAGGCGGTCGGCGACCTTTCGGACGAGAATCTCCGGCTCATTCTCAGGCACCAGGCCTCCGAGGTGAACCGGCTCTTCTTCCGCGGATGGGGTTGGGTACAGATCCCCTTGTCGGTAGCCGTTTGCCTGCTTGCGTGGGCTCGTCCAAGCGGACCGCTTGTCCGGTACGCGAGCGGAATCATGCTTCTCATTGTGCTTGTCCTGGCGGCGTACGTCGTTCCTGAGACCATCCGCCTCGGACGACTCATGGATTTCTCGGCCGAGGGCACCATCCCGGATGTCCGGAGCACTTTCTGGACCCTGCACCATACATACACGGGCCTCGATATGGTCAAGCTCGCGCTGGGCCTTCTGGCGTTCGGTCGGCTTTGCTATAAGCAGACGCCTGGCCTGGCCTGACGTCAGCCAAGCCAGCCGTTCCAGCGGGTCCCGACAGCGAATGCGCTTCCGATTCAGGGCTCACGCGAATCGAGATATCCCAAGCTTCCTCACTCCTTCGCGAACGGTCTGCCCTGTGGCGGCGGGCCTTGAACGGTCGCGGGAAACATGACCTCGATAATGGCGACTCGCGGATCGCAGTGGCCAATGGTGTCTCCAATCAACCCCTCGGGGACAGTTCCCAATTGAATTATCGAGTTCTTGCGGTCGACAAGCGATCTGATTTGAAATCTGCTCTTGTCGTGGATGACGATTTTTCTTGGAATGAATCAACATCTGTTGCCTGGTCATATCGGCGTGAGGTTGATCAGCTGTCGAACCCAAAATGCCAACCCCCTTGTTGAATCATCCCAGTCGGTTCGGGAAGACAACGGCGACAACACGGATCGGTCAAGACCTTCAACTGTAAGCATTCAGGTTTCGGGGCGCAAGAGTTCGGCTGAGGCGAGGCTCGGGAGGCCCGAGGAGGCCGGCGTTCAGCGCGAGCGCGCAGGGCGCTGGGGTCCGAGCAGGACCGCTTGCCAGTCCCGCTCCAACGGATACACGAAGACTGCCTTGGGCGTCTTGGCGGGTGCCCCGCCCCACGCACCGCGCGCCTGGGTCTGTCCCAGGTAGAGCCAGTTCGAGGCCCGGTAGCAGGTGCCCTTGTGCGCGTCGCTGACATAGGTCTCCGCCAGCACGGGCCGGATTCCATGGACCCGCTGCCAGTCCGCGGCCAGCTGGCGCAGGCTCAGCCCCAGGGCCTTCGAGGCCAGGCATTTCACGCGCACCCAGGGAAGCAGCAGGAAGCGAGCTTGCCGCACCAGCCGCTCCAGCGGCCGGTGGGGCCGGTCCTGCCAGCCGATCCAGCGGTCCCGGACGGGCAGGTAGCGGGCGGCGAAGTCGTACAGCAGGCAGCCCAGCCGGCGCCCGTCCCGGTCGTGGAGGAAGTAGCGCAGGTGGGAGCCGATCGGCTGGCGGTAGCCGAGCGGATGGTAGCGGGCGAGGAACTCGTTCCACAGGGCGGCCTCGTCGCGGTCGTGGACGAGCCGCAACTGCAGCGGTTCGAGCGCGGCCAGGGGGTCGTCGATCGGGGGCTGGGGCG
>CAYWUV010000245.1:0-5020 GCA_964461235.1 uncultured Bryobacterales bacterium | reverse complement strand
GGTCGATGCAGATGCGGCGGCTCATGCAGACGATCATCGCCTTGCCGTCGATGGCTTCGAGCCGCCGTTCGAAGTGTGAGACGATATCCAGGGCGATGAGCTTGAGGCGGTGCGGGGCTCCGACGACCGCTTCGAGTTGAGCCCACTTGGTCTTGAGCTTCTCCTTGCGCTCGACCTCCTCGCCCTCGGTCGCCTCCTCAAAGTCGGGATCGATCTTCGGTCGTTCGGCCTCGTCCAGCGCCAACCTCGCGAGTCGGCTCTCGTAGTAGATCGGCACGGTGGCCTTGTCCTCGACCGCCCGCTCGATGTCGTAGACGCTGATGTAGTCGCCGAACACGGCTCTGGTGTTGGCGTCCTCCAGTTCGATTGGGGTGCCGGTGAAGCCGATGAACGAGGCGTTGGGGAGCGCGTCGCGCATGTGGCGGGCGTAGCCGTCGATGAAGTCGTATTGGCTGCGGTGCGCTTCATCGGCGATCACCACGATGTTGCGGCGCTTGGACAACTCGGGCATCCGGTCGCCCTTCTCCTCGGGAAAGAACTTCTGGATGGTGGTGAACACTACGCCGCCCGACTCGACGGTTAGCTTGGCGCGCAGGTCGGCTCGGTTCTCGGCTTGGGTCGGCGGTTGCCCGAGGAGATCCTGGCAGCGGGAGAACGTGCCGAAGAGTTGGTCGTCGAGGTCGTTACGGTCCGTCAGGACCACGATAGTCGGGTTCTCCATCATCGGCTCGCGGGCGATCCGCCCGGCGTAGAAGGCCATGGTCAGGCTCTTCCCCGAGCCCTGGGTGTGCCAGACGACTCCGATGCGCCGGTCGCCCGGACCACCGCCCGCTTGTCTGCCGTTCTCGTACCGGCCCCCCGGCTCGGCGACCCACCTCAGTTCCTGCCGCAGCGCCGCCGCGCGCAGGGTCTCCAGCACCGCCGTCTCCACCGCGTGGAATTGGTGATATCCGGCCATCTTCTTGGCCAGCTTGCCGCTGCCATCGTCTTCGAACACGATGAAGTCTCGGACCAACGACAGGAACCGCTCGCGTTCGCACATCCCTTCGAGCATCACCCGTAACTGGGGAAGGTGCGGACCGGCGAGCGCCTCCCCCGTGATCGTGCGCCACGGCTTGAACCACTCGCGCCCGGCGGTGAGGGTGCCCATGCGCGCCTTGACGCCATCCGAAGCGATCAGCACAGCGTTCAGGGCGAACAGATCCGAGAGTTCGGCCTTATAGGTCTGAATCTGCGTCCAGGCCGTCCACACCGTGGCCTTCTCGTCCGCCGGGTTCTTGAGTTCGATCAAGCCCAGCGGAAGACCGTTGACGAACAGCACGACATCCGGCCGACGCTCGTGCTCGCCTTCGACGACGGTGAACTGGTTTACCGCCAGCCAGTCGTTGTTCGCGGGGTTCCCGTAGTCGAGGACGGAGACCTGCGCGCCGCGCACAGCGCCCTTGGCGGTCCGGTACTCGACCGTCACGCCATCCACGAGCAGGCGGTGGAACGCACGGTTGCGGGCTTCCAGAGTCGAGCCTTCGGGGCGAGTGACTTTGCGGAACGCATCGTCCAAGGCCTCGGCGGGCAGTCCGGGGTTCAGCCGGTCCAAGGCGTCGCGTAGCTGGTTCTCCAGAACGACTTCGGTGTAGTCCGCCCGTTCCGCCCCTTCCGCATGCGGGGCAATGTCGGGACCGTGGGCCACCTTCCACCCGAGGCCTTCAAGCCATTCCAGCGCGGCGGCTTCGACCTCCGATTCGGTGAAGGTGGACGGCGTCGTAGGAGTCACGTGAGCGACTCCACGGCCCGCTCGGCATCCGGTACGCGGATCGCCCCTGAAATGAGCTTGGGTAGGAGGGTGTCACGGAGCGTGGCGAGGGTGCGGGACTCGTGGACGTTTCCAACGATCCGCCCCAGCATCGGTGAAACGATTCGCTGAAACTCTGAGGCTATGGCATCGGTGGGCCGACACAGTTGGTATCCGCTCATGGCTTGCCAACTCGTTCGAGGCATCTTCGTTCCCGTCGCCGTCTGGCTGGTGTGGGCAACGAACGCGGACGACGAGACGCAGGCGAGGACAAAGGAGGACCACCTCGGCTCCCGCGCACTCAACACAACGATATCTGTGGAGCAGAGGCCATCCACAGGCGCGATGCCGACCTTGTGGAAGTACGGTCGGAGCTTTCCGAACAGGATATCCCCGGCTTTGAAGGCAGATTTCCTGCTGGATGCACTGCCGATTTCACCCCAGGCAGTCAGAGCGATAGATCCGCGAGGCATGTCCGCCAACCCAATGTAGGGAGTATCGCTCGCCTCGCTCGCCGGGTCGGCTCCCTTCCGTCTCAAGGCTGCCACATCGCCGAGACTCGCTGCGTCCCACCCCTCCGGGATGTCCCCCATCTCGGAATCCACCAAGCGGTCGGGGCACAGGTCGGCGAGATTGTCGGGCAGGCCCGTGTCTCGGCCCTCCATCTTCGCCCGCACCGGATCGAAATCGACGAACCAGGACCTGAACAGCGCCCGCGCCATCGCCTCCAGCGTCTCGTTCATCCGCCGGTTCAACTCGATCTTGTCGTCCAACGTGCCGAGGACGTGGGCGATGGCGCGTTGCTCAGAGAGTCTGTTGGGCAGACGTATCGATATCCCCTTCAGAGCCGATCCTGAGAGCTCCTTGAACGTCGAACCCGTCGCATGCCGTTCCAATTCGTGAGTATTGGCCTTCAGCCAGTAGTAGAGAAACCCGGGGTCGTGCTCGGGCTTGACGATGACGTTACGGAACCCTTGGTTCGTAGCGATGGGATTCGCGGCTATCGCCACATAGCCGACCGGTGCGCGAGTCGAAAGGAGCACCGTCCTAGGAGGTAGGAGTTTTGCGGATGAGTTCGCCAAGCCCTTTCGCGAGAGGTTTCGAGCCCCTCGTCGGATAAGTCGCTCGTGGCTTCCAGAAAGATCGCGCGGGGTCAGCCATGGAACATCGCCGCCGAAATACGCGGGCTCCTTCGTCGAGGGGGTCCCGCCGCCGACTATTCTCCCGAGGTCCCCTATTCGGCGGCTCACCCAATCTCCATTGCTTGACGAAGTGCCCTGCGCGGGCATACGCGGCACCTGACCGCCAGATGGAACCTGCACCGACACGCCATTTCGTCGGATGATTCTACGGAAGCCATCGTCAATTCTCGCCCAATTCACGACATCGACCCTGAACGGTAGGTCTGAGTCGCCAAGGGCCTCGGACAGAGCCGCGGCAGTGCCCAGAGGCAGCGGTTCCTCGCCCATGATGGCGAGATCGAGATCGGAGTAGTCCTTCGCGGTCCAAGTCGCACGTGATCCAAACGCGAACACCTCGCGATCCGGCACATGTCGGCGCAGGGCGTCACGGACGATGGCCCAATGATCGGGCCGCAGGTCAACGTCGGGGAGACGTACACTCATGCCAGACGGTTGGAAGGAGCCATGTCAATCATTCCGGGCCTCTAGGGCACGGAGAAGGGCACGGGCATCGTGCACGAAATCCACCGTGGCCCGGTAGACCGCCTCAGCCTTGTCGAAATCATAGATGTGGGAGGTGGCGTTCCGCCCTTCATGGTGCTGCATCCATCTCTCGACATCGTTGATCAGGTGGTTCTCGGCCGCGTGGCGGAAGAGCTGACGCCTCGTCACGCCATCCGCAATGCCCGGACTAATGTTCGCGTTCAGCCAGCGGGCGATGAGCTTCCAGCAAAGTTCATAGGTGATCTCGAAGTGCTGGACGACCCCAGCGCGGATCGCGACTCGCTCAATGTCGGTCAACTGCCCCATCCGCTGGTCGTTTCCGCTGGCGGCGGCAACGTCAGCGAGGGCATTGAGCGATTTCCGGAGGCTGTCGTACTGGAGTGTCATCCTCGTCCCTAAACCTCCGTGCGAGTCCCCACCGGAAACCCTAAGGCCTCAAGGTTCTTCGCAATCGCGGCGTCGAGCCGAGCGCCTTCGGCCTGCTGCCCGCGCAATTCGGCAACCAACCGTTCCATCTTCTTCTCGAAGGGTTCTCCGTCGTCCTCTTGCGGCTCCACGCCGACGTAGCGACCCGGCGTCAGCACATGACCGTGCCTTCGTACCTCATCCAGGGACGCGCTCTTGCAGAAGCCGGGCACGTCGGCGTAGCCATTCCTCTCCTCGGTGCCCCGCCACGAGTGGTAGGTGTCCGCGATACGGGCGATTTCCTCGCCGGTCAGTTCCCGGTGCGTCCGGTCCACCATCCTGCCGAGCTTCCTCACGTCGATGAACAGTATCTCGCCCCGCCGCTCGCGGCGGCGCGCAAGGAACCACAGGCAGGCGGGAATCTGGGTCGAGTAGAAAAGCTGGCCGGGCAGGGCGATCATGCAATCCACGAGTTCGGCTTCGATCAGGTTCTTCCGGATCTCGCCTTCGCCGGACTGGTTTGCCGACATCGAGCCGTTGGCCAGCACAAACCCCGCCACGCCCCTCGGCGCGAGATGATGGACCATGTGCTGCACCCAAGCGAAGTTCGCATTGCCCTCCGGGGGCACGCCGTAGCGCCAGCGCTTGTCGGACGCCAGCCGTTCGCCCCCCCAATCCGAGACGTTGAACGGGGGGTTGGCGAGGATGAAGTCCGCCTTCAGGTCCGGGTGGCGGTCGTTGTGGAAGCTGTCGCCGTGGGCGATCTGACCCCCGATCCCCCGTATCGCGAGGTTCATCTTCGCGAGCCGCCACGTCGTGTAGTTCGACTCCTGCCCGTAGATCGAGATGTCGCCGCGCGCCCTCCCGCCGTTGGCGTTGCCGGTGGCGTGGGCGCGGATGAACTCGACCGACTGCACGAACATGCCCGAGGAGCCGCAGCAGGGATCGTAGACCCGTCCCCGATAGGGCTCGATCATCTCGACCAGCAGCCTGACGACGCAGCGCGGGGTGTAGAACTCTCCGCCACGCTTGCCCTCGGCATCGGCGAACTGCGAGAGGAAGTACTCGTAGACCCGGCCCAGCACATCCTTCGAGCGGGATTCGGCGTCCCCGACCCGGATGTTGCCGACCATGTCGATCA
>CAYWUV010000244.1:0-5033 GCA_964461235.1 uncultured Bryobacterales bacterium | reverse complement strand
GAAGTGTGCAGTTTTCGATTGCCAAAAATGAGCAGTTTTCGGTTGCCATTGACACTCGTCCACCAGTATCCAGCGGAATCCCGTCAAGACGCACCCTCGGAGCGCCATAAAACACTCTCTCGGGTCAATCGCACACGTTATCGTTATGCACCCGTAGTGCAATTACAGTCTTTTCGGGCTGCCGTTGATCGATGTGTCTTCCGACCGGGCGCTCGGTGCCGGTTGCAAGTGTTGGGGGTGTTGAAGAAGTGCTCGTCGGAGAGATCAGAGGCACGTCAAGCGATCACGGCTGAAAGAGGAGGCTGGAGCGGCATCTCCAGCCTCCGACACCATTGTCAAGGCGAGCTTGACGCAGGTACAGCCCGACCGTCCTTCGCGGTGGCGGCTGCCGAGACCTTCCAGCAACCCTTCCTGTTCGAGCGAATGGCCTTCACGGACCCCTTCTCCGGCATGGCGGGAAGCCGGGAACCGCGGTGGTTGAAGGATGTGAGAGTGAGGGCCGTTGCGGCCGTCCTGCTGGCCGCGGTTGCGCTCGTGACCATCGCCTGGTCCTTCCCGGTCGATGCGCTCCCCCCGACCCCCAACGCCGGCGATGCGCGGCTTCAGCCTTCAGGGGAGGGCCTGCCGTTCGATCCTGGCCGTTTTCGCGATTTCGACGACTATCTCACGCAGACGCGCGACAGGATCGGGCGCTACAAGATGTACGTGGACCCGCGCCGGAAGGGAACGGAGCTGGCCGCGGCCACGCCCTTCGAACTCCCGCCCGCCGATGGCTGCGCACAGGCGGAGAGCGCCCGGCCGCGCCGGGGCATCGTCCTTCTGCACGGCCTGGCGGACTTGCCGCTCGCCATGCGCGACCTGGCCGGGGCGTTCGCGGCGCGCTGTTTCCTGGTCCGGGTGATGCTCCTGCCCGGACACAGGGCACGGGCGGGGGACCTCCTCACGGTCACGCGCGGCGACTGACTGGCCGCGGCCCGGTTCGGGGTGAAGACGCTCAAGGAGGACTCGGGCGCGGTCTTCGTCGGAGGATTCTCGCTGGGCGGACCGCTCTCCATCCATGCCCTGCTTGACCACGACGACGTGAGCGGCGCCTTCGTGTTCTCGCCCGCGCTTTCGCGCCGGAGCCCGGCGCGGGAAAGACAGCATCGGCACGGCCCGACGTGCGGGGCGAGGGTGACGATCTTCCCCGCGCGCGCTCGCGGCCGTGGGGTCCGATGGTGGCCTTGACGCGCGCCCCTCGTGACGGTACTTGACGATGTAGACCTTCCGGCCCCTGGGGTGAACACGAGCGCCGAAGCCCGTGATATCGCCATCCCGAACAACCCGTTCGCGCTCCGCGGGTTTGAATGCGTCGACGGCTCGCTTGATGATTTGGGCGACTTTAGTACGCTTGCCAAGACCAGATCTTGATCGAATGAGGTTGCATACCGATTACGGCGTAAACAGAATATTCACTAACCTATTGATAAATAAGCTAAAAACTCGAAGTCCACGCAGAAAAGACCCGCAGATTATGCTGCGAATTAACCAGACACCACACTAGGCGGTCAAGTCGTCAACGAAACGGTCGAACATTCCGTTGGCTGTCCCCACAGCTTTCTCGATGCGCGCCATGGGCGTCGCCAGCCGCATGCGCTTTTGCTTACCACCACCCTTATATGGAACGTCCAGAACGACACCGGCTTCCGTCAACCGTGGCAGCAGTTCCTTGAAGAAGTGATTGGCATTCACGCCGAGGTGAGCCCGCACCGTCCCCTCGTTTACGGCAGTCGCGCGCAAGAACAACCGTACGAAACGTTGCGTGAGTCGCAAGTCGTCGTCAGGGAAGCCATTCACCAAATCCACAACCCTTGCGGTGTCGGGTTCGGCAGGTGCAACATCGAAACCCTTGGCGCTCAATTCGCAAGCAATACGGTTTGGATCGAAGATCGCAACTTGATCATCGCCCCGTTCTTTGACGATGCTGTCCACATAAACCGGTTCCAATCCGGATTCGAACACCCCACCGATGTCGTTGAGGTCGATCCTCTCGAAGTGACAATCGACGAATCGACAACGGTGCAGTGTCGTATCTGCCAAGGTGGTCGCCTGGAAGTACGAGGCGGAAATGGTGAGCCCAATCAACCTGCGGCCATGCAAGGCATCGGGAGGGAAGCTCATGTTTTGCATCTTATGGGTTCCCTCTGCTCCATCGAGCAGCGTCAGAGTCAAAGCGCCGCAGTTTTCCCGGACGAAGGACGCTGGCAGTTCGCCATTGGCGAGGGTCTGGAGCAATTCCAACGGTTGCCGGAAACCCGATTCCGATCGACGAACGTAGCTACAAGCCTCAGCCACTGCGTCGACCGGAAGCGCAGCTTTATCGAGAATCATTCTCACGTCGCCTGCATCATTGGCAATGAGGGCTCTGCCCAGTGCTTGTCCCAAGTAAAATACAGAGAAGTCCTCATGGTCGAAAGCCATGCGGCCGGGACGTGTGGGATCAAGAAGCGAATGTTGCCGGATCCGCTCACCAATCTGTCGCTCGACGGCAGGACTCTTGCCTTTCTGGCTGGCGAACATTTCCACGAGGAGAGAAACGACGTCCATCCCAAGCTCGTCCGTCGCCCCAATCCACATCTCCTGAGCCAGAAGCGACAAAAGTTCGTGGTGCTCGGCGGCGGTCAACAGCGAACTCGGCGGGTCACCTGATTTGTCCAGCCATTTCAGGTTGGCTTCACGTTCGACGATACAGGCGACGAAGTCATGGAAGTAGTCCTGAGAGTCCTTCCCGAGCCGGTCCAGCAAAGCGGAAATGTCGTCCTCCTCGGTCGCGATATCCACAAGTCGCCTGATCAGGACCGCGCGAGTCAACACGGGATGTTCCTGGCCGAGTCTGCTTGAGACCTCGTCAAACAAGCGCGACGGATCTGTTACACCTCGTTCTTCCGAATATTGTGTGAAGGCGTCACGATTCCAGCGGTCCAACGACAAATGAGCGAACGCAACTTGTTCGTCGCCGGCAATCGCATCGAACAGCCGCGTTCGGGATCCGAACCCGGGGTTGTCGAACAGTGCCCTGCGTGCCGAGACGAGAACGCTCCCCGCTGATCGCAGTTGCTTGAGCAGATTGCCGAGCGCCGATATTGCCTCTCCCGATGAACCTTCGATGATCATTTCCTCGAAGCCGTCGAATGCCGGGACCAGCACCCCCAACCGGACAAGCTCCAGAAACGCATCGTAATACAGAAGTTGGAAACGCAGCTTGTTCACCAAGGACGAGACCACCACGTCGTCGAATCGCAGAAAGGCACGGCCACCCAAAGGGATTGGCACAAGCAGCCAGTCCGTGTTCTTTGCCTTGTATTCCTTCGCCTGCTGGACAGCCAGGTAGTCGATCAGTGTCGTCTTGCCTTCTCCCGCGTCCGACGTCAGGTAAAGGACGGACGTTGTCCCACCAGGACGTCGGGCCAGATTCTCAATCGCCGCCCTTGAGACGTCCGGCATGTTCAATCCATCGGCGGACGCATTGCGGTCCGGTTGGTCAACGAGCGAACCGGAGGTTCGGACGAAGTATTCCGGAGGGCGCACGTACGAAAGGATTCGGTCCGCCAGCAGGGGCATTCTTGCCAACCGAGTCACAATCCACCGCTCGGCAGAGAGGTGATCACCGTTCTCTTCGACCATCAATCCATCGGGTCGATTGGACAGCTTTGCCGTGATGGTCTCATCTCGTATCTGCACGAGCAATTCGCCGCCGCTGGTGGCGACGTCATCGACTCGATCGGCAAAACACGTCACCACGCGGTGAAATTCTTGAAACTGCATGATCCGGTCCTTTTACATTACAACTGGCGAATACGTCATCGTCGCCAATTTCTGGTATGGATCCACCGGGGAACGTCCATGACGTGGCATGACGTGAAGGATGCGGGCTCCCCGAAGCAGCGCGTAGCGGATGCCCGGCCAGAGATCGCCGTCGGCTGAAACGACAGCAAGCGGACTCCTGGCTTGCTGTGCCAAGTGGACCAGATCCACCACAAGCATCGAATCCACGAGCTTCTGTTCGGGTCGCGTGAGGATCGATTCTGGCGCGACGCGGCAGGCGTCTACCAGACACCGGCCGTCGCGCATAAAAGAGGAGATGTTTGCAATGGGACACCTCGTTGGCACGAGACAGTCGGCAAACGGCGTCGTGGCGCACTCGAGACGTGGTGGCAGTGACCGTTGCCGATAGGTATGGGTAATCGTTACCGACGGGTCGCACATAAGGGTACGTGCCAGTTCGGCGTGAACGAGCATCGTTCGGTCTTTGCTCCTGGCCGGTCCTGCCACCGCCATTCGAAGCGGGAACTGCCGTCGGAGTTCCGACGCGATCCGCTGGGCGATCCTTGACATGGTCGTGCCATCGAACCAACCGCCATAAAGGCGGCACTCTACTCGCCGTTCCCCACTCAAGTGCCTGGCGCCAAGGGTGTCGAGAATACGTGTAACCACTTCGCGCACACCGCGGCGCCGCGCCATCAAATCCAGATTATCATAGTCAACCAATACAAGCATTGCTCAATAGAGAGATTTTACGCAATCCCCGTGCCGCGTTCGCGTGGGCGGGTTTGGAAACCCGCCCCTACACGCCGTACAGACTCCTGGCACCTGGATTGTCGCGCGGACCGTGGCCTGTCACGCCGACACAAAGGCGCCCCGCTCCAATCGCTCATCGAGGCTGGTTAAAGCGTACGCGCTACGCGTGGCGGTCCAAACCCTCTGTAAGGGTAGCGTACCGTTGTGGGGAGGGAGGAGTGGGCCGCCGGAGACTCGAACTCCGGACCCGCTGATTAAGAGTCAGCTGCTCTACCAACTGAGCTAGCGGCCCACACGTGATTGGCGAGTGAAGGATTGGGGTGAGTGAAGGGACTTGAACCCTCAACCCCTGGAGCCACAGTCCAGTGCTCTAACCAATTGAGCTACACTCACCAGAACACCTCTGCTCTCGAAACTCTGGCGCGCCAGAAGGGATTCGAACCCCTGACCCACGGCTTAGAAGGCCGTTGCTCTAT
>CAYWUV010000243.1:0-5105 GCA_964461235.1 uncultured Bryobacterales bacterium | reverse complement strand
TGCAGGCCACTCGGCGGCTTGCGAGCCCCAAAAAGGCTAAATTGAGAATCCCTGGTTTGCGCTCGGCACCGTGATATCCTTAGGACCTTGATTCCATAGTCTTGGAAACTGGCACTACGGATACGGAGTCTCTGTAGCGGGTCACGAGGTGGTTCCAGCGCTGGCGCGGCGGGTGATTGCCCAATTTCGGGAGGAACAGCCGGAGCGCCACGACAGCGCGGGCCACAGGCCGTCGGGCGTCGTCGGGTACGCCCGGCACTAGCGGCAAGTACCGTCACCCGGCGAGAACCCTGCTTCGGCAGGTCATAACAGGTGAAGACATAATGACTCAAGATGGACCGAGTTACGATAGCAGCCGAGTGCGGCAGACAGGTCGTCTTCGGGAGATCCTGCGGATCTCCGCGAGCCTCGAGAAAGTCGACGTAGCACGCGAGATCATGCTCGAGTGGCTGGAGAACGAGTCGGAGGCAGACCTGCCCGAAGAGGCCTGGAAGGGACGCGCATTCGATCACCAGGCAGGAGACCGATCCTTCACGGCCGTACGCGCCGAAGAGGAACAGCAGGATACCTGGGCGCTACGGTACACAGGGCCCGATCCGGGCGGGGCGGAACGCGAGTGGACAACCGAGGTGGCGATCAGGGAGCGTCGGGACACGGACCCGCTGTTCAGCGTGCGCAGCCTCATAAAGTCCGATGAACTGAAGCTCCGGATCCAGCCGACCGTGCCCAAGTTCATGGAGCACGTGATTGGCGAGTGCGGCTTGCAACAAGGGGGCAGCAAGACCGAGAAGGAGCCGTGGGTCATTGCTTCCGAGTACGCCGCCGCCGAACTGGCAGAGTTCCTGTCCGACCCCAAGCGCAAGACGCCGGCCTTCGTGCTGACCGTGCCCGAGGAGGCCGAAGACCCCAACGAGCCTCTGCTCGATCCGGTGCCGCTCCAGGCCGACACCCTCGCCATCGCCAGGGTCGTCGTGCTGCCGGCGGACTTCACGTGGAAGCTCACCAACCGGTTCGGCAAGCGCCTCTCGGTCTACCGGGGTGCGATGCGGGTGTACCTGCCCGGGTTCTCCGAGCATGCCGATCCCGAGGGCGGTCACGACCTGTTCATGCCCCACCGGATGGATACGCCCGAAAACGCGGCGAAGCTGGGATCCCTGCTGCGGTGGATAGCGGCTCGCGAGAGCCTGCGGAGACTGCGTCTGGACCACGACGTTGTTCCCTTCGCGTCGGCGCTGATTCCGTCGGTGGATCTCGAGGCGACCAAGCTGGCCGATAGCGGGGCCAGCGAGTCCGACCAGCTTGAAGCACTCCGGAAGCACCTAGGCATCCTGCGTCAGGAGCTGAAGCTCTCCTTGCAAATCCAGCAGTGGCTGACCGAGGAGAACAAGTCCTTGGAGAGCCGGGTGCGCGAGGCGGAATCGAAGCTGAGAGGCAGCCACGGCCGGGGCCGCGGGCCAATGGAGCGAGGACCGCGAGAGCGCGCCAGACCGCGGTACCAGCAGCCGCCCTACCGGGATCAGCCGGATTCCTACGACCGGGAGGGCGAGCCCTACCGTCCGGGACCCCGCTCCTATCCGAGGGAGGAAGGGTCCTACCCGCCTCGCGGTGGCTCCTACCCTTCCGGCGGCGGCTCCCGCCCGGGCGGCGGATGGGGCGGCCGGCGCGGACGCTAGTCAGACCCAGCGAAGGCGAAGGAGGGGGCAGTGTCGGACGATCTGCGCGGCAAGACAGCGCTGATAACAGGTGGGTCCCGCGGAATCGGGCGCGCAATCTGCCTCGAGCTTGCGGGGCGTGGAGCCGACGTAGCCGTCAATTTCGTGAGCCAGTCCGACGCCGCCAAGGAGGTCGCCGCCGAGGCGAGCAAGGCCGGCGTCGAGGCTATCACGGTCCGGGCGGACGTCTCGGACCGGACCGCGGTGAACGACATGGTACGGCAGGTCAGCGAACGACTGTCCGGTCCGGACATCCTAGTCAACAACGCGGGCCTGCTTTTCCGAGGGGAGGTGCTGGACTATCGCGAGGATGAGTTCGACCGCATGTGGCGCACCAACGTCAAGGGCGTTGTCTACTGCTCGGAGGCGGTCGCCCCCACGATGATCGAGCGCGGATGGGGTCGCATCGTGAACCTCGCCTCGAACGCCGCCATCGGTACGTCAATGCCCGGAACGACCCTGTACGCCGTCACGAAGGGAGCCGTTCTCACGCTGACCAAGCGCCTGGCGTTCGAACTGTCCCCGAGCGGCATCACGGTCAACGCCGTGCTGCCCGGCTTCACCAAGACGGACATGGTCCTCGGGGGGAAGACGCCCGAGCAGGTGGAGCGCCTGCTGGCGGACGTCGCCGGCCGATCGCTCGTCGGGCGGACAGGGGATCCGGAGGATATCGCCAGCGTCACGGGATTCCTCTGCTCGCCGGCCAGCGGGTTCATGACCGGGCAGTACCTGATGGCGGACGGGGGCCGGCTGGATTACATCTCAAGGGTCTGACCGGACCGCCGTGCCGCCCGGCCGGTCACGTGCGTTGCACCCGGTACGGGTAGCGGTCCTGGGCCTGCCGCAGGTAGTCCAGCACCTCCCCGTCCAACTCGCTCATCAGTCCAGTCCGCGCAGAGTCATCGGCCAGATTGCGCTGCTGGTACGGGTCTTCCTGGTTGTCGTACAGGCACCAGCGGCCGATCTCCCCGCACGCGTAGGTGAAGCGAGGCGTTCGGATACCGCGGAAGAGCGGCGAGGTGTGATTGATCCCGCCGCTGGCTTGCGACTTGGAAATGTGCATCAGGAACTGGTGCTCCGGACCGTTGACGCTCTCGCCGCGCACGGCCGCGGACAGGTCCCTTCCGACGCAACTCGCAGGCGCGGGAATCCCGGCCAAGCCGCACATGGTCGGGTAGATGTCAATGGCTCCCAGCAGGACATCCGTACGGAGGCCTGCCGGCGTGCCGGGCGCTCGGACGAGGAACGGCACCCGACACGACTCGTCGTGCGGCAGCCTCTTGCCAGTGCGATTCTGCGTGCCCAGCATCTCGCCGTGGTCCGACGTGTAGACAACGATCGTGCTGTCAGCGAGGCCGTTTCGATCGAGGCATTCCAGGAGTCTCGCGATTTCTCGGTCCACACCCTCGATATGGGCGTTGTAACCGGCTAGGTCCCGGCGCACGTCACGGCCCCCGCCTCCCACGCCTCGGGTTACTCGCTCGACGGAGTTCGGCCTCAGCTGAAGGTCACGCGACGGATAGTTCCCGAGCAGTTCCGGCGGGGCGTCGTCAAACGGAGGGTGGGGCGGGTTCAGCGACAGGACCAGCATCCACGGCTGCGCCCTGTTGCGATCGATGAATCCGATTGCGTCGTCGGTCATAAGCGTCGCGTTATAGCCTTGCGGGATCACCTGCCGGCCAGTCCGCGGATCGTAGGTGTGCGAACGGTCGTAGTGCGGGTTGGTGTTGTACCAGGCACGCCACTCGTCGAACCCGTGACGAGCCTCGCCTTCCGGCTTCAGCGCGAGCCCTTCGGAACCCCGTGCGTCGAGATGCCACTTGCCCACGTATCCGGTCCGGTAGCCAGCGTCGCGAAAAGCCTCGCCAAGGCTGTACTCGCCCTGCCGCAGGGGGTAGGCGTTGTCGATGACACCGGTCTGGTAGGGCCAGCGACCGGACAGGAGGATACCCCGGTACGGGGAGCACACCGGGTAATTGGAGATGCAATGCGTAAACGTGGTCCCCTGGGACGCCAAGGCCTCGAGGGCCGGGGCCGCAGCGTCGTTGTAGGGCTCGCCGGGCATCGAGCAGGCTCGATGCTGGTCGCTGAACACGAAGAGCACGTTCGGAGCGGCCGGACGCTGGGCAGCCGAGGCAGCGGCACTAGCTCCAGCGATGCTGCACAACACCTCTCGGCGGGTAGGACCGTGCGCTATCATGACGCGGGTAGTCTAGCAGGGGTCCCGGGTCTGCACCGGCCTCGGGCGCTCGTTGCGGGATCCTTGCGGGCCGAGCGGGCTTTCGATGCCGTCCAGGGAAAGCGAAGCGCTCGTCCTGCGCACCTATCCGTTTCGCGACGCGGACCTTGTCGTCAGCTTTTTCACGCGCGAGCAGGGCAAGCTGCGAGGGGTAGCGGGCGGTGTCCGACGCCCGAAGAACAAGTTCGGCGTGGCGCTGGAACGCCTTGCACACGCCCGGGTGTTCTACACGCAGAAGGAGAATGCGGAACTCGTCAGCCTGCAGCGTGCCGAACTGGTGGGCCCGGCGAACCTCTGGAAGGCCGGCTATGCTGCCAGCGTCATTCTCGACATCATCGCGGAGACTGCCGACCAGATCCTGCCCGAGCAAGAACCCCACGACGCGTTCTTCCGACTGCTGACGCTGGTCGTGGAGGAGTTTCGGCGGGGAATCGCGCTGGGCGACTCGACCGAGTCGGTGCCTGACTGGGCGCACCGGGCGCTCGTGTACTTCCTTCTCTGGTCGGCCAGGCTGGGCGGCTGGCTCCCGCCGCTGGATCGCTGCATCGAGTCCGATGAACCCTTCGGCGACGGGGAGCAGTGCTATTTCAGCCCGCACAGGGAGGGGCTGTTCCGGGCCGAATTCCGGGATCGCGATTCCTGGCCGCTCCCACCGCAGTCGAGGACGTTAGCCGGTTGGATGCTGAAGAACCGACCCGGCCTCCTCGACGGCTCCGAATGGCCGGTGTCCGCAGCATTCTCCCTCCAGCGGTTCCTGCTCCAGCGCACGCAGGCGCAACTCGGGACCCCGCTTCGAGGGGTGCAGGTGTTGCGGACCCTTTGGGAGGACGCCGGTCCCGGACCGGTTGGATAGGGGGTTCCGGGCGCGCGCTCCAGCCGGATCGGTTCTTGACCTGCGGACGTCACCGACAGCCGGACCGGCACAAGTAGCTCGGCCGATTGCTCGTCGCAGCCGCAGCCGGCGGCTCCCGGAGTCCAATCACGAGACCTGGCCGAAGAACGCTGCTCCTTCGGGACCTCGGACCCGGGAATCGGTTCGCTGGTTCGGCAAGCGGTTTCTCGGATTCCGGAAAGGGTCCCGTGCCGTTGAGGCGACGAAGTCAGGAATTCTAAAAGTAGCGGTCGTGGATGGTTCGGGTGGGATTGGCGGAGTG
>CAYWUV010000242.1:0-5111 GCA_964461235.1 uncultured Bryobacterales bacterium | reverse complement strand
GACCCGACGAGGCGGATCCCTCATGGCAAACTTACTTCCAGGACAGTCCACTAGGTACAAGAACATCAACCCCTCGAAAGACCACTGGCTACCCAGTGCCACCGGCATGTCAGGCTGCGGGTACAACCTGATTTTCTCAAAGAACGAGGCGCGGGTGGAACTCTACCTCCAGCGTTCCCAAGCGAACGAAAATAAGTGGATATTTGACCAGCTCGAGCACGAGAAACAGAAGATCGAAGACCGTTTCGGTGCTGAACTCCAATGGCGGCGGCTCGACGACAAAAAGGCGAGTCGTGTCTGTTATGCACACCCATTCGACGGCTTCGACGACGAGAACTGGCCAGAGATGATCGAATGGCTTTGCAAGCATATCGTCAAGCTGGAAGGGGCGTTCTCCGAACCTCTGGGCCGCCTGAACCGACAGTTAAAATCCAAGAACGATGCGTCAGCCAACGACCAGAGTTGATTCTCGCCCGATTCCGCAGGCATGAAGCCCACGCACCGCCGATCGATGGCGTCGGGTTGTCCGTGCGGAAGGACAACACCCAGCTTTCTGTGACCGGACATCGTCGGACAGCCGTTGCTCTGACTGTAGCATTTCGTTTCGCGCTCCGTACGCCGTCTTGTGTGCGCCGAAGGTGAACAACCCCAGACAGCCGAACCGTCCGTCACGCCCTTCCGTTATCCAGAACCGAGCCAGTGATACCCTGTTTAGTACTATCGACCCGAACGGCGAGGGGCGGGACACGGTTGTTATCCTTCTTGGCGATGCGTCCAAGACGGTACGCAGACACGACTTCTTCCTTTATCAATCCTCTATGGCCAAGTCGCCTAGGGGCTAGCAGTCTATCGCGAATCGGGTCACTGAAACGGTCGAAAAGCACGAACCCCTTCGCTGCGACAATCGCATGCAGGACCTTCCACGTACACAGTCGTATTCCGCCAATTAGGTTGTCTCCGCACACGACCACCAGACGTGCATCGTCGTCCAACTTCTCCTTCACCGCATCGAAGGCATTGTCCATGTCGTATAGATAACGGTTAACGACCGCGCACAGGCGCGGATCCCTGGCCTTGAGGCGCTTCAGCTCCGGCACCAAAGCGAAATCCCTCTCGATGGATTGCCGCGGCACGCCTTCTAGCAACCTGCCCCGTTCCGTGCCTACGAATCGCTCCCGCACCTCTCTCACCTTGAACGGGAGCACATCCTCTAGCAGATACAACTCCAGTTTGAAGTTCCGAAAATAGTCCTGCGCGTTCACATATGGTGGCGACGTTATCACGTGGGAGTGCCGTCCCAGGCCTCCCAGGTCGCCCCGCGGATCGCAAACGTCCGCGCGGACGAAACAGGATCCGGCGTTCTCTTTGCCACCCCCGCCATAGATCGCCGAAAGCTCGTCCAGTAGTCCCAGTATCGTTTCGTTCGGATCGAAATGACGCCCGGCCCTTGATTGTCGCGCCTGCCGCGAAATGAACGGCTTTGGGCTCCGTTGGTCCGCCCGCGAGCACAGCCGCACTGCGAGAGCGTAGCTGAGAAGGACAGGCCAGCGTTCCGGTGCCCCTCCGAGACGGACGATTCTGCTGGCGGCCCTCAGACGCTCGAACTTGTCGAGTGTGCCCGGCGTGAACCAGTAGTTCTTGTTCCCCCAGTCGACTGGCGACCGCTCAGTCGACCGGCGAGCCGCAGCTATCCAGGCCCTGCCCAGTTCATTGGCGCGGACGGAATCAAATCCGCCGAGCTTCACTCGACAGAACAGTTCCGCAATCGGATTCAGATCGGTGCCCGAAACGGGGTATCCCGCGCGGCTCGCGGCCACGAGAATCGCGCCGGACCCACAGAACGGATCAAGTACCGACGCTGCCCCGGCGGCGTAGCGCTGAATCAAGTGTTCCGCCAGCCTGGACACCATCTTGCCCGGGTACCGGTCCAGTTTCGTGGCCAGCCTCATGTGTCGCCAACTGTCTTCAGCACCCAGGTCTTGCCGAGTCCCTTGGAGTAGAACGTGTGGTTATGACGTAGCGGGCCAGCGTATACGATCGCTGGTGGATCGTCCGTTTTCCTCACGTACTCGTAGATGCCGAGTGTCTGCGGCTTCGTGCCGAGTGGGCAGACGATCCTCGCAAAGTCATCCCGCCCAGACCCTCCCAGCACCTCCTCTAGGGTGCGGCTCGCGTCGTCGGGATCCAGCGCATCCACCTTGCGAACCGCTTCTGCGCCGGCAAGGGCCAGGAGGTCTCGGTTGAACCGTTCGGTTCTTCCCGTCCAGCTCGGCCTGTACGGCGGGTGGGGAATCGCCAGGGTCGTCTTCAGCGGTTGGATCTGTTCGTAGACCGCCACGGCCCGATCCCCCTCGTACCCCAAGAACATCACCAGATGAACGGGCCGACTGAGATCCGGGCACGCCGAAAACCCGGGCGTCGGCTGAAGGGACTTGAGTCCGAACGATAGCGGAATAAACTCTGAGACCAAGTAGTCGTCGGGCTCGCTGTACACGACGTAGAGTCTGTCCCACAGTCCGCTGTCGTCCAGCCATCTCAACATCATGAGCAGGTGCCGCTTAGTGAAGACAGATATGTCAATCACGACGGCATGACCGCCGGCGCGATCCACCGCCTCACAAAGCCTGTCCAAGTTATCCCGGAGGCTAGCGACCGCGTCGGTCTCGGTGAATTGGAGCACCGTCAACCGGCAACCGGCCTTCCGAAATATCGTCTCCATCCGCTGATGGTTCTCCTCCCGAATGGGATTCTCGTCGTCGTAATGAAAGAGAACCACTTCGCCAGGCGCCCAACCCCCGGCTCGCGGCGCGAAGCCCCTGCACCGATCCTCGTGACTCGAACATGTGACAAGCAGGGCCCCTTCGGGCAGGCGTACCGCGCCCAGCGACTGCTTCATTGGTCGTCATCCGCCCGCAAAGAGAGCCGATGCTGCTTCCTGTTGCCCCCGGCACTCGAAACCTCGTTCCTCAATTCGCGCACGGCGCCGCTTCTCTCGCCCGCTTGCAGCAGGCCCTGCAGATGCCTGCACTTCAGCGTCGTTCGCCAGCGAAGCCGGGGACTGATCTGTAGGACCGGCGCGTAGACCCGGCAGATGTTGAACTCCGTCGGTTGCGGATCAGAACCGTGCTTCGGCTTAAACGCCGGAAGCCCCTCGCGGGTCTGAAACACTCCCTCCCGCTCTCCGACAGCGAGAACCTGCTTCAACGTCGCCATAGGACCCTGCTCCAGCAACTCTGGGTCTTCAATCGTCACGCGACCGGCCTCCGGCTCGCTGGAATGCTTGAGTAGCTTGTGCCGAAGACAATCGCCGAGATCCAGCAGGAAGTACTTCAATTCCTCCCCGTATCGCTCGACGTTCCGGCTGAGCGTCGTGAGGTTATGTTGGGAGACGACATGAACCGCCTTCGACTGCCGGTCTGCCGGTAGAACAAGGACTCCCCCGGGCGGAGCCTTGGCACCGAAGGTGAGGTGATAACCAACGCTGAGGAACTCTTGGAAGTAGCGGATCACGCCGGAGCCCAGAAGCGCAAGTTCCCTGAATCCCGCAAAACGCTTCTCTCGATGACGACCAGGCCTATTGAGAAGAACGCGGTAGACTGCCGCCTGGCCGTAGTACGTCGTCTTGTCTCGTCGCTTGTCGTCCGGCAGATTCTCCAATTCCTCAACCGTCATTTTGTTCAGCCTTGCCACCTCCGCCAACCAGGATGACCGCTCAACCTCGGGCTCAGCGAATCGAGGCAGAAGCTCGTCCATGTCGAACGGGCGCTCTCCTTCAACCGCTACCATGTTCTCGACCATATGCCGCAACAGTTCGCGATACGCCCTTCCTTCGGTCGGATCCTCGAGGTTGTACACCAAGGGAACTCTCGTATAGTCGTGGATCTCCTGCAGGTCCTGTCCCGTCGTAGTCGCCGGAGTGTCCCCGCTGGCGAGCTTCCGGGCAATCTTGATCGAAATCTGAGGTGGACCGAGCTTGACCAATCCGTTGACGAGCCGCTTCTGGTGGAGGAAGAGGTTCTCGTACTCATCGAGCAAAACGACAAATGTCGACGATACGAGTGGCGGAACGATTCGGCGCACCAGTTCTACGACGCGCTTGAGCTGTTCCATGTCGAACGTCGCTGTCGGCACGGAAACGGATTCCCGATAGATGAATCGCCGGCGAATGAACTCGGCCAGACGCTTGTGCAGCTTCCCGAGCTTGACTTGCAGATCCACGAACGAGACGACCCCACCGTCGTGGGCGTCGAAAAGCAGGTCGTCCGCCTCCTCGCAAAGACGGCGCTCGACGTTCCGGTCGCACTCAATTAGGCCGCGCGCGGCGCAGTACGCGAGTTCAGAGAACAGGCTCTCCGTCATCTGGACGATTAATTCCTGTTCGGCGATGTCCGTGAGGACGACGGTGTCTATCGTCGAGTCCTGTGGTTCGGCGTCGAAGCCGACCCCCGCGTTGCAGATGGCTCCCCGAGTCAGTTTCAGGTAGAACCCGAAGCGCTGGGGTGCGTCCTTTTGGTTTGGGAGCCGCATCAGGAGATTGCGAGCCCGCAGGGACAACAGCAGCATCGACTTGCCCGTGCCCCGTGACCCTTCGAGTATGCACGGCTTCATGTCGTCGAGCGCCCCGACCTTGACTGCCTCAGGAAGGGCGAACGTCCTCGCATGAAGCTCAGGCTGGTTCTCGAAGAATTCGGCTCTAAGATGCCGGAAGGGGTTCTTCGAATCGGGCTTGAACGCCTCGGCGACGAGCGACGAAGTCGGCTGGCCACTGAACAAGACCTCGCAGACGCCTTCCACCAGGTTTCTGAGAGACTTGTGATTTCCTGGCTCCAGGCGCGCATACACCTTCGGCCCCAGTATCGGCGGTATCTGCGTTTCGTCCAATCGGACGACGATGCAGCGGCCCCCATCCTGAGCGACTTGACTCCAGACGGCTGCGTCGATTTCGAGCCTTTGCCACGCGGCCTTGGCGGTGTGCTCGGAAAAGAGAATGATAACGACCGCTGCGTTTGCGATCCCCTCGTTCATGAAGGCGATGGGGTCATCGCCAAGACCAAGATCTAGCGAGGCTCCGCCTCAGACCGACGAGCATGTAGGTTTCGGCGACAGTTGAT
>CAYWUV010000241.1:0-5269 GCA_964461235.1 uncultured Bryobacterales bacterium | reverse complement strand
TCAGCGGCTCCGCTGCCGCCAGCAGCGCCTCGGGACTCTCGCAGCGCTGCATCCGGCCCAGCAGCACCGCGAGGTTCCCGTCCCCGCCCGGGTCCGGCCAACGCCGCAGGTCCAGCACCGGGCACGCCATCCGCGGGATGTCCCGCTCCGCCTCCGCACAGCGCACGCTGATGGCCTCGCTCACTTCCCCGGCCGCGCTCCAGGCTCGCTGGCCGCTGTAGATCGTCAGATGCTTGATGCGCGGAACGGCCGCAGCGGAATCCTCCGGCTTCGGCGGCGGAGCCTGGCTGAGAGCCAGATACAGGGCCGACACCGCGTTGAGCATGCGGAACGGCATGCTCGGGTCCACCTCGGACTGGCATTCGATCAGCCGGAAGGCGGTGGCGCCGTCCGCCAGACGCAGCCGCCAGACGGCGTCGGGCAGGCGCTGCGCCAGCCGCGGGTCGACAAAGTTGGCGCTGGCGTCTTCGATGGCTGCGACCTCAGACTCATCGATGCCGGCCAAGGGGTGGGCGCGCAGCAGGTGGCGGATGAAGGTCCGGTTGTGCACGAAACGCTTGAAGGCGGGGTCGCGCGGGACGCGCATGTCGATGAAGGGCATGGCAGGTAGCGGTGGCAAGGCGTCAGCGGGTCCGGAACGGTCGGCTGAGGCGACTGGATTGCAGGATTGTAGCGAAGCGATCCGCCCGCTCCGGAACCGGCGTGGCAAGGCGCTGACCCTGGTTCCGCGATGGCTGGCCACGCATCAAGGCCAATACATCCGGCGGGTCCGGGATGCCGCTGATTGCCGGTCAGGACGGTTCCCGATCCACGACAGGTTCCCGACCCGAACAACCATTCGAAGCCTGACCGGATCCAAGCGCACGCATTGCTTCACGTGTTGTCAGGCAAAAAGACAAGTAGTCAAGAAGGGGCCTGAGCAGTTACCGTCAGCCGGCCCTTCGCGACGAGTCTTCGGACGCCAGTAGTTCAGGAAGGAGCGACTACGTGGGATTCAACAAGGAACGACCGTGCGGGACCGTCACTGGCTCGTTTCACTCGATAGGCCCAGGTCGACACAGCCAGCCACGCCCTTAGGCGCCACGGTGCCCGCCGTGCCAGGAGTCGACGTCGCTCCACCTCAGGCAGCCCAGCGATACCCTCCAAGTACATGTCGATGCAGGTTCCAAGCGACTCCTGGATCTCTTGCAAGGATCCACCGTCGACGGCGACGTCGAGATGGGTGCAGATCCCGTGCCAACGATCGCCCCTACCGTAGGCATAACACCGAAAAGCCGTCATGGTCCCTGCATCGAGAAGGGATCCGCTTGAAGCACTAGCATCCATCATTCCCCGGTTCCGCGCCGAAGGCAAGTGCCCGGATCCGGGGACCCAGACCCCTGGTGCCCTGGTTGCCTTCTCCTGCGCTACTTCCGACGAAGTCGCCCGAAGTATGCACCCGAGAGATCCCTCCTGGACTCGTCCAGAAACCAACCTTGCAGGGTGTGCCGGCCCGCTGCCAGACTGACTTCGAAACGAACCGACTTCGCCCCTGGCCCCGCCAGCACGGTTTTCGGCTTCCCGCCGTCGACGCTCAGTCTGGCTGATGTCACAGGCAATGCCTTTCCCGTAGCGATCGGCATACCCCCGATGGTGGCCGCGGGGCCCGCCGCGGTCAGGGCTCGGTCCAAGTGGAACGGCCAGCGGCTCAACTCGACCGAGTACTCGCCGTCCTGGTCCGCTTCCACTTGCCAGATGCCGCCTCGCGGAGGCTGGCAGGTATTGGCCACGCGCGTGCGGTTGTCGCAATCCACCTCGATCCAGTTGTTCGATGTCAGGTCCGTAAAGGTGTCCGGACCGGCCCTCACGACCAAGGGTTCGACGACATCGATGGAATCCTCGATCGATGCCCAGTACTCGTTGTAGTGCGCCCTCATGGCGTCGGCGACCTCCGGATGGTCGGCTGCCACGTTGGATTGTTGTCCGGGGTCGCCGGCGATGTCATAGAGTTCCACTTCTCCTACCAGCCGCCAGTTGTTCCAGATCACAGCGGCGTGGGCGAATCTGGCGGGCTTCGTCCTCCCGCCGTACTGCACCACGATCTTCCGGTCCGGTCCCGTGCCGTCCACCGACCGGAGGACTGGTGCGAGGCTCGCCCCATCAAACCCCGCCGAGTCCGGCAGACGGAATCCCAGCAGGTCTGCGAGCGTCGGGAGAATGTCCGTGACGTGCGATGGGTAGGCCACCGAGCGAGGCCCGCCAAGGTCGCCTCCGGGCCATCGGATGAAGCAGATCGCCCTGTGGCCTCCTTCGTACGGGCTGCCTTTCTTACCTCGCATCCCCGCATTGAAAACGGTCTCGCCCTTCGAGGTGCCGTTGTCATTCATGTAGATGAGGATGGTGTTGTCACGGAGACCGCGGTCGGCCAGCCAGCGGTCAAGGCGGGCCATGTTCCGGTCGATGTTGCTGATCAGGCCGTAGAAATGCGCGAGAGCCGGATCCTCGACTTGGTCCCCGTATTCGTAGAAGTCCTTCGCAAGGGAATGAAACGGGCTGTGCGGCGTGTTCAGGGCGATATAGGAGAAGAACGGCTGGCCGTCAGATGCCTGTTCCCCCATCCAGGCCATGGCTTCGTCAAACCAGGTGTCCGTGCAGAATCGGTCCGAGTAGCGGGTCTCGGTCTGGTCCAGGTAGCGCGTGTAGTAGTAGTCGTTGTCGTATTCGACTTCCGACGCAAGGCCCCAGCCCTTGTGCCACACGGCCCTCTGGAAGCCGCGGTCCAACGGTCGGTGGGGATAGGTGTCACCGAGATGCCACTTGCCGAAGAGTCCGGTCGCGTAGCCGTTTTCCGCGAAGACCTCGGGCATGGTCGGAATATCGCGTCGCATCAGGTTCCTCCCCGACGGGACCATTCCGGCCTTGTTCCGTAGGGCGTACAGGCCTGTCATCAGCTCGCTGCGGGTAGGAGTGCAGACGGACGCCACGTGGAAATCCGACAGGCGTACGCTCTCGTCGTGAAGTCTGTCTAGGTTTGGTGTTTGCAGGATCGGGTTTCCGTGGGCGGAGAGGTCACCATACCCCTGGTCGTCTGACAGGATGAGGATCACATTGGGTCGCTGGTCCGGCTGTGACGGCGCGGTTCCGCATCCCAGCACGGCGGCCAAGGCCGCCCCTGCCAATACCCAGATGCCCGCCTCTCTGGTGCAGGTAATGAGGTTCGGGGGCGCGTCAACGGAATGTGTCATATCGAGTCGATCGAAGCAGAGTTTGGCGGGTCCCCGGGAGTGGCCGCGTCCGACCGATTCTCCCATGCAAGCCGTGAGCCAGTACATCCTTGGAAGCTACTCAAGCAGTACTCGCGCAGAGCCCTGGTCCGGCATGTGCCAGGCGACATCCCTGTCCGCCACTCGCAAGCGGCCTACTCATTGCCTGAAAGACGTTCCCCAATCCGCTCCACATAGGCGAAGTACGCTCCCCTGCGCAGACCGTCGGCCTGGGTGAAGCCGGCCCTCATCGAGGTGCTGCCCTGGAGCAGGTCCAGTTCAAACGTAACGCTCGCGTCGCCTTCGGGGATGGGCTTCTGCAGGGTCTGCGGGCCGATCTCCAGGTCGGCGACGCTTCCCTCGATCGGATAATCCGCATCCGGGGGCCGCTCCCGGAGACTGATGCGGTACCGGCCAGAGGCCACGACCTCGATCGACCAGAACCCGTCCGTCCACGGCCCTTCCCAGGGCGGGTCCTGGATGACTCGCTGGTTCGGGGGGCCGCCTGTGTACCAATCGAAACTCGTCAGCCGCACCGGGTCTGCCTCCGGGGTGCCCACTGGAATGTCGATGTACTCTTCCAGCCTGAACGTCACATCTGCCCACCAGGACTCGTACTCGCCGCGCAAGCGGTCGACCACCGCCGGCTCCTCGGCAGCGAGATCATTCTGCTGGCCCGGGTCGGCCTCGATGTCGTACAGTTCCTCGCCGTTGATGAGCCGCCACCGGTTTGTCAGCACCGCCGAGTGGAAGAAGGGCCTCAGGGATTCCATCTGGTACTCGCCGTCGCGCCGCACCTGCTGGTGTTGGACGAAGTGTGTGCGGTTCACAGGGAAATCCCCCTTGCCGGTAATGAGAGGAACGAGGCTAGAGCCGTCCACTTCAGTGTCTGGAAGCGGCAAGCCTGCCAGACCTGCGAGCGTCGGCAACACATCGATGTGGGCCGCGAGTTGGTCGATGTCAGTCCCGCCGTCAACGCTTCCGCGTGGGTAGCGAATGAAGAACGGCACGCGGTGGCCGCCGTCATAGTTCGATCCCTTGCCAGCGCGCATCCCTGAGTTGAATCCGTCTTGCCAGCCCGCTGCCGAGCCGTTGTCGGTCATGAAGATCAGAATCGTGTCATCCTCTAGGCCCAGATCGCCCAGCTTGGTGCGGAGCCGGGCGAAGTTCTCGTCGATGTTCTCGATCATTCCGTAGAACGAGGCCCGGGGTTCGGCGATGCCCGCATCGACATAGGGTCGGCTGTATTTCTCGTCCACCCAGTAGGGCGCGTGAGGGGCATTGGTCGGCAGGAAAAGGAAGAACGGGCGATCAGCGTTCTGCTCTATGAATTTGACGCCTTCGTCGAAGAACACGTCCGTGCAGTAGCCCTGGAATGCCTCGGGGACGTTGTTGCGGTAGTACGTGTCGTCAAAATAGTCATTGCCCCACCAATCGGCGGCCTGGTTCACTCCGCCGCTCCAGCAGACGACGGCCTCGTCGAAGCCTCTCTCGTTGGGACGGTAGGGCCAGTTGTCACCCAGGTGCCACTTGCCGAAGATTCCGGTGCGGTATCCATGCGTCGACAGGAAATCGGCCAGGGTTGACTCCGAGCCGCGCAGAATCGAACGGCCGGCGTAGGCGGCCGTGACGCCTGTTCGGTAGGCATAGCGGCCTGTCAGCAGGGCGGCGCGGGTAGGAGCGCATAAAGGGTCGACATGGAAGTCCGTGAACCGGACGCTCTCGCCGTGGAACTTGTCGAGGTGCGGCGTGCGCACTTGCCTGTTGCCGTGGCAGCCGAGGTCGCCATAGCCCTGGTCGTCGGTAATGACCAGGACGACGTTGGGACGACGACGCCCGGACGTGCTACAGGAGGATCCGATCGCGGCCGCCGAACCCCCCAGAAAACCTCGCCTGCTCCAAAGGTGAGACGAGTCCCGTCGGATTGGTCTGCCAGGATTCCTTGCCGGTTGCGAGTAACTCACGCTCGAATTCTAGCGAGGCTTCGCCTCAGACCGACGAGATTCGGTTCGAAGTCGCTCGATCAT
>CAYWUV010000240.1:0-5450 GCA_964461235.1 uncultured Bryobacterales bacterium | reverse complement strand
GAGGCCGCCGCGTGAAACCCCTCTCTACCCGCCTCCCGCCCACCGCCCATACGCCGAGAACAGCGCCTCTCCATCGCCCGCACTCATCACATTCCCCCCCCGCCTCGCTTGACAACGAACACGGAAGCTGCGCCGTTTCGTAGCGGAAGCGCAGGTTTGGCCCGTGCAGATCGGCAGGCCGATTTGACGGCCACGTAACAAGCTTGCGAGCGAGGCGGAACTGAAGCGAGCGGTGCGCCTTGCATGCGCGCAGCCGGACTGTGGTGCGATCCTGATCCTGTTCAATGGCGACTCGGACTGCCCTGCCGAACTTGGGCCAACGGTGCACGGATGGGCCACCGAGGCGGCAGGCGGAGTTTCCTGCGCCGTAGTCCTCGCCCACCGGGAATACGAAACGTGGTTTCTCGCCGGGATCGACTCATTGCGCGGTCACCGCGGCGTCAGGAACGACGCGGAGCCCCACCCAGACCCCGACATCCCCCGGGGGGCGAAGGAGCAATTGGAAGTGCGTATGGACCCCGGTGCGACCTACATCGAGACCATGCACCAACCGGCGTTCAGCGCGAAGTTCTCGCTGTCCGATGCCTATCGTCGTTCGCGGTCATTCCGCAAGCTCGCCAGTTCGTTCGGAGACCTAGTCCGATCCATGAGCCAAGACATCGGCGCTTGGCCGCCAGCCGAGTGGACCACTCGGGGCTGATCTGCCCAATCGTGCAGCGCCCCCGCCCTACGCCAGGTTGATCCGTTTCAGTTCGATCTTGTCGTCTTCGAACACCCCGAGGCCGAAGTTGGAGGCCAATTCGATGTGCTCGACTTGGGCATTGAGCCACCGGCTGTCCTCGTCGGGTTTCAGCAGGGCGATCGGGGCCCTCCCGACCTCGACCCGCTTCTTGTCGATCGCCTGCCAGCCGGTCTTGTCGAGCGCGACGGGATCCGTGGCGAAGTACATCGTCTTGTGTTCCCACGTGTACTGCCCCACGCTACTGCCCGGACCGCCGTGGTATGCGGCCTTCACGCCGTCGAGGATATGCAGGACCACCTTCTCTCGAATGACCGGCAGGTCCACGACGGCCGGGATGAAGATGCCGCAAACATTTGCAGTTGTCGTCGCGTGGCTCCTGCTGACGTTGTTCACCAGGCCATGTGACATGTTCTTGAGGGCAAGGGTTACGCCAGCGGACTGGTGATGCTTCACCACGCAGAGGTTGATGACTTTGTTGACCTCTTTGGTCAAGAACCTGGCGACGTACGACCGCCGGGCGTGCGCGTCACTCAAGTCGTACTCGGGCGCATAAGCCGGGTGCACGAGCGGCATCTCCATGTAGACGTCCGGATCGTATCCGTCCATATCGAGCTGGATCTTCGGATTGGTGGGCGAACCCGAGGTCCACCGGACACCCTCCGGCAGCCATTCCACGAATCCGGCCCTCTGGAACTGATCACCGTAGCGGTCGTAGGCTACGATGTCGCGCCGCGGGATACCTACGGCCTCCAAAGCCTGGATGATGGGATGCACCACTTCCGGGGCAGAGATCACGTGAGGCATCCCGACCGGGTTGAGCTTGATGCCGACGACATCGCCAGGCTGGAAGAACTTTCGCCAGGCGTCGAGCGGAATTTCCGTGCCCGTGAGCTCCCGCATCCCGCGATCGATCATCTGCTCGACCGGATCGGCTTGGTAGGTGCCAGAGACGATGCTGTTGGGGTGGTGAACCGCAACGACTCGCCCTGGATACGGACCTGGAATGCCTGGCTTCCCCTCATTCGAAGCTCCCGATCCCTGTGCCCAGGCCATTCGTGCCGGCAGTGACGCAAAGGTCGCGGCAACGGAAGCTGCGAGGATTTCTCGTCGATCAAATGCCATAGTGTCTCCTCGTTGACACGAGTGCCTGTGCGCTACCGCTTGAGCTGCGGTTGAGAGCAGCCGGGATTGTTCAACAGGCCACCGTCGGTCTTGATAATAGCGGGTCCAACTCCGACATTGCCGTCCATTCACTCACTAGCCTCGAAGGAGAGGCGGGTCAGTGGGCTACGGAGCCGGCATTCCGTCAGTGCTCGAGGGCCCGGGAGGTTTCTTCCACACCGGCCAGGAAGTCCCGCAGGCTCATCTCGTCGGGAAACTCCAACGCCCCAGATCGATAGTAGGCAACCTCTTGGCGCCATCGCTCTCGAATCGCCTGCCGGGCAGGACCCACCCGGACGGGCTCTCCGTCGCGACGAAAATAGACTGGGTTAGTGTGCGCCTGCACGACGGGTTCCCCCTCCAGGGTCCGAGCGGTGACACGTGCGGCGAGCCAAGAACTCTCGTGCAGTTCCAGCCGAAAGTCGAGTTGCTCGTCCTGCCCTGCCCCGTCACCGGTCTTCTGCGCAACGATCTCTCCGTTGCGCACGATCTCGATGCTCTCGATCGGCCGGAAATACGTAGCTCTCGCGCTCCCCTGGACCTCGCGAGAGTCTCCGTTCCATACGATGAGGTCGCCCGGGGATTGGCCGTCAACCGAGAATTCAAGCAGGGGGCCGTTCGTCAGCACGACCGCGCCTCGGCGGACCCCGTCTGCCCACGCGGCATACGCGGACTGGCCCGCTTCGGCTCGCACCAAGGCCCGTTCCGGACCCAGCAGCGGCAGAGCCCTTGGCCAAGACGCGAATCGGGAGAGATTCGCCGGGAAGTCACTGCCCGCGAGGCCCACGACTCGGAAGCCAGCGTTGAGCAACTCGTACCATTCGTCGGTCTTCAGCACTCCGAACTGGAACACCTCCACGAAATCGATCGCATCGTGGACCAAGTTCATCAGAAGCGTCGAGTTGGGCTGGCTGCCGTAGAAGTGCGCAAAACCCGTTAGCGCTCCGAGTCTTCGCCCTCGGGCGAAGAGTTCCAGCGGATTGGGAAACGCCTGGAGAGAGTTGGCGTATTCAAGACCGATGCTGAGTGGCTCGATCATTCGGCTCGGCCCCAGGAACAGCGTGTGGCCGTAGAAGCGGCTGCGCGATTCGTGCCCTGACCGAATCGAAAAGCCGTCACTCCTCGCTTCGGCTTCTCCTCCGAATCCCCATTGCATGGCGGCATGCTGTTGCCGCTGGAGTTCCAGGAAGTTGGCTACCGCGAGATCCTCGGCCTGCATCCATCGCAGGAAGATCGGGTCGTCCTCCTGGGCGCGCACGAGATGGATATGGTCGTCCCCTGCGAGCCACTGCTCTTGACGGCCCGGGGCAATCGGATCGAGGTTGAGAGTGATTTCCGAATCCTCGCCGAATTCCAGCGAGAACGACTCCTCGGCCGGCCGGAAGAAGGTGCCGCGGTACGCCTCGATCCGGTATCCGTCGGAGGCGGGCAAGTTGAAGCTTGCCGTACCTTCGAGCAGGACAAAATGGGAACTGTCCCTAGCGGTGACTTCCAGCACGCGCGAGTCGTCCGCCCGACGCCAGATGCGCTCCCGGTAGAACAGGTCCGGACGCAACGGCAACATCGCATCAACCGGACTCAGCCGGAATTCGCGGTCTCCCTTGAACAGGTAAACGCGTACCGGAATCGGCTCACCCGTGTCAGACCGCCGGGCGGTCACCTGAAGCTGGACTGCGTGGCGAGGGAAGAGGGATTCGACCTGCTCAGAACACGAGACCACCGCGGCCAGACCGATTGCGCCCAGGAAGCCGGCGCGCATGGCAATGGAGCGTCTCACCAGTAGGCCCTTACCTGTAGCACGGCTTTTGCTGAGACACCCGCCGCATCAACGGGAACCGTCATAGGCGCTCCGTCGGGATGCTGGCCGACCCGTAGAGCTGTCCAGCCTTGATCGTGGCAACGGGTTCCAGCATTCGACGGCCTGTCCGCGTTGCTCCAAGAGCGTCTACCAAGCGAAACTGCCCGTCCTTCAGCGAGAAGACAGCGATGTCCGCCTCGGCGCCCTCTCGCAGCGTTCCGAGCTCGTTCAGCCGTCCGAATACCTGCGAGGGATTCGCGGTGACTCTCTGAATGGCCTCCTCTAGGGTCAGGCCCAGATGCAAAAACTTGGAAACGGTCGTCGCCAAATCGAACACCGGACCATGCACGTTGAACTGATGCACGTCGCTGGAAATCGTGCCGGGCAACAATCCCTGCTCCATGGCTGCTTCCGCCGTATCAAAGGAGAAGCTTCCGGCACCATGTCCGATGTCGAGGTGGATGCCCGAAGCGACGCTCGAGAGGACCTCGTCATGTACCCGGCCATCATCATCGAGGATCCCGCCTTCCCCGCCCCGAAAACTGTGGGTGATCACGTCACCGGGCTTCATGAGTGACAGGATCTCCGGCACCGTGGAATGCGAGCCGCCGATATGGACCATAACCGGCAGTCCGGCCGCATCGGCAGCCTCCCGGGCACGTCTCAGCACCTCGAGATCGTGGTTCCCCGCTATGTTGCGAGTCAGTCTGACCTTCATTCCCACAATGACGTCCCGATGCCGTTCGATGGTCTTCGCGGCGAGGCCAGCATTGGCGTAGCGCAGGTCAAGCAACTCGCCCCACGGATTGTCCTGCGACAGGGTTGACTGTCCGACCACCGAGATGTTCAGGAGAGCGAGGATGCGGGTGTCGGCGGTGTTGATGACGTACTTGCGGAGCCCAGGGAACGTGTGGGCTCCCGCTGACCCCGCGTCAATTGCAGTGGTGACGCCTTTGGCGATGCAGTTGGGATCCGCTGGGATCCCCAAGGGGGCGACACCGTCATAGACGTGGACGTGGATATCGATCCAGCCTGGCGTCACGATTCGGCCCGATGCATCAATTACGTGGAGCGCGTCGCCCTCCGGGATCGAATCCGCAATCCGGGCGATCTTCGATCCTGAAACCGCGATGTCACGAGGGGCGGAGAGTCCCTGGGACGGATCAATCACCCGGCCGCCCTTGACGACTAGCGAGTAGCGGTAGGATCGGCCCCTGCTCTGCGCATAAACGACTTGGTTCGGGAGGGAGCTGGCGACACCGACAACCAGCGGCCCTAGAGTACGTCGGACGAATCTTCGGCGAGTGTGCATGGTAGCCAACCGTCGTGCGGTTGGATTATAGGATGCTTGTGTCGTCGGCTTCGCGAGAAATCCTGCATGTTCCGCGTCCGGCCCGGCACCTCACGCTCCATTCAGCCCGCCCTGCGCGGCACAGCCGCTCGCTGCCCCACAGATTGACCTCCAAGCCCACGCTGTCCGGCCCCAATGACTTCACGGACTTCACCACGGCAGGGGCCAAGCGGCTTCAGTGCTGACGGGCTGGACGAATGACAAGCTGGGATGCGCTAGTCGCTGAAGAGCCCGAACGTGAACACATCGTTCGCCGTCGCGATGGTCACGTACTGTTTGCCGTCGGCTGTGAAGGTCATCGGCGAGGCATAGAGGGTGTTACCCATGGAGAAGTGCCAACGCACTTCGCCCGTTCGCGCGTCCAACGCGACCAGCGCGCCATCGTCGTCGCCGGTGAA
>CAYWUV010000239.1:0-5459 GCA_964461235.1 uncultured Bryobacterales bacterium | reverse complement strand
AGATCGCGTCATTCTTTGACCACGGCTACGTAGCACTCATGGAAGATCCATTTCCTCGAGTGGAGATTCGGCGGTACACTGACCAGATCACCGAGAGGCGGAAGGATTCGTACAACCGAGTGTCCGAAGTTGTCCACCTCTGTGGAAAACTCCGGAAGACTTGTCTTGGAGGAGATCGGCCCGGCGCGCTGGCCATCGGGCTTCCGCTGGCTCGGCTTGGATGATCCGCGCGGTATCGGTCGAGCCTCTCGTGGAGCCAATCGCGCACATCGCCCCAGTTGGCACGATCGGTGTCGACCCGCTTCCAATGGCCGGGCTCACCGCCGTCGAGCGTATCGCTGATGAGTTGCCCGCGCTCGTTGATCCACTCGTCCATCGCCTCCAGCGAGAGCCCTCGCGGCATCAAGAAGACGCCGACACGACCTGCGGCGAACGAGAATGGTATCGAAATCACCGGACTCGTTCCGGCCCCATTCGCCAGGGTCGGAGGAAGCGCCAGCTTCCTTTCGTGTGTGCCATCGTTCGATTTCCTCTCGATTGATGGACTGCACGATCTGCGCGGGAGGAACGTCGCGGAGGGAAGCCATCTCCGCCAGACGCAGGTGCTCGAAGAAGGGCGACAGCCCGTGAGCTGCGAGCTACCTGTACCGATACGTGATGCGGCCCTTCGACAGATCGTAGGGAGACATCTCGCATTTCACCCGGTCGCCCTCCAGTACCCGGATGTGGTTTTGGCGCATCTTTCCGGAGAGGTATGTGTGGATCTCGTGGCCGTTCTCCAGTCGGACCCGGAAGGTGGCGTTGGGCAGAACCTCGATGACGGTCCCTTCGATTTCGATCGCCTGTTTTGCCATGGACGGGCCTCATGATCGTGGCCGGGGAGGTGCCACGCCCGTCCAACCTCCGTAGCGCGATCCCGTCACGCAAGCGGCGAGGGGACATGCCGGCGGGCTGCGGAGAAGTCGGGAGGCGGCTACTGGCGGGGGGCTACGATGCGCGGAGAGTCAGGCGGTCGACTCGATGGCGATGAGGGACGAGGGCTGTTGTCGACGGCGCCGTGGAAACCCCTCGGCTGAGCATCGGCGCTCGAAGAGGTTCGTGCGTCCCGGTGAGCGGCCTCGAACTGCCAAGCCTCTCCAGAGGCGTCCTTTACAGCTCGCGGCGGTGCTCCATATCGTTCGCGGAGTCCGTAACACACTTCGAAGCACAAGGGGTTCCCGATGCAGCCCAGGAAGATTCCGGACGCAGTGCGTCGTGAGATCATTGGGCGTGCGTGGGCGCCAAGGGTGGCGAGGGTATGCTGGTGCGCGTACCGGCTCAAACGGCGTTGAGTTGGCGTTCGATGTGCTTCACGCGCACTAGAGGGATCCAGCCTCGCGCTTCGCTAGCATTTCGGCGATTGGCGGGGAAGCCTAAGCAAGTCGGGTACTCCATCAAGTAGTCGACCGAAAGCCCAGTTGTTTCCGTCACGAGCACCTGTTACGTTGTGTGTGGATGTTGTGATGTTACTGCAACGGAAGAGGCCACGGTGGAAAAGCAAACGAAACGCGCCCTCTGGAATGCAGCTCAAACGATCGCATCTCTGAAGGAGGGTGAGAGTATCACGCGCGAGGGATTGATCGAACGCTTAGCGCGTCCCCTGCCGATGCCTACGCCGTCAGAAGCAGTGATCCGTCACGCTTACCGGCACTACGTGATATTCGGCGGTATCCGCAACGCTGCCAAGGTCGTGCCCTACGAGAAAGCCGCCGTACTCGCGGGCACCTCGGTCGGAGCGATTCGACAGGCCGCCTACCGTGGCGACCTAGTCAAACTCACCGTCCTTTGGAACGGACGTCGACGCACCGGCGTGACGCTCCAGTCGCTTAGCGATTGGCGGCGATGGCCTCAAAGACGCTTCGAGGAAGCGGATCGTGAGGTGGCGGACTTGATGAGTGAAGACGGCGTAGAGGGCGAGTCGTGAGCGGGTCCCCTCGACGCCTTCCAAGCCGGGCGCGGGACGGTTCGCTACAAATGGGCGCCATGGCCACCAAGGGAGATGGATTCAGCGCGGGCGCCGATCTCTTGCGGAAGTTGTTTTCTGCGGAGTACGGGAAGACCAAGACCATCGTCACCGGCTTCGCCTTCATCCTCGCGGCCTTGCCGGGACTGGACAGATACGGGGTCGCGGCCGGGCTCATGCTAGCAGCGGTAACCGCTGCGGTCGCGTTCGCGGTATTGGCGTCCCTGTTGGAAGGTTGGCAGAAGTTGAAGAACCGGCGCCCCGAGGAGCAGTTTAGGCAGTTGCGACCTGCCTTGGAAGCATACTTCTGGGATTTCCACGAAGACGGGGTTGCAGATCCGCTGGAAGCTGATAGGCTGAGCAGTGAACTGCGCAGGCTAGATATTTGGGTCGCAAGCCCACAAGTGCAGGATCCCGACGTACTTCGTCCCCTGATCGATTGGGCAAGGCAGGATTTGCTGTGGTTTGCCCGAATGAGATACCCGAACCTCATGCCGTTCTGATTCGATCAGGCGGCGTCATCAGCCCGCGACCGTTACCCCGGCGTCCGCGACGGAACCGGACGCGGCGCTCGAATCGCCTTCCCGTAGGGATTGCTGGCCGGGAGGCGACTTCCTAATCGGCGGGGAGCGAGGGTGCGAAAGCACGCTCGCCGCTATGCCGCACCAAGCCCCTCGGAGCGGGGGTTACTCCGCTCCTTCGAGCCCCAAGGGGAGCCGCGCTCCGCCAGCGGGTAGCGTCTTCGCACAGCGCGCGAGTTGCTTCCGGGTCGTTGCCGATCAAGCGTGGCTCGATAGCTGGACCGATTCCTCCGCTGATCCGGCGCTGTTAGCTTAGCTTGGAGCAACTTCCCGTTCCATCGCAGGTCCACTCCATGAGCACATCGCCGAGCCGCAAGGATCTTGGATCCTATTACACTCCGCCGGTCGTTGTCCGTGCGTTGGTCTCATGGGCGATGCGAGGAGATCTCAGCGGTCCCGTTCTCGACCCCGCGTGCGGAGACGGTCGGTTTCTGGCGGGTCTGGCAGACGCCGTCGGCGTGGACTTAGACCCGGTCGCCGCTGCCGAGGCTTCGCGGCGTGTGGACGCGGAGATTACCACTGCGGACTTCTTTGCGTGGGCACCCAACACGACTCGCCGATTCGCTGCGGCCGTTGGCAACCCACCCTTCATCCGTTACCAGCGGTTCACCGGTCAGGCCCGGCGGCGGGCACTACAGTACTGCGCCGCCCAAGGGGTGGAGCTTTCTGGCCTGTGTTCGTCGTGGGCACCTTTCGTGGTTGGAGCTTCCCGCCTCCTGATGCGGGGAGGGCGCCTTGCTTTCGTCGTCCCCGCCGAGATCGGACACGCAGTTTATGCGCGAGCTGTGGTCCGATATCTTCTCCGCTCGTTCGAACGCGTTGAGGTGATTGCCGTTCGGGAAAAGCTCTTCCCAAATCTATCGGAGGACTGCTGGCTGCTGCGGGCATCTGGATTCGGCGGTCGGTCGGATGCAATTCACTTCGTTCGACTCGACTCGCTTCCCGAGAAGAACGGTCCCTGGGACTTCGAGCCGGTGTCGGTGGACGAACTCGGACGGTGGGAATTCCGGTTGCGGGCTCTTCTGGTCCCCTCTTCGATCCGTGCAGCCTACTTGGAGATCGCGGTTGCCGAGGCGGCTAGTCGGCTGGGCCAGGTGGCACGGCTGGGAATCGGCTATGTGACCGGCGCCAACGACTTCTTCCACCTGCGTCCCAGTACCGCAGCCGTATACGGTATCCCGGAGGAAGTGCTCCGCGTATCCGTCCGCTCGAACCGCGACCTAGTTGTAGACGACGTTGACGAGGAAGTCGTGACGCGATGGTTGGCCGAAGACCGTCCGGTTCTCCTGTTGAATCTCGGCGGGGTACGCGAGTTGCCTCGTTCCGTGGAAGACTATCTGGATTCTGAGGCAGGGAAGGCGGCCAGCAAGACCTACAAGTGCCGGAACCGACAGCCGTGGTTTGCGGTGCCGGATATCCAGACCCCTCACGCGTTTCTGTCCATCATGTCCGGTCGGGGGCCACGGTTGGTCGGGAACTCGGCCGGCGTGACCTGCACCAACTCCGTCCATGCAGTGCATTTCCGCAACGAGGCAGACGTGACACGATACCTTGCCAACTGGCGAAATGCTCTGACCACTCTTTCCTGCGAGTTGGAGGGACACGCGTTGGGAGGTGGCGTCCTGAAGATCGAACCGGCCGAGGCCCGCCGTGTTCTGCTGGCGCCGGAACTTGATCTGTCGGAGGAGCAAGAGGAACTGCTTCGCAGCGGAACCCGTGAGCTTCGGAGGTGGAGGCATTACCGTGCCGCCTGAAACCGGAACACCGGTCCTCATCAGTCTGAAGGAGGCCCTCACACAGTTCGCCTTCCCGGAGGCCAGTGTCCAGACCAGCCGGCACATCATCCCACTACACTGGTATGTCGCTTGCCGGTTGGTGATCGAGGGCGGATTCCATCCCGATCGGATCTTCCCGCGACCGCCGATCACCGTGAAGCGTAGGCGAGGTGGCCTCCTGCTTCACCATGACCCGTCCGCTGCGCAACCCGGCGAACGGACGATTCTCGGGGGCTTGAAGACCAAGAAGCTGGATGTGACGGTAACGGTCCCAACGATCGGGCCGGTTCTCGCAGTGTCTCTGAAGGGTACTCACAACGCGTTCCGTAACCTGACGAACCGTATGGAGGAGGCTGCGGGAGACTGTACGAATCTCCACATGGCCTACCCGGCCCTGGTTTACGCCTTCTGGCACGTTCTGCGGGCGAACGAGGCTGACGATCCAACTCCGGTTGCTCACTTCAAACTCAAGGAGGGTCGCTACGCCGCACCCGATCTCGCGTTTCAGGAGGGCGGAGAGCTCACTGAACCCATCAAGCGCTATCGGCAGGCGCTCCTGCGCCTCTCGGAACGCGACGATCTCCGCGACCACCCCTCGCGCTACGAGGCCTGTGGGCTGACTTTCGTGAAGGCCAAGGGCGGTCCGGCTGAATGCGGTGTGTACGCTGGACACCCCGACCCCAAGCTCGACTACAATCGGATGTTCCGGAGGCTGTACACCATCTTCGACAGACGGTTCGTGTACACCGCCGCGACCCTGAGGTCGCGGACCAAGCGGCAAGTTTGGCACCGCGAGTCCCCACTTCTGACGGAGACGATCAAGCCACAGGACGCTTTTGCGGAGATGGAGCCGCGGGTTGGGTAGTGAACCTCGGGCTCCGCAGAGCGAAGAGCATCCGACCCAAGCGCCACTCCCGCCATTCAAGTCCGGTTTTCCCGCTTTCGCGGGACGATCCAGTCAGGTCCCGTCCAAAGGCAGGAAACGCAGATCGTGCAGTCCTGGTTCTACTTAGACGATTCCTTGCCCTGATCGACGCCACGTCGACTCTGCCAAAATGGCAGATGCCGGCCTGCCGAAACGGCGGGTATTGGGCGGGGCGG
>CAYWUV010000238.1:0-5459 GCA_964461235.1 uncultured Bryobacterales bacterium | reverse complement strand
GGCCCCGCAGCGGCTTGCGAGACCCAAAAAGGCTAAATTGAGAATCCCTGGCCCCTGATGCGGAACAAGCTCCCGAACCTATTGGGCCTGTTCGACTTCGGCGACGCGACCACTTCGGGAGGACAGCGCTCGGAAACCAACGTCGCACCGCAAGCCCTGTACCTGATGAACAGCGACTTCGCCCACGACACGGCAACCCGGGTGGCCGGAATGCTCAAGGGCGCCCGCGAGGACAGGATCGATCGCGCCTATCTCCGGATTCTCGGCCGTCCCCCTTCCGCGAACGAGTCGGAGCGCGCCATCGGCTACGTGCAGGCGCATTCGGACCAGGGCAGGGGCTGGACCAGCCTCTGCAGGATGCTCCTGGCATCGAACGAATTCCACTACATCGAATAGGGCCGACTTCCGGGCAACGACCCGAATGGTAGGCTCTTGGAGAGATGCCCGCGTCAGCACTCGTCAGTCGACGCGTAGCATTGCGCCGTTCGGCGTTGGGTCTCGGCTCGTTAGGGCTGTACTCGCTGCTAGGTAGCGCAGGCCTCTTGGCCGACGGGGAGGCCGCCAACGGCCCGCAAGCGTCCCGCAGGCCGCACTTTGCCGCGCGGGCGAAACGCATCATCTTTCTCTTCATGCATGGCGGTGTCTCGCACGTCGACACGTTCGATCCGAAACCCCGCCTCCACGAAGACCACGGCAAGCCGCTGCCAATCAAGCGATCCCTCACGTTCAACGCAGAGGCAGCGGGCGGGCTCATGCGCTCGCCGTGGGTCTTCGAGCCGCGGGGCGAGAGCGGAATCCCGGTCAGCGGACTGTTCCCGGAGATCGCAAGCTGCGCGGACGACCTGTGCGTGATCCGCTCGATGGTAGGCGAAGGCGTCGACCACGGCGCGGCGATGCTGCAGCTGTTCACCGGCACGTTCTCCTTTTCACGGCCGAGCATGGGGGCCTGGACGCTGTACGGGCTGGGAACGGAGAACCAGAACCTTCCCGGCTTCATCACCATCAAGCCCACGCAGTGGCAGGGAGGCGACAAGCTGTTCGCGACCAGCTTTCTGCCCGGCGCCTACCAGGGCACGCCGGTCGGCTCTGCGCCAACGGCGGTGGACGACATCATCGCCAACCCGATCGAGCACGTGCTTCCGCAGCGAGGCAGCGCCGAAGACCAGAGGCTCGAACTGGAGTTCCTCCGCCAGATGAATCGCCGCCATGCGGACGAGCGCCGCCTGGACCCGGATCTCGAGGCGAGGATCCAAGCCTTCGAACTGGCATTCCGCATGCAGGCGGAGGCCCCGGAGGCGTTCGACGTCTCCCGCGAGACGGCGGCGACTCGCCATCTCTACGGGCTAGACGACAAGACGACCCGCGATTTCGGCTGGCAGTGTCTGTTGGCCCGCCGCCTGAGCGAGCGCGGAGTCCGGGTCGTGCAGGCGACACATTCGGGGGCCGAGGAGAAATGGGACCACCACGCCGACATCCTCCGCCTGCATCCGATTCGGGCGCGAGAGGTCGACAGGCCGATCGCAGCTCTCATCAAGGACCTGAAGGGTCGCGGCCTGCTGGACGAAACGTTGGTTGTCTGGGGCTCCGAATTCGGAAGGACGCCGTTCTCGGAGGGGGCGGACGGCCGCGACCATAATCCGTACGGATTCTCGATCTTCATGGCGGGCGGCGGCGTGAAGCCCGGATTCGTGTACGGAGCTACGGACGAGTTCGGCTATCACGCCATCGAGGACCGCATGCATATCCACGACTTGCACGCGACCATCCTGCACCTGATGGGACTCGATCATGAGCGGCTGACGTACCGGTACAGCGGACGGGATTTCCGCCTGACGGATGTCTCGGGCACGGTAGCGACCAGAATCCTTGCCTGAAACCGTAGCCGCGCTACGCCGCGCGAGCTACCTCCCTCCTTGCATGCCCTCGAGCACGGCCTGGCGGATCCGTCGCTTCGCAAACTTTCCCGTTGCGATCCTTGGAAGCGGCTCGGACTCGAAGAAGACGCGCGAGGGCACTTCGAATCTCGCCACGTGCCCCTCCATGGACTCCTGCACGCCCTTCTCGCTAAGGCGCGCACCGGTAGCCGGCACGACGACGGCAGCCAGTGCCTCGCCCAGCCGCTCGTCAGGGATTCCGAACGCAACCGCTTCCGCCACTCCCGGGCACTGGTACAGCGCGTCCTCGACCCTGAGGCAGCTGATGTTCTCTCCCCCGCGAATGACGATGTCCTTGATCCGGTCGACGAAGTGTACGGATTCCTCATCGTCGACATACGCCAGGTCGCCGGTCTTGAACCACCCGTCCTCGAAGGCGTCCTCCGTGGCCTCGGGCCGATTCCAGTACTCCCGCACGACAGGCGTGCCACGCACCCAGACCTCCCCGACCTCCCCGCATGGAACTTCGGCCTTGCTCGCCGGATCGACGATTCTCATGTCCATCAGCACGGAACAGCGACCGCTGCTGGTCGGAACCCTGAGATAGTCCGGCGCAGAGATCTGTGTCCCGATGGCATTCGTCTCGGTCATGCCCCAGCCCGTGCCGGGCATCGCGTTCTCCAGGGTGTCCCGAATCTCTAGCACCTGCTGGGCCGGACGGTGCGAACCGCCTCCCCCGACGGCGAGCAGCGACGGCAGTGAACAACCGTCGCTGGCAGCGGCGCGCACCAGGTCCCCCGTGACGGTCGGTACGGAAATGAAATGCGTAATCCGTTCGCGCTCGATGATGTCGAGCGCCTCGTCCGGGTCCCACTTGTGCATCAGCGTAAGCCGGCGTCCGAGCCGCAGCCCGCTCAGCATGCAGACATGGCAGGCCGTCACGTGAAAGAACGGAATCGACACCAGCATCCGGTACTGGATTTCGAAGGGTTCGTCAGGCACGGGCCGGTTGCCCAAGATCGCCTGCACCCGATTCTCGATCTCCCAGGCCATCAGCGCGTGCACGACATTGCGGTGCGTCGAGACGGCGGCTTTCGGGCCCGCCGTCGACCCGGATGTGTACAGCATCAGGCAGTCGTCGTCGGGAGAGTTGGGGACTGGCGGGAGTTCCGCTTCGCGGGTACGGCCGAGCGCATCGTCCCACCCCACCACGCCGGCCGGCAACGGGCTGTCGGACCGCACCGCAACCGCCTGGACGTCCAAGGCGGGCAAGTCACCGGCGATTCGCTCTAGCCGACCGCCATCTACGATGACTGCTCTCGCCTGCGCGTCGCGAATCCCGTAGGCGATCTCCTCGTGACTCCACCACCCGTTCAGCGACACTGTGACCGCGCCCAGCGCCATGGGCGCGAAAAAAGCCGCGGGCCACTCCGGGCAGTTCCGCATGCAAACGGCAACGCGGTCGCCTCGCCGCACGCCCAGACGTCTCAGGGCACCTGCCAAGCGGGAAGTCTGGCCGATCACATCCCCGAAGGTGTACGCTTCGTCGCGGTACCGGATGTACTCCAGTCCTTCGAAGTGACGGGTGTCGAGGAGCAAGTCGACCACGCTCTTCGGCGCGCGTTTCACCACGCGGCAAACGTTGCCGCCCCGCACTACCTGCTCAATGAGTTCGTACTCGCCTCCCGGCCCGGTAATACGATCCAGGACCCGTCTGCGCGCCTCGGCTGACATCGGGAAAAGGACACCATTCTGGCACGGCGTTCCCGGAACTCCACAGCAAGCCGATCAGGTTCCGGTCTGCGCACCCTCGTCCTCGATCGGATTGGAAAGCGTGCCGATGCCGGAGATCTCCACCTCGATTCTGTCACCGGCCCGCAAAAACACCGGCGGATTGCGCGCCCTGCCCACTCCTCCGGTCGTACCGGTCGACACTACGTCGCCCGGCCTTAGCGGGAAGACGCGCGAGAGGTACTCGACCAAATGCGGAATATCGAACAGCAAGTCGCTGGTCGGGGCGCTTTGCATGACCTGCCCGTTCAGGCGGGTCTCCAAGTGCAGGGCGCCCGGGTCAGGAATCTCGTCGGCGGTCACCATCCAAGGCCCGAAGCTGCCAGAATGCCAGAAGTTCTTGCCCGGCGTGAACTGCGAAGTGTGCCGCTGGAAATCGCGAACGGAACCATCGTTGTAGCAGCTGTAGCCGGCGATGCAAGCCAGCGCATCCGAAGCCTTGATGTGGCGACCTCCGCGTCCAACGATGAACGCGAGTTCGCCTTCAAAGTCGTACTCTCTCGACGCCTTGGGGCGAACCATCGCCTCCCGGTGCCCGACATGGGAATCGGGGAACCTGACGAAAATCGTCGGATACGAAGGCATCTGTCGTCCCGTCTCCTCGATGTGGGATCTGAAATTGAGGCCGACACAAAGGATCCGGCCCGGATCGAGAATCGGCGGGAGGAATCGCACCTCTTCCACCGGGAAGTCGGCACCAAGGCCAGCGGCCTCGTTGCGAAGATCCTCCAACGCACCCTCACGCAGAACTGCAGAGAGCGACGGCCAGCGTCGCGAGAGCCTGGCTCCAAGATCGACTATCCCGCCATCGCTGTGGGCACCGTAGCTGGCATGCCCGTTCCGACTAAAGCTAAGAAGGTTCATCCTTGACCCGCTCTCACTATTCAATCGCGTTCGCCACGCCGGGTGCATCCCGGATTGGCCGTTCCGTCCTGGCAGTCATCAGCACGCCGTCAGCCCGGCTCGAAGCAAGGGGATTGATGCGACGATGAGCGAACAAGATTCCCGGGAGACTGGGAACAACATAGTGGTGCGAGTCGCAATCGGAATCCGCGATTCCAGTGACGCTCGGGACCAAAAAGTCGCCTGGATCGCGTGACATAAGATATGACCTGAGTCTGTGAGTTCCATGACAGGACGAGGGATCGTCCCTGCGCTTCTGTTCCCTGCGGCACAGGATTTTGAACAGCGCTCCGTCTCTCCGTACAGAGAAATGGGTGCTTACGAGGCGCTCTGGGCTCCCGCCGACACTACGTTCAGGTCGTTGTCGAAACAATTCGCCCTGTATCCTGGCAGCATTCCGTCGGACTTCGTGCCCGAACGAGAGGCAATCGACCGTGCCGAATTCGTCAGACAACGATTCGCTGAAGCTTCGGTAACTCGGTTTGGCGTCTGTGTCCACGGGGCGGCGGAGTACCCGGCGAAGCTGCGCGACGCATCCCACCCTGTCGAGGTTCTTTACTGCCAAGGGTGGTGGGACCTGGTTGCCTCCCGATCGGTTGCGGTAGTCGGGACCAGAAAACCGTCGCACGAAGGGCTGCGCCGTACGCATCAACTCGTGCGCGAGCTTGTCAGGGACGACGTCACCGTTGCCTCCGGGTAGCCACCGGTATCGATCGCATGGCCCACGAGACGGCCATCGAGCGGGGAGGTCGAACGATCGCAGTCATTGGAACACCGCTCAGCCATGTCTATCCAAGAGACCACACCCGGTTGCAACGCGAGATTGCGGATCGATTCCTAGCGAGGCTTCGCCTCAGACCGACGAGATTCGGTTCGAAGTCGCTCGATCAT
>CAYWUV010000237.1:0-5476 GCA_964461235.1 uncultured Bryobacterales bacterium | reverse complement strand
GGCGCGGAGAGCGGGCAGGGCCGGACGCTCGGGCCAGCCCGTCGGCAACCGGACCGTCGCTTGGGACCTGACGTTCCTGATGACGGTGCTCAACTGGGCCGCAAGGTCGCGGGACGAGGAGGGGACTCTCCTTCTCGACTCCAACCCGCTCAAGGGCCTCAGGAAGCCCAGGGAGAAGAACCCCAACCGGGTCGTTCTCGCCGAGGACGAATACCGGGCACTCCTGAAGGTGTCGCGGCAGGTCGGATGGCGGTTCCATGTCGCGCTCGTGCTCGCGCACGAGACCGGGCACAGGATCGGAGCCATCCGCAAGCTCCGCTGGCCCGACATCGACTTCGAGGACAAGACCATCCGGTGGAGGGCGGAGCACGAGAAGACGGGCTACGAACACGTCACGCCCTTGACCGCCGAGGCACTCGCCGTCTTGGAGGAAGCGCGAAGGATGAGCCGGGGGACCGGCAATGCCCCGGTGCTGCCCTCGCCGATGGATGTCACGAGGGGCATCGGTCGTGTGTCCACGCACAAATGGTGGACAAAGGCCCAGACCCTCGCGGGACTGGAGCCGAAGCCGGGCCGGGGCTGGCACTCGCTGCGCCGGAAGTTCGCGACGGACCTGATGGATCTTCCGCTCAAGGTCCTTTGTGAGCTTGGCGGATGGAAGAGCCCGCAGACGGTGCTGCGCTGCTATCAGCAAGCCGACGCTGGACAGCTTAGGACGGCCTTGGAGAGCCGCCCGAGGGCTCGCACCTGAGATCCCAATCGGAGGGAGTCAAACGGAGGGAATCGGGCCGCCAAATCCCGTAAACTCAAAGAACACAGGACGATGCGAATCTGTGTGAGTGTGCGGAGTATGCTGGCTCCCCGGCCTTAGCGGTGTCCGACATGCCCGCGGGCGACGGGTCCGAGACCCGTTGCCGGCTGCCGCCAATACGGTGACGACGCACCCCTGCGAACGCTCCCGGGGAGCCGTTCAGTGGGCCTCGCGAAGCGCGGGCGGCGGTGGGATGGAGGCTAGCGACGGCGGGCCGTCCGTGTGTCCCCGGGCCGGAGCAGCGAATGATCCCGTCCGTGGCACTGTCGATGGACACGGGCATCAGTTCGGCCGTAGGGTGGATCAACCTGACTACGCGTCTCCTCCGTTTCGCGTTGATTGGTCGCGCTGTCCTACACACTTCGGTGACCCGAAAGGCGGCATCCTACGGATTACGTCCGCAAGAGGTTTCATTTCGGCTTGGTGCTCTTCGGAGCCGTCCCGCATGCGAATCCGGGGCCGGGCGCGTGAATGGGGGGAGGAGATCGTGTATTCGATGGAGAATCGGCCTATACTTGTCGGGTGACGAATCGGCCACGCCGCAATCATCGGAACGCAAGAACCTCCCAACATGACATATCACGGATTCCAGCGCGCCCTCGACCAGATCCGGTCCATTTCGGAGACCGAGGCGGAGAAGGGTCGCCTGTTCGAGCGGCTGATGGCGGCCTACTTCCGCGAGGACCCGATCTACCGGGATCGGTTCTCGCGGGTGTGGCTGTGGAAGGATTGGGTTCCCCAATTCAACGAGCTGGCGGCCCGGGAGGCCGCCGACCGTCCTGAAGCTGGCGCGCCGATCCGGTTGGACCTGACCGACACCGGCATCGACCTCGTGGCGGAGGAGAGCGACGGAAGCGGCTGGTGCGCTATCCAGTGCAAGTGCTACGCGGCGGGGACGCGGATCGGCAAGCCGCACCTCGATTCCTTTATATCGGCGTCGGCGCGGGAACCGTTCACGGCGCGGATCTTCGTGGACACGGGCGACTCTTGGGGCCGGAACGCGCACAGGACCCTCGACGGATTGACGCCCGCCTGCACCGTTCTGCGCTTCGGCGACCTTGCGAGCCGGCCGTTCGACTGGCCGGACCTCGCGACCGCCATTCCCGAGAAGCTCCGCTACTCCGGAGTGCCATACGAACTGCGCCCGCACCAGCGGGAGGCGATGGACGAAGTGCTGGATGGATTCGAGGGCGCGGACCGGGGCAAGCTCATCATGGCGTGCGGCACGGGCAAGACCTTCACGGCGCTCCGGATCGCCGAGGCGGTCGCGGGCGCGGGAGGCCGCGTGCTGTGTCTTGTGCCGTCGATTTCGCTTTTCGCGCAGTCCATGCGCGAGTGGGCCACGCAGAAGACGGTGCCGCACCGTTACGTCGGCATCTGTTCGGACGTGAGCGCCGGACGCCACGGCGAGGACGCCACGATGATGGAGCTTGAGATTCCCGTCACGACCCGTCCGGATCGCATCTCGGACGCGTTGCGGGAGGACCGCCCGGGCCACATGACGGTCGTCTTCTGCACCTACCACTCGCTGCCGCTCGTGGAGCGGGCGCAGCGCGAGGGCACACCGTCCTTCGATCTGATCCTCTGTGACGAGGCGCACCGCACCACGGGAGTCGAACGTTCCGGAGAGGGCAGGACATCGCCGTTCGTCCTCGTGCACGACAACAACCGGATCCGAGGCCGCAAGCGGCTCTATATGACCGCCACGCCCCGCATCTACACCGAGGGCTCCAAGGCGAAGGCCGCGAGTCATGACGCGGATGTCTTCTCGATGGACGACGAGGCCACCTACGGCCCGGAGTTTCACCGCCTTCCCTTCTCGCGGGCCGTCGATCAGGACCTCCTGTCGGACTACAAGGTGGTGATCCTCGCGTTGGCCGAGCAGCACTTCGGCGGCATCGTCGAAGCGGAAGCGGCGGCGGGAAGGGGCAGCGAAATCAACATCACCGACGCCGCTAAGATCGTCGGGTGTTGGCGCGCGCTCCAGCGGAGACGAGGCAACGGAGACGGCGAAGGCTCCGCCAACGGCGAGGCCGAACGCCCGCTGACGCGCGCCATCGCGTTCGCAAACACGATCCGCGATTCGCGGCGGCTTGAGGCCCATTGGGACCGGATCGTCGAGCAGGCCATCGGGCGGTTGCCGGAGCCGGCACGAGCGGGCGCGCTCCGCTGCGAGACCCGCCATGTGGACGGCAAACACCAGGCGCTCGAACGAAAGCAGCGCATCGACTGGCTGAAGGGCGAATCGCCCGGAGTCTGCCGCGTGCTCTCGAACGCGCGCTGCCTCTCAGAGGGCATCGACGTTCCGGCCCTGGACGCGGTCTTTTTCATGGCCCCCCGCAAGTCGCAAGTCGAGATCGTGCAGGCGGTGGGGCGGGCCATGCGCAAGGTGCCGGGGAAGCGGTACGGCTACATCGTGCTGCCCGTCGCGATCCCGCCGGGGATGTCGGCGGAGAAGGCGCTCAACGACAACAGGCGCTTCGGCGCGGTCTGGGGCGTGCTTCGGGCGCTGCGCTCCCACGACGACCGCTTCGATGCCGAGATCAACCGGATCGACCTCAACGAGAATCCGACCGACCGGATCATCGTGGACATCGACGTTGACGGCGGGCAGATCGATCTCGGCCTGCCGCCGCTGCTTCTTCCGCCTGGGGCGATCTATGCGAAGATCGTGGACCGGTGCGGCGACCGGAAGTACTGGGAGACCTGGGCCAGGGACATCGCCGACATCTTCGCACGGCTCGTGGAGCGGCTCAACGGGCTGCTTGCCAATCCGGCCAACGAGGCGCTCGTCGAGTGGTTCGACGGATTCCACGACGAGTTGCGGGCATCGATCAACGAATCGGTCACCCGCGAGGCCGCGACCGACATGGTCGCGCAGCACATCCTGACCCGGCCCGTCTTCGACGCGCTCTTCGAGAACTACGACTTCACCGGAGGCAATCCGATCGCGCGGGCGCTGGAGGAGCTTCGCGGCGACTTTGGCGAGTTCGGGCTCGAAAACGAGATCCGCGACATGGAGCGCTTCTACGAGAGCGTGCGCCGCCGCGCGCGCGGGCTGGACAACAGCGAGGCTCGCCAGAAGGTGCTCAAGGAACTCTACGAGAACTTCTTCAGGACTGCCGTGAAGAAGGAGGCCGACCGCTTGGGCATCGTCTACACCCCGACGGAGGTTGTGGACTTCATCCTCAAAAGCGCGGACCACGTGCTGCGGGAGGAGTTTGGCCGCGGCCTCACCGACGAGGGCGTCAACGTCCTCGATCCGTTCACCGGCACGGGGCTGTTCCTCGCCCGCCTGCTCCAACTGCCGCTGATCCGGGACGCCGACCTGCGCCGCAAGTACCGGGAGGAACTGCACGCCAACGAGATCGTGCTGCTCGCCTACTACATCGCGGCCGTGAACATCGAGGAGGCGTTCCGGGGAAGGCGGGGACGGGAGGCCGGGTACGAGCCCTTCGACGGGATCGTGCTCGCCGACACGTTCAACCTGAACAATCCCCAGACCGGCGTCTTCTTGTCGGAGAACAGCGAACGGGCCAGACGGCAGGAAAAGGCTCGCATCGAAGTGATCGTGGGCAATCCGCCTTGGTCCGCTTGGCAGAAGAGTTCCGCCGACGACAACCCGAACGCGAGCTACCCGGAGATGGAGGCGCGCATCGCGGCCACCTATGCCGCCCGCTCGACCGCAACGCTCAAGAGCAGCCTATACGACACCTACAAGATGGCCATCCGCTGGGCTTCCGACCGGATCGGCGAACAGGGCGTGGTCGCGCTCGTGACCAACGGCTCGTGGATCGAGGGCAACGTGGACTCGGGGGTCCGGGCCTGTCTGGCCGAGGAGTTCACGTCCGTTCATGTGGTGAACCTGCGGGGGAACCAGCGGACCCAAGGCGAACGGTCGCGCCAAGAGGGTGGCAAGATCTTCGGTTCGGGATCCCGAGCGCCGGTCGCGATCACGGTCTTGGTCCGCAATCCCGAGAAGCGTGCCGTAGGCTGCCGCATCCTCTACCACGACATCGGCGACTACCTCAAGCGTGAGCACAAGCTGGCGATCCTGCGGGACGCGGAATCGGTCGCCGGAATCGCCGAGGCGAACCCGGAGACGGGCTGGCGCAAAATCGAGCCGGACGAGCACCACGACTGGATCGGACAACGGGACGCCGCGTTCCAGGACTTCCATCCGATAGGGACCAAGGAGGTGAAGGCGGGGAAGGCCGACGATGCGGTGTTCCGGCTATTCACCAATGGGTACAAGAGCGGACGTGATGGGTATGTCTACAACTTCTCCCGGGAGGCCTGCGCCGAGAACGCTCGTGCCATGATCGAGGACTACATGGGGGCGTTGCGAGTGCGGGAGGCGCATCCGGAGTATCCAATCGATGAAGCAATCGTCCGATACTCTTCAGGCCTGCATTGGGACGCCAAGCTCAAGAAGCTGAATCAACGGGGGGTTACGGCAGACTTCACGGAAGATTACATCCGCGAAGTCGCCTACAGGCCCTTTGTGAGGCAACACCTGTACGCTGACCGCGTATTCGCGCAACGTCCTGCTCAGACGGAAACCATCTACCCCTTGACAAACCGAGATCGGCCCCTAATCCCCATTGTTAGCGAGCCGAGCCGAGCCGAGCCGAGCCGAGCCGAGCCGAGCCGAGCCGAGCCGAG
>CAYWUV010000236.1:0-5531 GCA_964461235.1 uncultured Bryobacterales bacterium | reverse complement strand
TTCGCCCACAGCGATTCCAACTTCCAGACTCTACCTGGAAATGAATGCCATTGCTCCCGAACCGGCAATGCGGGGACCGCAGCACGCCAAGTACACTCGAAGCATGCGAGGGCCTATGATCCGGTGGTCCTTGATGGGACTGGCGCTCCTCGTTCTGATTCTGGTGCCGTTCGCCCTATGGGAGGAATCCGTTGTTGCGGTGGCTGAGCGCTGGCTCCGGGAGGGCACGGGTCGTCTCACTGTGGCCGTTGCAGTCCCTACCCTGCTCGCGCTGGACGTGGTCCTGCCTGTTCCATCAAGCGTCGTGGCGACCGGATCGGGGGTGCTCCTCGGGCTTGGGCAGGGCGCGAGCGTCGCTTGGCTGGGACTCCAACTGGGGGCTGCGATGGGTTACCTTGTCGGCCGGACGCTAGGCATTCCGGCGGCCCGCAGACTCGTGGGTCCAGCTGAACTCGAGCGGGCCGAGCGGTCGCACTCTCGCTGGGGACCCGTGTCGTTGCTGGCGTGTCGCGCCGTTCCGGTGCTGGCTGAGAGCTCCGTTATCGTGGCCGGAGCCGTCCGGATGCCGTTACGCCGGTTCGTTTGGCTGACCGGACTCCCGAACGCCGCGATCGCCCTCGTTTACGCGTCGGTCGGGGCTTACGCCCTCGAGGTTCGGGCGTTCTTGCTGGCGTTCGTCGCATCGATCGCCTTGCCGGGACTGCTGATGGGCGCCTACAGGGCAGCCGAGCGCAGGGGCAGTGAAGGTCCCGCCCCCGCGGCCGGCCATTCCCGGGCCAGCGGCACGGAGGAGGCGCAATGATGGCGAGCTTTCCGCGGCCTTCCGGGTTCCTGACCCTGACGACCGACTTCGGCATGCGAGATCACTACGTGGGTGCCATGAAGGGTGCCGTGGCCTCGATCGCGCCCGGAGTGAGGGTTGCGGATATCTCCCACGAGATCCCGCAATTCGATATCAGGGAAGGGGCCTTTGCGGTTGCCCAGGCGTACGGCTACTATCCGCAAGGGACCGTCCATGTCGTTGTCGTCGACCCAGGTGTAGGTACCGTTCGCCGGCCTCTCGCGGCGGTGGCGGGTGGGCACTGCTTCGTCGCTCCTGACAACGGCGTACTGTCGCAGGTATTCGAAAAGGCCGGTGTCTTCGAAGCTCGATGCATCGACGTCCGGCACGGGCTCGGGACATTGAGCCAGACCTTTCATGGACGGGATCTGTTCGCGCCCTCCGCAGCGCGGCTGGCGAGCGGCCTCCCGTTCGACGAGATCGGTCCGCGGGTTTCCGATCCGGTCCGTCAGCCTCCGTCCATCGTGGCGAACGGCCAGGGCTGCGTGCTCCACGTCGATTCATTCGGCAACATCGTGACGAGCTTTCTTCCCAGCGACCTTCCGGCCAGCAAGGCCCTTGCAGTCGCGGGGCGTGCAGTGTCGGCTAGGGCGGAGTCCTATTGCTCTGTGCCCGCCAACCACCTATTCCTGATCGTGGGGAGTTCGGGTTACCTCGAAGTCTCGCTGAACCAAGGCTCTGCGGCGGGATACCTCGGAGCGCGGGCAGGGGACGCCGTGACGGCAGTCTAGATTGGCAGCGATCGCCGAGAGGCCCCGATTCAGTCTGCCAGTGACGTCTCGTAAGTGCGGTCTCTATTCTTCAGGTATCGGTACGGGTTGACGTTCATTCGCCTGTAATGCACTTCGTAGTGGAGGTGCTTTCCAGTCGTGCGACCGGACCGGCCTACGAGGCCGATGACCTCGCCTCGCCGCACGGACTGGCCGGGGCGAACGAAGTACTCCTTCAAATGCCCGTAGACTGTTGCGAATCCGCTCCGGCCGTGCGTGATCTTGACGCAATGACCGAGGGCTCCTTCCCATTCCGCAGAAGACACGAAGCCGTCCGCAGACGCTACGACGGGCGTCGCGTACGGGGCGCTGATATCCAAACCTGGATGAAACGAGCCCTCTCCGTTGAATGGATCGTTACGGGATCCGTAACTGCTGGTGATATGCCCCTTAACCGGCCAGATGGAAGGAGTCGTGTTCGCAAGCAGCGACTGCATGGCAGAACCTGGCCGGGAATCCGCGAGAGCCTCCCGGATCAGATCGTACTGACTGAGGGACGCATAAAACGCCGGCTGGGCCTCGGTCCCGTAAGCCGCGTCGATCTCCGCGTCGTCGCGACGGAATCCATACGCGATCGAAACCTGGTAGGCCAGTTCGGTCAGCGACTCCAGTTGCCTATCCCGCTCGTCAACGGTAATTTGCAGGCTCTCGTGCTGTCTCTGGAGCGCATCGTTCTCTGCCACGAGGCGGTCGGATTCCGACAGGTGCCGGCTCAAGCTCGACCCCAGTCCCACCAGTGTGATCAGGATTGCCAGCGCCGTGGCCGCAATCGCATGGAATGCCCAACTCGGAACCTGCAGGCGCATGATACGCCCGTGCACCGGATGCGCGATGATGACGAGGAAGCGGTTGCTTCGCATAGTCGGTTGGCGGCTAGTATAGCAGCGACGCCCGGCGAAGCCACTTGCGGTTGGCTAGAGCCTTCCGCACACTTTCTCCCGAATATTCTGCAATTATATCGATTTGGCGGTGCCACGTCAACCTCTTCGGGTCTTGGATGAACATCGGGCGTCATCCGACGCGGGGTGTCACTATGGGCGAGTCCGGCGTTGAAGAGAGCCTGATCGCCGCTATTGGCGCACTCTGGGCCGAGCGTGGCAGCCCTCTAGTCCCGTTGGCCGGTGGTGACGACTGTGCGGTCCTGCGCTTGCCGGGGTCGGCCGATGACCTGCTGCTGACTACCGACCAGGTCGTCGAGGGCCAGCACTTCCTGCGCGGGAAGCATCCTCCCGAGACAGTAGGCAGAAAGGCCTTGGTGCGGTCCCTGAGCGACATCGCCGCGATGGGCGGTCGCCCGGCCTGTTTCTTGCAGACGGTCTGCCTCCCGCCCTGGGCTGTGGGGGAATGGCACGACGCATTCCAGCAGGGGCTGCGCGAAGCTGCCAACTTGTCGGGAGCCGGCGACCTGGTGCTCGCTGGGGGCGACGTTGCCGCCGGGGACCGATTCGTCGCCACGACGACTGTGGTCGGTCGAGTCGAGAGTGGCACGGCATTGCGGAGGACCGGCGCTCGCCCTAGGGACCGCGTATGCGTCTCGGGCGTTCTCGGAGGAGCCGTCATGGGGCTTGAGATGGTGCTTGCTCACGAACATCCGGACTGGAGTCACCCTGCGATTCGTCGCCACTCCGCTCCAAGCGCACGTCTGGAGTTGGGTCGGGCTCTCCGCGAAATCCCGGCCACTGCGGCGATCGACTTGAGCGACGGCTTGGCAATCGACGCGAATCGGCTCGCGACGGCCAGTAGGGTGTCCGTCGTCATTGATCCTGCTTCCCTGCCTCTTTTCCCAGGTGCCAGCCGAGACGCGGCGATCAGGTCCGGCGAAGAGCACGAATTGCTCTTTACAGTGGCTGACCCCACTCTTCTGCCCGATCGTGCAGCGAGTGCTGTGATCGGGCGAGTGGATGAGGGAACCGGCGTCTGGTTGGACACCGGCGATGGCCTTAAGCGCCTGCGGGCCGAGGGTTTTTCGCATTTCTAGGGCGAATCCGCACCGTGGGGTGAGGAAACCTGCTGCTCGGACCCAGCGCCTTGGCACCCCGATTCAACTTTCAACCTAAGGGCAAAGCTCCGATTGGGCTCCAGTGAGTGCTGGTCGAATGCAAGGGGATGCGATCAGGTTTGCTGGCTCCAATCGCGCTTCCGCCGACTACGAGCCATGCTTTCGCCGCAGACAGGGAACCGGCGCGCTCGAACCACCGATTCTCGTAGGGCCCCGCGGGGACCCGGGCCGTGCATCCTCGGAAACTCGATGTACTGGTATAGGGTCTCGCTCGGGCCGATGGAGGAGTCCCCATCCGGCATCAGGGCCAGACCGATGCGATGCCGAGCGTCCCATTGGCTTCGTGACATGCCTAAGAACAACAGGACGATCCGCCCCCTCCAAGAAGCTCCCGGTGCCTCCCCGGAAGGCAGTGCTTTCCGCACCAACACCGGCGCCTGGATGTGCCCCTAGCCCCCAGAATGAGCCAATCTGCGTAGCGTCTGACCTTGCCGCAAGACTTCCGGAGTTGATCATGTCCGATCGCTGCCTCCTAGTGATAAGGTCTTTGGATGTAACGATTTGCTGCGAGATCAGTTGTCCGGCTAATCGGTAGAAGATCAGGTATTCCGCGATTTGAGCCGATCACCGGCTTTCGTCATCAACGAGGTACGGCGTACCACACTACGTTGAGACGATGTGGGTTTCGGCCCGACTAGCCGAGGAGTTTTTCGAGCTGCCGCTGTGCAGAGAGCAGCCCGAAGCAGGGATGGCATTGGCACCGTAGCGAGTTCATCTCATCCCGGACTGCGTTGCTCTACGTCCGACGATGCCCTTGCAGCCGCTATCAACGAGGCCGGAGCCCGCGCAAATGCTGAGGTCATGGAAGTCTGGGTAACGTATGCGGATGCGGTTTTGGTCGACGTATTGGGCTTGGCCTGGAGAATTGGCTAGTGGTATTGGGAGATGAGCCCGGCGGGGTGTCTGCGAAATGGGAACCGTCGCTCCGGTTGTTGCGCGGTCTCGCGTCCTCCGTTCGCTATCAGCGAATATCGTGTTACCGATCGCGGGCCGATCCGTGTGGCGGCTCCACCGCTGGCCGCAGGTCGGCAGGCGTGACCGTCTCTTTTGCTGGCCGAATCTAACCTGATGTGCGGGCCCTGCGTGCACCTGGCCGCGAATGACGTACTCTGACGGATTAGGAAAACCTGTCATGTTTTTGACCGAGAGAGCTTCTCGATGATGGATTCAGACGAGTCGCGCAGTCCAGCAGAAGGCCCGCACGCTCTCATTGAAACGCGCTCGACTGCGTTTTCCGAATCCGGGTCGCCGGTGGCGATCGTGGGCATGGCCTGCCGGTTCCCTGGAGCGGACGGCCTCTCCGCCTTCTGGCGTCTTTTGGAAGCTGGCGGCAACGCCGTACAGGAGGGCATCCCCGGGTCGGGAATCGGGCGTGTGGGCGCCCTGTTCCCGGACGACAATGGACAGATTGACGCCTGCCGTTTCGGTGCCTATCTCGACGGGCTCGACCGCTTCGACGCCGCCTTCTTCCGGATCTCGCCAGTCGAAGCACAACTGCTAGATCCGCAGCAACGGCTGCTGCTAGAGACGAGTTGGCGGGCTCTTGAAGACGCAGGCATCGATCCTGAACTGCTGAAGGACAGCCGCACCGGAGTCTTTGCCGGCATTAGTAACAACGACTACCGGGGGCTGATCCTCGAGGCCGGCGAGACTACAGGGTCGGCCGAATCCGCTGCCAGTCTTTAGGCGGTCACCGGGACGTCCCTCAATACGGCGATCGGACGTGTTGCCTTTGCACTGGGAATTATGTAGTTGAGTGCCCAGATCGCCGCTCTTGCGCTTGATCGATGGGCACTTTCCTACTAGCCTGAATTCCCACGCGATTTTATGATGTGACGTATCGATCCGTCATTTCTAGGTC
>CAYWUV010000235.1:0-5610 GCA_964461235.1 uncultured Bryobacterales bacterium | reverse complement strand
TGGCGCGAGTCCACTCGCGGTGCCCAAGCGACCGGGTCAGCCTTCGACCGTTCTCTCGCCACTCGATCTGGAGGATGCCGGTCTTCGGGTCTGGGAACACCCTGACCCGGTTCCGGCCCCATTCGCCGGCGCCGTAGGAGCGCCGACTTCGTTTCGTGCGTGCCATCATTCGATTCCTCTCGGTGATGGACCGCACGATCTGCGCAGAGGTAAAGCTGGCGGAGTGAAGCCGACTCCGCCAGTTGCTGGGCTTGGGACGGGTTCGGGACCAGGGTTGGTCGCGATGGGTCCAGCCACCGTCCCGGAGCTTGTCGATGTTCGAACGGAAGACCATGATTCGGAGGCGGTTTTCGACGCTCTCGGTGGCGATCCAGAGTTGTCCGGCACACTTTGGGGGTGGCCGGACACGAAATCGCCGTTCGGCCGGACATGGCCCCAGCCGTCCAAGTCGCTGGCGCGCTTTTGGTTGTGCCACGGCCAGCGGAGCGCCGATGCCGATCCGGGCTCCTTGGACGTGGATGGGAGAGACCCCCCTCTCGGCCATGCCTCGATCGGCACCGGGGAGGATGGAGCCGGACAGCCCCATCCTCCCCGCCGCTACGGGGTCTCTCCCATCCAGCAGTCCCGTGCGGGAAGGCCACGGCGAGCCGGTGACGGGCGCGTCCCTGCCTTGCGCGGCGATGCGGGAGCGCTCGACGGTCTGCCAGTCAGCAAACGGGTTGTCCGCCGCCTTCATGATCTCGGCCACACCGTCCCGCCGCGCACCGGTCACCACCCGTCGAGGCCGTCGGTTTCGCCGCTGAGTCCGCGCCGTGACCGGCGGGCGGCGTGGTCGGCGTTGCGACCGCTTCGGCGCCGGTCCCCCCGTCCTCCGGGACGGACTCCGCCCGTCCCTCCGCCGGGGTTCGAGCCCTCTTCCCAACCCGGCAAGGCCCGGTCGTGCGCGGCGTGACGCGCGCGGGCATCGGTGTCCTTGCACCTGCCGGGTCTCGCATCGGCGCATGGCGACACACCGCTCGGCTTGTCCACCGTCCCGGCGCGGGTGGAGTGACCGAGTTGGCTTGTCCGCCAAAGGGCTGACCCGACAGTTGTTCCGTTGGTAACCGTTCGGTCAGGCCGGATCAGATCCGGCCTGTCCAAGGACGCAACCGCGCGGCCGAACAGAGCCTTCCCGGCGGGCCGCTTTTCTCGCCTCCCGCTCGGACACCTGTCACGCCTCGCCTTCGCCGTCCACGAGGTGGGGGAACACCAGGCCGAGGATCCTGTCCGTGACGGATCGGGGGCACGTGAGCTCCAGACCCATGTCGTCGGCGGCCTCCAGTGCTTCGCCGAGATCCCGCACGCGCCAGAAGACCAGCATCGGCTCGCCGCCGACCATCGACATCGTCATGCTACGGGTCAACGCGCTCGGCTTCGCACTTCGCTCTTGCGGCTCCATCAGGGTAGCTTATCAGCGCCTCATCCCCACGCCAAGCCCGCGCGGTTTTCTGGTCCCGCAGGGCGGTTGTGGCCGACGAGAGGGGAGTGCTCGTCCGTGTGTGAAACCTGTGCTCGCCGACCAGCTTCGAGGGCGTCCCCAAGGCTGGCTTGAGCCACGCTACGGTTGACAAGCCAGCCTACCCCCCGTAATACACGGCGGGGCTGGCGAGGGGTGCTCCGCCCCCCTTCGATCCCCCGTCTGTTCCGAGCTTGAGACTCGGTTCGCGACGCGGACGGCACCCGTCGATGCCGTGTGCCGAGACGGGCGTTTGCCCACCGCTTTGGACCGCCGCCGGCGCCTCACTCTCGTTCGCGGGATCAGCGCCGGTTCCGGTCGAGCAACTCGCGCAGCGCCGCGTCGTCCGTGATGTCGCCGGGCCACCCGTAGGCGGCGGCCACGGCGGCGTCGAGTTGGGCGTGCGCGTCGGCGAGCCACTGCGGTCGGGCGTTGTAGAGGTTCGTCAGCGTTCGCTTCTTGAGCGCCGTTGCCGCCCTCTTGTCGCGCGGGACCGGCCGCGGCGGATAGCCGCGCACGGGTTCCTCGATCCACTCCACCCATTCGGGAGGGTTGAGCCAGCGGTCACGGAGTTCGACGAGCCGCCGGGCCGCTGAGGCGATGGCTTCAGCGCGTGGACCGGCCTTGTGGTCGCTGGCGGGGATGTCCGGTGAGAGTCCATCCGGGAAGGGGAAGGTCTCGAAGGTCGTGGTCGGCGTGTAGCGGGGATCGTTGCCCTTGCCGAGCCAAGTGCCCATGCGTAGTGACCACACCTCGTGGAACCGGCTATGTAGAATCCCGAACGTGGTGTCATCCTCGCGGGCGACTGCGATCAGGGCGCTGTCGGGGAGGATGTTGGCGTCAAGCCAGACGAACAGCCGGTGTTTGGCGACCCGTGGTGTTGCGATGTACCGCGACAGGCCGCCGAGAGCCTTCCACATGCCCTGTCTTGGCTCGACGTGCCGCCACCAGTTGAGGCGATAGGCCTCGCGCCGGTTCCTCTGCCGCATGGGGTGGACGTGTTCGCGGATGTGCTGGAACGGAGCCTCGTACAGGGCGGCCTCGCCCTCCTCCATCGTCCACCCGAAATCGACGATCCACTTGTCGGCGGACCGCCGGGTGATGGCCATGCCGTTCATCCACGGCTTGAGCACATCGGAGTTCGGTCGACCGTTCGGGTTGGCGGGCTCCCGCAGCCACTCGCGGGCCAAGTCGCCGGGAACGTCGAACGGGCCGCCCTTGGTGTCTCCCATGAAGGCCACGCCCGCATTCCGGGCGAGCCGCCTCGCCTTGGTCAGGTCGAGGCCCCCTTCGCCCCGGCGGGCCGTCAGGTCCGTGTATATCTCGTCCACCGTCTCGCCGTCGAGGCTGCGATCCGCCGCGACTCCGTCGTCCTCCGCCGAGAAGCACACCAGCGAGACGCGGACGGCCGCGCCGTCGATCACCCACGGCTCGTCGCTCCACGCGTCGAAGATCACCTTTCCGCCGGTCGCCTGTTCGAGCGCCCGGCGGTTCGCTCCGCCCCGTATCGAGTTCGTCGCGACCAGACCCACCCGCCTCGTGTTCTCCACCGTCCGTGCACCGGCCTTCACGAACCAATAGCAGACCAGATCGGCCTCGCGGGGCACGCGGCCATCATAAACCCGGAACAGGGTCGAGATGTATTCCTCGCCGAGGTTCGAGATGAGCAGCTTGCCGCCCAGGAACGGCGGATTGCCGATGATGACGTCCGTATCGGGCCAGTCCGGTTCCCCGCGTTCCGGCGTCAGGATCGCGTCGCGGCACTCGATCGTCTCCAACGGGTCGAGGATCGGCTCCCGCGAGCCCGGGAACCCGTTCCTCCGCATCCACTGGATCTCGCCAATCCACACCGACACCCGCGCCAGTTCAGCCGCGTAGGCATTCAACTCGATCCCTTTGACGTTGGCGGGGCCGACCGAGGGGAAGCCGCGCTGGAGCCCGAGCCCCTCGGCCTCCAACTGGACCCGGTGCTCCACATCGTGGAGAGCATGGAGCGCGAGGTAGAGGAAGTTCCCCGAGCCGCACGCCGGATCAAGCACGGTGAACGCCCGCAGCCGTTCGAGGAATGCACCCAGCGCGTTCTCCGCCCGTCTCCGCTGCCGCGTCGCGGCACCTTGCGACTTCGCCGCGCCCGCACGCTTCAAGCCATCGGCGATCCGGGCTTTCACGGCCTCCCATTCCGCCAACAGAGGGCGGACGATCACCGGGTCGATGATCCGCATGATCTTGTCCCGGTCCGTGTAGTGCGCCCCGAGTTGAGAACGCTTGTCCGGGTCGAGGCCCCGCTCGAACAGCGTGCCGAGGATCGAGGGGTCGATGCTCGACCAGTCCAGCCCGGCGGCGGCCAACGTCGTCTCGATCTGTCCCTTGTCCATGGGGAGGGCGGCATCGTCCTCGAACAGCCCGCCGTTGAACCAATCCACATCCTCGAACCCGACTTCGCCACCCGTGGACATCGCTCCGAACAGCTTCCGTGCCAAGTCCGCGAACTTCTCCGGTGCCCGGTGCGCCCGCCTCAACATCCGCGTGAACATGTCGTTGGGGAGCAGACCCACATCCTCGGCGAACATGCAGAACACAAGCCGGTTCACGAAGTGCGCCACGTCCTCGGGGCCGTGGCATTGGTCGCGGAGCGACTGGGCCAACAATGCGAAGTGCCTCGCGGCCCGTTCCGTCAGCGTCTGACGGGTCTCGCCGGGCCGCAGTCGCTCCGGGTCGGACATGGCCCACTTGAGCTTGTCACGGACCGCGCCGTCCACGAGATCGTCGAGATCGAACTCGTGCGTCTTGCTGACCGAGTTGGTCCAGTTCGTCCGGATCCGGAACCGGCGCATGTCCGAGACGATCAGCAGAGGCGGGTTCTCAAGCGCGAGCGCGTACTGCCTGAGCTGGTTGAACGCGGCGTCGAGGTTCGCGTGCTTCCCCTTGTATTCCCAAGCGAAGCAGTGGCGCTTCCACACGTCCGCCCAGCCCTCGCCGCCCGTGTCCTTGAGCGCGCCGCGCTCGAAGCAGTAATAATCCCCTTTGGGATCCGCCTCCGCCGGGGTCGGTTCGCCGAGCAGACGGCACAGGTCGATGAAATGCTCCTGCGCCGCGGAGCGCTCCTTCAACTCCGAGGCGTGCCACTTCGCTATGAACTCGTTCGGGGTCACCGGGTTTTCCAGGTCAAGAGGCTTGGCCACCCATCATCCAACCAACTTCACCGCCCCACCGGGGGAATGTCCAATGGTCTTCGCCCTTCTCGGACACCGAGTCCGAGTTCCGGCGTGGTCGGCGGGGACAACCCCGGCGCAGGATGTTCATCGATCACTTCCGGGGGCTGGAGGACGAGGCTGGCAGACGTGGCATGAGCGTGGGAGGTGAAGGAGCTCGGAAGCGGATACCATAAAGTGACCTTCCCGGACAGTGGCGGCGCCGGGGCCGATCGGTTGCCGAGCTTATCGACTCGCGGCCGCCCCGCGCTCGTGGTCGGTCGTCAGGCGATCCATTTGGTGTTGCTGAAGTAAAACGGTTCGCCGCCGTCCACGCCTGAAAGCGATCCGCCCGGCAGGGCCGTCGGAGTCCGCTGGTAACGCTTCGTTCAGGACCTTGGAAGGATGTGGGTCGGCATCCCCATCGCCGCGGCCAAGACCCGTTGGGGTCGGTGTCGCCCTTGTGCCTTACGGCGCGACCGCCGGGGGCAGGAATGTGCCTGACGGACAGGGTCAGGGACCGAGTCGGAAGGGGGCCTTGGCCATCGCCGTAAGGGAAGAGCGATTCCCGCAGTTTGGGACGATTTCCCCGCTGTTTTCGGACATCGGGAGCCGACGCGGCTCAACGGCAGGAAGCGCAGATCGTGCAGTCCTGTATGACTTTAGAAGATCTCCTGCCGTGATTTTTGCCGCCAGCAATCTGCCTGAGCCTCTGGCTCGGTTTCTTCGGCGGAAGCTGGGCGACGATGCAGTGGTTGTCGAGGAGCATTCAGGACCGGATCGAGACGCGGTCGATGGTGGACCTGGAGATCGCGGGTGGACGCGAGATGCTGGCCGACATCGAGGAGAGGACCTGGGGCGTGGGGCTGCGGGAAGTCAACGGGGAGCGGTACGTGACGCTGCCGCGCGGCACGCCGGTCCTGA
>CAYWUV010000234.1:0-5687 GCA_964461235.1 uncultured Bryobacterales bacterium | reverse complement strand
GTGGCCCCAAGGAGTAAGCGGAGCACCAGAGGCTGAGATGACGGCAGGAAACCACGTAAGTCTAATCAGGACTGCACGATCCGCCATTCCTGCCGTTGGACTGTGTCTGTTTCCGTTGTGCGGAAATGGCTGGAGAATCGCCATTGAATTGCGGGAATTCGCAGGGGCGTGGCTTCACCTCGTCGTCAGGGTGACGGTCGCCACGCGTACTCGGTCAGGATGTAGCCGGTTCGTCCGGCGATGCGCTTCCCGAAAACCACACGTCCCAGCCCGTATCCCACGATCTCTCCAGGGGCCGAGGCATCGGTGATCAGCCTGCTTCCGTCGGCATACACATTGACTTGCTCGCTTAAGGCCGACATTCCGGGTTCTGCACGGCGACCTCCTATGATTTGGTCCAAGCGCCCGGCCAGATCGTCCGAAACGTCCACTAAGCGCCCGTGTGTGATGATCAACACTCCCTCGGAGACTGCTGCGAGCCCGGTAATGACGTTGAAGCTGCTGAAGTACGCACGGAGCTCGGAAGCGCTCGCATCCTCGAACTCACCTCGCTCGGGGCGACGGGCTTGCCTCCACGAGGGGGGCGTCGTGACGATCGAATCACCCCAAGGTCCGTCCGCACCGTAGGCGCGCACGTCATAAGCGAAGTCCGTCGCGGCGAAGACGGTGAGTCCCACCTTGGCACCTAGGATTGAAATCCAGCTCGGCCAGTAGGGTACATTCACGATGTCGGACGGAATCCCCATCATGGCGTCTGCTGCGCGTGCCCCTTCCGCAGGAGACCACAGCCAAGCCCCAGAGCCCAAGCCCGCGACGCGCCAGAGACCCGTCCCGGCCGAGTCCCGCTGCTCCAACAGGGGAACGAGCACGCTGTCCGCTATGTGGAGCGAGTCAACTGGTTCGAAGTGGTCAAGCCAGCCGACCTGGGATCCGGGTTCCCTGCATCCTGCCGCGAGAGCCCCGGCCACGAGACATATCAAGACCATCTCGCGGGCGCGCATTCCCCCTCTCCTCGTGGCATGATGTTCAAATCGGAACCGGTTCGCTCCGTCGTCTGGGGTCATCTGCAACGTAACTGGACAAGACTGCGGCTTGCCACGGTCCAAGCAGCAGATCTAGCCTATCGGGATGGAAAAGCCGGAAAGTCCTCCCTCGCCGCAGCCGTCATGGGCGAGCTTGCCACGCGACCTAGTTCACCGGCGTGTGCCGCACATTCTGGCCATCTACGCCGGAGCATCCTGGGGCCTGGTCGAGTTCTCGGCCTTCGCCGTGGATGAGTTCCTGCTCTCGCCGCACTGGACGCGCCTAGTGATGGTCACGCTGTTATTGGTGCTGCCGAGCGTCTTCATGCTGGCCTGGTTTCACGGCAAGCCAGGCCGGGAACGGGACCAGCTGGCGCGGGCAGAGAAGGTCGGTATCCCCGCAAATCTCGTGCTGTGCGTGGTGGTGCTGGCGGCGCTCTTCGGGGGAGAGGAATTGGGCTCGGTCACGACTTCGGTCACCGTCGAGACGGAGGACGGGGAGACCATCGAGCGACAGGTACCCAACCCCGCGTTTGCGAAGACCGTGGCGCTCTTTCCGCTGCACCTCGGACCCGGGATGGACGCAGACGAGGCGTGGGTGTCCTACGCGGTTCCAGAGGCGCTCAGGCTCGACCTCTTGGCGGACGAGTTCTTCGTGCCGATTCCCTTTTATCGGCCCGAGTCGTACTTGAGTTTGAGGGAGCGCGGATTCGAGAGCTTCAGCGCTGCGCCACTGACTCTCAAGCGCGAACTAGCACAGGGGTCGTTCGCGGGGTTCATGACGGTCGGCGAGATCGACCGGGTGGACGACCATTTCCAAGTCACCCTCAGGGTGTACCGAGTAGGAAAGGGATCGCTCGTAGGGGAGACCTCCCACGAAGGGACCGACCTGCTCGCACTCGTTGACGAGATGTCTGGACCCGTGAAGAACGCATTGGAGATTCCCGCCCGCGACGCCGTCGAGGACTTGCCCGTGCGCGGACGGCTCTCCGACAACCCCGCCGCGGTGGAGGCGTTCTTCAAGGGGTTCTACCGCTATTGGGCGCACCAGGATACCGAGGGAGCCACCGAATACCTGACCGCCGCGACAACGCTCGATCCCAGCTTCACCATCGCCCAGTACACCCTGCATCTGGTGTTGCGAGGGTCCGCGCAAAGTGAGGTCGTCGCCACGGCTCCGCTGGTGGCAGCCATGGAGCACCTCTACCGAGTGCCGGAGCGCTCCAGCTTCGCGATTAAGGCGGAGTTCTACTTGGAGACTGGCGAGACAAGTGGCGGCGGGTGGTGGGGATGTGGGCTGGCCTGTACCCCAATGACCTGACCGCTCTACGCGCTCTAGCGGGGATACAACTGGCGAAACGTGATCACGAGGGTGCTCTGGCGACCCTCGCCACGATCCGCCAACTCGATCCTATGGACGGACGACCAATCCTGATTATGGCCGGGTCACACGAGATGCTGGGCAACCATGACCAGTCTCTGGCCCTCCTGGCCGAGTACGTGGAGCGGTTCCCCGGAGACGTCTTGGGATACTACGAACTGGCCGACTACCACCAGCGGCACGGCCGGTACGAATACGTCCGCGAAGTGCTGGAACGCGCGATCGCCTTGGAGCCTGTGGCACCGGAACCCGCGAGACGACTCGCGGACCTCGATCTGGACGTAGGACGATTGGAAGAGGCCCGGGCTGCGTACGAGCGTGCATTGCGGCAGGCCCGCACTCCGGCCCAGCGAGCCCAAGCGCTTTCGAGTCTCACTCACTATCACCATCGGCGTGGGGAGATGGCAGCGGCGATCCAGGGAATCGAGCGAAGGAAAGACGAATCAAGCTTCGAGACGCCGCTCGGTATGGCGGTCGGGGACATCTTCATCTACCTGGACGCAGGCCGCACCGATGAGGCGGTCGCCCTCTTAGATGAATTGCGGGCAGGGCTCCGGACGTCGTTGTCTCTCGCCGTCGCCAGCGTAGCCATTCACGTCGCTCTTGCGACGGAGGGCGTGGACGCCGCTCTCGAGGCACACCGAAAGGCGTCGGAAACAGTGGAGGCACGGGGTATCCTGGGACTCAGGCCAACTCTCTTGGGGGACTTGGGGTTAATCCGGGAGCACGCAGGGGACCACGCAGAGGCGGCGGAGAGCTTCAGGGCAGCGATAGCCCTGTCGCCGGAGGCAAGATTCCACCGTGGAGCGGGACGCGCGCTGCGCCGTGCCGACCTCTTGGACGAGGCGGAAGCCGAGCTACGGGAAGCGTTGCGCTTGGTTCCGGCCGATCCGCGCGCCCACCTGGAGATGGCGTTGCTGATGGAGACGCGGGGGGAGATCGGGGCGGCGGTGGGGCACCTGACGAGCGCGCTTACCGTGTGGGAGCACGCCGACGAGAACTTCGAGCCAGCGCAACGGGCAAGGACGAAGCTGGCGGAGTTGAGTCGCTGAGAAACGACACCGCAAGCGCGCCGTACAGCGAGCACCGCGGGAACGTGGTTTTCGGTGGTATCGAAGAGGCGCAGTGCCACTTCTCCACGTCGGTCCCAATGCAAACATGATACACTTCTTCACCCGTACTTTCTTTCGATTATGGAGGTTGCTCAGGGTCTCGTGGCGTTCCTCGTGGAGCCTGCGGGACCATCGCCGTTGGAAGGACCAGAGAATGTCACAGACTTCACGCTTCCTTATCTTCGCCGCACTGTCCGCCGCTACCATCGCATGCGAGCGTCAGTCAACGGAGACGGCAGGCACGGGTTCCATCACCACCGTCGATTCCGCGGGCGTAGAGATCGTCCGGGTATCGGATGTCCATATGCTCGACCTGCCCGACGTGCAACTGCGGCTGCTCCATACCACCACCACGATTCCCGATCTCTTCTTCGAGGCGGTCATAGCGGCCACGTTCCTGCCGGATTCGTCGCTGGTCATCGCCGATAGCCGGCTATTCGAACTCACCTACCTCGAACCGGACGGGACGATTCGCACGCGCTCGGGTCAGGAAGGCGAGGGGCCGGGGGAGTACCTGGACATCACGCGAATTGCGGTCGGCCCGGATGGCGCGCCGTTCGTCTTTGACTGGCGGCAGCGTCGCCTGACCTTTCTGGACTCGCAGGGGACAGTGACCGACATCGTCCGCCTGGAGCAGGGGGCGGGACTCGGGGCCGCGGTCCCGCTGAGTCGGCTGGGAAGCGGAGAGGTGCTCGCGGCGTTGGAGCCGCGGCCGACCCTGCCCCCGGGAATCCAGCGGGGTCCGGTCTTCCTCGTGCTCGCGAACGACGCGGGCGAGATCGTCGATACGGTCGGCCAGTGGGCGGGCAAGGAGCGCCATGTCGGCGACGACTGGGACCCCGTCGGGTTCGGCCTCACCGCGCTGTTTGCCGGACGCGGGGAACACGCGCTCGTCGGCACGAACGATTCGCTGAACCTCACGCTCTACCGGGGAGCCGCCCCGATGACCCGGATTCGCGGCGGGTATTCGCCGCGCACGGTCACGGCGGCGGAGAAGGAGGAATGGACGGAGACCTTCCTGGGGATCTTTCCGGAACAGGTTCAGGCGGACTGGCGCCGGAGGCTGGAGCAGTCGAACGTGCGGGACACCTATCCGGCCTATGGCGCGATCAGCGTCGACGCCGATGAGCGGATCTGGATCGGCGACTACCCGAAGCTGGCCGACGAGATGCGCCGCTGGACGATTCTAGAGGCGGACGGGACGCCGGTCGGGACGCTCAGGCTCCCGGTGCTTCGGCCCGTCTGGCTGGAGGATACTGTCGCCGTGACGGGCCAGTCACACGAAATATTGGATGTGGCGCACGGGAGGATTGCCGTGCTGAGGCGGGACGAGCTGGGCGTGGAGTTCGTGGAGGTGCATGAGGTGATGAGCAGCCCGTTACGGTGACGCTGGGCAGGGATCACGAAGCCGTCCGGCGTCAGCCGATGCCATCCCGGCTCCCGGCCCCCCACGATTGCTCAACGGGGGCGTTATTACAAGCCAGTGGCGGCGGCATCCGCCGGGGCTGATACGTCCCTGGAACGACCTGGAACGTTCCAGAACAGTAGGTAATTCCCTACGGGTTGACTCGTTGCAATCGGCTCTTCAGCGTTCGGGCATGGAGACGCCGAAGCAGTTGTTCAACGCACGGGTCCGCACTTCCCTCGGGGCCAGCGCCGCACCGTCCTCGAAGGCATTCGTGATGAGGCCGTCGATCCGGACCCCGGAGACGGTCCCGCTCCCAAAGGCCCCCTGAGATGGGCGCGAATCGGATACGGTTGCCTTCGTCCCCGACGGTCGGATTGAAACCCAATGAGGGCGGAGTCCGTAATGCGTCGCCCTTCGGGTCACCGAAGGGTGAAGGGCGGCACGACCAAGCACTGAAGCGAAGAACCGGAGGAGTCGCAAGTAGTCAGGTTGATCCCACCCCAAGGCGGAACCGGTGCCCATGCCCAGCGACATGGGCGCTGGCGAGATCGTTCGCCGTTCCGGCTTCCGGAGTGCTTGGACGGCCCGGCACCGCTGGCCTTCGTCCGACCGCCAGCCGCGCCTCGCGAGGTGCGTCTGAACGGGTTCCCCGAAGCGCTCGCGGAGGTGCTCCGCCACCGCGTCGGCGGCGGCGGTTGTTGGGTCCCGGACGCCTCGCCCACGGGGGTGTTTGGCGCGTCTAAGGTCGGGCAGCCAGCCTACCC
>CAYWUV010000233.1:0-6008 GCA_964461235.1 uncultured Bryobacterales bacterium | reverse complement strand
CGCTGACGGTGCCCGGGGGGTTCACGCCGGACGGGTTGCCGGTGGGGATCGAGTTTCTGGGGCGGCCTTTCACCGAGGCGATGCTGCTGCGGTTCGGGTACGCGTTGGAGCAGGCGACGGGGTATCGGAGACCGCCGGAGAGTGTGCCGCCGTTAGTTGGGGGGCGATAAAGTATACATTGTCATCCAGGATTCGGAGAAATATGTATACATAAATCGCCATAAGTGTTAACAGTGAGTTGGTGTAGACCAAAGCCAAGAACACAAACCGACCGACTCTCTCTATTCGAGCAAATCCATCACACTTTGTCCGATCGGACTATCCAATGTGCAGTCTGTATACCCGTGTTCGCGTGCCATCCGGATCAAGGGATCCCGCCTCTCCGAAGGCTGGCCAAGTAGCGGTTCCATGTGGGCCGGCTTAGGGACATTGCGATTCAGCAGCACTCGATACAGATCGGGATCTGCGTCAACCAGGCAAGAAAAAAACCGTTCGTCGGAATGGGCCGGAATGGCGAGAATGAGGTCGCGCCGGTCTTCGATCGTCAGCTTGGTGACTGCCGTCTTGAGCAGGCCGGTATACTGAACGGGAAAGACGTCTCCCAACTGTACGACCTTGTTGGCCACAGGTAGCTCGACCACCGGCCACACCGGGGGAACCTGGCTCCCCGACTGCCGAGTCGAGAAGATCCGTGCCTGCTGGAGAATCCATGAGCGCGCCATCACCCGATCCCTGCCGAGCAGTTCCTGTAGCAGGGCCGTATCACCGGATTCGACCACCGCGTCCCGAAGCAGTGTTCCCAAGGCTCCAGCAGGGAGCTGCCCACGATGAACGCGCCACAGAGCGACTGCGGCCACGGCGCGGACGCGGCCGTCGGAGTCCTGTAGCAGACGACACTGCCACGCCCGTGAGAGATTGTCCCAGACATCGAGATCGCGGCGACTCGCGATACCGCGCCGAACGGCCTCCAATATGTGGCCGACCGCGTGCTCCGGAGGCCGTGAAAGACCGAGCCCAACACGGATGGTGACCTGGTCGTACCGGGCTTCACGAGCAACCATTTCCCACGGCTTGCCGCTATTCGGAGCAGCCGCGACCGCACCTTCGAGGAGGGGGTACACCCAGCGTGCTGGTGCCCCCTGGTCCAGAAGGGCTGCCAGCCATTTCAATGGAGCGTGTACTCGCTCGCCGAGTGCATCAGGAACATGTCGAAGGACATCGGGGAATATGTGACCCGCCAATTCCCGTTGCCGTTCGTAGTACATCATCCGGCGCACAACTGTTTGGGGGTCTTCACTTTCCCATTCAGTAGCCAGGCTTTGCGCCGCTGTCACGATATCGTCGATCGGAACACTCGACCACGGGGTTTCGGTACCGGGGAAGAGCTTCACGAGAAGCGGATCATCCAGGTCGGGAAGATCGGCCGCCAGCTTTCGAAACCGGGCCAGCCGACGAGCCCACATCACAACGCCGGGTGCCTGATCGGCCATCTCCACGACATCTTGCAACATCCTTGGAGCTTCTCTCTCGGCCGCCGTGTTGGTCTCCGGGTGTTGTCCGGCGATCAGCAGTCTGCCGGTCCATCTCTCGAGTATCTGGCGCGCACAGTGGATTCCCTCCTCCTCGAAGTTCCGAAGCGCTTCCATTGCGGTCGGCCATTCTCGGGCAAGGGCGCGGACTTCCGCACCCGAGAGGGATCCGGAGGCGATCACGATCCGCCCGTCGTCGAGCGGATCCACGTGCGATCCGGTCATGCTCAGCGAGAAGGCCACACGAAAGAGGTCGGGTAGTGACGATCGCCATTGCGTCCGCCACTTGTTCTGTTCCCATTCCGGAGAACCGAAACTCGCCGCCAATTGTTGGATCACGGAGATGCGGCGCTCTACAGCGTCTCTTCCCGGCAGTCCGGACCGCACCCAAGCCTTGATTGCCTGCGTCGGATCGTCGGTACCCAGGTTGCTTTCACACGAATTCACCAGCCGATCCAGTGCCAGGTCCGGCACGACCCTGAGGGCAGCTCTGCCGACGGAGACCGTCTTGTCGGGGTGAGCGTGCAATACCCAGCGCGCAGCCTTTTCTCCGGTCTCCACATAGTGCGCCCACAGGCTGCCCCAGACACTGGACCGGTGAAGCCGCTCCAGGCGATCACGGATGAGTTCGTGAGGAACAGACACTCCCCGAGCCAGGACCTGAATCAGCGTGTAGGTGCAGGATGCCGGATCCTCCACCTGCTCAAGCGCGGGTGCCAACGCCATGCTCAATGCCCCCGAGAAGTAGCCGCGTTCGACCAGAGCGACCCTGAGCGCCTTGGGCTCGACGCGGATGAACCAGCGGTGAGGGTTGCCGTCATCGGTCTCCCGCAGAATCCCGGTACCTGAAACGAGACGAAGCGCTTCCCTCAAGGCCTGTTCCGGCCACCCGAGGGCCTTGGCGGCCGAAGACAGCTGCATTCCGTATCCGCCTGCCAGCGCGAACGGAGCCAGAGCATCGAGCGTTCGGTCCCGCCGTAGATCCTTCCTGATCTCCCGAAGCAACAGTTGACCGTTGACCAGGTCTTGGAGCTTATCCCGTTGCGCCCACTGGGCCAGTGTCACGGCCAGCCCGGGCCGACCATCGCTCTGGTCGATGATCTCCCCGATCAGAACATCCGTGAATCGAGGATTCACCCCGCGCACAATGTCCGCCACCGTGCTTCGTTCAAGCGGATTCACGCGCAGGATGTTATCGCGCGCCACGTACAGAGTCTGCCGAACATCGTCCTCGTGCCCCGGCCAGTTGGTGACCATGATCCGAACCCTCATGTCCAGCTCGTGCCTCAGGCGCACCAGGCCGCCGAGCAGCGAGTCACGCGGCGTTGCCGCATCCAGGTGTGCGTCGTCGACGAAGACCCAATCCGGGTCGAGCTCACGACACGCGTCTGCGATCTGTCCGAGGTTTTCCGAGACCGCGAACAGTCCAAACCCCTCGTCGGCCAATATCCTCAGGAGCGCTGTCTTCCCCACACCCGGCTGACCCGAGATCACTACGTCCAGCCGCGCCCGTCGGAGCCAGGCCAGCTCGTCGTCCCGACCAAGCACCTGCTGCGCCGACCAGGGTCGCGGCGACCTGGGGAAAGCCGACAGGGCGGGTGGATCACCTGTCAGACCCAGCAGCTCCTTGCGCCACCCGGGATTCCTGTACAGGCGGCCCACGAAGTCGGCTTGTTCATGGACGTTGCGCAAGACGAAACCCAGTTCGCTTGCTCGCGCTTCAAGGTTGCTTCTCTTCCGTGGAGTCAACGCCTGCGACGTCGCCAGCACACACTCGTGAGCAGAGCCTCCCGAGCTCCGGTAGGACTTCAGATTCTCTGTAAGATTCCCGATTACGTTGTTGCCGGTGGTGGCCACAAGCGGGATGGGGTGCCCACCGCCCGGCACCGACATCGCGCCGTCCATGCCGGCATCCCCTCCACCCGGGATCGGCACCAGACCGGGATACACATCACGCAGCAAGTCCACGGCACAACGTTCGAACAGATCCGGATCCGGTCTCTCCGCCAAGCGTTCCTCGATGGCCCGGTACAAGGGATCCTTCACCACGTCAGCCTCCGATCAGCCAGACCAACACCGCCGTCGGGACCGCCAGCAACTCGGGATCACTCAAATCGAGCGCGCTCCGCGTGGCCATGACACCACGCCAGCGGGATGCTCTCATCGTGCGCGCCGCCTTTCGCCACCGTTCGCCGTCCACGTACTTCGACTCGATCGCGAGATCGCCAAATCCGGGGCCCACGAAATCGATCTCCTTGCGCGTTGGTGTCCTGTGGTGCAAGACGGCATCGAAGTTCAGGTAGCCGCCCGGATCATCCCTGGCGAACGAACGGACCAGAGCCATGCCGAGTTGCTGTTCGGACAGGAGCCCGAAGTCCGTGATGGGCTGTGTCCGCAGCGACAGGCGCGAATAGATCGGATCGGTGAAGTACGTCTTCTCCTGCGACCGAAGAGCGGGCAGGAGATCGTGTTCCCGGTGGCAGGGCCAAACCACGAAACTCTCGCGCAGGGCATCGATTCGGCGGCGGACGGTGTTTCCGGATGTGCCTATGTCGGTGCCGATGTCATGACAGTTGGTGGGTGACGCGATCCCCCGGGCCAACCGTTGGACGAAGGCGTCCGTCTGAGTCAACGACCACGCGGCCGTCCGGAATGACTCCCCGTGGATCACGTCCAGAAGGGTCCGCTTGAAGACCTGCGAGTTTCCGGCTTCATGGGCCACGATCGCCTGTGGAAACCCGCCGACGGTCAGGTAGGTCTCCCAGTCGGCAACGAGTCGCGGCAACCACGGGGCCAGCGTTCGGACGGCGTCCGACACCGTCTCAACGGTCACATCGGCGACGCCGAGGGGGCCGAAGTCCGTGGGTGGAGGACCATCGGGCCGGGACGGATCGCCTAAGGAGCGGATTTCGACAAAACTCCGAAACGGCATCGGGAGGAGTATGCGATCGGGTCGCAGAACATTTCCGCGCCGCCCCGCGAGAGCCTTGACCGCCTCGGTCAGATTGGCAGCGGACGACCCCGTGAGCACCACGGTATCCAGGGCGAAGCGGCTGTCGTTGTCACGAAGCCACTTGATCGCCGCCGGCCATCCGTCGGTGATGGTGGTGATTTCGTCGATGAACCAGAAGCGCCGGACATCAATCGGCGTAAGGTCGGCGGCGGCGTCTACGGCGCGGCGAAGATCGGAGGCGGTCAGCTCGTCGGCGGCGATATGTATGATGCGTCGAGGATCCTCTCCGGCATCGATCAGCCGTTGTACCTTCTTCTTGACCTCGACCGACTTTCCGACCCTCCTGGGGCCGCGCAAGAGGTAGAGCCCGCCCGGCCTCAGGTCGTCGATTACTGCAGCCGAATACTCGAACGGAGCCTCGCGGGCCCGCCGGAGATCGGGATCGCCAAGTATCCAGGTCCGTGGCTCGGCCCACCAGCTGGTTCGGGCCAGAAGGTCTCGCAGTTCAGGGGTAGTCGCCAGCTGTGTCTCCAAGGTGCGGCGGGATCCGGTGGTTTCGTGGAGAAAGATGAACGCTTCCACGGGCCGTTGTCAATATCCAACTGACACTCAATCTATCCGCGGTGTATAATGTATACAATATTTTCTGGAGATACAATATAATGTATACAATATTTTCCATCTTTTGGGTCATCGGTGTTTAATATCGACGATTTGCGATTTGCGATTCTTGGTCCCGGCTCGAATCCGCGCGGGAACGCATTGATTCAACGCTCACACTATCGCGCCGCCTCGCCCTCCCTCAGCACCACATGGTCGCGCTTGATCTCTTCCCGGAATCGCTCGGGCTGGCGTGCCCAGTCGCGAGCTTCGACCAGGAAGGGAATGTTGGAATCCCTCAAGGCCTCCCGGAGAGCCGCGAGTTGCCGGAGCGGGATCGGATCCAGCCCCGGCGCGCGCAACACGAGGTCGAGGTCGCTGCCGTCGTGGCTCCGTCCATTCACGCGGCTTCCGTAGGCCCACACCTCCACCCCCGGGAGGGCGCAATCAAGCAGACTCTCGATGACCCGGCGGTGTCTCGGCGACAGATGAAGCCGGTCAGGCGTCACGCGGCACCTCGAGTCCATCGGCAAGCACCCTCGCGTCGGCGAGGAACCCGGGAAGCAGGGCAAGGGTTGCCTCTGCGAAGACCTTCCCGTAGTCATGCGCCGTTTCGTTGCGGTTGTCCCGATACTCCAGCCATCGTTCGCAGGCGTCCGCGCTGATCAAGCCGTACCTGGACGCGTAGCGAAAGACATCCTTGAAGACGAGGCGGTCGACCTGGCGATTGTTGGCGAAATACGGAGCCAGTCGCTTCCGCAGCAGTTTGCCGCTCTGTTCGAGCACCAGTTCGAATTCCTTTACGCAGGCGGCCCGGAAGACGTCATACTCGATGTCGTCGGGATTGCACTGATCGAGGGACGCCAGGGCGTGTTCCAGAGTGCCGAGGCATCGGTTCAGGAAGGTGGTGTCGACAGCTGGCGAGG
>CAYWUV010000232.1:0-6040 GCA_964461235.1 uncultured Bryobacterales bacterium | reverse complement strand
CACTCCACCCTCCCCCCACCAGCCCGATTTCCACCCGACCCATACCCCTCGGGAGGTCGAGATCGTCCGTTAGAGGCGATCTGAGAGCCCGTAGCTTTCCCGAAGGCGCTCCGGATCCGGCGAAAACCTACAGAAATCGCCTCTGAGCGCCTTTCCGCCCTCCAGACGGCTCCCCACACCACTCAGGCGCTCTACGCCCGTCCTGGCCGGGCCGAGCGCTGCCCTGGGACGCTGGTCGGCGACGCGTCCACCCCGGAATTTCGCTTGCGACGCGATGGCCGGTCCCGAAAGGGCTGGACCGGCCAGATCTCGCCCGTAGAGACGGCTGTCTAGACACGCCCCCAGGTTAGCGTATAGCCGCTGGGCTCGAGCCCAGCGCAACTTCGGCCCACAGGGAGGGGAGGATGAGCAGCTGGCGGGCAGGACGGGAAGCAACATAATTCAGGGGTTGACAAAGTCCTCCCCACCCCTAAACCTTCAATTGGAGCCGGAAGTGGTGCCCGGAGGGGTTCTTTTCAGAACCTTGGTGCCGCGCCTGGCTCCTGCCTTTTAACCGCGAGGGGCGGACATTAGTCTTCGTAGACGAAGCGCTCCTTCCCCATCGTCCGGATTCCCCACGTCTTTCTCCCGTCGTCGTCTTCCCAATCGAAGGTCTTCTGCCGGACGATCTCCGCATACCTCTTGATCATCGCGAGGTAGGGATCGCCGCGCGGCTCCTGGCGATCCAGGCCGCGCTCGTAGTAGACCCTCAGTATGTAGGCACAGAAATCGGCGAGCTTGATGCCTGGCGTGATCTCCGAGTCCACGAAGAGGACCCCGGGCACGATCCGCGTCATCGCCTTCCCCGCACCGGACCGGAACAGGAAGTTCGAGAAACACTTGTCGAGCCTTCTGTTCTCGGAGGGATCGCGCCCGTCGAAGACCACGGTCGCCATGCGACCGGTCTCCTTTCTCTCAATCAGGGCATCGACCCTTTCCAGGAGCCATTGGTGTTGCGTCTGGAGGCGGTCGTCGCCGTGGTAGATCGGCTTGTCCGGCCGTTCCATGACCATCGCAAAAATCGTCACGTCCAGATTCCGGATGAGATCCATCACTGACTCTGCGTACTCGCGTTTTTCGGGCGAGCTCAGCGAGTGGCGATTGAGAAAGGCAACGGCCTTGCCTTCGCGTTCAGCCCTCCGGAGCCTCGTCGTATTGGGTATACTCGCTTCGACGTCCTGCATGAACCGATGGAGAGCCCCCGTGATCTGCCTTACGTCCTCGCGCTTCAAGCACACGGCGACATCTACCGGGCGAGGGTTAGGGTCCTTCGGGTGCGGGTGGCCGGATTCATCGATATAGACGAACACCTCGAACCTCTCTTCCTCAGCCAGTGGCCGTGTTCATTCTGACCATTCCTCGGGGACGCCCAGATCCACAAACCGGCCCTGGATCGAGAGTATACAGAACACCACGTCCTCAGCTGGATCATCACGCGGATAGACAATCTGGTCGCCCGGGTTCATGCTGGACGCGTCGCTGATGATGCTCCCCCGCTCATGGTCGGGGAGCTGCTCCCTGCGCGAGCCAATTCCTCGGCCCTCGGCGTGAAACGGACGATGGGGCGCAGTTCTGACATCGATACAGACTCCTTTTTCGGGTGGCCGAAGCTCCAAACATAACACCCGAGAATGGACGCCGGTGAGGAGCACCGCTACCTTGATTTTCGCTACGTGTCGCCGTTGAGCCGGAGAGACACCACACGCGGCGGCGGGTGACCGCTCACATCCGGGAGGAGTTCTATGGTGAGCTTTCTTTTCTTGCGGCCACCCCCTTTCCGTGCCGCCTCAACCTACCTCGCCATCGGGATGTCAGCGGTATTCTTCGCAGGCTTCCAGCACGCCGCATCCGAGATCATGGTCACCGAAGTAGCGGACCGGTCCGGCGCTTTCGGTGAACCACATGAAGGTTGGCAGCCGAGCGTCATGGCTACGGTGTTACACGGGCCCGTGCTGCCTGCACCGGTGAGCGCCGCGCCCGCCGCGCAACTGCAATATGCGACGCTGCATTACACCGATAACTGCGGGTTTGCCGATTCAGGGAGTGACGTGTATCTCGTCAACCAGCTATCGGATCGCCAGGTGAGAGTCACGGTCCGCATAACACGACGGGACCGCGGGGTCATCGATCCTGTTCATTCGAATAGCACCTATACCTTGTCGGCCGGCGGTCGACGGAAGATCGGATGCACACGCGGCGGCTGGATAGCCAGTCCGTCTTATTCATACCTGATCATGGGGGTTGAAGTGGTGGCGTCTGAGGGCGCGGAGCCATAGCCGAATCGGTCCTCTCCCGCTTGGAGAGTCAACCCGCCACGGCGAGGCCGCCGAAAACTTCGATTCCTTCCCGATCCAAGACCCGTGTATAGACGGGCTCCTCCGTATAGACGCGACCTGCAGGGTGGACACTTCCACCACTCCCGACCTAGAAACCACTCCTGCAGGAGCTCGGCCGAGGCCTCCCACTACTTGTCAGGCCCACCAGCCTCATTCTATCCGGGATCAAGCCGAATCGGGCGGTCCCGCGATTGTCGGCAGCCCCCGGCTCTCGAACAGCAAGTCCAGGGCCTCGCCCAGGAGCGCTTGAACCGAACTGTTCTCGTCCAAGGCCACCTGGCGGAGCTGCCGCGACACCTCCGGCGCAAAATACCCTCCGATGTGCTTCCCGCGCTTCTTGCTCGATCCCGAACTCGTCGCCCGCGGCGGCGGAGCCTTCTTTCCCAAGGCCTGCGCGAATCGGTTGCTCATCTTCTCTAACCTCCTGCGTTCAGGTGTGCACACATGACCTCGTGCACCTGTTCGATTTCCCGAGCGGCCTTTCCGTCCGGTTCCAGCTCCTCGGCCGCATGCCCTGTGATCAGCGCACGCGCGAACAACACCCGCGTCACCACCCTGGCCGGAGCCACGTCGACCCCGAGCTCCCGGACCGCATCCGCCGCTTCGTCGGCGTCACGGCCCCGAGGCTGCACTCCGTTCAGCACCACGACCACAGGAGGGGACGAACGGATCGTTCGCACCAGAGACAGCGTCGAGGCCACCGCTTCGAGGTCGAGGATCGCCGGTCGGCAGGGAATCAGGACCAGGTCCGCGGCTTGGGCGGCCGACAGCGCCGCCGACGACGAATGCGGCGCCGTGTCAACGACGAGCAGCTCGCCGCCCGCATCCGCTACTCTCTCTTTCTCCTGTGGAAGCCTGGTGGCATGCGCCGAGAGCACAACCGGGGTGTCCGCCTCCCGCCGGTCCGCCCAGCTCGCAGCGCTCGCCTGCGGATCCAGGTCGATGAGCGCCGTGTTCCGATGCGCGCTGGACGCGACCGCCAGGTGTACCGCCAGCGTCGTCTTTCCGACCCCGCCTTTCTGCGCGAGGATCGCCACCGTCTTCATCAGGCACCCCTTTTGTTCAGACTTGCACGTGTGCACATGTGCATTGCTGCACCATTGTAAGGTAACACACTTGAACACGTGGGGAACTTTCGGAACCCGGACGGTGTATAGATATTTGTGTAGCCCTCTTCGATCGCAGCCAGGAGCTCGCCACCACCCATGACCGACCAGAACCCGACACCGCCCCCTCAACCCGCGGCTCCCCAGACCGTCGTCAACGTCAACATGGCGAACACCAACCAGGCGAGGGCCGCCGCCGTCGCTGCGGCCCCGCCCCAGGCACCGCGGGCGCCCGTCTCGGCGGCCACCGCCTACGTTCTCTTCGCTCTCGGCGCCGGGGTCCTGCTACTCCACCGTTTGTATCTCGACCGGCCGCGCAAGTTCTGGCTTTTCCTTTTCTTCTTTTGCGCTCTTGGTGCTACACCCATCTTTTTGTTTGGCGGTGAACTCGCCGGAGCCGCGCTCGCTTACGGCGCGGCCCCCTGGCTTCTCCTTCTCGCTGCCGACCTTGTCCGGATCCCGCGGTGGGTGCGCGAGTACAACTCCTTGTTGGAGCCACCACTACTAGGCGGCACCGTGGCCGGGGAGCGCACAGGATTTCCCGCCGACGAGGCCCAGGCTTCGCCCCTTTCCCCGTCAGTGAACTCCGACCTCAAGACCCGCCTCCTCCGCGCGGCCCACCGCGGCGGCGGCACCCTTACTGTGACTCAAGCGGTGATGGAAACCGCAGAGAGCTTCGAAGCCATCGAGGCCTGCCTCGGGGACATGGTTCAGGCCGGATACGTCGATGTCGACAACCAGCCGGAGAGCGGCGTCATCGTCTACGTCTTCCCCGAGCTGGTCGGCCGGCCGATACACCGAGATCCGCAGCCGCGGCAGAAGATCGCCGAGTGAAGCCCGACCTGCCAAGGCCCACTCGGACTCCCGTTTGCCCGACACCTGTGCACACGTGCAACCGTGCACCCTTGAACGATGTACCCCTCCCGCTTCCCTCTCCTTGAACCGTCACCCACCGATGACCGACCAGAACCCCAACCCCACCCCTCAGCCGCCGCCCCAGACCGTCGTCAACGTCAACATGGCGAACACCAACCGGGCGAGGGCAGAGGCCACCGCCGCGGCTGCAGCCGTGGCGGCGCCGGCGGTGAAGCCTTCGGCCCCGCCCGCCCCAGCGATCAAATCGCTCTTGGCCGCCTACCTCTATCTCGCCGTCACGGGTCTCGCGGGCTGGCACCGCTTTTACCTCGGCCGACCGGCGATTATCTGGCTCGGCGGTGTGCTTGGCCAGACCGCCCTCGCCATCGGCACCGGGAACCCGTTGTTTTTCTGGGGCGTCGCGGCGATGCTCGCCGCTGATGTCGTCGAGATCCCCGGCTGGGTTCGCCAATCCAACAAGACGACCCGGGCCGCCCGCGGCGCCGCAAAGGCGAAGAAGAAGGAGGAGAAGGATACCCGCACCCTTCTCCTTCAGGAGGCCCACCGTGGCGACGGGAAGCTCACCGTGACCCAAGGCGTCCTGGCCACCGGCCTGGACTGGGATCGCGTCGAGGCGTGCCTTCGGGACATGGTCCAGGCCGGATACGTCGACGTGGACAACGAGCCCGGTAGCGGCGTCATTGTCTACGTCTTTCCCGAACTCGCCGGCCGGCCGAAACCGCCCGGTTCCGGCGCGGCCACGGCCGCGCCAGAGCTGATGCACGCAAGGAGCGCCCAATGATCCAGAAGAGAATGCGCGTGTCCATGGCGGTCACGCTCGGCATGTTGTTCGTGATGCTGGCGTTCGGCCGCGGCCGGCTCGCCCCTCTTTACGATAGAGTGGGAACGGCCCCGCCGGACCTGGCGGAAATAATCCAGACGCTCTTCTGGCCGGACCACGACGGGGCGGCCGCCGAAGGCGGCGAGGAACAGGGGCGGCTCAGCCATGAGATCCCGCGAGTGGCGGCGAGCTCCACAACCGGAGCGGCAGCTTTCGAGGCGGTATCGCCGGACAACGCGGCCGACGAGAGAAGCTCAACTGCCGCCCTGGCCCTGCCGGAACGCGAGACGCCCACCGAGGAAGCACCCCCGGCCCCGCCGGATCCCCAGGCTGTGCGCGATTCCGCTTCCGCCGAGGTGGAGGCGCTGGGTCCGCTCCACGATGAGCTGATCGAGGTGCTGGAGGCGATCCAGGAAACAAAAACGGACTATTGGGAAAAGCGGTGGGCCGGCGACCGGGTGACGATGGCCCGGCTCGCCAAGAGCCACGATCTACGGAATCTGCGGGTGCGGCTCGCACCGGGGGGCTTGGATTGGTCGATCTCCGGCACCAGGCGGAGTGCCGCGATCATCCGCTCGCGCATCGACCGCCAGATCGGCGAAGCTCGGGAAACACTGGCCAAGCTCCGTGAACCGACCCCTGGCACCTTGGACCGCCGGTGAACGACGAACGGATCCGGAAGCTCGCGGACCAGATCCTGCGGATGCGCGCCTTCGTCGCCAGCCAGGAGACGACGATCGCCGCCAAGGTCGAGCAGCTGGCCGAGGCCCTGGGCCGATCGATCGAGGACACCGAGGCGCTCCTCCGCACTGCGGCCCTCGCCGATGAGGATTGATCCCATGGACCACAGCAAGACCCTCACC
>CAYWUV010000231.1:0-6079 GCA_964461235.1 uncultured Bryobacterales bacterium | reverse complement strand
TCCGGCGAACTACCCCTTCGGCTTGGTGCCCAGCGCCTGGGCTTGATCGACCTCGACGAGGTCTTCTCGCGCCATCTGGACCTGTGGGAAAGCGAAGACTGACCGCGCAGCGGCGGCATCGGCGGCCACATCGTATGGCGGAACGGGCTGACGCATGAAACTCTTCCTGAAGGTCGCGCTGTTCACGGTCGTCATGCCCGGCACGTTTGCGGGCTTCCTGCCTTTTCTCATCGTGGGCGACAGAGGCGCTGCCGGCGGGGTAACACTGGGATTGGCCTGCGTCCTCTTCGCGTTCGGTCTCATCCTCTATCTGCGCTCCGCGTGGGACTTCGCGGTGTTCGGGAGCGGAACCCCGGCACCAATCGACGCGCCGAAACGACTTGTCACGCGGGGATTCTACCGCTACACGCGCAATCCGATGTACGTGGCGGTGCTGACCGTGGTCATGGGGTGGGCCGCCCTCTTCGGAGCCGCCGTTCTCGCAGGGTACGGGTTCGTGCTGTTCGTCGCTTTCTCCCTCTTCATCCGGCTCTATGAGGAACCGCGCCTCGCGCGGGAGTTCGGGGAGGAATACGCTGCATACGTGGGGCGGGTCGGGCGGTGGGTGCCGGGTCGGACGGACCGGAGTGGACTGAGCCCGGACTCCGGAGGAGTGGTATGAGCCGGACCATCGGCGGGACGAAGGCAGTCACCTCCGGCGACGTTGCGCGTCTGGCGCGAGGAGTACATCAGGCGGCGCACCACGGGCGGCAACATCTGGGACGACGACTACGACGGTCCGATACGGCGAAATGATCGACAAATGGCCTTGGCGATGCGGATTCCCCACTTTGTCGGCCATTTTTGCCCGGATTTGGCGGACAAATCACCCAGCGCACCCGTCTCGGCAGCGGATCTCCAGTGGTCAGAATCACGGCAGGGAATCGTCTAACTACTTACAGGGCTGCACGATCTGCGTTTCCTGCCGTTGGACTGGACACTACTGGACCGTGCCGCGAAAGCGGGAAAAACGGACCGGAATGGCGGGACTCCCAAAGCGGTCGGATGCCGTTTGTGGGCGTATCCCCCGGTATGCCCAGGGGCTCCTTTCTATCCGCCTGTCCAACAATGCGTGCTTCCGTTCCGGTCTATTGGGCGTCTTGAGTCTCACACCTCACCCTCCCCCGTGCTCGCCGAGTTGTGGACACTGAGGCTCATGGACGACGTGGCCGGTCGGCTTCCGCCACCGAGGCAGCACGAACGCATCGCAGCGAGTGCTCGGCACCTTGAGATTCGTCCCATGCAAATGTAGGCAAGAGGCTCCTCGCCGACGACGGCTCCCGGAGGACGACGAAGGCCGGACAAAGCGGGGAGACCTGCTTGGCCGTGATCCGGCGAGACCGGTTTGAACAAGTTATCTTACCGACGGCGGAGTCATCTGACGACTCTGGACCACACAGGCCAGAAATGCACGCAATCGAGACATTCGACCTGACCAAGCGCTACGGCTCGCGGCCCGCGAAGTCGGTACTGGCCGTGGACCGGGTCACGTTCACGGTGGAACAGGGCCAGGTGTTCGGCTTCCTCGGCCCGAACGGAAGCGGAAAAACGACCACCATCGGGATGCTCGTGGGCATCATCAAGCAGACGGACGGCAGCTTCAACCTTTTCGGCGCTTCCGGCCCCAAGGGCCTCATGGCCGCCCGCGCCCGCGTCGGGGCCACCCTGGAGACTCCCAACTTCTACCCGTACATGAGCGGCCGCGACAACCTGCGTGTCGCTGCCACGGTGAAGGGAGTGGACCGTCCCCGCATCGGGGAGTGCCTCGAACTCGTCGGCTTGTCCGACCGCGCGAATCATCGCTTCAAGACCTACTCGCTAGGCATGAAGCAGCGGCTGGCACTCGCGGCCACCATGCTGAGCGACCCCGAACTCATCATCCTGGACGAACCCGCCAATGGGCTCGACCCTCAGGGAATCCGGGAAATCCGCGAGATCATCGGCATCCTCGCGGACCGCGGCAAGACGATCTTCCTGTCGAGCCACCTGCTCGCCGAGGTCGAGCGCACCTGCTCCCATGTCGCCATCATCCGGAAGGGGCGGATCGTCACTTGGGGCGCCGTAGTGGACGTGGTGGGCGAAGGGAGTGCGGTGTTGCTTCGCGCGGACGACACGGAAGCCTTGGCGGGCGCGATGGAAGCCTATCCGGGCGCGACATCGGTGCGCCGTACCGATGACGGCCTCGTCGCCGCGCTGGACTCGGGCGACTTGGCGAGCGTGACGCGCTACTTGGCGGGGCAAGGGATCTATCTGTCCCATCTTGCGCCGTACCGACCGAGCTTGGAGGAGGTCTTTATCGACGTCACCCAGGGTGCGGTGGATTCGATGACGGAGATCGCATCTTGAAGATCCTTCGCGTACTGCTGCGAATCGAATGGCTCAAGGCGGTCAAGCGACGAGCCTTCTGGGTGGCCGTGGCCGCGCTTGCCGCGTTCACCGCGTTGCCCGCCATCCAGATGGTTCGTAACGCCCGCAGCGATCCGAACGCGGGCTTCGCTCTTCCGGAGAGCTGGCCGGAAGTTCTGGGTACGGCCGCCGGGATCGGACCACTCTTCATCGGTGTCCTGATGATCCTTCTCGTCGCACCGGAGTTCTCGTGGCGCACGGCGCGCCAGAGCGTGATCGACGGGCTGAGCAAGGAACGGTTCTACGCAGGGAAGGTCATGTTGCTTGCCGGGCTCGTCCTGCTCGTCATGGCCGCGATGGTCCTGATCGGCGTCGGAGGTGCGATGCTCAGCCCCGGCGCGGGCGGTCCCGGTTTCGTCCGGTCGAGCGACATCGGCTACATGATCGGTCTCGCGCTTGGCATGCTGCTCTTCGGGAGCGCGGGGCTGATGCTCTCGGTGCACCTCCGCTCCTCGGGAGCCGCGTTGGGCATCCTGTTCCTGTACCTCTTCGTCGAAGAGGGTGTCGCAAGGCTGATGCTGGGAACGGGTCGTGAGTCGCTACGCGGCGTCGCGGAGTTCCTTCCATTCAACGTGGTCGAGGATCTCGGGGACGACTTGGTCCACTATCCGGAGGTGCTGAACGAAGTGAACGCGGATCGGGCGGAGCGGGGTCTCGTATCCTTGGAGTTCCTCGATGTCGAATTCCTCGCCGTCGCGGCCTTGGCCTACAGCGCGTTCTTTCTCGGGCTCTCGCTCCTGAACATGCGCAGGCGCGACCTGTGATACTGTCTCCAGAGCTTCGTCGAAGGCGGCCCGGCGCACGAGGTCATGGAGGACAATCTGGCTCCCCGGCCGGAAAGGAGAGGAAGCCATGAAGAAGTTGGCAGCGCCGCCGGTAGGCGGTCTTCACGCTGGCATCAGCAGACTGCTGGTGGTTGCGGTGGCGGCCATCGGAGCCGCGTGTGCCTCGGGTGGCGGTGGCTGGGCCGTCATGACGCGGGCGGAAATCGACGCGATGCTGGCGGGATACGCCGGACACTGGGTGCTTGACGAATCGGCCAGTTCGCCGCAGGTGACGATCCCCGGACCGGAGACCCGGATCGGGACGAGGGTCGTCCGGGCGGATCAGTTGGACGATCTGCGCAGGGAAGCCGAGGAAGCGCAGAGACTCATGGCCATTCGGCAGGCGACCTTCGAACTGCTGCGCCGTCGCCCTGAAGCACTGGTTCTCGGCGTGCAGGGGGATGAGTTGGTCTACGACCCCACGCCCGGAGAGAGAATCAAGTTGCCGCTGAATGGAGGATGGGTCTCGCAAACCGGCGGCGAACACCGCGTGCGGACTCGGGCCTTCCGGGACGGTTCCCGACTCGGGGTGGAACATATGGTGGGTTCAGATGGGCGGGTCAGCGTGGTTCTGGCAATCGTCGGAGGTCGGCTGGAGATGACCCGTACCATGCTGTTCGTGGGTGGAAGGGTTGCGCCGATGGTGCTGGTCTATGAACGGGAAGGGACTTTGGGTCTGAGGGACGGAAGAGGGGGATGATCAAAGCCCGTCTCGTTGCGCAGGTCGCCGATGTGACCAGACCACGGGCTACCAAGAAGGAATGCAATCGAGTGCCGAGGAGCTTGCCCGTGACGGCCCGGCTACCGCCGTCTCGGGCGTCGCCGTAGGAGCGCATTTTCGGGCGTCCCAAGGCTGGCTTGTCGCATGTTAAGGGAGACAAGCCAGCCTACCCCCCGTAATACACGGCGGGGCTGGCGAGGGTGGCGCTGCCCCCCTTCGATCCCCCGATTCGCGCTCCAATGAAGCGGGAGCGGGGTTTGCCTGCGCTCCGTCAATCGGCGCGGAAATGTCGCAGTACGACGACCGCCTCGACGGGGTCTTCACCTTGACCTGCCCCCGCGTCCCAATCCGCCAAGCTGCCTGGACGCGCGGCGCCGCGCCCAGCTACCTTGGGAGCCTTCCGTTGGCAGAGCGGGACGCTGCCGCAACCCACCCCTCTATCCGGAACCCCTATGGCCCTCTGTTCCGTTGACGGCTGCAACCGCCGAACGAAGTCCCTCGGGTATTGCCATGCCCACTACCAACGCTTCAAGAAGGGCACGTCCCTTCACGATCCGCCGCTGCGTGAGGAATGCTCGATCCGGGGCTGTCGGCGACTCCTGCACAGAGACACCTTCTGTGATACCCACGACACGCAGTACCGGGAGGTTGTGAGGGCACTTGCTGAGGCGGAGGCCGCCGTCCCTGCGACAGCATGAAACCCCCGGTCCGGCTCCCGATCCTGTCCGCACTCTTCGTTGCGTGTGCCCCCGCGTCGGCCCAACAGGTGGTCGAACTTCCAAGTGACGACCGCTGGCTGAACGCAAACTTCGCGGAGGTCTTCAGTCTGGGGTCGCTGGACGCTCCAGAGTGGCAACACTTTGGGCTGCTACAGACTGCGGCCTTTGACGCCGCGGGCAACCTCCATCTGCTGGACCAAGACGCGCGGACCATCGTGGTGGTGGATCCGGCCGGCGGTTTCATGCGGACCATTGGCCGGTCCGGAAACGGCCCGGGCGAGTTCGACTTCCCCCACAATCTGGTGATCCTGCCGGACGGCCGTATCGTCGTTACCGATATTCCACGGCACCGAACCTTCCAGATCTTCAACAGCGACGGCAGCTTCGACCGTGGCGTGCGAGTGGGGAACGACCTGCTGGGAGTGGCGGGTCGAATCGCCGCCGACCGGGGTTCAGGCAGCGGCCTGTTTGTGGCCTCGGGAGACTTGGTGCGACACCTGCCGATGCAGCCCAAGGAGGACGAGGATCCGCCGGGGAAACGCTCGGTACTCCGGCTCTCGCTTGAGGGTGACGAGTTGGCGCAGGAGTTCGTTGCCCACGGGTGGGCTCCGCCGTCTGCCGGACCGGTCGAAGTTCGCATCGGCAGTCGAACCGTCAGGTCGGGGGAGACGACGCCTCACCCGCGCATCTTCGATCCCGGCTTTTTCGTGGGTGCGTTGCCCGGAGGCAGCGTGGCGTTCTCGGACTCGACGGCGTACAGGATCATGGTCACGGATCCGGCAGGCGAGATCGAGCGCATCTTGCGCCGCCCCTTCGAGCCTGAGCCGGTCACGGATCGGATTGTCGAAGAAGAGATCAAGCGGCGGCTTGAGGAGGTTGAGCGGACCGCCGTGGCAGTGTTCCGGCGAGCGTCAATGGTCGTGGACGGGGGGGGCAATCCCATTCAGGGAATGATCCCGGACGACATGATTCGGGAAGGTGCAGTGCGGTCGCAGCGAAGGTTCCTCGAAGCCCGGTCCGTCGCCGAAGAGGTTCCAGTCGTTCGTAACCTTCGCACCACTTGGGACGGCGAGATCTGGGTCCAACGACGCGGCGACGAGCCTGTCAGCGATGGTCCTATCGACGTGCTGACCCCCGATGGCCGCTACTTGGGCACCTATCCGGCGGGGACGCCCATGCCCGACGCCTTCGGCCCGGACGGGCTCGTGGCATACATCGAAACTGGGGATCTGGAGCAGTACACGGTGCGAGTCAGCCGGGTGCCGCCAGCCGGAAACCGTCAAAGGCTTGGAGGGGGGCGGTGACCCACATGGCACAAAGAGACGGGCCAGGAGCGGCAACGCGGATGCAGTAAGGGGGTCCGGGGGAAA
>CAYWUV010000230.1:0-6253 GCA_964461235.1 uncultured Bryobacterales bacterium | reverse complement strand
CGCCCACAGCGATTCCAACTTCCAGACTCTACCTGGAAATGAATGCCATTGGGGGCGCAAGGGGTCGGCTGAGGCGAGGCTCGGGAGGCCCGAGGAGGCTGGCGTTCAGCGCGAGCGCGCAGGGCGCTGGGGGCCGAGCAGGACCGCTTGCCAGTCCCGCTGCAGCGGATACACGAAGACTGCCTTGGGCGTCTTGGCGGGTGCCCCGCCCCACGCACCGCGCGCCTGGGTCTGTCCCAGGTAGAGCCAGTTCGAGGCCCGGTAGCAGGTGCCCTTGTGCGCGTCGCTGACATAGGTCTCCGCCAGCACGGGCCGGATTCCATGGACCCGCTGCCAGTCCGCGGCCAGCTGGCGCAGGCTCAGCCCCAGGGCCTTCGAGGCCAGGCATTTCACGCGCACCCAGGGAAGCAGCAGGAAGCGAGCTTGCCGCTCCAGCGGTCGGTGGGGCCGGTGGGGCCGGAAGGTACCGGAAACGATGCCGGTACGTATACCCACACCGAAATCGCCCTTGCCCCTGCCGACGATGTCCGGTACTGCCTCACGCCTATCGGCATGGACGACGTGGCCGGAGAAGGCAGCGCCTGTGTCGCGGCGCCCTTCGCCAGCCAGGGCGTGGAGGGCCCGCTGGGCGTGATCGGCGAGTTCAGGCTGAGGACCGTCGAGGCGGGCGGCTTCACGCTCCGCGGAGAGGCCTTCCAAGGAACAGGCGCTTTCCGCTGGGAACGGCCACGTCTGCGAGCTGACGCAGCAGGCGGACGGCCAGTGGACCGCAGCCCGGACGGCGGCTGGAAGCCCCTCCGTCCGTCCCTGAACCTCGTGCCTCAGCGTGAGGTTGCCGAATGACCAGAACGGGGGACGACGCGACGGTGCCCTGAACGGCCGCCTCGGGGAGTGCGGCCAATCGGCGGCATTGCCGACGCGTGCCGAGACATTCTGTGGGGCAGCTCCATCGACGAGGAGCTGCGCGCCACCCTCAGAGACAAGCTCTGCCGGGTCCGGAGCATGAACGGCCGGTCGCGCTTCGTCTCAGTCCTGCTGGAACCCAAGTCGCGTTCCGATCCGGACGCGGCGCTGCAGATCGCAGTGGGGTGTCAGCGTTGGTGCTGGCGCGGCCTCATCGCCGGTGCGCGGCATACCGGGTTTACACAGGGGCGGCGCAGACGGGGTGGGATAGCGGAAGGAGGCTGGAGCGTAGCGGCCGACGCCAGGACGCAGCGAGACCGCTATCGGCCCAAGGCCAAGAATCGAAGCCCTGCTCCGCAGGCAGAGGCAATCTTGGTAACCGTCCCGGGCCTGGGACCCCACTTGCCTGACAAGCCCCCGGAAACGCCCACGCGATCGATGCCGGCACGACGTGCGAGTTCCGACACGCAGCCCTGCGCCGCCGCCACGTTTCGAAACGCTCTCATGAGCAGTCGGGGGCCGCCCTCGAATTCTTCGATCGCGGCGTTCAGCTACGCGGCGATGTCTTGCGGGCTCCTGAGATAGTCACTCGCTCTGTGGTCCTTCACTGGCATCTTCGCTTCTCCTGCTGATATGCCCTCCAACAGGCTTGGGCTCTTGCAATGTCGAGAGCCTGCCGCCATTCCGCCAAGTCGCTGCGGTATCGTTTGAGGAATTCGGGGACGGCGATGCCTTCCAGCTTTCCCTACCCGGCTATCTCGGCTTGGGTATCCGGATCCAGCGTCTCGAGCAGTTTCAGCAGGTCGTGCGTCTTCCTGAACCGGCCGGCGTCCCGGACCGAGAAGCCCTTCAGCAGGCACTCGGCCGAGAGCGCTTGCAGCATCCACGAGGTTACCGGATAACCCAGATCTCGGGGCGCAGGGCGCGCTGAACGCTTCCGACGCTTCGGGCCGGACATCTCGATCACTTCCGTGATCAGATCGGCGTCTGTCAATCGCATCTGCTGGCCGGCGATCGAGAGCGGACGGATCTGGAATACAGATTTTCGAGCCCGCAACTGCTTGACATCTCCGCCCGACGTTGCCAATATAATTATTGGCAACAAAACGATTGGCAAAATAGTAGCGTGCTAGGAGGGTTCATGCTCAAGAAGTCAGGTGGAAACTGGGTCGACGGTGATCGATTCTTCAATCGGGAGAACGATATCACCGCGTTGCGGGAGCATGTCCGCAACGGGACCCACACCCTGCTCACCGCCCAGCGGCGGATGGGCAAGACAAGCCTCGTCCGCGAACTGCTCCGGGGTCTGGACGGCAATCCACGAATCAAGACGTGCTTCGTGGATCTCGAAGACGCAAGGGATCCCGCGGACGCGATCGTGGGAATCTCGTTGGCATCACGGCCCTTGAGATCGATTCCGCGGAAGGTCGTTGAGTTTCCCCGCGCGCTTTTCGGGAGGCTCAAGAACGTCCAGGTAGTAGCCCAGTACGAGGAGATGCGATTCCAGGTGCGAGCGGACATCCACGGCGGCAACTGGAAGCGGAAGGGAGACCGACTGCTCAAGCACCTGACGAGTACCAGCGACCTTGTCGTGCTCGCGATCGACGAACTTCCGCTGCTGATCAACAGAATCCTGAATGGTCGGACCGATCCAGTTCAACCTGAGAATGTTGCGGCAGCGGATGAGTTCCTCTCGTGGCTTCGGTGGGCCGCCCAAGAGCACCGAGGCCGGCTTTGTCTGATCGTGTCCGGCAGCGTTGGGATCGCACCGATCCTCAAGCGGGTTGGTCTGAGCGCAGCGATGAATGTCTTCTCCCTCTACGAACTGAAGCCCTGGAGCAAGTCGACAGCCTCCGAATGCTTAGGAGCGCTCGCCGAGACCTATGAAGTGAAGCTCCCCTTCGATGTCCGAGACGCAGTCTGCGACCGCCTGCGATTCTGCATCCCCCACCACGTCCAACAGTTCTTCGACGCCCTGTACCGGCACCTGAAAATCGCACGGCGGTGCGAGGCCACTCTCGAAGACGCTGACACGGCCTATCGCGAGGACATGCTCGGAGCCCGGGGTCGGATCGATGCGGACCACTACGAGGATCGGTTGAAGCTCGTGCTGGGCTCCAACGGATTCACGGTCGCCCTCGAACTCCTGGCACGTGCCGCTAGGGAAGGATGGCTCGGACCGCGATCGATCGAAGATTACAAGAAGATCCTAAATGCCTCGCAAGACCCCGGTAAAGCTTCGCTTCCGTTCATCCTAGACGTCCTTGAGCAGGACGGTTACTTCGTCAGGAGCGGCGAAGGCTTTCGTTTCGCGTCGGGGCTGCTGGAAGACTGGCAGCGCGCGAGGCAAGGCCTGCCGATCGATTGCCTCACTGGAACCTAGAGGGGCAGCAACGAGATCTGCATGGCCAGGAAGATCAAGAAATACAATCCGGGATTCCTCACCGACCAGGAACTCGTGGATTCATTCTGCGTTCGAACCGGTGAGTTCGCGCTCCTGGTGGAATCACTCCGGGAGAGTACGGGGAATTCGAATCCCCACGCAATTGTGATCGGCCCCCGGGGCGCGGGCAAGACGACGCTGCTGCTGCGCGTCGCGGCCGAGGTGAGGATGGATACGGCTCTGCACACAGCTTGGTTCCCTGTCGTATTCGCGGAAGAGACCTACGAAGTCTCGACCTGTGGCGAATTCTGGCTGCAATGCCTTCTCAATCTGGCGAACCAAGCGCCTCGCGCTGAAGCCGATCCCGATCTCGATCGCGCTTACGACGAGTTGCACGCAGTTCAAGATGACCGGACCCTCGCCGACCTTTGCCTGGCGGCGATTCTGGACTTCGCCGATAGCCAGGGCAAGCGCCTAGTGCTGTTCGTCGAGAACCTGAACACCCTGTTCGATGCCATCGGTGACCCCGAGGTGGGGTGGCAGCTTCGCAAGACCTTGCAGTGCGAGCCTCGGATACTCCTGATGGGGAGTGCAACCAGCCGCTTCGAGGAGATCGACAATTCGAACCGGGCACTCTACGAGCTCTTCCAGGTGCATACGTTGAAGCGCCTGGATACCGAGTCTTGTGCGGTCTTGTGGAGGAGCGCCTCGGACAGGGATATCGATATGGGAGCGGTTCGCTCACTTGAGATCCTCACTGGCGGGAATCCTCGCCTGCTCGCGATTGTCGCCGAGTTCGGATCGCGGCTGTCTTTCCACGAACTCATGGACAACCTGCTGAGCCTAGTCGACGACCACACTGAGTTTTTCCGCAGCCACCTCGAGGCGTTAGGTGTACAAGATCGACGGGTCTACTTGGCCCTAGCAACGCTTTGGAAGCCCGCAACCGCGAAGCAGGTCTCGGGTATCTCCCGACTCAATCCCAGCCACTGCAGCGCGATCCTGAAACGACTGGTCGATCGGGGGGCGGTCATCCACTCCGGTGGCAACCCTCGGCGAAGGGAGTATTACCTCGCCGAGCGCATGTACAACATCTACTACCTCTTGCGACGCGGGAGGGGAACGGATCGGGTGGTCGAGGCACTGGTTCGCTTCATGACAGCGTTTTATTCCCTTTCGGACCTCGTCGGCATCCGTAAGCGGATCACTGCCGAGGCGACGGCAGCCGAGGGAACGCTCCGCGCGATGATGGAGCAGACCCTTCAACTCCTACCCCCCACGAAGAGCCCCTCCACGGGACCCGTTGGACTGGGGGTGACTCTGGGGGCGAACGGCGCGACTTCGCGCGCGAAGATCGCGGTTTCCAAGGCTCAGGGAGTCATTGGAGAGGCCGGCAAGGCTTCCGACCCTCGTGAATCGAAGGCAGGCGATCTTGCGACCAAGGCCGCGCGACTACTCAGGCATCGGCAGTACGACAAAGCAATTGCTGTCTGCGACGAGATCAATGCCCTGCTGGACGACCTGGACACAACTAGCGCCGCCCAGCATAAAGTGAATGCGCTATCCGCCAAGTCCGTTGCCTTGGCCCGGGCTGGTCGCCCTGAGGAGGCACTCAGCGTCTGCGACGAACTCCTGAATCGCTACGAGGCCTTCAATGTACCCGCGATCTCGAAGACGATCGCCGAGGCACTCGCCAACAAAGTCGCTCTGTTGGGCAGGCTCAAGCGTGACAAAGAGGTCGTTTCGGTCAGCGCGATCTTTGCGGATAGCTTCGATTCGGCCGATTCGCCGGCCGCCGAAAAGCAGCGCTCGCAGGTTCTCTTTAACAAGGGGGTGGCACTAGTGGAACTGGGCAAGCCACGGAAGGGTATTGAAGTCTTTGACGAGGTGGTCGAACGATTCGGTTCAAGCGATGCCGACGAGGTGCACGAGCCCGTCGCGCGCGCCTTAGTGGCAAAGGCCAGCCTGCTGGAAGATAGAGGACTCGCTGACGACGCATGTGCCGGATACGATTCCGTGGTCGATCGCTTCGGATCGAATGCAGTGCAGGGAGTCGCTGATGTTGTAGCCACAGCGCTTCTTCGCAAGGGAGGGTGTCTGGCAAAGCGAGGCCGTTTCGAAGACGCGTTCACCTGTTTTGCAGACGTGCTCAGGCGGTTTGAATCACACGAGGACCCGGAAATGGCCAACCACCTGGCCACGGCACTAACAAGTCGTGGAGTCATGCTCGACTACCTCGAAAGGCCTCGCGAAGCGTTGGAATCCTACGATGCCACGATCCATAGGTTTTCCGCGCACGATTCTCCAGAGATGGACGAACACTTGGCCACTGCGTTCGCCAACAAGGGCACTTCGTTAATGCGGGCCAATCGGCTAGACGAGGCATTCACAGCGATTGACGAGTTCAGCAACCGGTTCAGCGGAAGCCAGTCTGCTTCTATCCTTGGTTTGGTCCGTTACGCGTTGTTGGAGAAGGCGAAGGCCGAGTTGCGAACTGGTGATCCAGAGGCCGCCGTGGTCACAGCAGGCAGGGTTGCCAAAGAACTCTCGACGAACCCAGCCGACAGCCTGGTTCATGCTCACCTCCTTCGAGCGGAAGGCTACTTTGCCTGCCAAGACCAATTCGGTTGCGAGTCTGAACTTGCGTCGATGCTCGAACTGCTGCCAGGGTTCGAGAGCGTCCCGCCGATGAGCATCGAAGGGCTAATGGCATTCACAATTCGATTCGGACCTGAGCGCATTCTCACGTTGATTGAGAGATCTTCGGCCGTCAACCCCTTGTTCCCCTTAGTAACCGCCTTGCGCGACGAAATCGGCATCGAGACCAAGGTCGCGAAGGAAGTTACCGAAGTCGCGAAGGACATTCGTCTGAATCTAGCTAAACTGAAGCGTAAGCATTCAGGTTTCGGGGTGCTAGAGTCAGGCTTCGTTGCAGAACGACGAGAGTAGGGCAGCGGCAGTCGAACC
>CAYWUV010000229.1:0-6352 GCA_964461235.1 uncultured Bryobacterales bacterium | reverse complement strand
CACCTCCTTGGTTGGACCCAATGGAAAGGTGTCCGTCATAGCGGGGCAACTCCACTTCTTGGAAGAGGGTAAGACGGTTCTGGTGACTTCCCACACCAGCAAGGCTTTGCGCGTTCTTCGCGATCAGGTCGACGAGAGGCTTCAACCGCTGTGCCTCAGCGTCTTGGAAGGAGACGCCGAGAGCAGGGACCAACTCAAGTTTGCCGTTCAGCAAATCGTGGGCCGCGTAGCGAGTTCGAACGCCGAGGACCTGCTCAGCCAAGCCGGGGATCTGCGCGCTCGCCACCGTCAGTTGCAGGCGCGGGAAGACGACCTCAGGGAACGCCTGCGGGCCGCGCGATACAGCGAGATAGAAGAACTCGTGATTGGTGGCGAGGGGATTCGCCCAACCGACGCTGCCAAGCAGGTACGCGACGGCGAGGACGCGCACGGGTGGCTGCCTGGCCCCATTAAGCATGGCGTACTCTGTTCTCTGTCGGACTCCGAGATTCGTGAGCTCTACGCCTCGAACGAGACCGTTCCTGCGGCCGACGAGCGGGAATTGAGGAGTGCCCAACCGTCCTTGGCGACACTGCTCGACCCTACCAGTTTTCGAGAGTCTGCGAGGGAAAGGGACGGCGCGCTGGGAGATGCGGACAAGCACATGTCCGAGTTCTGGGACGATTACGCCGCGTCCGATGCATCTGCGGAACGGCTCGGCGAGCTGCTGCAGGAGTTCAACGGAGTGAAGTCCGTGTTTGCCGACGGGGAGCCGTGGTTGCGCGAGGTGCTGTTCGCGGGGTGGATGGGGGGCGGACGGCGCCGCATGTGGGACGACTTGGCCGGAGTTTCGGATAGGCTAGTCGACGACGCAGCCGGTACCATGACTATGATCGCGGAGCGCGACGCAGAGCTGCCGCCGGGTGAATCGGCGGAACAGGTCGCGAGCATCCTTGCGGAGATCGTACAGCACCTGCGCCGCGGAGGCAGGCTGGGATTCGCCAAGCTCATGAAGCCTCGCTGGCGCCGGGTGATCGCCGATTGCCGGACATACGGTCGTGAACCCAGGCATCTGGGGGATTTCACAACGCTTCTCGAAGCTGCCAGGCTTCAGCGTAAGGCAAGCAGGTTCATTGCTCACTGGAACAGAGTGATGAAGGGTGTCGATGGCCCTTCGATTGGTGACTCTGACGCTCGCCCCGAGTTGACGGCGAACTCCTGGGTACCGGAGATCCGAAAACGACTTGAGTGGCGAGAGCAATCGTGGGAACCATTCCTCGCCGGGCTCGGGGATGTCGGGTTCAAGTGGGACACATTGCAGGAGTGCTTTCCTTCACGGGGAGGACCGCATGGCGATCTGGATCGGGTCAGGGAAGCAGTGGACACCGCTCTTGGGGAATTGATCGAGGGTCGCCGGGCAGGGGCCAGGTGCTCCGAACTAGACGCCATCGCGCAAGAACAGCGTTCGTATCTTCTCGGGTTCCCGGAAAGCAAGGTGGCTCGCGTCCTGGAGAGAGCTCTGGCGGAGTGGAATCCCGATCACTACGAGGGAGCCCATTTCGAACTGGCACGCGTTCAGGGCCTGCGGAACGGTTTTGATCGCCGACGAGCCTTGCTGGACAAACTGGCGGAGACGGCACCCGGGTGGGCGACAGCGATCACTCGGAGGAAGGCACCGCACCACGACGGCGATGAGCCGGCTTCCGATCCCCGGAAGGCATGGCGATGGCTTCAATTGAAGCAAGAACTCAACCGGCGGGCGGAGGCATCGATCAATCGGCTTGTGGAGGAGATAGGCGCCCGGCAACGGGAAGCCCGGAGGCTGGCAGGCAGAATCATCGATCATGGGGCCTGGGCCGCGCAATGCGATCGCATCGGCCTCAAGGAACAGCAGGCGCTCGTCGGATTCGTCAAGACCGTGGACAAGATGGGCAAGGGATTCGGCAAAAGGGTTCCTGCATTGAAGGCGCGAGCAAGGGAGCTACTTGAGTCCGCACGCAGCGCCGTACCGGTGTGGATAATGCCCTTGAACCGGGTGTACGAGTCGTTCGATCCACAGAGTACGAAGTTCGATGTAGTGATCATCGACGAGGCGAGCCAGAGCGATGTCACCGCGCTTGCCGCACTCTATCTTGGTCGACGGCACGTCATCGTCGGCGACAACGAGCAGGTCACGCCGGACGCCATCGGCATGCCCGTCGATGAAGTGGACCGCCTAATCGACGCGCATCTCGACGGGGTTCCCAACAAGCACTTATACGATGGTCAGACGTCCATCTACGATCTTGCGGAGACATCGTTTGTTGACGGTGTTGTGCGACTTCGAGAACACTTCCGGTGCGCTCCCGAGATCATTCAGTTCAGCAATGCGCTGTCCTACGACAACACGATCCGACCGCTGAGGGAGCCGTCCTCGGGCGGCGTGCGTCCAGCGATTGTGTCGGAGCGCGTCCAAGGAAGACGGGTGGACGGCAGGAATGACGCTGAGGCAGCGGCGATTGCGTCTTTAATGTCGGCCTGTCTGCGTCACCCTGCATACCTGACGAACGAGAAAGGCGAACCCACGAGCTTCGGCGTGGTCACTCTGTTGGGCCACGAACAGGCGTCCGTAATCGGTGAGAAGCTGTGGGAGTACCTTGGTGCTCACGCCCCCGATGCGTTCACGAAGCATCGACTGCTGTGCGGGACCGCAGCCCAGTTTCAGGGAGACGAGCGAGATGTGATCTTCCTGTCGATGGTGGACGGACCGCCGGATGAAGGCAAACACCCGTTCAGGGGGGAAGGTCCGGCCAAGCGGTACAAGAAGCGGTACAATGTCGCCGTCAGCCGGGCGCGCAATCAATTGTGGGTCGTGCATTCTCTCGACCCGGAAGCGCACTTGAAGGAGGGCGATCTGCGTCGTCGGCTCATTCAGCACGCGCGCGACCCGGGTGCTCTGATGCGGTCCATCGAAGAGCAAAGCGCGAGGACCGAGTCGGAGTTTGAGCGGAGGGTCCTTCGGCGGTTGGTGAATGCGGGATTCCGTGTCCGCGCACAGTGGCCCGTGGGTGGCTATCGGATTGACCTGGTGGTCGAGGGGGCCGAAGCCCGGCTGGCTGTCGAGTGCGACGGGGAGCGGTTCCATCCGCCGGACAAGTTGTTGGAGGACATGCAACGGCAGGCGGATTTGGAGAGGCTGGGATGGCAGTTCGCTCGTATTCGTGGAAGCGTGTTCTTCCGCGACCCAGCGGGTGCGATGGCCCCGGTGATGGCTAAGCTTGAGAGAATGGGCATAGTACCGTTGGGGGAAGAGCCACGGGAGCCGGACGGGGAGAGGTATCTCGTTGAGAGGATTCGTAGGGACGCCGAAGCAATCCGGCGCGAACAAGAGGGCGAGTGGGATCAGGAGACCCTGTTTGACGCCGAAGGAGACACCGACCGTGCTGAAGGAGGCTGAAGCGTTGTCGGAGGCGTCACGGGCGTGAGCGAGACCTACCATGGGATCAAGGCTTATCAATTCCTATTCGATGCTATGTGCAAGCGGGCTTGGGGAGAATCGTTGGACTTCTGCGATCCGGGCGACTTGCTGGACCAATTGCGACCTGCGTTCGGTGAGGCCATCGGAGCGATAGACGACCGAAGCGAAGCGGTCGGAACACTACTCGAACTCCACGAGAAGCTCGGATCGTCAGGTCCTGAAGCCATTTCGACTCTCTTCCACGCTTCCGTCTGGACCGGCTCGACATCCGCACTGGCCGACGCATGCGAGAAGGCCGCGGAGCAGGCTGGTGTAGCGGTGGTCGAGCTGCTCTTGGCGGGGCTTGCCGACGCGGCAGATGAAGAGGGCGCTGCCGAACTGGTGTTCGATACCTGCCGATTGGCAGTCCATGGCGTTGCGGCGTTCGACCAGAGGTTGGGGGTGCTCCAGACCTCTTACGAAGGGGCACTCAGCATGACGGACCACGCGGCGGCCGCTGACGCACTACGCGAAGGTCGGGCGATTGCGGCCCAACAGCAAGAAGCGCCGGCCGTTGAGACGCTTCTGGACTACTACCGCGACGCGGCTTTTGAGATTGCCGGAGATCCCTGGTCATTTCTCGAGGTCCTGGCCGAGAGTCTTCGAGCGATCACACCCCCGATGGCCGACGATGAGACCACTATCGAACTTATCAAGCGAGGCCTCCGAGAAGGGATGTCGGACGGTGCTGAAGGCCTATGGGAATACTACGAGCACCGTTTGGACTGGCTTGGGGAAACCGAACACGTCGAAACGCTGCTGGAGGCCTACGAGAGAACCATCCATGCCATCACGGATCTCAAGTGGGTGACTGAGCGAGTCTTTGAGGTCTGCGACGACATTGCTTGGGCGAAGGACGATCACTCGTTCTGGCTCCCTGACAGGGAACAGTTGTCTCGGGCATGCATGGATGTGATTGAAACCGTGGCGGGACTCGGGGTTGCGCGTAACGCGATATCGGAGGCATTCGAGGTTGCCATCTGTGATACGGGAGACCCATGGGGCGTGCTGTCCAAGGCGTTCCGGGACGTGGTGACAAGAGCCGATGATGAGGTGAAGTGGCGGATTGCAGACTCGATGATTCGGGCTTCGCAGAAGGCCACGAGGGAGGTGTTTTCCAAGGTTGTCAGTTCTGCGGAATCGGTTATCGAGGATCGGGAGTGGATCGTTGATCTCCTGTTGAAGGCTGGTGAGAGGGAGAGGGCATTCTGGGCTTTTCAGCAGGTTCGGAAGGTGACCGAAGGGGATCGGCAACAGGCCGTGGAGTGGCTTCTTGAGACGCTTCAGGAACGTGAAACCAACCGTGACCCGGTGTCATCGGCCGACGGTCCGTCGGAGATGCCGTTGTTCCGCGCCTTTAGCTTGGCGGCATCGGCGCTCGGCGATTCCACAACGACAGCCAACCTACTGGCGACCATCCACATGGCGTCACACGAAACGGACCACGACATCGGCATCGAACACGCGCTCCCCCGTTTCGTGCAAGTCATAGGAACGTTGGAAGATCCAGCAAGCGAGGCGGCGGTGATGTATGGCGCCTACATCGAAGCGATCACCGACGGACACGATCCTAGCTCCGCTGTGGAAGTGCTTCTGGAGGCTGTGAAAGAGACGATAGCCAAGACAGACGACCCGGCAGGGGCGATCAAGATGCTGCTCACCGGCCTCTCCGTACGACCGAGTGGCTGGCCGCCTCCAAGGCCCGCTTGGCTGACGCCTTAGAACCGGCGGCGCACGCCTACTCAAGTTGAGGGGGAGCTCCCAACTTGAACGCGATCCGCCTTCCCGCAATTTCGTGCGATTATCCGGCTATTTCCGTACAGTGGAATCAGATCTGGTCTGACGGCAGGAAACGCAGATCGTGCAGTCCTAGTTGGACGATTCCCTGCCTTGATTCGCGCCATTCTCAACCTGACGGCCCGTATCTAGCCCGAAATGCCCCCGGATCGCCCGGAGACGGCCTCTGAGCCCTTCGCAGAGGCTCGGCCTATCGCTGCTTGACGTAGGACGCCATAGCTTCCCGCAACGAGGGGCCGAGAGGTCGATTCTCGGGACCTTCGGCGAGGAGGACTGCGTGGGCGGGAGTCCCGCCATTCAGGTCCGATTTTCCCGCTTTTGCGGCACGGTCCAGCAAGGTCCAGTACAACGGCAAGAGTGGCGGATCGTGCAGTCCTGATTGAACTTACGTGATTTCTTGCCGTGATTTGAGCCTCGGGTGATCCGCATACTCCTTGGGGCCACACTCCGTGCGTCCCCTGCGGAGGCTGGCGGGGGGCTCTGCCCCCTCAGACCCCCGGTCGGGCAACGGCGCGCCATGAGCACCGGACGCGCCGTTTGGGTGAAGGTTCGCGCCAGCGAGGCGGAGCGTGCCGAGTGGCACGCCAAGGCGCGCTCGGCGGGCCTGACGCTGTCGGATCTGGTGCGCCGAGCGGTCGGTCGGGCGCGCACCTGGACCGTGGCCCACGCCGAGGTCGAGCGCGAGCGCACCCAGCAGGTGGCGCGCGTCGGGAACAACCTCAACCAGATCGCTCGGTGGGCGAATACCCACAAGGAGGCGGTCGAGGCCGTCGAGGTGATCGGCCACCTCATCGCCATCAAGCGGGAGATGGCGGCGCTGTCCCCTCCTGAGAACACGGAGGACGATGCTCGTTAAGTTCCTCGCCCGCGGAACCGGCTCGGCGCGGAATGCGGCCCGCTACCTCCTCGGGGAGCGGGACGCGGCCGGGAAGCCGCGCGAAGGCGTCGAGGTGCTCAGGGGAGATCCCCACCAGGTGGCCGCCGTGGCCGATACGCTTCCCTTCGAGCACAAGTACACCTCCGGGGTGATCGCGTGGGCGCCGGAGGACCAACCGACCGACGAACAGATCGGCGCGGTTC
>CAYWUV010000228.1:0-6361 GCA_964461235.1 uncultured Bryobacterales bacterium | reverse complement strand
CTCGGCGGCAGTGCGCCGGTGAGCCTGTTGCGCGAAAGATCGAGTTGCTGGAGGTTCCGGATCCCGCCCAGGCTCGCCGGTATTTCGCCGGTCAACCGGTTGTCTTCCAGGTCGAGCACCGCAAGACCCGTGACGCTCGCGATTTCCGCCGGAATCGGTCCCTCGAACGCGTTGTTCGATAGATCCACGCTCAGCAGTTTCGTCAGCTCGCCGATGGTCGGAGGAATGGCACCCGACAGCGCATTGCCGCGCACGTGAAGCTCGGAGAGTTCGGAGAGGTTCCCGATATCGGACGGAAGCGGACCGGTGAGTCCCAACCCTCCAAGATCCAATGTCCGAAGCCGGTCCAGCCGTCCGATCTCGCGCGGTATCCTGCCCCGAATGGTGTTGGACCCGAGATCCAACAACTCCAGTCGGGGCAGGGCTCCCAGTTCGGGACCCAACTGACCCCTCAGGTCGTTCGCCCGAAGCTTCAGGCCGACGACTTTCCCGCTCCCCGCGTCCACGGTCACACCGTGCCACTCATCGAGCGGAGCGTCCGTCACCCAGTTGTCGCTCTCGCGCCAATGTTGTCCTCGCAATCGAGCGTAAAGGCGCGTCAAGGCGAACCGTTCGGCATCCATCTCGCCCTCGACCGCCACGGCGGCGGAGGCGGACACGCCGCGATCCGTGCGCACCGAGACGGTCGCGCTTCCGGTCCTCCAGCCGAAGACAAGCCCGGAGCGGCCGGCCCAGACCGCCGATGTGTCGCTCGAACTCCACTCGAACTCGACCCCGTCCATGGGCGAGCCATCGGCGTCAAGCGCCATCGCCACGAGCCGCACCGTGTCTCCCGCCGCGACGGTCGCGGCCTGCGGCGTCAACACCACGGACGCGGGACGCTGCTCCGTCCGCACCTCGGCCGAGCCTGACACCCCGCCCGCGCTCGCCGTGACCACGGTTGAACCCACTGCCAGCGCCGTAACCAAACCCGACCGCTCGACCACGGCCACCAGCGTGTCGCTCGAACTCCACTCGAACTCGACCCCGTCCACCTCCGAACTGTCGGCGTCCAGCGCGGTCGCCACGAAGCGTAACGTATCCCCCAGCGCCACCGTGGCCGCCGTGGGCGTGACCACGACGGAGGCCACCGTGCCCGAGTCGCCCGCAGCCGAGCCGGCGGCCACCCCCACGGGTTGCCAGTCGGCGGGATCCGGCAGTCCTCGACTGCGCGCGGCCACGAGGCCGGTGCCCGCCAGGGAGGACACCGCGCCATCGGCGCTCGCGGCTACCACCATAGCCGGAGCGTCAATGAGGAATGCACGCACCCGGCCGGTCGCCGCGTCCCGCAGAATGACCGACGGCCGGTCGGTATCGCGGTCCAACACCGCCGACGCCGCGCCCGGACCGCGCAGGGAAATCTCCGCAAGGTCGCCCCACGCCGATGGCGCGGGAAGCGCGAAGGCGAAGCCCGCGCGCCCGTCACCGTCCTCCGACTCGACCATGTCGAAGCGCACGGCGAACAGTTGCTCGCCCGTCCCCGCCCAGCCCTTCAACTCGTACCGGCCGCCGGACGGAGGCGGCGCATACGGCGCGTCCACCCAGAATGCCGGATTCAGGAACAGCCCGTCCCGGTCGGTCGCGCCCCCCCAGAGTAGAAGCGCCTTCGATGGCGTCGAGCCGCTCGCCCCGTCCGCCGCGCCTTCCACTCTCTGACGGTGGCGAGCCATCTCCTCGAAGTGCCAGGAGCCGACCCAGGCCGGGTTGCAGTAGCTCATGAAGTCGCTCGTGTTCGGGTGAACCACGGACTCCGCTCCGGTGAGATAATCGAATCCGAACGTGCCCACCGACCCGTCGCTTTGCGGATACCGGGGATCACCCCCGACACCACAGGGGGCGTGGCCCAGGCTCATGTTGTGCCCGAGTTCATGCGCGACGGTTCCGCCACTAAACACCGACCACGCGGACCAGCCTCCGCGCAGGGCCACACCGGCGACGCCAGCGTTGCGGTCCACCTGCGACGTGAGGGCCAGATAGTATCCGGACCCGCCCTCGATGGCCCGGAGCGCCTGCACCTCCCACGGTACTGCAAAACCGGAGTTCGTCGAGCTGTACACCGGCTCGTGGATCGCAAGGTCGATCCTGCCCACCGGCAGGAGCGTCCTCGTTTCCTCGAACACCTCCGAATCCGCCGAAAGATGCCGCATCAGGTCCACGATCTCCTCGTCGGGATCGTTGGGCCACACCCAGGGGATCGCCGTCAACTCCAGCGCCGGCATCTCCGTCACGTTCACCTCGATGCGGCCCTCGCCCGGAATCCGCCGCGTCATCTCGACGCTGTCGTCCACCTCTCCGTTGGGGTCGACCTCGATCACCATCTCCAGGCCCGGCTGAATCACCCATCCCGGCACCATCGCGTTGGCCGACTTCGCGGCATCGCCCTCGTCCACCTCGCCCGGAACCGGACCCCGCTTCCCCGGAATGTCGAGGACATGCTCCAGACCGCCGTTCACGTAGAAGCTGGCCCGCAAGTCCGGAAAACGCTCGACGGAATCCTCCGCCGTCACGAACGCCCGCAACAGCGCCCTCCTGCCCGCCACAAGCCGCACGAGACCGCTCCGGGATTGCGTGGCCTGCACGAGATACGCGGCGAGATCGCCCCGTCCGCACGGCTTCGTGTCATGATCCCCCACACCCTGCAACCAGTCCGCGAACCCGGGTTCCTTGGGGACGCACAGCGCCGTGCCGTCGACAGCCAGCCGCGTCAGGGCCAGCCGCGTCAACTCGCGGGGGAGCGCACCCGCCAACTCCGGATTACCCCTAAGCAACAGCTCGCGGAGGCCCGACATCTGCCCCCACTCGGGCGGAACGCCGCCTTCGAACCCGTTGGACGACAGGTAGAACTCCTCCAACTTCGTCAGTCCGCCGAGTTCGGCAGGCAGGCTGTCGCTCAACCGGTTGTTGTTCAGAAGCAGGCTCTCAACGTTGGCAAGACCGCCGAACGTCGAAGGGATCGGTCCGGTCAGGTTGTTGTCGTCCAGCCAGAGGCGCGTAAGACCCGTCAGATCCCCCAGTTCGGCGGGAATCTCACCGCTGAGATTCGACCTCGACAGGTAGATACTCCGGAGACGTGTGAGTCTCCCCAGCTCCGGCGGAATCGAGCCCGAGAAATGGTTGTCGCTGAGATACAGGTGGTGCAGTTGCGAGAGGTTGCCGAGCTCCGGCGGCATCGGCCCCCAAACCTCGGCGTCGCTCAGGTAGAGCGTGAGCAGATTGCGCAGATTCCCGAGTTCCGGCGGGACGGGGCTGTCGAAGTAGTTCCCGGACAAGCCCAGTTCGTACAGCTCGGTGAGTTCGCCCAGCCACGCGGGCAACGGACCCTCCAGGCCCGTGTACCGCAACCCGAGGATTCGAAGTTCGGACAGCCGCTTCAGTTCGGGCGGAATGGTGCCGGAAAGAAGATTCGACGACAGCACCAACTCCAGCAGTCCGGTGAGATCCCCCAACTCGGGCGGAATCCGGCCCCAAAGCCTGTTCCCGTCCAGCCTCAGGACACGAAGGCCGGACAACTCGGCAACGACTTTCGGAAGGCGTCCCCTCAGGTTGTTGTCGGCGAGGTCGAGCCGCACCACCCGGCCGCTTTCGACCGTGACGCCGTGCCATGTGCCGACCGGGTCGTCAGAAAGCCAGCCGCCGCGACGCCGCCACCGGTCGCCGCCCGTCGCACGATGGAACGCCACAAGCGTGGCGCGATCCGCCTCCGCGAGACTGGCCTGCTGTGCGGGAGCCGTCTCCAACAACGGACCCAACGGCTCCGGCGCGTCGTCGTGGCACGAGAGCACGGCAACCACAACGCCAAGCAGGACGACGAACCGCGAACCGCCCTGCTGACGCGGCCTCGCTGTCGTCCAACCGGATGCCATGCGTGTTTCACTTTCCGTAAGATGTGAAGGAGGAACAATATAGCAACTATCGTGCCGCCGCGCCGCAGCCGGAAGCGGTAACCCGCCAACTGCCATGCCATCAAGCGTTTTCGGCTTGCGATGGACCTGGCAATCGCCCCCTTCGGGATGCCGCCCCGGTTCGGTCGCCATTAGATTGGTGGATCACTTGGGCGGGAGCGGCCAAGCGGTGAGCGTTCGTAGCGGAGGAAGGTTCCCGCGTCAAGAGCTTCCGCCCGCAACGTCTTCAGCCGACACCGAGAGAAGGAGCAGCGCCTTGAGCAAGATCATACTCGTCACGGGAGCCTCGTCCGGCATGGGCCGGGAGGCCGCGATCCTGCTCGCCCGCGAAGGCCACACCGTCTACGCTGGCGCACGCAGGGCGGACCGCATGGACGACCTGACCGAACACGGCATCGCCCCGGTCGAGATGGACGTATCGAAGAGCGAGGACAACGAGCGGGCCGTGCGCCGCATCGTCGACGCCGAGGGACGCATCGATGTTCTGATCAACAATGCAGGCTTTGGCCTCTACGGCACCGTCGAAGACATCCCGCTCGACGACGCAAGATACCAGTTCGAGGTCAACCTGTTCGGCCTCGCCCACCTCACCCAACTTGTCTTGCCGCACATGCGGGCGCAGGGCGGGGGCCGGATCGTCAACACGTCCTCGATGGGCGGCCGGATCTTCACCCCCTTCGGGGCATGGTACCACGCGACGAAGCACGCGCTCGAAGGCTGGTCGGACTGCCTGCGGATCGAGACCGCGCCATTCAACATCCAGGTCGTCCTCATCCAGCCGGGCCTCATCCGGACTGAATTCGGCCAGGTGGTGGGAGGGAGCCTTCAGAAGTACTACGCCGACAGCGCCTACAAGGCCGGGCTGGATCGATTCTTCGCGATGGCGTCCGATCCAAGGGCCGCCAGCCGCGGCACCGACGCCAAGGTGCTCGCGAAGGTGTTCGTCGAGGCGGCGACCGCAGCCAAGCCGCGCAGGCGATACGTGAAGGGCGCGACGGCGCGACCACTGATGTTCATCCGCAGGTGGTTCGGCGACGGAATCTACGAATCCGTGCTGCGCCGCACCTTCGGATGACGCCCGTGGAGGCCTCCGTCCCCATCGAGGCCGGAGGCGAGATGCCCGCCATTCCAACGGGCGCTTCCGATCGAAGTCCCGCACGGGCCGGTCGTCGAGAGCCTAATGGACCACGGGTTCGCGGTCTACTCGATCAACCCGAAGCAGCTCAGCCGCCTGATCGACAGCCACGACTCCGGCTTCGGTCAACCCGGCGGGCAGCGCGACGTGACGGGTCTCTCCTCCCTGCCCGGAGTCGGTCAGACCGTCCTCGCCACGCTGCTCGCCGAGGCCCCGCAAGCGCTGGCGTGCCGGGGCTACAAGGCACTGCGGTGCCTAACGGGTGTTGCGCCCGTAACACGGCGATCCGGCAAGTAGGGCAAATGCGCCGCCCTTCGCGGCCACGGCCATGCCCGCGCCCTGCGTTTCGTCGCGGACCGCCTGCTCGCGGTCGGCCGCAACGGCGACGATCTCCGGGGGGGTCAGAGGGGGCACCGCCCACCGCCAGCCTCGCTCGGGGACGCACGGAGTGTGGCCCCAAGGGGTAAGCTGCTGACACCCCATACAGGGCGTGAGCCAGCCCCCGACTCCGAGAGGCTTGGCTCGCGCGAAGTCGCTTGGGCGGGGAAAGGCGCGGGTTCTACGGACGCTCCGAGGCTCGCCCGCCGCCGACAGAGCTCTGGAACTCGCGAAGCAACCCCCTCTTGATCGCGTTCGCGAACAGCGTAAGGCCGGAGGCGAAACTCAAGAAGCCGAAGGCGATGAGGACGGAGGTTGTCAGCCCAACGGTCACCGTCGGCGCGAACGCCAGTGCGGTCAGTCCGAACCAGACGAGCGCGAGGCCGCCCACTCGCCGAAGTGCGGCAATAGCTTGTTCCTTATCGTTCTCGACCATCCTTGAGTCCTCCTGCTCGGTGGGCATGTCGTTCCATTCCGCCCAGTATGTAGAGCGGACCCGTCAAGAGTGCAGCGCCCAGCGTGCGGCCGCGAATCAGTTCACGGTCAGCATTGAAGTTGCTGGCCGGTGCATCCGCATGCGGCGGCCAGCCCCGTCGTCCTAGAGCCGTCGTCCGCGAGGAGCTTCTGGCCTACATTGAATGGAACGAACCTGGAGATGCCGAGGGCTCGCTGCGATGCGTTCGGCTGCCTCTGTTTCTCCCTTGGCAGGAAGGACGAATCGACATGAGGAATCTGGAGAACACGACAATGGCGCGAGCGCGACACCTCGCGGCGCTCCTCCCTCTCTCCCTCTTGGTGGGCTGCGGCGATGCCGGGGACGAATCGGCCACCGGGGCCACCGGAACTTTGGACGGCCCGGACGTGATCGTGAACGCCGTGACCGAGGAGGTCTTCACCGTGGGGTCCG
>CAYWUV010000227.1:0-6442 GCA_964461235.1 uncultured Bryobacterales bacterium | reverse complement strand
GCCGGTCCCCCCGTCCTCCGGGACGGACTCCGCCCGTCCCTCCGCCGGGGTTCGACCCCTCTTCCCAACCCGGCAAGGCCCGGTCGTGCGCGGCGTGACGCGTCCGTAACCCGCGCTGGACGCGACGGTACTGGAGGACGGCTCGGACGCGCGCGGAAACTCGGTGTTCTTACACCCGCCGGGTCTCGCATCGGCGCATGGCGACGGTCAGGCCGGATCAGATCCGGGCTGTGCAAGGACACAACCGCACGGCCGAACAGAGCCTCCCGGCGGGCCGCTCTTTTCGCCTCCCGCTCGGACACCTGTCACGCCTCGCCTTCGCCGTCCACGAGGTGGGGGAACACCAGGCCGAGGATCCTGTCCGTGACGGATCGGGGGCACGTGAGCTCCAGACCCATGTCGTCGGCGGCCTCCAGTGCTTCGCCGAGATCCCGCACGCGCCAGAAGACCAGCATCGGCTCGCCGCCGACCATCGACATCGTCATGCTACGGGTCAACGCGCTCGGCTTCGCACTTCGCTCTTGCGGCTCCATCAGGGTAGCTTATCAGCGCCTCATCCCCACGCCAAGCCCGCGCGGTTTTCTGGTCCCGCAGGGCGGTTGTGGCCGACGAGAGGGGAGTGCTCGTCCGTGTGTGAAACCTGTGCTCGCCGACCAGCTTCGAGGGCGTCCCCAAGGCTGGCTTGAGCCACGCTACGGTTGACAAGCCAGCCTACCCCCCGTAATACACGGCGGGGCTGGCGAGGGGTGCTCCGCCCCCCTTCGATCCCCTGAAGGCCCGCCTTGCGGCGGTAATGCAGCGGCGCGGGCGGCGACGCCCCCGCGTCCGGAATCGCCTCCCCACCCTTGACGCGTGGCTCGGTCGAGCACGCGCGTCGGGTCGCCTGCCCGCCGTTCGAGGCCGCGCGACGGCACTCGGGGACCGGGACACCGATCCGCTCTGTCCACTGCCGCTTGTCCGGGGAACCGCCGAACCTGATGAATGAAGCGGTTCTGGGTGCGGTGGCCTATACTTGTCCGGCGGCGAGTCGGCCCAAGCCGCCACCACCCCCCTTGGAACGCGAGACCCACCGGCATGACATACCACGGATTCCAGAGCGTGCTCGACCAGATCCGGTCCGTTTCGGAGACCGAGGCCGAGAAGGGCCGTCTGTTCGAGCGGCTGATGGCGACCTACTTCCGCGAGGACCCGATCTACCGGGATCGGTTCTCGCGGGTCTGGCTGTGGAAGGATTGGGTTCCCCACTTCAACGCGCTGGCGGCGCGCGCGGCCATCGGCCGTCCGGAATCCGGGCGGCCTCCCCGGTTCGACCTGACCGACACGGGCATCGACCTCGTGGCGGAGGAGCGCGACGGAGGAGGCTGGTGCGCGATCCAGTGCAAGTGCTACGCGGAGGGGACGAGGATCGGCAAACCGCACCTCGACTCCTTCATCTCGGCGTCGGCGCGCGCGCCGTTCACCGCGCGAATGTTCGTGGACACGGGCGATTCGTGGGGGCCGCTTGCGCTCAAGACCCTCAAGGGGCTGACACCCGCCTGCACGGTGCTGCGGTTCGGCGACCTTGCCGGCCGCCCCTTCGATTGGCCGGATCTCGCGTCGGACGACCCCGAGAAGCTCTTCTACTCGGGAACACCCTTCAAGCTGCGCCCCCACCAGCAGGAAGCGCTTGACGACGTGACGGGGCGATTCGCAGACGTGGACCGGGGCAAGCTCATCATGGCTTGCGGCACGGGAAAGACCTTCACGGCGCTTCGGATCGCCGAGGCGGTCGCGGGCGCGGGAGGCCGCGTGCTCTGTCTGGTGCCGTCGATCTCGCTCTTCGCGCAGTCCATGCGCGAGTGGGCCACGCAAAAGTCGGTGCCGCACCGCTACGTCGGCATCTGTTCGGACGTGAGCGCGGGACGCCACAGCGAAGACGCCACGATGATGGAGCTTGAGATCCCGGTCACGACCCGGCCGGATCTCATCTCGAAGGCGTTGCGGGAGAAGCGTCCGGGCCACATGACGGTCGTGTTCTGCACCTACCATTCGCTGCCGCTCGTGGAGCGGGCGCAGCAGGACGGGGCTCCGTCCTTCGATCTGGTCCTTTGCGACGAGGCGCACCGCACCACGGGGGTCGAGCGCCCCGGCGACGGCAAGACCTCGCCGTTCGTGCTCGTCCATGACAACAAGCGGATTCGAGGCCGCAAGCGGCTCTACATGACCGCCACGCCACGCATCTACACGGAGGGTTCCAAGGCCAAGGCCGCGAGCCACGACGCGGATGTCTTCTCGATGGACGACGAGGACACCTTCGGCCCGGAGTTCCACCGTCTTCCCTTCTCGCGGGCCGTCGATCAGGACCTCCTGTCGGACTACAAGGTGGTGATCCTCGCCTTGGCGGAGCAGCACTTCGGCGGCATCCTGGAGGCGGACACGGGGGCGGGAAGGGCCAGCGAAATCAACATCACGGACGCCGCGAAGATCGTCGGGTGTTGGCGTGCGCTACAGCGCAGGGGCGGTGCCGGAAACGGCGATGGCCCGGACAACGCCGAGGCTGAGCGCCCACTGAGGCGCGCCATCGCATTCGCGAACACGATCCGTGATTCGCGGCGGCTGGAGGCGCATTGGGACCGGATCGTCGAGCGGGCGATCGGGCGGTTGCCGGAGCCCGCGCGACCCGGTGCGCTCCGCTGCGAGACCCGCCATGTGGACGGCAAGCATCACGCGCTCGACCGGAAGCAGCGCATCGACTGGCTCAAGGGAGAGTCGCCCGGAACCTGCCGCATACTCTCCAACGCACGGTGCCTCTCCGAGGGGATCGACGTCCCGGCCCTGGACGCGGTGTTCTTCATGGCACCCCGCAAGTCGCAGGTCGAGATCGTGCAGGCGGTGGGACGGGCCATGCGCAAGGCGCCGGGGAAACGCTACGGCTACATCGTGCTGCCGGTCGCGATTCCGCCGGGGATGTCGGCGGAGAAGGCGCTCAACGACAACAAGCGCTTCGGCGCGGTCTGGGGCGTGCTCCGGGCGCTGCGCTCCCACGACGACCGCTTCGACGCCGAGATCAACCGGATCGACCTCAACGAGAAGCCGACCGACCGGATCATCGTTGACATCGGTGTTGACGGTGGACAGGTCGAACTCGGCCTTCCGCCGCTGCTTCTTCCCCCCGGCGCGATCTACGCGAAGATCGTGGACAGGTGCGGCGACCGGAAGTACTGGGAGACGTGGGCCAAGGACATCGCCGACATCTTCGCGCGCTTGGTGGAGCGGCTGAACGGGCTGCTGGCCAACCCGGCCAACGATGCGCTCGTCGAGTGGTTCGGCGGGTTCCACGACGAGTTGCGGACATCGATCAACGAGTCGGTCACCCGCGAGGCGGCGACCGACATGGTCGCGCAGCACATCCTGACCCGGCCCGTCTTCGACGCGCTCTTCGAGAACTACGACTTCACCGGAGGCAATCCGATCGCGCGGGCGCTGGAGGAGCTTCGCGGCGACTTTGGCGAGTTCGGGCTCGAAAACGAGATCCGCGACATGGAGCGCTTCTACGAGAGCGTACGCCGCCGCGCGCGCGGACTGGACAACAGCGAAGCCCGCCAGAAGGTGCTCAAGGAACTCTACGAGAACTTCTTCAGGACAGCCGTGAAGAAGGAGGCCGACCGGCTGGGCATCGTCTACACCCCGACGGAGGTCGTGGACTTCATCCTCGAAAGCGCGGACCACGTGCTGCGGGAAGAGTTCGGCCGAGGGCTCACCGACGAGGGCGTCAACGTCCTCGATCCATTCACGGGCACCGGACTGTTCCTGGCGCGCCTGCTCCAACTGCCGCTGATCCGGGACACCGACCTGCCCCGCAAGTACCGGGAGGAACTGCACGCCAACGAGATCGTGCTGCTCGCCTACTACATCGCGGCGGTGAACATCGAGGAGGCGTTCCGGGGGAGACGGGGGCGGGAGGCCGGGTACGAGCCCTTCGACGGAATCGTGCTGACCGACACCTTCAACCTGAACGAACGTCAGGCCGGGATCTTCCTGTCCGAGAACAGCGAGCGGGCCAGACGGCAGGAGAAGGCGCGCATCCAAGTGATCGTGGGCAACCCGCCGTGGTCCGCTTGGCAGAAGAGTTCCGCCGACGACAACCCGAACGCGAGCTATCCGGAGATGGAGGCGCGCATCGCGGACACCTACGCCGCCCGCTCGACCGCAACGCTCAAGAGCAGCCTCTACGACACCTACAAGATGGCCATCCGATGGGCGTCCGACCGGATCGGCGAACAGGGCGTGGTCGCGCTCGTGACCAACGGCTCGTGGATCGAGGGCAACGTCGACTCGGGCGTCCGCGCCTGTCTGGCCGATGAGTTCACGTCGATCCATGTGGTGAACCTGCGAGGGAACCAGCGGACCCAGGGCGAGCGGTCGCGCCAAGAGGGTGGCAAGATCTTCGGCTCGGGATCCCGCGCGCCGGTGGCGATCACGATTCTGGTCCGCAATCCCAAGAAGCGCGGCGACGGCTGCCGGATCCTGTACCACGACATCGGCGACTACCTGAAGCGCGAGGACAAGCTGGCGATCCTGCGGTACGCGGAATCGGTCGCCGGAATCGCAGAGGCCAATCCGAAGACGGGATGGCGCGAGATCACGCCGGACGAACACCACGACTGGGTCGGCCAGAGGGACGCCGCGTTCCAAGGCTTCTACCCGGTGGGAACCAAGGAGGTGAAGGCCGGGAAGGCGGACGATGCCGTGTTCCGGCTCTACAGCAGCGGCTACAAGACCAGTCGGGACGCCTACACCTACAACTTCTCCCAGACGGAGTGCGCCGCCAACGCCCAAGCGATGGTGGAGGACTACATGGGCGCGATGCTTCTTCGTGAACGCCGCCCAGAATACTCGGTCGATGCCGCCGTAGATCAGCACTCATCACATTTGAAATGGGATGCTTCTCTCAAGGGCAACCTGCGGCGCGGCAAGAAGGCGAGGTATTCAGAGGACCGAGTCGTCGTCACTCAATACCGGCCCTTCGTTCGGTCCTACAGCTATGTCGACTATGTGATGGCCAATCGGAAGTACCAGCAAGACCGCCTCTTCCCCCTTGACAAACTGAGGTCGGCTCGTACCCCATCGTTAGCCGAGCCGAGCCGAGCCGAGCCGAGCCGAGCCGAGCCGAGCCGAGCCGAGCGATCTGCGTTCCCGGCGTCGGATCGACCAAGCCGTTCTCGGCGCTCATTGTGGACACGATGCCGGATCTCGAAGTCATATCGAAGGGCCAGTGCTTCCCGAGATACCGCCACCGCCGCTCAACCGCGTCATCTGCGTCCCAGGGATCGGCTCGACGAGGCCATTCTCCGCCCTCGCCGCCGAGCGAATGCCCGACCTCCACTTCCTCTCGTTCGGGCAGTGCTTCCCAAGGTGGGTCTACTCCCGTCCAAGGGGGTATCTTTGACGACGCGGACCTCTTCCCGCAGGAGCGGGAAATCGAGCGCATCGACAACATCACTGACGCGGCCCTGAAACGGTTCAGGATCGAGTACGGGCACCGCTCGATCACCAAGGACGCCATCTTCGACTACGTGTACGGGGTCCTGCATTCGCCACACTACCGAGAGCGCTTCGCCAACGATCTCGCGAAGGGCCTGCCGCGCATTCCCTTCGCCCGGGACTTTTGGGCGTTCGCCGACGCCGGGGCCGTGCTGGCGGAGCTGCACCTGCGGTACGAGGACGAGGATTTTCCAGAACATCCGCTCGAAGTGGTGTCCTCTACGGGACACCCGCTCCAGCCTGACGACTTCCGGTTAGGGAATCGCCCGATGCGCTTCGCGGACAAGAAGGTCCGCGACACCCTTATCGTGAACGAACGGGTGCGGCTCTCAGGCATCCCGCCCGACGCCCACCGCTACGTCGTCAACGGACGAACGCCGCTCGAATGGCTCATGTTCTACTACTATGTGAGGACCGACAAGCGGAGCGGCATCGTCAACGATGCCAACGGGTGGTTCAACGACCCCCGCGACTTGGTGACTGCCATCGGTCGGATCATCCACCTCAGCGCTGAGACGGCGCGGATCGTGGACGGGCTGCCCGATCCCTTGGCGGAGCATGAAGACGCCGGATAGGCAAGCTCACAGCGAGTGGGATGCGGCCTTGGCGGTGCCGTAAACCATTGCCAGAAGGGGAGAGCGATTCCCGCAGTTTGGGGCGATTTCCCCGCTGTTTTCGGACATCGGGAGCCGACGCGGCTCAACGGCAGGAAGCGCAGATCGTGCAGTCCTGTATGACTTTAGAAGATCTCCTGCCGTGATTTTTGCCGCCAGCAATCTGCCTGAGCCTCTGGCTCGGTTTCTTCGGCGGAAGCTGGGCGACGATGCAGTGGTTGTCGAGGAGCGTTCAGGACCGGATCGAGGAGCGGTCGATGGTGGACCTGGAGATCGCGGGTGGACGCGAGATGCTGGCCGACATC
>CAYWUV010000226.1:0-6505 GCA_964461235.1 uncultured Bryobacterales bacterium | reverse complement strand
GGGGATGCAGCCCGGGCGGGCGCGGCGGACGAGGAAGCCGCGCCGCGAGGATCAAGTCGACGCGGCGGCATGGCGGCATGGCGAGGCGGAGGCTTGGGAGACGGTCGCGGACGGGCGCCAGTCGAGCTTCCGGCACCTTGAGACCCGGGCGCGGAAGGAATGGGCCGAACTGCACAAGCGGCAGGAGGAGATGCGGCAGAGGCTCGACCGGGAGAGCCGCACCGTGCTCGGGCGGCTCCGGATCTGGCGGACCGAGCGCTCGTTGCGGGAGTTGGCCGGGGCTATCCGGGGGCGGCAGGATCTGGTCGAGGGCTGGCGCGAGGATCTCAACCGGTACCACAGGGACGAGCGGGCCGAGTTGGGCAAGGCACACGGCGAGCGCGCCCGGGAGATCGAGCGCGGTTGGAGCAAGTTCTATCGAAGTAGGCTGGTGTTCACGGAGCGGCGCGCATGGGCGGTGCGGGAGACGATGAGGGAGCGCGAACAGACACGGGAGCGGGAGAGCGGCTCGAGCATCGTCATCCCCATTCCCCGGCCCAGAGGCCCCGAGCGTGGCGGGGGAGGGTTTGAGCGATGAGCCTTGATGTCGGCATCGCGATGTGACACCGGCATGCGGTGAGACGGAGGCACCGGAAACTCACTCGAACCGATCTTCCGTCACCCGGTCGCCGGCAACGTCTCGAAGACAGGAGACCGAGGCGTAGCAACCGCCCGCTTCAGCAGTGCAAGCGGAAGCGCACGCCGACCTCGCTATGGGTGGCTATCGACTCCCATTGCTCGATGCTGTGTCGTCGCCCATCTCGCTCTTCTCCCGTGCCGGCTCAGGGCAGCAACTGTCGAGCCGCTGTTCGATCCATTCGCGCACGATGGTCGCGCGCGCCTTCCGCTCAATGTCGGAGCAGTGGTTCAGCTTCCTCAGATGGTAGTCGGACAGGCGGATCGTGAGGGCGTTAGGGTAGGCGACGGGCTTGCGCCGACGCAAGGCGAGGTCCCGCTTTGCGGCGGGGTCGGGTCCGACCACGAAATGTCTCCTGTTTCAAGTGAAAAGGACGGCTCGGCCTCAATTAAGCGGTCGGAAACTAAACGATTCCGACCCGGACGCAACTCCATTCCCTTGGCGCTGGTGGCCAATCTGCCCAAGCCGCAGGCGGTGCTAACTGAGAATACCTCGACCAACGGGCTGACCGACTCACTGCGCGTCGAACTGGCATGGCGTGGGATGTGGGTTTCGACGGCCAGGTGCTCGCGGTGAGGCTGGACGAACAAACATCCTGGCGGGCGAACGTCCGAACTCACTGGCTTGATCCCACCGGACGTTTGGAGACCCATCATCTCGGCAGTCTGCACCGCGACTCGGCATTCATTTCCCTATGCCGCACTGCATCCAATCGGATACCGTCAGGGGGATAGCCGACACTGGAACGAAGAGCGCATGGACTCGTCACAGGTCGGTGCAGCGGCCGGGGAGTATCTGGATGGAACGAGAAAGCAAGCCGAGGAGCAGGGAGGGTTCGGGACGGGGGGACGTGAAAGGCATCTTGGGAGGCGACCAAGATGCGGCCCGTGGCGTTTGCCTCTTCTGATTGGTGGTGGTCGTCCGGGTCGGCCTCGTGCCGCCCCTTTCTACTTCTTCGTTAGTTCCACGAGCTCGTCCAAGGTGGCGACGCCACTGCGGACGCCGCCGTGCGACACGAAGGTCGGAGTTGCCCTGATGCCGATGTTGCCCGCGATGGTTCCGTGCCGCTCGAGCTCCTGCTCGGTGCTGGGCGCCACTAGGCACTTCTCGTATTGCGCGAGGTCGGGGACTCGCGCGTCGCGTGCGAGTTGCAACCAATCGGGCTCGTCCATCCATTCGCTCGTGGACATCAGAAGGCTGTTCATCTCGGTTGCGCTGGCCTGCGCCTCGGCGCACAGGCTGGCCTTTGCGGCCGGCCTCGCGAGAGGGTGGATGCGATCGAGCGGGAAGTGCATGGTCACATGCTCGAACTTACCCTCCGCCACGCCCTGCTTCAGGACATCGTGCATGTCGCGGCAGTACGGGCACTGGAAGTCGGTGAACTCGATTAGCGTCGGCGCCCCGTCGTTTGACGCCAGCTGCCCGAGCGCGTCCTCGGCGGCGCTCCGCGCGTCCCGCTCCGCGAAGTAGCCTTGGACCGCCGTCCGTAGCGGCCCCCTTGGACCCAGCACCGCGTACCCGAGGAAGAGCAGTACCGCGATGTTCACGGACATGCTCAGGATGTCTCTTCTCTTTTTCATCATCTCCGCTCCGCTTCGAGCCTCCCGATGTAGTGCTCTTCATCAGCCGTTTGTAGCACCGTGTAGAACACGCCCGGCGGGCCGAAGGCCGTAGGGAAGCCCGGTAGACTCAGCTGTCGCGCCTCACCGGACGCCAGCGAGACGACGAAGACCTCGAACTCGTCTCGGGCCTGCGTCCACGCGCGCACCCACGCATGGCCGTCCGGATCCACGATCAGCCCGCTCCAGCGCCAGAGCAGGTCCGGCGGCTGAGGATTCGTGTCGCCCATCACGCGCCCGGCGATGTTGATGCCAGAGCGATCGAAGCGTACATCCCCGAAATCGGGCACATCCCACTCGGGCAGAGCGATCGAGTCCGTCTCTAGCGTCTCCAGGTTCACGACCCAAAGGAATCCGCCACCGCCATCCGAGACGACGATGCAGCCTTGGTGCCGCGCCCAATAAGACCTTGCCTGCCTGCTGTGTAGCTGCGCTCGGCCCGCCTCGCGCGCCTCGCGGCTGCGCGTCGGCACGGCCCGCTCCCAGAGTATTTCGCTGCGGTTCCGGTCTGAGCGCCGCACGCTCCACAGCTCAAGGCGACGCGGGCCAGTGCCCAGCATGTCCGCGCCGTAGACCGCCGCGTCCTCGGACACCGGGCTCACGAACACAACACCGCGCCGGCCGAGGTTGAAGCCGAAGCCGGGCAACAGAGCAGACCAGAGGTACTCGCCCTCGGTATCGAAGAACGTTAAGTCGTTGCGGTCGTAGACTACTAACTGCCGCCCGTCGAAATCCAAGTGCCCCTCGGACGCATCGCTCACCCATGGGATAGCCCGCGGACGGGCGAACTCGCCAGGACCATCCCCTTGCCGGCCGAACGCGTGCCGTTCCTCGAGCTCTCCCGAAAGATGGACGATGCGCGTTCGCGATTGGTCGTAGAGGAACAGGCTCTCGCCCACAGCCGTGAGCGCGCCGTAAGACCCGATCCACTCGTCGACGCTACTACGACCGTAGGTGCTGGTCTCGGCGTACGACTCGGCCAGCCACCGTGTCTCGGATGCTGTTGGCACCCCGCAAGAACTCGGAGCGCCCTGGGCCATCGCCGGCATCGCACATGCCAGCGCCGAGACTAGCACCCACGTGGGTTTTAGCAACTGCCTTCATGCCCCGTCGTGCACTCGTACTCGCACGAGTCGTCACTGACGCAGAGCTCACAAAAGTAGAAATAGCCGTTGTCCCAGCCGACCGTGATACTACATTCGCTGCTGGCGCTTGCCGGGGTGGCCGTCATCATGCCTGCGCCGACGAAGACGGCCAGCGCGAGCGTGGCGGCCCTTAGCAGTTTGCGGATGGCGTCGTTCATAGTCCTCTCCCTTGATGATGTTCTCGGGCCGGGAGGCTCGTCCTCCCCTCGCCCAACCGAGAGGCTAACGTATGCGTCTTCTATAACCTTGTCAATAATGCAGTTACGCGAGATTGCACTGAGGTTGCGGGAAGAATGTCTTTGCGATCTACCTGTCTCCAAATCGTCGGCTGAGGAAGCGTCGCTGGGCTTACGGGCGTAGTGTGTAACATCTTGGATTGACCGATGGTGTGAGCCGGACGCCGCTGGAGCGCTCCCCGGCTTCCGTTCAGTCAGCAGCAGGAGTCCGGCGCAGGATGCTCGGCGAACCCGATGCGTGGTACCGGCCTCGGCCGTGGCAGAGAAGAGCTTGCGAAGAAGTGCGCGACGCACCGAAGCAGGCTTCTGGAGTCCGCCGAACGGGTCCGGCCCACGAGGGCCGCGTCACGCAAGAGACGCACTTCGGACACGTGGTAGTCGTGAGGCGGAACCCACTCGTAACCCTCGTTCCGATTCGCGAGTAGGCGCAGTCGCTTGTTGGTCCAAGTCAGTTCCAGACGACCCGAGTACTTCCGTGTTGGCATGGACAACTTTCGCTCTCGGGCTCGGCTGCCGGGCTTGGGGGGTGAAGGAGGTGGATCTCTTTGGCGCGCCATGGAATCGGGCACCGGCCTCCGACTTCCGCAAGTAACCGCGCGCGAATCGACGCCGTGTTCTGGACGAATCGACTCAAGGCAGCGGCTGCCAGACTTGATGGTGAGAACGGCACTCCTTCGCGGCCGGCACGATGGATCGGGTACGGAGTTGTAGGTAGATCGTACCGCAAGGGCTTGAGCGAATACACGCAGCCGTGCTCGAAGCGGCGTCCAAACCAGCGGTTTGGATTCCCGCCAATCAAATCCGGTTTTCCCGCTTTCGCGGCACGGTCCAGCAGGGTCGAGTAGAAAGGCAGGAAACGCAGATCGTGCAGTCCTGTATGACTTTACGTGATTTCCTGCCGGGATTCAGACCGCAAACGATCCGCCCTGGTGGCTGATCGGCTTCTCGCTGATCGCGTCCAACATCTCGACGGAGCACTTCGTGGGGATGGCAGGACGCGGGTACGAGCTCGGCCTGGCCATCGCCAGCTACGAGTGGATGGCGGCGGTCACCCTCGTGCTGGTCGGGCTCTTTTTCCTGCCGAAGTTCTTGGAGGCCGGCATCTACACGATCCCGGAGTTCCTCGAGTTCCGTTACGACGTGCGCACCCGCACGCTGATGGCCGCCTTCATCATGGCCGCGTACGTCTTCGTCGCCCTCGCCACCGTGCTCTATTCCGGCGCCCTCGCCCTCGAGTCCATCTTCGGCATCGACACGAACCTGGGCATCTGGCTGATCGGCATCCTGGCCGGTGGCTACACGATCTACGGCGGGCTGAAGGCGGTGGTGTGGTCCGACCTGATCCAGGGCGTGGCGCTGATCCTGGGCGGCGTGGTGGTGACGGTGCTCGGCTTCCGCGCGATGGGCGGGATCGAGCCCTTCCTCGAGGCCGCCGACGGCAAGCTGCACACCGTCCTCCCCTGGAACCACCCGGAGATGCCGTGGCTCGCGGTCTTCATCGGCGGGCTGTGGATCCCGAACCTCTTCTACTGGGGACTGAACCAGTTCATCACGCAGCGGACGTTGGCGGCTCGGAGTCTGGCGGACGGTCAGCGCGGGCTGTTCCTGGCCGGGTTCATCAAGCTGGTGATCCCGTTCATCATCATCTTCCCCGGCATCATGGCGGCGGAGCTCTTCGCCGATCAGGTGACCAACCCCGACCAGGCCTATCCGGTCATGATGCGCGAGCTGCTCCCCGCCGGGCTCACCGGCGCGATGTTCGCCGCGCTCTTCGGCGCCGTGATGAGTTCGCTCGACTCGATGCTCAACTCGGCCGCGACCATCTTCAGCGTCGACCTGTACAAGCGGCACCTGCGGCCCGAGGCGTCGTCGCGCAGCCTGATGAAGATCGGGCGGTGGACGACAGCGGTCCTCGTGCTGGTCGGCTGCCTGTGGGCACCGGTGGTGGCCAGGGCCGGAAGCGTCTTCGAGTACATCCAGATGTTCTGGGGATTCATCTCGCCGGGGATCGTGGCGGCGTTCCTCTTCGGGCTGTTCGTGCCGCGGACACCGCCCGCCGCTGCCTTCGGCGGGATGATTCTGGGGATTCCGGTGTACGGGGCGCTGCTGTGGCTGCTGCCAGAAGTCGCGTTCCTGCACCACATGGCGATCACGTTCCTGGTGATTTCGGGGTTCATGGCGACCCTCACGTTACGTCAGGGTCTGGACGAGCCGCGGACGCTGCCGAGGGGGGCGGCGCAGGTGGATCTGGAGCCGGCGCCGGGGGCGAAGTGGTGGGCGGGGGCGGTGATCGCGGGGGCGGCGGTGTTGTATGTGATTTTCTGGTGAGGGAGGGTTCTATTCCAGATGGTGCCATTTGGCGAGTTTGGTAGGGTTCTCTATCGGAGGTTCGGAAGTTGATTCTGAAGTACAGGCTGGGAGGAGACCGCTGATGCACAAGTACGAGATTATTCTGTACTGGAGCAACGAAGACGAGGCGTTCGTCGCCGAGGTGCCAGAGTTGCCAGGGTGTATGGCACACGGTGACGATCAGGAGACAGCGTTGCGGAACATCAAGGACGCGATGCAGTTCTGGATCGAAAGGGCACGGGAGTTGGGACGACCCGTGCCGGAGCCGAAGGGCGAGCGCTTGATGCTGGCCTGACCGCAGACAGCAGATTCCCGAGGCAATTCTGCGCCCTGTAAACTGCATCGGCCTCGCGGCGGCGATCCTGGCCACGTCGTCTGCGTGCGGCGACCGGCCCCCACCCACCCCCTACTGGGAAGATCCCGCGGTCTTCGCCGAGAACCGGGAGCCGCCCCGCGCCTCGTTCACGCCGTTTGCGACCC
>CAYWUV010000225.1:0-6554 GCA_964461235.1 uncultured Bryobacterales bacterium | reverse complement strand
CGGCCGGCCGCGGCACTTCCTCGCCCGGCAGCGGCGGCGTGTGCACCGGATCCCGGCGCGCGCGGGTGGCCTGCTCGAAGGCGTATCCGAGCGCGAACAGCCGGGGTTCGCTGAAGGCCCGGCCGAGGAAGGAAATCCCGACGGGCAGACCCGTGGGAGTGAATCCCGCCGGCACGATGAGATCGGGTAGGCCCGCCAGGCTCGCGATGTGGGTGCCCAGCATGCCGGCGAAGTGATCGGCCTCGGAGCGCAGGACGGGAGGGTTGGCCGAGGGAGGATAGACGATGGCGTCGAGGTCCTGGGCGTCCATCATCCCGTGCACGATCGCCCGGACCATCGGGAAGCCGTGCTCCCGCATCGCCACGTACTCGAAGCCGGTCAGTTCGCCGCTGGCCTCCTCGTCCCTGAAGATGTTCCAGCGGACCGGGTTCGGGCGGGATCCGTCCGGCATGGGCGCCACGATCTCGTCCGATCTCGCGATCATTTCCCGCAGCGTCTTCGGATACCCGGGCGCGAGGGTGGCGAGATAGTCCTCGATCTGGGACCGGAACTCCGGATAGCGCACCGTCGTGTACCAGTCGCCCTTCACCGCCAGGAGCCACGGCGGATAGCGCACGTCGACGATGGTCGCTCCCTCGGCGCGCATGGTCGCGAGCGCCGCCTCGACGATCCAGGTCACGGATTCGTCGTCGCCCACCAGGTCGCGCGCGATCCCGATGCGGGCGCCCACGAGCGCGCCGGCGTCCAGGAACCGCGTGTAGTCGGTCCGGAAGCGGCCCTCGCTCTTCCGCGTTGTGGGATCCGCGGGATCGACGCCGGTCATGACCCCGAGCATCGCCGCGACATCGTACACGTGGCGCCCCATCGGGCCGGCCATGTCCAGCGTGATCGACAGCGGAATGATGCCGTCGTGACTCAGCAGCCCGTGCGTCGGACGGAGCGCGACGATGCCGTTGTCGGTAGCGGGTCCCCGGATGGAGCCGCCCGTGTCGGTGCCTACGCCCAGCTGGGCCATGGACGCGGCGACGGCGATGCCGGCCCCCGTGGAGGATCCCGAGGGCGTATGCGCGGGGTCGTGGGGGTTCTTCGGGAAGAAATCGCCCACCGAGCTGAGGATGCCGCCGGAGGCAAGCTCGCTCAACGCGGTCTTGGCCAGCATGATCGCACCGGCCTCGCGCAGCTTCTTCACGATGAAGGCGTCGTCAGGGGGGATCGAGCCCGCGAGCAGGGCCGATCCGCCCGTGGTGGGCATGTCCCCCGTGTCGACGTTGTCCTTCAGGACCACGGGGATGCCGTGCAGCAGGGACCGCGGACCGCTGCGCCGCCGCTCCTCATCGAGCTCCCGCGCCCGCTCAAGGGCGTTTCCGTTCACCCAGAGCATGGCGTGGAGTTCGGGGCCGGCCCGGTCGTAGGCCGCGATTCGCGCGAGGCTCATCTCGACGAGTCGCTCCGAGGTGAGTTGGCCGGAATTGAAGGCCGCGTTGAGGTCTTCGATGGTGGCCTGTCCGAGGCCGGTTGGGGGTGGGGGTGGCTGGGCTTGGGTCGGCGCGGGGCTGAAGGCCAGGAGGAGGAGTAGGTATGCGAGGAGGCGGAGGGGCCGCGTGGGGCGGTGGGGGAGGGGGAGGGTGGGGGTGAGCATGGTTTGGGTTTCTCGGGTTATGGGCGGCCAGTTCACGCAGCGAAGGTTCCCGAGGGCTCTCGGACCCGGGCGGTCCAAACTTAACAGCTCAGACCCAGGCCGGGATGTAAAGCCGAGTTTACAAAATGGAAACTGCGGTTGACATATCAGTCGTCCCGCGCACGCGCCAACAGCTCCGGACCCGTCTCACATTCGATGATGTGTTCTGCGATGCGGGAGATCCGTTCCGGGTCGGCGATCCCTTTCATCAACTGTGACAGGTGCTCGGCCGTCTCGGCGCCGAACTTGAGCCTCGCCTGTCGGCACAGTGTGGCGCGGCCCTCCATGCGCCCCAGTCCGATCCCTTCGCGGCGCGCCTGCTCCTTCAATTCCTCCACTCCTGCATAGATCATCTCCGCCTCCTTCAGCGACTTCACCTCTTCGAGCACCTCTTCTCGGATCCCCCACGATTCGGCCGCGCCCAGCACCCATTCCCGGAACGCCTCGCGCAACCTCGCGTGCTCCGCCCCGGGATACCGCTCCAGCACCCGCCGAACTACGCGCGACACGTTATGGAATGAGGGATCCAGCTCGAGGCTCGCAATCCACGACACGACGTTGGCCTTCGGTAGAGAGTGACGCGCACGCTCGCGCAGGTCAAGGACCTCGTGGCGCAGCCTTGGCTGGCGTGCGGCGAGCCACCCGTGCGCCGGCTCGATCAGCTCGGAGATGTCCTGTGGGGCCGTCCAGCGGGCCTGTCCGTTGTAGATGGTCACCGCGAGCGTGGGCGGCAGTAGGCCTCCGGGCGCCAGCTCTTCGCTATGAGGCTTGGCGGCGGTCAGCCCGTGGTAGGCGGCGCCGACGTAGTGGTGGATGCGGACCGCCATGTAGCGGTCGACTGCCGACTGGAACTCGATCGCGAGGAGCAGATGCCTGCGGCTTCCGCGGAAGTGGATCTTCCAAACGAGATCGGCGTGGGAGCGGACCAGCCCGGCCGCGATCCGTTCGTTCGCGAGGATTTCGACTCTCTTGAAGTCGAGTTCGTCGGCCAGGCCGGCGTCGAGGAAGTGCCGGATCAACTGGTCGACGGCCAGGGGAATGGAGAACAGCAACTTGTAGGACTGGTCGTGTCGTCGGGACACCGGGGAGCTCGTGGCGCGAGGCAGGCTTGGGGGGACTGGGGGCTCCCGGATCCCGCTGTGGAGCCGGGGAAATGCCCACTGCGGATAAGGGTCGCTCAGGAGACGGGGCGGTTCCATGGCTGTTTGGGACTTCCTGTTTTCGGAAGCTTCGGCGGCCGCTCAGCGCCGGCGGGCTTGCTGCCGTCCAGGTAGTTGTTCTCGACGAGCCAATGATGCGGGGCCAGCGTGTCCCACTGCCGCGAACAAAGTCGTCGCCGTCGCTACCCGATCACGTTGCCCGCGCCCACTCGACCAACTCGTCCGCCGTCTCGAACTCGAACACCTTGGCGGCGATCGCGGCGATGCGGTCCGAGTCGGAAATCCCGGCGAGTACCGGGACAAGGTCGTCGGCGGCCGCGGAACCGAATCTTCGAGCGACCATTCGGAGGACCAGCTCGCGTTCCCCCTTCCTGATGCCCTTCTCCAGCCTCTGCTGGTTCAACGCCTCGCCCCACTCTCGCGACCGCTCGATCAACGTCGTCATCTCGCCTTTCTCCTCATTCCCGAGCATGAATTCCAGATCGCTCCCAGTCAAGCCGACCTGCTGTGCCAACACCAGCGTGATCCACCCTCGGAATCTCTCCCATAGCACCGGATCCCCGTAGATACCGACACTGGAACTCGATCGCGAGGAGCAGGTACCGGCGGCTTCCCAGGAAGTGGACCTTCCACAGGAGATCGGCGTGGGAGCGGACCAGCCCGGCCAGTCGGCGAGGGAGCCGTGATGGGGGAGGGGGTTTGGGGGAGAGAGGTTGCGCGTTCCCGGGTGCGCCGGCCGGGCGGGTGCCGTCAATGAGTGACGGAGTTCGGGACGAGGGGAGGGGGCGACATTCGGGAGCGGGTTTGATCTCCGCCCCTTGCCCGGTCCGTGGCACAAACACCGGACAAGGGACCGGCTCACGTCTGAACCGATCCCTGCCGATGACGACGGAGGCGCGTTTCCTTGCTATCCATATCCACCGGGCCAATGACGGAACGCGCCTCCGTTCACCCGTATTATTTTGGCGCCATCGGAAGTGGTGCGTGTTGACCTGAGAGTCGAACCGGAGAGATGGATGAATGCATGCCGGACGTGAGGATTGACGGTCCAAGCCCCAACGCCCAGGCGATCCTGCTGCTTACGGCGCCACTCCTGGCGGGCAGGTCGCGTCCGTCCGTCAGGCCCCTGTCGCTCGGCGACTACAACAAGCTCGTCCGGTACCTTCACGACACCGAAAAGCAACCTGCGGATCTCCTTGGTCCCGAGGGCGTGAGGGAGCTCGACAACGCGTGGTCCGGGTTGAAGACAAAGCGAACCCTGGAAGATGTCCGCCGACTTCTCCAACGAGGCTTCCTTCTGGCTCAGGCCCTGGAGCGTTGGAGCGCGCGTGCGATCTGGGTGGTGACAAGACCGGACGGCGACTATCCCGATCGGCTCCGGAAGAAGATGCGGAACAAGGCGCCGCCGGTGCTCTACGGCTGCGGTGACCGGGACGCTTTGGACGGTGGCGGCCTGGCGGTGGTTGGGTCACGAAAGGTGAACGAGGATCTCACTGAGTACACCGAACGCGTCGGACAGTTGGCCGCCGAGGCGCAGGTACAGATTGTCTCGGGTGGGGCCCGCGGCGTCGATCAGGCGGCCATGCGGGGATCCCTCGAGGCGGGCGGGCACGCGGTCGGCGTCCTGGGCAATAACCTTGAGCGCGCCGCGCTCAACCGCGGCAATCGCGAGCCGCTCATGGACGGGCGGCTGGTGCTGGTTTCATCCTTCGATCCGGCGGTCCGGTTCCGCGGTTGGCAGGCGATGGAGCGTAACAAGCAGATCTATGCGCTGGCGGATGCTGCGCTGGTCGTCAACTCCGATCATGGACATGGCGGCACGTGGGCGGGCGCGACCGAGCAACTGGGGAAGCTTCGTTATGCGCCGGTGTATGTCCGTTCGAACGGAGAGCCATCCCCGGGACTTGACGAGTTGGTTGCGCGCGGTGCGGGCGAATGGCGGGAACCAAAGACGCCATCCGAGCTTCGCGAGATCGTGTTCGATGACGCATCGTCGGTTCCTGCCCTCGCCGGGTCGCCTCAGGGGGATCTTTTCCGATCCGAACCCGAAGTTGCTCCGGGAGTGTCCGCGGTCCGAGAGAGTGAACCGGCGATGCTTGACGAACAACCGGTCGTGGAAGATGACTTTGAGTCACCTGCCGAAGGATGACGATGCCCGAGAAGCCGAGCAGTCCGAAACAGCGCTTCCGCATCACTGCGGTTGGCCGGGCCTGCGTGGAGGCTCCCGAGGCTCACCCGATTGACGAGCCCTGCCTGTCGCCGCCCTCGGCGGGTGGCTCGCGGTAGAAGTCGATCCGGCAGCGCAACGAGCCTTCGAGGGCCACCCTGTGAGGCAGGCCGGGGTGGATCGTGACGAGGTCCGGTGCCGAGATCAGCTGCTCCTCATCGGTGTCGAGGTTCACGAAGCGGAGGCTGCCTTCGAGGATGTTCAGGACCGCCCAGTGGCCGGATGCCAAGGTGTGTTCGGCTTGGAGGGCGTCGGGCAGGGTCTTGTGCGTGAAGACGGGGGAGGAGGCGGAGGGGATGAGGCCGTCGGGTAGGTGGTCGGTCATGGGGGTGTGGGATTCGAGGTCGATGGCTGATCATGCGCTTGGCGGCACCCACATGGCGCGACCGTTCGGGTCGCACACCCATGCGCCACGCCCGACCTCGGCAGCGCGGTATACCGCAGCGTCCAGACTGTAGTAGTAGTCGCCCTCGCCGCATATTGGTAGGCCGAGCGCACGTCGGCGCGGACAGGGCGGTGGCGGCGCCAGCCGATCGCGCTTGCCGCTCACCGGTGAGCAGTCAGGTCGATTGTCGCTCACATTTCTGGTTGACTTTCTTCGGGCTCGGGGTCGCCGTCTCGATCGGCCGGTGAACTGCCAGGCGCATCGCGTGTCATCCGCGCCAGACCGGCCAAGGCTGCCAGGTAAAGGAGCAGCGTGACGAATGTGAGATAGCCGGTGGCCGGGTGTTGCGGTTGACACCCCGGGAGGATTTTGCACAGCCACTGCCATATTGCTCCAAATGTCATCGCAGGAAGAACGACAAAGTTAACCGTGAACGCTGCTCCGAAGGTCACGACGAGAATCCACAGCATCCGGGCATGGTCAGCGGCGACGAGGCGCGTGTTGAGAGCGAGGAGCGGCAGGAAGAACAGCAAATAGAACAACGAGCGAAGGGAACCGGTGGCGATGGTTACGTGGATCGCCTGGGCGGAGGCGAAGACGATGGTCAAAATCACGAGAAGTCCGTAGAGATCGATCGCCGAACGGGACGAGTGCAAGAGCCGCTTGACGGCAATGGCACCGTGCCTGTCGAGAGCACCGAGGATCATCGCAGCCAGCACCAGCGAGCCCAGCGGAGGCGCCAGCCAGGATTCGGAACCCCCGATTCGCAGCCCTCCGAGGAACCCTACGGCCAACAGCAAGGCGAGCGGCGTCTGCATGCGGCCGGTGACTCTCTCGGGCATCGCCGACGAAACGCGCCGTGCCAGCGAACGCAATTCCGCTACCCACCGCCTGTCAGGCTCAGTTGACTTGTCAGTGTCCATGGGCCTCGTGCTTCCCTGTTATGACGTCCCTTCGGGGGCGATCGAGTGCAGCGTCCGCAAGCAGAACATTCCAACCCTCATCCAGCCTCTGCTGAACCAGCCGATCTCGCTCCGCGGAGAGCTTTGCCAGCGACAGCATCCGCTTGGCGAGGGTCTGGAATTGGGCAAGGTTGATCGCCAT
>CAYWUV010000224.1:0-6636 GCA_964461235.1 uncultured Bryobacterales bacterium | reverse complement strand
CTCCCGAGCCTCGCCTCAGCCGACCCCTTGCGCCCCGGAACCTGAATGCTTACATTCCGCCGACGCGAATGGCCGAAGCACACGATCCGAACCCTCACGAAGAATCCGTGTTCGCCCCGAAAATAGTGAGTCGCAATTCCGCTCCGTCCCGGGTCTCGTAGAGAGGCTTCCGACCGGAAATCGCCTCACTACGTTCCAGAATCAACGGCACTCCTTCTCCTCGCCGATCCATCAGCGTGTTTCGAGTTGAATATAAGCCGGGGATGGTCTCAGGCACCGTACATTTGGCGAGCAAGCTTGTGATCACTTCGTTCCTGGTCGCCTGCCGATATGCGAGCGTGTCAGGAGTCATAGTGTTGACCAACTCACCCGGGGAGGACAATTCCAGACGGTTCGCAAACACGCGCATCCTGATTCGCGAACCCTGCACCGAATAGTCCCTATGAGCCACAGCGTTGACGACGGCCTCAAAAACTGCCGTCATGTCGTATTGTGGAAAGTCTTTTCGGCCGAGGCCTTTGCGCGCAGAGACTCGCTGATTTCGAGCCAGAAATTGGCATGCTTGCACTACCTGGATGTCAACCGAGCCGAAAATGTCCTTTGCGTCGATTTGGTAGTTCGGTTCCTCCATAGCGGACCCGACGCTATCGCCTCGGTAGGCAACAGCCTGAATGTATGCGTGGTGGAGCCATTGTTCTGGCCTGTTCGTTCCTAGCAGAACGCCTGCAATAGTCAACCGAGTCTCGCCGAAATCATCTTCGGCTGTGATGCCCAGCTTTGAGGCAAGCATTCGTCCGTCGTCAGTCGTTCGGATTGTGCGAAACCGGTCCAACTGCCTCGACTCAAGGTCGGAAAAGCTTGTGCCAGGTACGACTGTCTCGTCAAAACGGATCAGACGGGCTTGACTTCGTTGCTGGAACAGTCTACCGAGTTGATCCTGAGCCATTCTTCGCTTCGACGAACCCACGCGCAACATGTATCCACCGGGGCTGCGATGAATCGATAAACTCCGGGCCACAAACACTCGGAGTACCCATCGAGGCGTGCCAAGTGAATCCGGAATTGAGAGCTTTTGAGTCGTGACGTCCAACGGCGGATCGATAGAGTCGTGGCAAACTTCGATGACGAACCGCTCCACGGAATCCAACCTATTGAGTGGGATACCGAGAATCTCTCTCGAACTATCGTCAACGCCTAGTACCAGCACTCCGCCTCGGGCGTTTGCGAACGCTGCGAGTTCGTCGGCGAGTTGGTCCCTACTTGGCCCGCTCACTCTCGATCCGCGAAATTCAACCTCCTTTAGTTCAAGAGACGAGTCCTCACCCGCAACGATCTGGGAAAGCAGGGTCGTTGCGCTAGCCAGCATGGAGAATCTCAACCGCCAATCGCTTGTACCGTGAATCGAAGGCCTCGAGCCCACCCTCCATCACTCGGCAGACCTCTTCTCGAGGTCCTCGTTCTTGAAGGCAACCCGTTCCGTCGTTCAGTATCACGCATTGGCCTTTTTGAAAGTCCATGGCGACTACCGCCTCTGCATCACCGTTTACCACGATGTTTGGATTGTGTGTAACGACGATAACCTGCCTGTTTCTCTTGCTCTTCCTCATCTGCTGGACGATGAGGTCATAGATCAAGTGGTTATCAAGATCGTCCTCGGGTTGGTCGAGAACCACCGGCTCATTGCCATACGACAACAGGAATGCCAGGAGAGCGGCAGACTTCTGTCCGGGCGAGCCATCTTGTATAGGTGACCACCCGCTGCCATCGGGATGCCGGTACTCGATCCTTAGGCTATCCAATGGCTGCCATAGCTCAATGTGATCGAGTTTTTCTGGAGACAGACTGCGAATATGATTTCCGAACCACTTCGTTTGGGGGCTTTCTGGCTCAGCGTCACGAAGCGCGAGAATCTCGGATTTGGCTTGGCGAACTCGACGAGCGATTTCAATTTCGCGCTCGTCGCTCGGATCACCTGGCAGATCCCGATAGAGATTGGCAAGGATGCCTGCTGAGCCGTCCTGGCTTAGAATATCCCGTTCAAGGCTCCCGTCCTCCCGCGATAGCGCCTTACGGAATCTAGCTTCCTGTGCCGACGGGTCGTTGCCCAGAGCGAACACTGAGATTCGAACATATTCATTGCCTTTCAAGACACTGTCAACAAAGATCTTACGCTTCCTTGACAGTTCTCGGCGTAGCGCCTCCATTTCGTCAAGTGCTTTGCGAGCCCTTTGCTCGAGTTCTCGGATCTTGATCTTGGCCTCGCCACATTCCTGGGAGTTGCCTCTCAGGATCTGACGACGTTGAATCAGCTTGGAATATTCATCTGGATCAGCGATTCCCACACCTGCGAGTTTCTGCTTCAGTTCTTCGTATTCCAAAGCCGCTTCGCGTGCGCTCCGGCGATAGTCCTCACTGAATCCAGATAGCCATTTCTTATTGAACTCTTCAAGACGGGACGCGAGTTCACGTAGCTCTCCCGAGGACTCGGACTGCGCATCCGCGGCCTTCCTAAGCCACTCCAATGCGCCCAATTCGACTCGGTCGGTCTTGTCGAAATCTTCTTCCCGAATATCAACTGGCTCTGATTGTTCTGCTACCTCCCGTATTCGCTCGACGGTGCGCGAGATGTCTTCGCGCCGGTTTCCGATGACGGCACGCTGCCGTGAGAATCTCCGATAAGCGATCAGAGCCTTTCGGTGGTCTCCTTGTTCAAACACTTCAATCTTCCGATCAAGGTCCTCTATTTCGCCCAGCAACCGCGTGGCGCCGTCGACCCTGGATTGGAGTTCGCGGATCTGACTTCTCAATCGGAGAAATGTCGTTTCAATCTCGCTTCGCTTAGCGGCGATACCAGATCCATCCACTGTTTCCGAATCGTCAATCACACGCAAGAGCGATGAGGGGTCGCTGGCAAGTGCGAGGATTTGCTTCTGGCTGAAGATTGAAGCCGGGAACCGAGTTCGAACGTCTCCAGGGCTTGGACGCCAATCCCCATCGACCGATTTCCTTTCGATCGCAGTGGCGCCACCCGCTTTGTCCCAGTTCAAGCGATAGAACTCGCCATTCTTGGAGACGACCAGAGCTACTTCCGTATATTCGGTGAGTGCCCCTGAGTCTGACCGTGAAGCAGGTACTTTCGCGAACCGACTCAGGTCGGCCCGCAGTTCATCGGGCACTTCGAGGTCTCTCCGCAGACAGAGCCGCATCAATTCAACCAACGTTGACTTGCCCGTTCCCCGACCTCCGATGATCGAGGTCATCCACGGACTGAATTCTGTGCGGAGGGCGGCACCCCTACCTACGAACCTACCTTCGTTTACGGTAATGCTCTTGATGATCAGGTCGGCGTGAGAATTGGGGTTCTGAGGGCAGTCAGCGCTTCTTTGAACCGACAAAGACGCTCCGTCCAATAGGGCAAGCCGCAAGCCTTCGATCGACGGCTTGCCCATTTTTACCCACGTAAAATGGCTCCCAGGGTACCTTTGGCCCTCTCCGCCGGACGGATGGTGACTGTCGGAACCTAGAACGGCAGTCCAGCGAGGCCGCTGATGTCCGGCCGAGCCCGAATCGAGGCTTGCCGGATTGTCCAGTTCAACGGCGAAGATGTCACTGGATTCAAGGATTCCAATCAGAGTCTGGCCTGAATATGTGGTTAGCACACCGTGGGTCCGATCAGCGTGCGCCGGAATCGCCAGACCGCCGTGTTCGACAACCAAGCGCGAGACCTCCCGGAACGATCTAGAGGTGCATTGCGCTAAAGGACTTACGCCATCCCGCTTCAGTCCAGCCGCTCCCAAGAACGCTACGATGTCGTTTCCTTCTCTTGAAGGATCGAAGATCGCCAGAAGGTGCGCCCCGCCATCGACAGTGATCTCAACACCGGGAAACAGGTGCAATTCCCGGAAACCCTCGGGGCGGGTCGTGAGAAGGGTTTCGTATTCCTCCTTGAGCCTGTCAATCCAATCGGCAGAATTGTGGTCGGTTATGGCGACGCAGTCGATTTCGTTGCGCATGAAATCAAGGAGCCAATCGCGAGGCGACCGGCCCTTGAGGGCTTGCTGCTGCGGACCCTTACCGTAGTCGTATGAAGCCGGTGTGTGAGTATGGAAGTCGAATCGCCACCACCGAGCACCGAAGAATTGATCGCTCACGGCCCTCATTCCAAGCTCCAGGTCATGGGAACTGGAAGCAATCGAACCTTTGATCAAACTATACCAACGGTTGGCCCCGTCTATCGTCGACGTGATCACTCCATCTGTCTCTCGATCAATGAGTTGACCCGAAGACCTACCTGCTGAGGCATGGCCCAAGGACGTCAGTTCAAGGACAAACGAGCGTGTTCCCGTCCTTGGGACTGTAACGCTTCGCGGTCTAACTGGAGGCGCTGTCGGCCACCTTGCTGCGTTAGAGCAGTTGACTCGACAGCGAGGCAGCTCGGCGCGGCAGCGTACCAACGGTCAATGGCAGGCGGCGGTCACGTTTCCGGGCGTATCATTCGGTCTGCTTCCTCCCGATGCCGGCTGGAGTTGTAAGACCGTAAGGCCATGGGGTGCAAGGGACATAGAAATGTGCCCTAGGAGTCCTGAATACATGTGTTTGTTCAGGTAGTGTCTGAGAGATAGTCCGCCCAGGCCCGCAGCAGTGTCTGACGTCGCTTGAGCAGGTCCGAGCGCGCATAGGCCGCCTCGACCTTGCTCCTGACGGCATGTGCCAGGCACGCTTCTGCAACCTCGCGGGGCTGGCCCGTCTCCCCGCACCAATCGCGGAATGACGACCGGAATCCATGCGGGACCGCCCGGATGCCTTGCTCCCGGAGCAGCTTCGACAGCGTCGCGTCCGAAAGCGGCTTGCCGCTAACCGACGGAAAGATCAGCCCCTCGCCGAGCGAGAGTCGTCGCGCCTCCTCCAGCACGGCGACCGCCCGCGGAGCCAGCGGGACCTTGTGCTCGTGCCGCGTCTTGGATCGATCCGCCGGGATGGTCCAGATACCGGAATCCAGGTCCACTTCCCGCCACTCCGACAGGCGGACCTCGCCGGACCGGCACGCCGTCAGGACCAGGAACTCGAAGGCGGCCTTGGTCCCCGGCCCGGCCCCGCTGTTCCGCACCGTCTCGATCACGGCCGCGACCTCGCCGTGGGGCAACGCGGCGAAATGGCGCGTGGACCGTCCGTTCCGGGGCAGGGCCGCCTCGAGCGTGGCACCGGCGGGATCGTCCGTCCGGTAGCCCTCGGCCACGGCCCAGCGGAAGATGCGGCTGAGTCGCTGCTTGATGCGGCGCATCGTCTCGTGCTTCGTCGCCCAGTGCGGCAACAACACGGCCATGATGTCGGCCGTCGTGATGCGGTCGACGCGGACGCGGCCCAGCTGCGGCAGCACGTAATCGCGCAGACTGTTCCTCCAGATCTGCGCCGAACGAGCACCGTCCTTCCAGCTGGCGGAATGGATCGCCAGTACCCTTTCGCTCGCCTGTGCGAGCGTCGGGACGGAGGTGCGCGGGTCATGCCCCTGGGCGAGGGCGCGTCGATTCTCGAGGGCGGCCTTGCGAGCCTCTGCCAGCGAGACGACCGGAAACGAGCCGAGCCCGATGCTGACGGGCTTGCCATTGATGCGGAGCCGCTGGCTCCAGGTCCGCGAATGCCCTCCGAGCTTCATCGGCTTGACCAGCAGCGAGAGTCCGTGGCTGCCGCGACCGTCGCCGTAGCGGCCGGGTCTCGTCACGGTCTTGACGAAGGTCGCGGAGAGCCGTTTCGGGGTTCGTGTTCCCTGTGGGGTTACGCCTTCAGTTATGCCTTTCATGGAGAGAACACCAGATACCTAAGCTTACCACAATATCCTATAAATAACTTAATATCAGTATGTTGAGGATACCTTCTGAAACCATTGAACACCTCTCAATGCCCCGGATCGGTTGCCACCCGAGCCTCCATCCTGTAACTGCTTGATCTGTCTATAATCATCTTTCGTAGTCACTTGCGGGCACCTCTCCTTGGCCCATGAGCGGATCAGTTCGGAGCAACTTGGATCACTCCGGGGCAGTTCAGAGCGTAGGGTGGGCCCCAAAGTGGGTCCCGGTGAGGGCTTCTCGTTCGCCTCGTGCCTGCCAGAAGTCGATGGCGGCAGAGCCTGCTATGGTGGACCTTCGACTATGTGCCAGGAGGGGAATCGGTGCGGCATCTCGGACGAGCAATTTGCCTGCGAGCTGCTACCGGCCTACCTGTCCAGGCATTTCGGCGGAACTCCTCGATGCAGGCTAGCAACGAAGGATCCCCCGGACCTAATTGCGACGTTAGCGAACAGTGTTCGGTGGGGCGTGGAGGTGGTGAGAGCGTATCAGCGCGTCCCGCTACCCGGCAAGGAGAAGCGTAGTTCCACGGAGGCGCTCGAGGCCAACCTCGAATGCTGGGCGGCGCAAGTCGGCGACAGAATCGCCGGACTTCGTAAACGCTGATACGTCCTTCACTTGGGACCGGGCGTGCTGAGCCTTTGGGGAGACACTGCAGACCTCTTCGATAAGAAGTGGAAGATGGAAGCTGAAGAGGCGATCCGAAACCACGTCGCGTCTGGAGCAACGAAACCCCTTAAGGGGCGGCGAATTAATAACTCAGTTAAAGTAGCGGCTAATTTGCCATTGAATG
>CAYWUV010000223.1:0-6644 GCA_964461235.1 uncultured Bryobacterales bacterium | reverse complement strand
GCCAACCGCTCCTGCTCGGTGCTTCCGTCGCGACCCTTGCACTGGGCCTTGCGGTCTGCTCGGTTGGTGTGAGTTTGCTGGAGTCAATCCTGCTGCAACCACTCCCTTATCCCGATCCCAACCGTCTGGTGATGGTCTGGAACGTGAACAGCGACAACCCAAGCCGACGGCTGCCTGTTTCGCGACGGATGTTCGACGCATCGAGCCGTTCTGCGCGGTCATTCGCTCAGCTCGGAGCCGCCCGGGACTGGTCGTTCGTCGTTCCGGGACCCGAGGGCCCCGAGCAGCTCTCGGGGGCGCTCGTGAGCGAGGATTTCCTGACGGTGCTTGGGGCACCACTGGCGGCTGGCAGGCTATTCACGTCCGAGGACCTTGCTGGGGATATCCCGACGGCTGCGATCCTCAGCCACCGCCTCTGGCTGGATCGATTCGGAGGAGATCGTGATGCGATCGGAGCCGCCGTGGTCTTGGATCGGCGCCCGTTCACGATTGTTGGGGTCCTGGCGGATAGCTTCTCGTTTCTGCCGTGGCCGGAGACAGACATATGGGTCCCGTTGACCCTTGATCCAGACCAGGAGGCGTTTCCGGACCGAGGAAACCTTTGGGTTCTCGGGCGGCTCAGTGGCTCCGCCTCACTGACCGAAGCCGAAACCGAGATGGACCTGGTCGCCGCCCGCCTCGCCCAGACCGCACGGGCAGAGGACAGGGGACTCGAGGCCTGGGTGGTGCCCCTACACGAGCAGTTCTTGGGCGGCTCCCGATCGACGCTACTGGCTGTGTGGGCTGCCACCGCGCTCGTGTTGCTGATCGGCTGCTGCAACGTCGTCGGACTGCTTGTCGCCCGGTGGCTGTCCCAGCGTAGGCAGTTCGCCATCCAGGCAGCCGTTGGAGCCTCGCCGTTCCAATTGGTGCAGGGGATCGCGTGCGACGTCTTTTGGATCGCTGCTCTCGGGGCTACAACCGGGCTTCTGCTTTCCGCCGTCCTGATCGACGTCATCGTAGCCATGAACCCCACCCTCTTTCCCAGGATGGGCGAGGTCGGAGTCAACTGGGCCGGCGCGTCCTTCACGGTGATCCTGGGGGGAATAGCCATCGTTGGATTTGCACTGCCCAGCATCGTGCGGACCGCGAGACTTCGAATTGCGGAAGGACTCAAGCTCGAGCGATCGGAAAGCGCGAGTCGGGACCGCAAGTGGGGCGGACTGGACACGCTTGTCGCATTGGAGGCCGCTCTGGCATTCGCCATGGTGACGGCGACCCTGCTGATGCTGCAGACGGTGTCCCGCATGCAATCGTTCGATCTCGGATTCAATGCTTCCGGCATGCTGACCGCGCGTCTACCGTTTTCTTTCTCTGACTACCCAACAGAAGAGCAGCTGCAGACTCACTACCGAGGCTTGCTCGCCAGTCTGGCCGCACAGCCCGGGGTGATTCAGGTGGGCGCGAGCACCGCCCTGCCCCTGAGCGGGATTCGAGAGACGATTGCCGTGTCCGTGGCCAACGCTGACCCGACCCATGCGCCGTACGCACAGGTCAGTGCCGGCTATTTTGCAGCGATGCAGATCCCGATACTACGCGGACGCGAGTTTACAGGAGCCGACGATGGGAGGAGCCCCCCCGTCGCCATCGTGGATGCGGCATTTGCGAAGTCCCACTTCGGCGACGACCCCATCGGCAAGTCGATCACGGTCGGCAGCGCGCCGGGTACTCGCTGCGCCGTAGTAGGCGTCGTCGGCGATGTCCGGCAATTCGGACCGCGGAGTGCTCACGAGCCGACGGTGTATTTGCCTCTGCTCCAAAGGACCCGGTGGAGCTCGTTCATGGCGATCACGGGGCGGTCCGCCGCCACCTCCAGCCTGCCCGACGCCTTCCGCCGCGGGATCTCGACCATTGACAGAAACCAGGTCGTCACAGACCTGCGCACCATGGAAGAGAGGCTCGGCGCGAGGCTTCGCCGCCCCCGATTCAGCCTGATCCTGTTTGCCTGGTTCGGGTTCGTGGCACTCGGACTTGGGATCGTTGGCGTGTATTCGGTGACCAGCTACGCCACCCGTCGCCGGTCGAAGGACTACGGTGTGCAGCTGGCACTGGGAGCGCCACCACGACGACTCGCACGGTCGGTCGTGATCCGGGGCGTTCGTCCCGTGCTTGTCGGCCTGCTGGGAGGACTGGTGATCGCGGTGTTATTCGGCCGCCTGCTGGAGAGCCAACTCTTCGGCGTGACGCCGTCGGACCCGATTTCCTTCGCCGCGGGACTCCTGATCCTGACCCTGGCCGGCGTTGCCGGGAGCTTCTTGCCAGCCCGGCGGGCCACGCAGGTCGATCCACTGCAAGCTATCCGAACGGAGTGACTTGCTCGACGAGCGGCGGAATCCTTGTTGGCCCCTGCGGTGCCAAGAACGGTCCACCTTCTTGTTCCGCAAAACGCAGCGCGCCCTGGCGGCATTCATCGTCCACCATCAGCAGGTAGTCGATTTCCCGGAGCGCGCGCGGCGTCTCGTTCTGCGTTTCCGCACGGCGGCGCTCGGAACGGCGCATGAGGACGCGGCCCCAGCGGTCCGGCGTGGAGTCGCCGATGGCCCCGAACAGGGGCTTGTCGGATGGTGTGTGAAAGGGACCGGACCCAAGTGTGAGCGCCGGCTCTAGGGAAAAACGATTAGGGTTGGCGAGCCAGCCGTCGGGACATTGAAACGTAGCTCGTTCCTTGTCGCGGCGCGTGCGCGCCCATAGCCGTCCAACGAGATGGGGCGTGCCGAGGAGATCCACATGGACGAGAATGTTGCGATCCGTCACGCCTCGCCTCTGCATTTGCCGGGCCGGGGGAGCCGGATGCGTTCCGGCAGGTATTCCTGCTCAAGTTCAAGGCCGACGGCATCATGTCGCGGGTCGGCGATATCGGCGAGCCGGTCGATCATGCCCAGCACAAAAAGCACAGTGGCGTAGATGCCCATCGAGACGCCGGGCTCGCCCTTTTCGACCTTGTTTAAGGTCGTGCGGCTGACGGAGGCCCGCTCGGCCAGGATCGCCACGGAAATGCGGCGGCGACGGCGCGCATCCCGGATATCGTGCCCCAGCTTGCGCAGGGCGCGGCCGACGGGTATAGGTACCTCTGAGAATGGGTTCTTCTTCATATAACGTCCGCTTTCATAACCTTTGTCCGATACAAGGTACATAATAATGGACATTAAATGAAGGTTCCACAGCAGGGTCGCAGGTACATTTTTTGGTCGGGACGTGATTAGTCTGATTGGAGCGGATCGTTGACCGTGCGACTAGGAGGATCTCTCGCGGGGGCTCCAAGGGCCTGTTCTGAGGGCGCTGAGCCGGTGTTCGCAGCGCCCTGGACGGGTCGCAGGTCAGAGCCGACAAAGCGCCGCAGTGAACGCCTCGCAAGGCGTTGTTCGATAGCAGGCTGGCGGGGCGGTCGCATGGGCTAGGGCTTGGGCGCTCGCAGCAGCAAGTCGAGAGCCTCCTGCGGGCCTGGCGCGAAATGCCGGTTGGCCTCTGGCGCGTAGCGGAATTATGGCAGGGTCTGTTGTTTCGGGGAAAATGCCACTCCGAAACACGTTTGATGCGCAAGCGAAACACGATTGGCCCCTTCGCGAAACACCCGATGTAGTGCCAAAGCCTTGTCCAGCAGGGAGTTAGCGATCTAGCCTATTCGCTTGGGGCAAGGGCTCCGAAAAATGGGCCGTGCGGGAGCGCCCCCGAAAATGGCCCTCGCGTGTGCCCACAGACCGTTCGGAGAGGTCGCTCCCTGGATTTTTCCTTGCAGGAAGGCTGCACGCCTGAAACGGCGCACCCGCGGCCCCTCCTAACGCGTTGCTCGAGAATCTTGAGTGCGGTCTTGAGATCCTGCGACAATACTCCGAGCAAGCCGAGCGATTCCTCCGAGCAGGTCAGCATCGCATTTCGGACCCAATTCTGCGCCGCATAGTCCACATGAGCAGAGCAGGGGACGATTGCTTATCGGACGCGTACACGGCCACGAGTACGCTCGTCCCACGATTGGTGGCAACACTTCTCTCGGTAGCTGCGTGTGCGGCCCAACCGACGATACGCGCCATCGATTTCTTCGCGTATACAGGGGTGGACATCGATGAGCTGCGTAGCAATCTCTCAATTCGACCTGGTGACCCGTGGACGAGCGAGACCAATCAAGTCCTGAGGTCGGAATTGCAAGAGCTGCTCGGTAGAGGCCCTTCCGACGTTACCGCTGTCTGCTGCGACGAAAACGGCAAGCGGCTGGTCTACATTGGTCTGGCGGACGGCTCTGGATCGCAGGTCCGGTTGAATCCAGAGCCAACCGAGCCGCTCGAACTGGACGCCGACCTCGTGCTCCTTTATGACCGATTCGAGGAAGCGGTTCGGCAAGCAGTCTCACGCGGAGAGGGGTTGGTCGTTGAAGACCACTCTTTGGGCTATCCTCTCTCGCACGACACTGATGTCCGGGCCCTGGAGCAGCGCATCAGGGAATACGCCCGGAGCAACTCGTCGCAACTGCTCGCAGTGTGTCGAAAATCCTCCAACGCTCGCCATCGAGGGATCGCGATCGATGCGATCGGATACGGTGCCCATTCAGCCGATCAGATCGAAGCTCTGACCCACAGCGCCCTCGATCCAGACCAGACGGTTCGCAAAAACGCCATCAGGGCGCTGTCGGTACTGGCGTCCTCGCAGGTCGAGTTGCAAGCGCCGATTCCGTACGCCATGTTTGTGGACCTGCTGGCGTCCAGCGTGCGGGAGGACCGAACCAAGTCAGTCGTACTATTGGCGCAGCTTACAGAGGGTCGCGATCCCGGTGTCCTAGGGGCGATCTTGCAGAGAGCGCTAGCGCCTCTGGTTGAGTGTGCACGCTGGTCTTGGAGCGGCCACGCATACCACGCTCGCGTTATCCTTGGCAGGATCGCGGGACTCGACGAGGCCATCGTATTGGCGGAGGCAGGGAACTCGGCATTTGTGGATGTCGCTCTGGATTCGATCCAGCGTCCAACGACCCGGTAACCGAGAACCGATCTCTTGTGGAGGCATTGCAACGCGAGCCCAAGCGCTACAGGCCTTTCTTAGCGGCCCTATCGCGCAATCCTCCGACTAACGGAGGGGATTCTGCCGGGAGCCGATCGTCGACCGGATGAGGATGGCGTTGGGATTCGCCCCAGTCACGGAGCTGCGGGTAGACGGATCGCCGTAGCCTGCGGGCAATCTCTTCGTGACCAGCACGGGCGATCAGCTATAGCTCCTTGCGGAATTGCTCGGTCTCGAAGATCCGGTACTCATGCAACGAAGTCGCCCCTCCGCTGGTGAGCCTGTTGCGAACCGGCTTTCAGCCCAGGGAGCAGCGCGTCGTGGCCCAAGATCTCGGCCATTTCCTCGTCATCGACCAATTGCTCCTCCCTGATCCGTGCCAATGCAGCGGTCGCAATGAAGGTCGCGAGCGGTCTCCGCTGGGCCGCCGCGGCCTCCTGCAATTCGTCGTATGCGTCCTCTTCCAACCGCAACGTTACCGTCTTGGCCATGTTCCCTTTCCTGCTGGTGAATTCCGTGCCTCGTCACTAGGGCACTAGCATCAAGTCTGCACTATCACCGTTTCGCTCTGGGTGCGCCCTCGCACCGAGCCCCGGCGGCGGCTCGCCGCCGAACTCAGCGAGAAGATCGACTTCCTGCTCAAGCTGCTGGACTGCGGCACGTCCCTCGAGGACTTGCGTCCGGAGGGGATCCGCATCCACCGGCAAGCCGGCGCACGCAGGGGCTTCTCTGCGATCGAGGTGTCCGTAAGCTGGCGCGTTGTCTTCCGGTTCCGGGATGGAAATGCGTATGGTCCGGAAGTAGTTGACTAGCACCGGAGCTAGATCGGGAGATAGGCGAATGGATGCAGGCGCTTGCGCCGGAGAAGTCGTAGGAGAGGGTGAACAACGTCTGCCGTACCCTACCGCACCTCTAACGGTCCACCAGCCCGCAGCCACCCCAAGGTCCATTCCCGCTGCCGCTGCGCATCCGTATGGCACTCCCACGCTTGCCTTCGGCTGGATCTCCAGACGGCCTACGATTTAGCCCAGAAACGGGCGTTGCACTCGATTTCAAAGTTTGCCCGGATCGAGTTGTGTCGCTCTGCCAGCTTTGATATCAGCGCGGGCCTGGTCGGCGAGCATGCTCAGGGCATCTTGGGAACTTGAGAACGCTTCGGTCCAGCGTTCCTCATCCTGAAGCTCGCCGAGAAGCCACTGCGCGATTCGGTCCTGTTCCTCGGGCGGGAGCGCCGACATCTTCCCTACTGCTGTGTCGAAGGTCCGGCTCACAACATGAACCATATACACATTGAGCCTAAGACTTATAGAAATTCCAACATCGGACTGGGCGTTTGGGTCGATGCCGTGTGTTCGCAAGTGGCACAACCACCATCCACTTGGCTGCATGTTCCGCCTGTATTGACGGCCGGGAACTACCTGCAGATCGCGCCAGAGTGGGGGCCCGGATCCAGCGAACACCGCTAGCTGGAGTTTCGAATCAGTAGACAAGTGAGTCAACATAATTGTTGACAACAATTATGTTGAACATTATCATCGGGGTCAGGGAAGGGAACGGAAGGGTGATGAGATCAGCCACTGGCCGCTGGGTGACCGGCGATGACTTCTTCGGTCGAGACC
>CAYWUV010000222.1:0-6673 GCA_964461235.1 uncultured Bryobacterales bacterium | reverse complement strand
GCAGACTTGCGGCGGCGGCATCGGCCAGAATGGCAGGGTCTCTGCCGAAATGGCTGCAGTCTGCCAAAATGGCATGTGGTCGCGGGTCAGGATTCTGTTGCGGGCATTGAGGTTAGGAGTCTGGTGGGCTGGATTCCCGCTGTTCTGTTCCCGCCAAGTGGATCAGGCGCGAACGGTCCGGCGTTCTTCGAGCGCCTTCCTCAGCCGGTCCTCGTCGGCCTGCTGGTAGCACCGGAGGACCGTCTGCGCCGTCTTCCAGCCGCCCAGTTCGCAGAGCACCTTGAGGGGCTGGTTCATCAGGTCGGTCGCGAACTTGCGCCTGAGCGAGTGCCAACCCCTCCCGGGCTTCGGCTCCAGACCCGCGAGCTTCTCGGCCCGGTGCCACCATACCTGCGCCCGGTTCCCGCTCAGACACGCCGACGGATCCGTCGGCGCGGGCAGCACCGGAGCGTTCCCGATCCCGGGGTTTTGCTTCCGCGCCTCCTCAAGCGCGGCGACCGCCTCTGCCGTGATCGGCGTCCGGTGCTCGTAGCCGTTCTTCTCGTGCTCCGCGCGCCAGAGCACCACTCCGCCCGCAAGGTCGACATCCGACCATCGAAGCTGGCGGATGGCACCGATGCGGTGCCCCGTCTCGTGCGCGAGCACGAGCGCGACGCGGAAGCGCCAGTCGAGCCGCCGGGACACCTTCAGAAGCGCCCGGTATTCCCCATCGGAGAGCACGATCCGGATCGGATTCTTCTCCGTGGGTGGCTTGAATCCTCTCAGGGGATTCGAGTCGAGGAGGAGCCTGCCCTCCTCGTCCCTCGACCGCGCGGCCCAGTTCAGGACCGCGAGCAGGAACCTCAGGTCTCGTTCGACCGTCCGGTCGGACACGGGCTCGCCGCTCGGGCCGATCCTGCCCGACCGCCGCGCGCCGATGAACCGGTCCCAGTCGCGCTGCGATAGCGTGGCCGGCTTCCGGTCCCTGCCGAAGCACTCGAGGAACATCCTCATCGCGGCCCTGTCGTGCAGCCGGGTGTGCCTGCCCTTCGCGGGCGTCACCTCTTCACCGTAGATTTCAAAAAGCCGTTCCAGGGTGAGCGGCTCGGGCTCGGCTTCCGCCTTGCCGTTGGGCGCGTCGATGAACCCGGCGGCGAACTGATCCGCCTGCCTCTTCGCGCGCGCCCAGTCGCGGTGCTTGAGGGTCCGGGTGCGCCTGCGCCCGTTCTCTCGCCACTCAATCTGGAAGATGCCGGTCTTCGGGTCGGGGAAGATCCTGACCCGGTTCCGGCCCCATTCACCGGCGCCGTAGGAGCGCCGACTTCGTTTCGTGCGTGCCATCGTTCGATTCCTCTCTCGATGGACTGCACGATCTGCGCGAAGGAAGTATCGCGGAGAGAAGCCATCTCCGCTAGAAAGAGCTGTCCGAAGCGCGTGGCATTCTTCCCGAAATCGGGTCGGAAACGAGCCGTTAGTTTGGCCGACCGCCCCAGAGCTTCCGGTCTTCGAGACAGCGGCGACTTGAGGGTGTTTTTCGGCGAGCCCGTTGCCGATCCGGAGGTGTGAATTCGACATCGGGGTGCTTGTGCAGGGAAATGCCGCCTGGGCGTGCGGACTGAGGGCTCCGCAAGTCGCTGGACGGCTTGGCGTTGTGCCACGGCCAGCGGAGCGCGGGTGCCGATCCGCGCTCCTCGGACATGGATGGGAGCGACCCGGCCCTTTGGGATGCCTACTACGGCATCGGGTCGGTTCGGCATGTGCAAGCCCATGCCGCCCTCTCGGCAGGTCGCTCCCGAACCAGCAGTCCCATGCGGGAAGGCCAACGGCCAGCTTGGACGGACGCGTCCCGGATACCTGCTCGGCCATGCCCGAGCGCCCGACGGTCAGCGGGTCGGCGAACAGGTGCTTCACCTCCTGCCCGCGCGGCCACAACTCGTCGTCGTCGGTTCCGGCGACGGCCTCCGCGCCGTCCATGTGGAGAAGCGCCAAGGGGCCTCCGAGGGCTTCCCCGAGGCGCGGGATGAAGCGCGCGCCCTGGGGAAGCCCTCGGAATGCGAGACTCGCCGCGAGGGTGGGGGGAGGTCTCCACGGCGGCGTCTTCAACGCCACCCACGCCCTGCTGGACGGGACGAATCAGAAGGCGCGTCCAACGGTAACGGCGCACCGTTTGCCGTCGGGGGTTCGAGGGGGCAAGGCCCCCCGCCAGCCCCTGGGGGGTTATACCCAGGGTAAGCTGGCTTCCGGCCACTAACAGGACGGGAGCCAGCCCCGAAGGAGATCGAACGTGGCTCCGAGCACCGCCGAGTCTGTCCACATCCCTGAAGCGGGGTTACAGCCCCAGCTTCAAGAACCTCGACAAAAGGTGGTCCCCCGCAAGACCTGCGTTCCGGCAGCGTTCGCCGGTGGCGAGTCCGCCCGGCTTCCGCCTAGCCGAACGTCCAAGCGGCCAAGCGCCGGATGTTCTCCCGCTGCGTCTCTCGTCACGACCCGGTCGAGGCCGTCTATTTCGGCGCAGATGCGACGTCCCCGAACGAGACACCCATCAAGCAAGCTAACCGGCCGACGAGCATTCATAGGGTGTCGATTCGTGATCGTTTTGCATCCCGTTCCTTCTGAAGAATGCGACCGATGGTCGAACGCGACACCCCGACAGCATCGCTGATCGCCCGTTGCGACCGTCCCTCGGCTGCCATGCGGCGGATGCGCTCGTCCCGCTCCTCTCGCGATCCAGACCGGAACGGCGACTCCAAGATGCTCAACTTCCCAAGATCCGAGGGCAGCGACGGGCTCAACACCGCTGAAACCGTCGCCCAAGGGAAGTTCGTTCTGCCGGCAATCTCGTCCTCGGACAGTCCTTCGTAGGCCATCTCACGAATGTACTCCATCCGCTTCTCTCTTCGAACTCGCGCATCTCTCTTACGCCACTCGAGCACCGCCATGTAATGCCCAGTGACCGCGCGGACGGTGGCGACCGCCGCATCGTCCCAAGGATGCTTCACCAGCGTCACTCCCCGCCGAGTACGCTTGACCAGTGTTCCATGGCGGTCCATCCGTGCCTCGGACATCGCTGTGCGCAGTAGCAGTGACGGCGAGGACCGAATCCGATCCTTCCCGCTCAGGAAGAAGGAGTTGATTACATCGACACTGTCTGCTCCCACGATTTGCACGTCCCCGAGCCCCACCGATGCGAGCGCCTCGCCCAACTCCCCGAGCCTCCGGCGGTTGCATTCTATGAACCCAGGGAGTCCGAAGCGCCCGCGCGCCTCGCGGATCAGCGCGGCGTAGTCCATCGTTTGGCTCCCCAGCACGATCACAGAGCCCTCGTCGGACATGCGCGTGTAGGCGTCACCGACATCATCATCACGACCGCGCTGGCGCAGATCCGGGCGCGACGGGAACGCCGCGAAGGCCTCCAGTTGTCCGGTTGGCCACATCGCAGCTATCGCGCTCGATTCCGACGTGCCACCGAGTTCCACGCCCCATATGGGCCTGCCGTCGCGGCCGGGCAGCGCGTCCGGCGGGGACTCCACCGCCATCCACTCCTCCGGCTTGATTAGGCGCGCCAGCTTGATGAGGTCCGCCTCCGGGGCGGCGTTTAGCCGCAGCGCGCGAAAGTCGGTTAACAGGGACGGGCTGGCAGCTGCTTGGGCGGCTTCGTAGGCGATCCGCTTGCACAGCGATTCCATGTGATCGAGGGACGGGTTGGCCGCCGCCCAGGCCTTCGGATCCGTCACCTCGGCCGACGGATCGGCGGCGAAGCATAGCGAGGGACCTTCTCTCAGCATCAGCTCGAACCAGTGTTCCCGATCATCCGACCGCGTCCCAAGCGCGATAAGGCGGCTCCCGGGTTGTTTCCCCAATGACGTTCGCAACGCGGCCAGCAACCGATCCCCGCTCCCTCGCGGCCAAGAGGCGGGCTCGTCGGCCAGCACCAACAGCGGCCGCAGCCCAGTGGCCCGGCGCGGGCTGCTCCCGACCACCTCTACCGATGCCCGAGACGGCCGATGATCCACCCGGCGCAACTGATTGCTGTCCCGCACGCGCCACGTCGCATCGTTCCGCCTCGGTCGGCCTTCGGGAAACAGCATCGCCAGCACATCATCGTAGACGATCCGCGCTTGGCGGACACTGGAGGCGACGATCACCGTCTCGGCTCCCCGGACATGCAGCGGCCCTTCGGGATGCACACACGCCGTCACGATGGCTGCGGCTGTCGTCGTCTTCCCGTTGCCCCTCGCCACGCTCAACGCCAAGTCACCGGGCTCGCGTTCCACCATCCGGAAGAACCGCTCCTGCCACGGCAGGACCTCGAAGTACTCCCCGGCGCGTGGCCCGCTCGGCACCTTCAGCTCGGACATCCAATTGGTCAGGTCAAGTCGCATGGCTGTCAGCCTCCCTGACCTCCGGCGAGCGCCAGCGGTCAATCTTGCCGGAGGATTGAGGCGGGAAGATCCGCTGTGCCCTGCGCCGGAGCGTGATTCCCCGGAGAAAACTGTATACACGGGAACCGAGTCGCTGTGCCGGAGGTATCCTGGCTCTGGCATCATCGATTGGTTGGCGCTCCCAACGTCGCATGTCCTGTCGGCGACACGGTCGTGTCGCGTGCACCCGTCGTCCATCGTCCGATGTGTCCGTAGAACCTGAAACGGAAGGCAATGTTGGTACCGTTGACTCAATCCGATCCGGAGAGAACGAGGGAGAGGTTCCGACGGCTTTCCGAGTACGTGCGCCAGAATCTGCTCGTCGATGGCAAGTTCATATGCAAGCACTACCGCGAGTGCCTCGCCAGCAGCCCAAATCGGGGTGCATTCTACGAGGGGCAGATGAGCCATTTGGGCAAACACTACGACCTGATCGTGGACGGGCAAGAACTTCGCATCGTCGTCGTCGGCCAGGAATACGGTTCCCGGCATAGGTGCCACACTCTCGAAGAGCGAACGGCTATGGGCGACCGTTCAACAGGGTTCCAAGGCCGGAAGGCGCATATGAGAGGAACGACTTCCCTCCTCCGTCTCATGCTCGGGCGACGCACCGGGAAAGATAGGGACGGCGAGCTGTTGCGCTTCCCGCATCTCAAGCCTGCGGGCCATATCTTTGATGGTTACGCCTTGGTGAACTTTCTCCTTTGCTCAGCGCTCGAGGAACCGCCAGCCGCCGACCGGTCGGCCAAGGGCTCTTCGAGTCCAACCATGCGGCGAAATTGCACTGAGCATTTTCGGGCAACCCTTGAGATTCTTGAGCCGACCGCGATCGTCGCTCAAGGTTTGGATGTCCGAGACTGGATGGGCGCGGCGCTGGGGCTAAAAAAAAGGGTGCGGCCGCAGTCCACTGAGCGCGTCCGCCCGGAGTCCATCCGCCTTGGTGGGAGGACCGTGGACCTGATCACCTTTGCTCATCCGTCTGCTGGCCATCCTTATAACTTTTGGGGAAATTCACCCGATTCGAAGTATCTTCAACAGGTCGTGGCGCCCACGATCAAAACGTGGCGTGCCCGTCTGTGAGGCGGTGGTGCAGCCTTGCCACTTCCTTGGCAGACGAGCTATACGGAACGAGAACTGAAATCGGATGAAACCATGCTTCGGGACGAAGCCCGAATCGACGCGGCGCTACGGCAGATCGGCCTGTTGATACGTCTGGACGGCCAAGCCGTTCTGGCCGTGAACGAGGTCGACTTCTTGGGCCTTCGGGCGAAGAAGCGACGGGGGCTAGATGTCCCGCCATTGCGGAAGCTGGAGAAGCCGGTCCTGCACTACTCGCTCTACTGGTCCCACGATCAGCGGCCGGTCCGGGCCGAGATGGAACAGGCGGCCGCCGAGTCGCTCACGGCGCTGGGGCTGGAGCGTCACGAGGCGCTGATCGTGGCACACCCCCGTTACCTTCACGTCATTGCGAACCGGGTCCACCCGGAGACCGGCAGGGCTACGAACCTCGGCCTCGGCTGGATCAGACTGTCCGAGTGGGCGGAGCGGTGGGAGCGCGACCACGGCGGCATCCGCTGCCACCAGAGGGTCAAGAACAACGCCCGGCGACGGTCGAGGCTCCCTCGCTAACCACCGGACAACCGTCGCGGAGGCCCTCGGCCGGGCGGATTTTCACCCGACCCGTACCCCTCGGGAGGCCGGGGTCGTCGATCCTGGCCGATCCTGTGGCCCGTAGATTTCCCGAAGACGGTCCCGGCCTACCCAATCACGCCGGAAATCGCCCTCCGGGCGCGTTTCCTCCTCTCGGGCCGAGGCCGGGTGCGCCGTCCCCCGGCGGTCTGCGGCCAGGCAGCTCACCCCAGCCCGTCGTTCTGGACGGCCCGCGTGAGCGTAGCCTCGACCCGCCAAGCGTGCGCGGTGGCGTCTCTCGAACGTTCGACCCGCTCCGACGCCGAGGCGAAACCCGGACGACCGCAGCCGGGTAGCATGGGGAGCGGGTCACGGTTCGGAGAACCGGACGGGGCGTGGCTGCCGCCCGCGCCCACCGCGCCCCGGCCTTGGTCGTCGATACCGGACGGCCCGGCGGCCAGCCGGTCGGCCAACGGGTCCTCCGCCGCCTCGAAGCGGCGCTGAACGGGCCTTCCCGCCAGGGATTGCTGGTGCGGTAGCGACCCGAAGGGGTCGGGGGCGGGGGTGCGCAAGCACACCCGGCCTCGAACCCGTACCGAGCCCTCGGCGAGGCGGGTCGCTAGCGTCACGGCCCGAGCGGCCCG
>CAYWUV010000221.1:0-6714 GCA_964461235.1 uncultured Bryobacterales bacterium | reverse complement strand
GCGGGGCCAGCCGGGGGCTCGGGAGGGGGCGCAGGCTGCGATTGTACGGCACGCGACCGGACCTGCGGGGCTGTCGTGCGGGACTGTCGCCCCACCAAGGTGTCGCGCCGGGTCGGCTGATTCCGGGGGGATCCTGCGAGCTGACGTTGGCCCCGCCCCGGCCAAGGCGCACCGTCTCGCGAGGTGCCAGAAACGGCCCGCCCGAACGGTTACGGGGCATGAGGCGCGGTCCTCGGGCAGAACTGGCGTGTAACTCCTTTCCAGCAAGGCAATCACTTAGATCCCTCCAAGAACCACTGCCCACGATGTTCGGAATTCAGCGGCTGCTGCTACGACACAAGTCGGAACCTCGTGAGCTCCGTCTTGGCTCGGCAAGGTCTGGGGATTGAGGACCCGTCAAGAATCCAGATGCGAGAACCGTCCGATCGCGCCCGATTCCGGAGATCCGGAAGATCGTTTGATCCTGCCTCTCTCAACTGTCCCTACCGGCTGCTTTGAACCCCGCCCTGTCGTTGCCTAATGCCACGGTCCGGCGATCACGTCTCCCCGGGTTCCGGTTCCCAACTCGGCCGGGCTGCGGACCGGGCTTTGCGTTCCGCACGGAGAGCTTCGCGGCGCCGATCGAGGGAGACCACCAGGATCCCGAAGGCGACGCCGATCACGCCGATGACGAGTTCCGCCGAGAGACTCTCGCCGTAGATCATGGCGCTGAACAGGACTCCGAACAGAGGGGTGGGGAAGACGAATACGGAAATCAGGCCGGGAGAGTTGGACTGCAGCAGGCGCGTCCAGAGAACAAAGGCCACGCCGACGATGCCGACCGAGCAGTACAGCCAAGCCAGAATCGGCCCGGTGGTAAGCGGGCCGACCAACATTGGCTCGGTCAGAGCCGCCCATGCCAAGAACATCGGAACAGACAACCCGCACTGCCAGAACATCACCTTGATCGGACTAATGGTCTGTACCAGCCGCTGGGTATAGACCATCCGGGACGCGATGACCGCCGCGGTAACTGTAGCCAGCGCGTTGCCGAGCACTGGACGGGGAGCGAGAGAGACGTCCGGCCTGCCCAGCAAGGCAACCGCCACGCCCGCGCATGCGAGCGCCAAGCCCATGACGCGCCCCGCCGAGAGCCTGTCCTCCGGCACCGCGAAATGCGCGATGAAATTGATGAAGACAGGCGCTGTGTTGAGCAGCACCGCCGCGAACGCAGCCGATGTCCAGCCGATGCTTGTGTTGAGCATGCCGATCTGAAGCGTGAATAGGGCGGCGAGGAGCGCTAGCAGCCTGGGTTCGCCCGGATCCAGCTTGAGTCGGACCCTTCCGGTCCGAGCCCAGATCCACAGGAACGGCCAGCCGGCGAGCAACCTCCAGAAAGCGCTCCAGATCGGCGAGAAGGCTGCCAGCGAAACCTTGATGCCCACAATGTTCAGCCCCCACATCGCCGAGAGCAGTACGGCGGTCGCTACGGCTGCCGGACTGAGCTGTTGCGGGCCCTCACGCGCCATCGCCGGACTCCTCGTGCTTGGAACGCACTACGGTCGCGATGCCTACCGACACCGCAGCGGCTCCCACGAGCAGCCTTGGGGTGATCGGCTCTCCGAACATCAGCCACGAGAGGAGGATTCCGAAGAACGGCACGCTGAAGCTGTACACCGAGAGGTTTCCGGCACTGTAACGCTGCAGCAGGGTCGTCCAAGCGACGAAGCAGAAGCCCGCGACGACCACCGACTGGTAGAGAACCGCTAGGATCGCCTCGTAGTTCAACGGCTTCAGCAAGGGCGGCTCCATGGCCAGCGCCAAAGCCAGGAAGCACGGAAGCGAGAGCGCCATTTGCCAGATGACCGGTCGTAGCGCGTCCATCCGCTGCACGAGCAATTGCGTGTAGACGATCCTGATGGCTAGCAGGAATGCGGAGACGAGCATAAGGCTGTTTCCGAGGAGCGGATGCGGTGCGAGTGTTGCGCTGGGGCGGCCCGTCATTACGTAGGCGATGCCTCCAAATGCAATTGCTAGGCCCGCCAGTCTGGCAACAGTCAGCCGGTCGTCCTTCACGAAGAAGTGGCTGATGAAGTTGACGATTACGGGGGTTGTATTTAGGAGGATCACCGCGTACGCCGGCGAGGTGTTGTGGACGGACAGGTTGAACACCGCGATCTGCGCCGTGAACAACGCGCTCAGGATTGCCATCGGCCAGTACAGGGCCCGCTCCGGGAGGAGCGGGCTGCCAGCCGCCCGGGTCCACCCGGCCACCACCAGCGTGCCGGCCAGCATACGCCAGAAGGCGATCCACAACGGGGGGATCGTGTCTAGCCCGACCTTGAGCGAGACGATGTTGCCACTCCACAGGAAGCTGACCCCGAGGGCGACAAGCCCGACCTTCCATGTCACGGGGTGGGTCGTGGCGAGCCGGTTCCCGGGCGGGCTCATGCCCCGCCCTCGAGGCAGTCGCTCAGGACCTCAGCGATATGTCTGGGACGGCGGCTGGTGAAATGCTCGATCTGCTGGCGGCACGAGACCCCGCTCACCGCAATCTCCGTGTCCGGACTTGCGGCTTCCACGGCCGGAAACAGGCGCTCGGCACCGATCTTCTCCGAGATTTCGTAATGGCCGGCTTCAAACCCGAACGAACCCGCCATGCCGCAGCAGCCGGAATTCACCTCGCGCGGGTTCAGGCCCGGTGCGAGGCGCAGCGCCTCGAGGGTCGGCCCCGTTCCGAGGTGGGCTTTCTGGTGGCAGTGGCCGTGGAACAGCACGTCCCGGGTCCCGCAGTTCCAGTCGATATCCAATTGACCGGCCCGCGCTAGCTGCACCAAGAATTCGTCCAGCATCAATGCTCTCCCCGCCACGCGCTTCGAGGCGTCCCCCGGGACCAGGTCCAGATACTCGTCCCGTAGCGTGAGCAGGCAACTCGGCTCGCACCCGATGATCAGACTGCCGCCGGAGGACAGCCGGTCGTATTCCCGGACGTTGTGCTGCGCAGCGTCTCGCGCTTCGTCAAGGAGCCCGTTGGACAGCATCGGGCGCCCGCAGCAGACCTTGTCCGCCAGTTGCACCTCGTAACCGGCGGATTCAAGGATCGCGACTGCTGCCTGACCCACCTGCGGGTAGTTGTAGTTCAGGAAGCAGTCGTCTAGGAGCACAACCGCCCCACGGGATTCCCCGCGCGGGCCAGGCGCTCGAGAGCCGAACCAGCTGCGGAAAGTCTGCGGCGCAAACGGCGGAAGGGACCGCCGCCGGTCCACGTGCAGCAGCCGCTCGTTCAGCCACTTGACGGGCCTGAATGCCCCTGCCCAGTTCGCAAGGCGCGGCAGCTTGCTCCCAATCTTGTAGACCGCCTCGATGCGCCCGAACGCCTTGGCGTGCAGGGGCGTGCCGTGGGTGTCGTAGTAGTGGGACAGCCATTCGTACTTGATCTTGGCCATGTCGACGTTCGAGGGGCACTCGGTCTTGCAGGCCTTGCAAGCGAGGCAGAGGTCGAGCACATCGCTCATCCGGTGCGAGGTGAACTCCTCCGGAGGCAGACTGCCGGACAGGGCGGCACGCAGGGCGTTCGCCCGGCCCCTGGTGGAGTGCTCCTCGTCGAGGGTGGCGTGATACGAGGGGCACATCGTGCCGGCCATGCGCTTGCGGCACACGCCGGCTCCGTTGCACATTTCGATCGCGCGGGCGAAGCCTCCCTCGCCCGTGAAGTCCAGCTTCGTCGCGATGTCGACCGTCTTGTAGTCTCCGCCCCAACGGAGGTTTTCCGTGAGCTCGGGCGCATTGACGACCTTACCCGGGTTGAGGATGTTCTGGGGGTCGAGAGCGTTCTTCAGTTTCAGGAAGCCTCGGTAGATGCTCTCCCCGAACAGCCACTGGTTGTAGCGGCTCCGGGCGATGCCGTCGCCGTGCTCCCCTGACATCGAGCCGCCGTGGTTCATCACGATTCCGAAGACTTCATCCGCGATGACCGCCATCTTCCGAACCTCGGCCGGGTCCTTGAGGTTCACCATCGGCCTCACGTGCAGGCATCCCACCGACGCGTGACCGTAGTAGCCGCCTCGGGCTTCGTGCTTGTCGAGGATCTGCCGGAAGTCCTTGAGGAAGCGGCCCATCGCGCCGATGGGCACCGCCGGGTCCTCCACGAAAGCGATCGGCTTGTGATCCCCCTTGACGGACATCAGGATTCCCAAGGCTTCCTTGCGGACACCCCAGATCTCCGCTTGCCCGGCCGCGTCAGTGATCGGAAGGTACCCGTATCCGATCCGCTGGCTTTCGAGCAGGTGCCGCAGTCGTCCGAGCTTGTGGACGACTTCCGATTCGTTCTCCCCGTAGTACTCCACGACCATGACGGCTTCGGCGTCATCCTCCACCCACCCGAGCTTGTCGGCGAATGACGGATTGGCCCTGGCGTTGTTGAGGATGAACTCGTCGATCAGCTCCGCCGCCGAAGGGTCCGTCGACACGATCGTTTCCGAGGCATCGACCGCGTCGAAAACCGACTGGAAGTGCACGATCAGGATCCCCTTGGCTGGCGGCGACCGTACGATCCGCAGTTTGGCCTCCGTCACAACAGCTAGCGTGCCCTCGCTTCCCACGATGATCCGGCTGAGGTTCAGCGGGCCGGGCTGGCTGGAGTAGCCAGCCCCGAAAGCGTCGCCGTTCCGGACGAGTTCATCGAGGTTATACCCGCTGACTCGTCTCAGGATCTTCGGGTACCTTGCCAGGATCTCGTCCCGGTACTCAGCCCCGAGGAGCGGCAGTTCCCTGTACAGTGACGGCACCAGCCCCTCGCCCTTGCCGAGCGTGCCGATCTCCGGCTCGGGTACCGGACGCAGCCACGCATCCGACCCGTCCGAGAACACGCACCGCAGCTCAAGCACGTGGTCGATCGTCTTTCCGTACAGGATCGAGTGCGAGCCGGCCGAGTTGTTCCCGATCATGCCGCCGATCGTGCCCCGGCTCGCCGACGAGGTGTTGGGTCCGAACTGATAGCCGAGCGGCCGGAGGTGCCGACCCAGCTGGTCTTGCACCACTCCGGACTGAACGCGGACCCATCCTTCCTCCAGGTTCGTCTCGAGGATTCCGTTCATGTACTTGGCGAAGTCGATATGAACGGCATGCCCGACAGTCTGGCCGGAAAGGCTGGTTGCCCCGCCCCTGGCCAGCACCGGGACACGGTGCCGGGCGCAGACCTGCAAGAGGGACCGGACGTCTCCGTGGTGCTTGGGAATGACCGCGCCGATGGGCTCGATCTGCCACACCGACGCGTCTGTCGAATACAGGATTCTCGAGTAGCGGTCGAACCGGACTTCCCCTTCGATCTGGCGAGCAATCTGGTGGGACAGGTCGCTGGGGTATGCGGGCATCGATCGAGCGGGGGACCCGTCCGGCCGCATGCGCGGCCGGTCCTGGACGTACTGCGGTCTCAGGTGCTCTTCCGCCGGATGCGGCGGCACAGGAGGGACAGGCCGACTTCTATATTTTCGTCCTTCACGTTCGAAAAGGAAAGTCGCAGCGTGTTGGAGCCTCCGCCCTCGGCGAAGAACGGCTCCCCCGGGATGAACGCCACCTTGTCTCCCCTGATGCTCGCCCGGAAGAGCTCCAGGGCGTCGACACCCTCGCCCAGCTCCAGCCACTGGAAGAGGCCCCCTCTAGCCTTCCGCCAGCGTGCTAGGCCGCGAAAATGCGATTCCAAGGCTCGCTGCATGGTAGCGGACTTGGCTGTGTAGAAGCTCCTCACACGCGCGACCTGGTCCGCCATCCAGCCTCGATCGAGATACTCCAGGATGATCCGCTGGCTCAGGGTCGACGTGCACAGGTCGCCAGTTTCCTTGCAATACTCGATGCGTTTGACGACGTCCTGCGGACCATGGATCCAAGCCACGCGGAGTCCCGGAGCGAGAGTCTTCGAAAACGTCGACATGTAAAGCACGTGCCCTCCGTCGTCGAGCGCCTTCATCGGGCGCAGCGAAAGAGGATCGACTCCGTCGAAATAGATCTCCCCGTAGGCGTCGTCCTCGAAGACGAGCAGGCCTTCCTTCCGGGCCACTTCGTACACCGCCCGCCTGCGGGCTTGGGACCAGACCGACCCGGCCGGATTCTGGAAATTCGGAATCGCGTAGACGAACTTGCAACGTCGGCCCTGTGCGCGGGCAGCGCCGATGCACTCGGTCAGGTCGTCGGGGTCCATGCCGTCGCTGTCGCAGCGGACGGCAAAGAGCTTGGCCCGGAAGTTCTGGAAGGACGCCATGGCACCGATGAAGCTCGGCGTCTCGACGAAGACTGCGTCCTCCGGGTCCAGCAGCACCCGCGCCACGAAGTCCAGTCCCTGCTGCGACCCGCTGACCACAATAGTCGGGCCGGATTCGGTCTCAACGCCCTTGAGCTCCCGGTCCCTGGCACGGATCGCGGCGATCAGCCGTGCGTTTCCGCGCGTGACGGAGTACTGGTAGGCTTGCCCGCACTCGCGGTCGATCAGTTCGTTCTGAATTGTGCGGAACTGCTCGTGCGGGAATGTCCTTGCGTTGGGAGAGCCTGCCGCGAACGAAATGACGTCCGGCTGATTCACGAGGCCCGTCAGCTGCCGGATCAGGGACGAACGCATCACCCTCGCGTCCTTGGACAGCAGGGCGGCCGGCTCCATTCCCGCAGGGTACCAGAGCCTCCCTGGAGGCCGGCAGGAATTCTAAAAGTAGCGGTCGTGGATGGTTCGGGTGGGATTGGCGGAGT
>CAYWUV010000220.1:0-6727 GCA_964461235.1 uncultured Bryobacterales bacterium | reverse complement strand
CACGTACGGAATCTGCGCGGGGGGCACCGGGCAACTGGTGTCCCTACCGCAAACGATCCTGCTGCAGGGGCTGGACGAGAGTTTCTCGATCGAGGGGCTACAGGCGCACGCGAGCGCGGGAAATGGCATAGAGCTTCGCGGAGGCCGCACGGGTTGTTTCTACTGCGTGGCGAGTGGGGCTGGCGGGACCGGGCTAGCCTGGGACGCGGAATGGTCGGGGATCGTGCAGTACGCCTACATCCGACAGGGGTCCGAAGGCGTGGCCGTGGCGGACGATGCTGGCAGAGCGCCGGGCGGGCTGGCGCCATCGCGGCCGGGACCGGTACTATCCAACGCGACCCTCGTCGGGCACCCCGGGCAGGGCACGGCGGGGCTGAGGCTACGGACCGGCGCGGCCCTGGCGGTTCGCAACACGGTGATCACTGGATTCGGTGATTTGGCCCTCGACATCGGTGGGCTCTCGCTCGAACGCCTGCTAGCCGGTACCGCCCGGGTCGAAGGCCTCCTGCTGCACGGGAACCGGCAAGGGGCCGGCGAGTTGCCAAAGCGAGTCAGGGCGGTCGAGGTGGACCCACTCGCAGCCAATGTCCGGCGGGAAGGCAACCCAGACCCGAGGCCTTGGGGGGCCTTGGCCGGCCAGGCCGCTGAGGTCGTAGCGGAGGAGACAGACCCGCGGGCAATCCTTGACTGGGCTAACGTCGGCGCGTTTGGCCATCGCAACTGGCTGGAGGGCTGGACGTTCTTCGGTCCGGAAGAAGACTATGTGACTTACCAGCTTCAATGAACGTCCCAACGCAATCGAACGTTCGCCCCGACACCTTCGCTGGAGTTGCCGCGCAACGATAGGTCAAGGACACACTCCACGGGTGTGGAAGCGGGCATCTGCTTGATGCCGATGGAAGCCCAAAAGGATGGACCAACCAATGCACTGCCAACGCACTGCGGCCCGTTGCCGTAGTATTGGCCTTGGTTGACCAACGATGACGTAGTAGCAGTAATTCTTGGAATGCAACTTGGTGAAGGGCAGATTGAACTTGGTTGCGGGACCCGTGAAGGAAGTGAATGCGGGGTCAAGGTTTGAGATTCCTGGCACGGGTGCGTCAAGGCTCTGTTGCGGAGGTGTGGATATCGCGTTTCGGCTGAAAGGACAAGACCGTTGTGTGGGCGGTCGTATAGATCGAATCGCTCAGTTTTTCCTTGAGCCGATGGTCCGCGTTCATGCAGACAAGAACAACTGCTCAAGCGGTTGGGATTCGAGATAAGCGAAACGACCAGCTGCCCTGGCGATCCGGCCAATAAGGTCGACCCGACCATTCACGTGGACTCTAAAGGCGAGCTGCTTGAAGTTCCTGAGAAAGCTCTTCGGAAACCCAATGGACGTGGAGGCGGTGCAGCAGCGAAGCTCAGCGCAGAGGCCTAACTTACGAAGAACGGCGGGAGCGCGACTCGCGTAGCCTGCTTGCTTGACAACGGCGGGACCCGGCGTAACGAAGAGAGTAAACGGAAGCCCGCGCGCGCCATGGCTGTAGCAGATCAGAGCGACGAAATCGTATGGATCAAACTGCGGGCGTGCACCAAGTCACCGACCGCACGAGGATGGGGCACCGGGCTCCTCGAACTGCAAGCGATTGGTTGTTCTCAGAGTTCCCTCACGCGGATCCGCCGCCAGCGACAGAGTCTGCCAGGGAGCCAGCGTTCTGCTCCCAGCCGGTCGCCTTGTCCGCTGCTGTGGACTTCCAGTGCGATGTGGCCGGCACGACCGAGGAGTGTCGCCACGGCCTCGGCATTGTAGCCCTCCGCTTGCAACGTCCCCGCGTCCAGGGAAGCCATTTTCTCGCCGTTGATCCACGTGACAAGCGTCGGCAAGCGCCCTTCGCATCGGACACGGAATTCGTTCCACTCGCCGAAACGCCACGTCTCAAAAAGCGCTTCGGGTCCGGCTGACCAAATCGCTTTGCTGGTGCGCGGAACGGGTGGGGGATTCAGGTCCCGGAAGGGAACCGGCATCATGCCGACGACATTACCGCTGGAGTCCTTCTTCGCATTGATTCCGAACTGGCGGGTGTTGAAACCGCCGATGCCGTTGCCGTAGAAGGAGCCGACGTTGCCGCCCTCGCGGTGATCTACGAGGACCTGAAAGCCTTGGCTTGCGATGCCGGTAGCGCGAATCATGATCCCGGTGTCGATCCCCCAATCCGGATTTGCTTCGAGGCTGAGCTCAAAATCCGCGAATCTCTTCTCGCTGATCAGGTAGCCCCCGACGCCGGACCCTGGCGGCTCTTGGCCACCCGTGATGGCTCCGTCTACGACCTTCCAGTCACCCTTGCTGCGAAGGGCCTTCTCGTACCGCGGGGAGTCCTTCGCCGGTGACGGCCCGCCCGGATTCCTGGCCGCTGGCAGCCGATGTATCGCGCGCCATCCGTCAAGAGTCTTGCCATCAAACAGCGGCCGCCACGCGGTCTGAGTGGAAGCGGGTCCAAGCGCCAACGCGCAGCCGGAACTGGCGAGAAAGCCCCTTCGGGTCAAGGTGATGTTGTTCTTCATGGAGACTCAGTCGTACGTCAGCAGTTCCTTGACGACCCGTCCGTGGACGTCGGTGAGCCGGAAGTTCCGTCCTTGGTACTTGAACGTCAGCTTCGTGTGGTCCACTCTGAGCAGGTACAGCGCGGTTGCGTGGAGATCATGAACATGCACGGGGTTCTCTGCCGGCTCGAACCCAAAGTCGTCGGTCGCTCCGTAAGTTAGCCCTGGCCGGGTGCCGCCCCCGGCCAAGATCAGCGAGAACCCGTCCTTATGGTGGTCGCGCCCGGGATCTTGCGTGAATCCTTGCGGGGAGACAGCTTGGACCATCGGCGTGCGGCCGAACTCGCCCGTCCAGATGACCAGGGTGTCGTCCAGCAAGCCGCGTTGCTTCAAGTCTCCGATCAGAGCGCTGGTAGGGCGGTCCATGATGCGGCAAGAGCGGGGCAGTGCGCCCGGCCGGTAGATGCCGGTGTGGTGGTCCCATCCGCGTAGCATGATCTGCACGAATCGCACGCCTCGCTCGACCATCCTGCGCGCGAGCAGGCACATATTGGCGTAGCTGGCGGCACCTCGCTTCGCCCCGTAAGCCTGGAGCACGTGGGACGGTTCGCTCTCGATCTGCATCAGCTCTGGGCCTGACGACTGCAGCCGGAACGCCATTTCGTACTGTGCGATCCGGGTGGCGATCTCGGGGTCCTCGTAGCGCTCGTGAGCCAGCCGGTTTAGAGTGGATACCCCGTCAACCACCTGTCGTTGGCGGTCTCGATCGACTCCGCTCGGGTTGGCAAGGTAGTGGACCGGTTCCTCTCCGGACCGGAACTTGACGCCTTGGTGGACGCTCGGCAAGAAGCCGCTTCCCCAAGCGCTATGGCCGGACGCGTTAGGCCCGTTCGCCATCACGACGTAGGTCGGCAGGCTTTCGCTGAGCGATCCCAGGCCGTAAGAAACCCACGAGCCGAATGTCGGCCTTCCCAGGCGACCGAAGCCTGTATGGAGGAAGAGCTCGCCAGCGCCATGGTTGAACTCGTCGGTCTGCATCGAGCGGACGACGGTCCAATCATCGGAACGCTCCGCCAAGTGAGGCATGAGCTCGGAGAACCAGGTGCCAGCCTCGCCGTACTGCGCGAACTTGTACGGCGAGGCCAGAGCCCCCGCGCCCTTGGGTACGAAGGCGAACTGTTTGCCCTTCAGGATGCTGTCGGGCATCGGCTTGCCCTCGAACTTCGCAAGCGTCGGCTTCGGGTCAAGCAAATCGACCTGCGACGGACCGCCGAGTATGTGCAAGAAAATGATGTGCATTGCCGTGGGTGCGAAGTGCAGCGCATCAGCTAGGCCGTCGTCCGCTGCGAGCAGCGACTGCAGAGCGATCGAACCTAGCCCGGTGGCACCGGCTCGCAAGAACGCTCGACGTTGAAGCTCCATGGCCATCAGCTTTTCGTAATCGTTTCGTCGAGGTTCAGCAGGACTCGCGCTAGCGAGAACCAGGCTGCGGACTCATGGTCCGACGTGTTGCGGAACTCCTTAAGCAGGCGGGTGAGCTCCTGAAGCTCAACCGCACTGGGAGCGCGGGTCACCGTACGCCGGAAGGCATAGACCAGTCGATCTAGGGCGGTAGAGGGTCCGTCCGGACGTCAGGCAGAAACCAGCAACTTGATCGACCCAGCGAGAGTTCGGTGCTGCTTGGGCCTCTTCGCAGCAGCTGACGCGCTTGGATTTGGATTCGTGAGCGGAGTGCCACCACATATTTGGATGGAGAGGCCGGACCCTGATGTCCTTCGGCGTTTCGGGCTGACCGCAAGCGATTCCGCGAGCCCTGCTGACGTCTACGTACGCGTGCCTGCCAATCGAGAAGCGGTCTTCCGCCCGGCCACCACAGCTGACGGCGTACCGGTGTCGGACGTCCTGCAGGTTTGGCTGGATGTTTGCCCGCACCTAGCGCGAGGACGAGCTCAAGCGGACGTGATTCGAAATCGCGTCTTGGGGGCGCTGTTTTCGCGCGGGAGTGACGATGGCCGCGGTTTCTGACCTCTTTCAGTTCGGCGAAGTTCCCGCGGTACTCGAACCATGGCTGGAAAAGGTGGTCGTCGTGGGCGGTTGGGCTCATCGACTTCACTGCTTGCACCCCAGCGCCCAATCCTTGACCTATCCGCCGTTGATAACGCTTGATGCCGACATCGCTGTTCCCAGACAACTGCCGGTCGACGGACAGGACATCCGCCAGCGGCTCATTTCGAAGGGATTCACCGAAGAGTTTCTTGGCACGGATCGCCCGCCTGCAACTCACTACCACCGAGGAGGCAGCTCATCCGGCTTCTATTTCGAGTTGCTGACGCCGTTGGTCGGCGGCGAGTACGATCGGAAGGACCAACGGAAAGCAACCCTCGTTGTGGCTGGCGCGACATCGCAGCAATTGAGGTACATCGGGCTGCTGTTGATTCGTTCTTGGACAATTGAGCTCAGTGAGGCAACGTTTTCAGATCGAGTTCACGTGGCCAACCCGGCCAGCTTCGCGGTCCAGAAGCTTCTCGTGCATCCCAAGAGGACTGCTAGCGACCGAGCAAGGGACCTCCTTGTATATCCACGATACGCTCCAGTTGTTCGGGTCGCGCCTCCGCGAATTGAGGGTCGAGTGGCAAGCCCACCTAGCACCTCAGATCGCGCGGCGGACGTTGGCGGCACGGACCGAGATCTCGCGGGCCCCTATGTGGAACTGACCGACGACATCCGTCGAGCTGCCAGGATCGCTCCGGAGCGGGGACTCTCTCCAGAAGCGATTCGGGAGGCTTCAGTCTTTGGCTTGGAGCAACGCCTCTGGTAGAGACTTGATTGAGTTTGCCGAGTGACTTCTCCCGTTGGTTCCGGTTTGCTTGGTTTTTCCGATCGCAAATGAGGCTGATGCCCCGTCAAGCCGCGTAGTTCTGCTCGAATGCAGCCAAGCTGCTCGTGACGAGGCGCGTCCCTGGGGAGATATCAAGCGCGCTGGTTGGCCTACTGACCTCGACCAGTTGCCCAATTGGAGGCTCTGTACCGGCTGAGGTGCAGCCGGTCGGATGGGTGGACCTCAGCAGAAGTGCTCAGACCACCACAAACCACCAGTTTCGAAGATGTCATCGGGGCCGCAAGAATCTCTGGGCCTTCACTGATGGCTCTTGTACGGAGTCCTCGCCTCCGGGCTGGATCGCGAGACTTTGGGTTACTTCGTTCCCAAAGGGAGGCTAGCGAGGCTTCGCTAGATCAACGAGGTAGCCATTTTGCCCCAAAACGCAACGCAACGATCAGCATGGAGCCAAGGCAGACAGACATGTCGGACCAGCGACTGTCGGGCCTGGATGAGGATTCAAGGGAATCAGTTGGCGCTCTCCGAGGTGCCAGTGCCTGGCTCGGACTCAGTGTGGCCAGCTAGCTCTGCAAGGCACTGGAGACCTCGTCCTTTGGAATCTAGCCCCGAGGGACGGGTACGACTAGCGAGGCTTCAGAGCCGCTTCTCCAATGGGCGCCCGTTTCCCTCGGCGGCGATGGCCCGTTTCCGCTCGGTCTTGGCCCGGCCGCAGCCGGAGCGTGTTGTTGCGGGCCTCGTAATGCACCACTAGGTCCAACGCCACCAGCACGTCCTCGCGGTTCCGGAAGCGGTCGCGCAACGCGGCCGTGGCCAGCTCGACGGCCAACGCGCGGGTACGCGGCGGCGGGCGACGTCGCGGTCTAGGCCATGCCCCTATTGATGCCGACGCTGCAGCTTCTTGATTCCGATGCCGAGAAGGGCGCGCGTCTCTTCGTACAGCATGAGCAGAGGTTCGGCGACCTATTGCTCGGTTTCCCCGACTGGTAGGTGAAGGGTTCCGAATCCGACTATCCCGCCAGCGCGCTCGACAGTTATCCCGAGATCTTCGTGCGGGACCGGGACTATGTCCGTCTCCAAGTCGAAGTGCTGGGGATGGGGAGGCGGCGTCGAAACGCCCGCCTCAGTCGCTCGCCGGACTCCCGGTCCGGTAGCGTTCGAACCACTCCAAGATGTTCGCCACCTTGGCAATCAGGTTGGACGGACTGCTGCTCGCGATACCGTGAAAGGCGTTCTGTATCCGCACCATCTGCGTCGGCACCTTCCGGATCTGCAGCGCTTGGTAGAACTGCTCGGTCTCTCCCATCGGCGTACGCAGGTCCTGTTCCCCGGTGATCAGCATCGTCGGGGTCGTGACGTTGCCGACCA
>CAYWUV010000219.1:0-6729 GCA_964461235.1 uncultured Bryobacterales bacterium | reverse complement strand
CAGGTACCGGCCACCGCCCGGCCGCTCCACGGACCTCACCGGCTCGTACCTCCCCTCGGTCACCCGATAGCCCTCCAGGGCCGTCCCCATCAGCGTTCCCTCCGGGTCCAGCCGCCAGTACTCCCGCACCCCGATCCGGGCGTACTCGGCCGCCTTGTAGCGCGCGTCGTGCCCCGCCGTCGACGGCGACGCCACCTCCAGCACGAAGTCCGGCGCACGGCCTTCCTCCCAGACCTTGTACGTACGGCGGTTCCCGCCGCGCTCCACGCCGAACACCACCTGCACGTCCGGCCGCAGCCAGGCCGTGTTGTCCCCGCGCTGGTAGTACACCACCAGTTCCATGGCCACCAGCACGTCCTCGCGGTCCCGGAAGTGGTTGCCCAGCGCGTCCGTGGCCTGCCGGACTGCGTCCCCGTGCCAGATGCTCTGCGCGATCCAGTGCCGTTCCGGGTACTCGACGGTGTCGGGTTCCCGGGCCGCCGCGTCGGCCGAGTGGACCACAGCGGCCGGTGCCGTCGATGTATGGGTCTTGAGCGACATTTCGGACTCCGATCCGCGCCAGCGTCCTATTCTTCGTGAGTATACGACGATGTCAGGCCGACCGCGGGGAGTGCCTCGGCCCTGAGACTCGACCCAATCGTCCACCTTGCTGCGAGACAAGGAGTCTAGATGCTGTTTGGTCGATCCACCGTGAGGGCAGGATATGGTGTGTCGATGGCTTCCAGTTCAGAATCTGGGGGGCTTGTCGCAGGCACTAGGCAAGAGGCTATGGGCCTTGCAGTGGCTGGCTATTCGGGAACGAAGACATATCCCTTACCGTAGACGGTCTGGATCCAACGCGGATTCGAGGGGTCGGCTTCGATCTTCTTGCGGAGCCATCCGATGTGCACGTCCACTGTCCGGGTTTCGCTTTGCGGCTTGTGGCGCCAAATCGCCTTCAGGAGGCGTGCTCTTCCCAGGATTTCGTTCGGGTGGTTCACAAAATAGAGCAGGAGTTCGTATTCCTTTGACGAGAGCGGAATGCGCTCGTCGTTGCGCCAGACGGCAGGCGCGTCGGTGGAAACTCGGATCTCCCCGAAACCAAGCGCGTCCTTGACCTCAGGAACTCGTGGCATGGATCGGCGCAAGACGGCCCGGATCCTCGCAATTAGCTCCATGATGTCGAGAGGCTTGGGCAAATAGTCGTCGGCACCGACCGCGAAGCCTCTGATTTTGTCTTCCTGCTGCGACTTCACGGTCAGCATCACGATTGGCGTGTCGATGCCCTTGCCTCGCAAGTCGGAGCAGACCGCGAAGCCGTCCTTCGACGGCAGAAGGATGTCCAAAACGATCAGGTCGAAACCGCCGTCCGACGCAACCCGCACGGCTTCCTCGCCGTCCGCAGCGATTTCCACGTCGTAGCCAGCGATCCGAAGATTGTCCTCCAGCGCAACCTGGATTCCGATTTCGTCCTCGACCACCAGAAGGCGGTGCCGGGTTGCTGGCGAAGTTGCTTGGAGATTAGCGCTAGCCATTCGATTGGTCCTCCGGATCTGTCGTCCAGGCCCTCTGACGGCCTGTCAATAGCCCTGGACGTCGTGGCCCGCGAGCCCAATGCGTCACTTGCCCAGCTCGGCTTTCCGGGAACTTATGTTCACTCTATCAAGACAATACTAAATAAAAACATCACAACTCATCCAATGCTCCGGGCCAAGTTTAGTAATCTAAGGTGGTTTTGTGCACATCGGTCAAGGCACGTGATCCAACAACGCTCCCTCTCAACTACTTATCGGGGAATGCTAGACGGTGTGCCTCGGAGTCTTGCAGGCCTCTACCTCGAAGGCGGAGGTGGCCCCGCAGATTCGGGCAAAGCGAAACCAGAAGCCGGGGCGACCAGATATCCCTTGCGTTACACCGACGGGTCTCGTGACTGTTCGGCGTTGTCTAGGGCGTATGCTATCGACATCGTTGAGCGGGCCAACGTACGTGAATTCAGGCCGACGCGCAAGCCTCGGCAAGCCAAGAAGCAACGGGGCGGCAGCCTGTCCGCAAGGGTAGATGCACGACGGGCGTGTCGACGTTTAGGTAGCCCCGACACGCAGTGAGTGATTTCGGCATGTCCAGACTCTTCGCTTGGATTTGGAGGCGCGTCCGTTTCGGACCGCGCATGCTCCCCGTGCTGACTGCGACGTCTCGACGTCAGGTCGTCATCTGGATCTCCGCGAGCGGCTTTCTGCTTGTGCTGGTCGGCACGATGCAGATCAGGTGGGTCGGCCAGGTCAGCCAATCGCAGCGGACATCGGCAACGGCATCGGTGGACGAGTCCCTGGACCGTTTGGCCGGAGACCTTGAGAACAAGGCCTGGACCTTGCTGACAGTCTTCAGGTCGAACGCAGCATTGGACTTGGCCAGCCGTCCGGCCTATTTCAAGCAAGCCTACTATTTGTGGCATGAGCTTTCGCGACACGGTCCGGCGGTCGCGCGAGTCCTGATCTATGACTTGGGCGAGAGAGGGGCCGCCAGCCTGTTGGAGATCGGGCATGAGCCCGATGGATTCCGGGAAGTGGCGTGGGACAAAGAACTTGCTCGGGTTCGCGGGTACATACGGAGACACGGATTCTCACTTGGGCGGGTAGTCAAGGCGAGATGGACCGCCACCTGGACATTCATCCCCGAAGCGACCTCGCTGTGCCGTCCGATCGTCTCGTACGTACCGAGTTCGAGGCGGATACTCAATCGGCCTGCGGTGACGGGCTATCTGATCCTGCAATTGGATCAGACCTATATTCGTGATCGCTTGATTCCCTTGGCCCTGGAAGAACGCTTCGCTGGCAGTTCCGGCCCGGAAGCACCTTACGAGGTAAGGGTTTCCCTGGATGGGCAGGGGTTGTTCAGCTACGCGCGGCTCGGAAGCCTCGGATCGAGGCCACCGGTTCCGCACACGCTAGCGGCCGACTACCCTCTGAACTGGCGGGAGGGAGGCCAGGCGTCAGCCCGGGGCGGATCCCCGGATAGAGCCCGTAGCCTCTTGCTGTCCCGTCATGACGTCCGCGACGAGGTAAAGCCGCTCGGAGTGGCGCAACGAGTCCGGATACAGAGGCCCACTAGTTGGAGATACAACTTCATGTTCGCTCCTGCTCCGGATGGCCCCTTCTGGCCCACTCAGGGAATCAGGAGGACAGACGGTCCTCCGACGATGGCCGACGTGATCAGACGGCAAGGCGGGATGCCGAGACTGTACTTGGCAACCGACAGGAAGCACGAGATGACCCTCGAGGCAAGGCGTGTGGGAATGCCTTTGGCGCAGGCGATGAATCGCGAGTACATTGGGTCCCTTGTCGCGGGGATGATCGCTCTCGTGCTGCTTCTCGTCGCGACGGGGATGGTCGCGGTGACTGTGAGCCGTGCTGCCCAAACGGCGGAAACCAAGACCGGTGCGGCAGCGTCCCTGGCCCATCAGCTGCTGACGCCGATCACGGCGATCTTGTTCCTGTCGCAGAACCTCGAGCACGGCGTGCACCGGAGCGGGGGGGACCCTGTCCGGTACGGAGAACTGATTCACCAGTACGGCCAGCGGTTGAAGGTTATTGCCGAGCGAGCCATGCGGGTGTCCGCCATGAATTCGTACGAGCGGCGCTACAAGCTCGCCATGCTCGACGTCTCGCCGGTCGTCGGACAAGCGTTCGCTGACGTGGCGCCGATCGTCCAGGGAGCCGGTTTCGAGGCCGAATACTCGTGCGCCGAAGACTTACCGAAGGTGCGGGCCGACGCAGAGGCTCTGCGCCAATCCGTCAGCGACCTGCTGAGCAACGCGATCAAGTACGGGCAACCGGGCCGCTGGGTGAGAGTCGAGGTTGCCGAGTCCGGCAGCGGGAAAAGGCGGGAAGTGCAGATCCGGGTACGTGACCGAGGCCCGGGAATCCCAGCCGACGAGGCAAGCAGGATTTTCGAGCCGTATTATCGAATCGCAAACGAGACCAGTGCGGCGACCCCAGGGGCGGGACTGGGTTTGAAGCTGGCGGTCGAAATGGTCAAGGGGATGGGAGGCACGCTGACGCTCGAGAGTGAGGTGGGCGTCGGCAGCGTCTTCACGATTCACTTGCCTGTCCCCGTTCAGGAAGCATGACCCCGGCCTAGCCCGAATATCTCACCATTGGGAAATGCCACGGAGAGCAGATTTGCGGTAACACATTTTTTGTGAGCGAGTTACGTGCTACCCAGAGAGACACACCCGATGCTCGCACACTGTGTCACAATCGATCTCGCCAATCACGGCCGGCGCAAGGCCCGTGCCTGCTTTGACGGCGGCCGCATGTCGTCCGATGGCGGTACCCTGCTGCTGCACGCCACCGACCAGCGCATCTGCCTGACACAGCGCCTGACAGCCTGCTTCTTCGATCACTGCAATCCCCGCCGCTGCGAGCACTCCTTCTCCAGCCTGCTTGCGCTTACCGTTAGCAGGCGTGCGGAACCGCAGGGGGATCAACAAGACCAACCGGATCAGGATCGGGCCAACGCTCGACGACCGGTGTCTCGACACTCGGGATCACCGTAGGAAGCGCCAACGGATGCAGACTGGTTGTCCGCCCATAGTCACACGGTGCGCCTGTTCGCCTCCGACGGTCCCGCGTGGTCGTCCCCGTGCCGGGAAGATCCGCTCGCGATCCCCGGCATTTCCCGCCACCTTTTTGGCGCCAATCCCGCAACTCGCGCACGGCGGAACCCGCCACGGCCCTGCGGCTAGACACGCAGACCGTGCAGTCCCAGTTCAACCCGAGCGATTTCCTGCCGTGATTCGGGCCTCAGTCACTCCGCCGACGGCGATGTTGAACGTCGCGGTCCGGCAAGGGGACTTTCCGGCCCCCTTGGAGCCCCCGGGGCTTCCGCGCCACCATCGGCACGGCGGAAGGCTCGTCCCAGCCTCCGGAACCTCGCCCTCACCGCACCCGAGGACTGCCCGACGGTGATCGGGGCGGGACGGCGGCACTCCACCAAGGCGGGACCGCCTCGCCAGTCGGGAAGCACTGGCCGGGCGAGGCTCTGGAAGATGGGCGAGCCACTGTGGGGATCAGTCGTCCGGGCTACCCGATGCTTCCTCACGCTGAGCCTCGCCGTGGCTTCCGTTGCTCTGCAAACGGTCCATGCCGAATCGCGCAACGGTGTCAAGCGTCTCGCGCACGTCGGTCCATGTCGTTGCGTGGTTCACGATGCAGAGCCGGAGCGCAAACGTCTCGCGCAGGGTCGTTGACGAAATGAAGCTCTGGTCATCCCAGAACACCATGGCCAACACCTGCCTGTTGAGAGCTTCGACGGCACTCTCGGCGAGGCCGCCCGGATTCACCCGGAAGCAGACGATACTGAGTGAGGCCGGGTGCAGCAACTCAAGGATCGGACTGGTCCGGATGTGCTGCTCGGCGCGAGCGGCGAGTTCGAGCCCCCTCTCAATGGCGCGCCGGAATGCGGCCATGCCGAACGTCTGCACTGACATCCAGAGCTTCAGCGACCGGGCTGCTCGACTAAGTTGCAGCCCGCGATCGGCAAAGTTCGGGTGATTCGAGCCCCATACCGTATCTTGGATGACATCGTGCCGCAGGGCGAAAGGCCGTTCGAGCATCTGCACGTCCTTCACCAACAGGCAGCCCGCCTCGTATGGCTGGAAGAACCACTTGTGCGCGTCGAGGCTGATGGAGTCAGCCCGCCCGATTCCGGCAAGCTGTCGCCGCCCGGTCTCCGTCACAGCCGCAAAGCCCCCGTAGGCTGCGTCCACGTGCAGCCAGATGCCTTCTGCCGCGCAGTAGCTGGCGATGTCCTCTAGGGGGTCCACCGTGCCGGTACTCGCGGTCCCGCCGTTGGCGCATACCGCGATCGGCACCACCCCTGCGGCGCGATCGGAGGCGATTCGCCGCGCGAGGAGCTTTACGTCGAGACGGTACTCGCCGTCGCACGGCAGGGAGCATACCTGCTCCGGTCTCACGCCGACGGTGGTCGCCGCGCGCGCGATGCTCGAATGCGTCTGATCACTCATGTAGACGGCCGGGCGGGCGGGTGCGCCCGCAGCCTCCCGCGCGGCAACCAGGGCGTGCAAGCCAGCCTCCGAGCCACCGCTCACGAAGAGTCCGCCGGCACCGTCCGGGCAGCCCAGCCACTGTCGGATCCAGTCGATTACGGTCAACTCGATTTGGCTGGGGCCGCTCGCACACAGCCATGTGCACTGGTTGATGGTCCACGCGGCCGCCAGGAAGTCGGCCAGTACGCTCGGCCACGTAGGCGATACCGGCACGAACCCGAAGAATCGAGGATGATCGAGGTGTGCCGCGAGGGGCAGGATCTCGCGCGCCACCTGTTCGATGACCTCGCTTGCCTGCCGTCCCTCCTCGGGCGGTGCCTTGTGGATCTGCTCGGCGAGGACTTGCTGAAAGTCGCCGTCCCAGGACGGAGTCTTCCGGAGTGCCTCGGCGCGTTCCACGAGCAACTCTACGACTCGCCCTGCGCTGGCGCGCATGGCCTCGGGGGACATCTCAAGATCGCCAGTACTCATCAACTCTCCTTAGAGTGCCGGAGTGGTTTCAGCAACTCGGACACCAAGTGACATTACCAATCATCGCGGAACCCCGTTATCTCCCTGAATCCCGTCTGCCCGGAAATCTCGCCAATAGGGGCAAATAAGGGGTGCAGAGGTTCGGCAACCTTTTTTTATCGTGCGCCGTGGAAAGGCGCTGTTTCCTAGCGGATGCGAGATCCGCCCGGCAA
>CAYWUV010000218.1:0-6824 GCA_964461235.1 uncultured Bryobacterales bacterium | reverse complement strand
CAGAAGCCAGAAGCCAGAAGCCAGAAGCCAGAAGCCAGAAGCCAGAAGCCAGAAGCCAGGAGCGATCCCCGTCTAGCCTGCCGCTCTGATTGCGCACACCCGGTCGGCGGGCGTACTGTCTCTTCCGAACATCATTCTCCCCTCTTCGAAGGCCCGAGGGCCGCGTGGTCGTAGGCAAGACGACCCTGCTGTTCCGATGGCGCGGATGGGTGATTGCGGCCTTGGTCGGGATCGCGTTCCCGAGCGCGGCGCAGGCGCAGCTGCCCGAGGTGTCGCTGGTCCTGACGCCTAGCGAGATCTTGCGTCCCGGAGCTTTAGTTCCAGAGATTTCGGAGAACGGCACCCTCACCGTGACCGCCACGATGGACAAGGCCGCGTCGGCCACGGTCACGGTGACGATATCGGTCGCACCCGCCAACTACAACGCCCCCGGTGAGTTCGCGACCGAGGACGATTATGTGGTGAGCGACAACAAGGTGCTGACCTTTGCCCCGGGATCGCTCGCAAGCACCGGAGTCGTCACGATCACGGGGGTGGACGACGGCGGGGTCGCGAGAACGCTGAGACGGATACGGATTAGCGCCACCGCTTCGAGCAATGCCCGTATGGAGTTCGCGTTCGTCGAGTTCTTTATCGAAGACGACGACCCCCATCCGACGAAGACGGCGGTGCTGACTCCCGCCGTGATATCCGAGAAGGGGGGCGTGGCGACGGTAACGGCGGAGCTCAGCCATCCGACCCTGATTGGCGACGTGCTGTTCGATGTGCAAACGGGCCTGTTTCCGGAGGGTACGCCGCGCCGCGCGGATCGGTCGGACTTCGTGGTGAGCGACAACGTCCGTCTGGTGGTCGCGAAGGGCGAGACCCTGAGCACGGGGAGAGTGACGATTACGGCGGTGGACAACGACGTGGTCGGGCCTGCGCAGAAACGCCTTGGGGCCAGGCTGCACAATGTGGACCGGCAGAACGGCCCGACCGAGCCCGGTCGCTTCTCCCCGTGGTCCATCCTGACAATCGAAGAAGACGACAAACCCGACAAACCCACGGTGAGCCTGTCGGCGGCCCCGAATCCGCACGTGCCCGAAGGCGATCCGGTACTCGTGACGGCGACGCTGTCCAGTGTGATGTCGAGCGCCGTGACGGTCCCGCTGACCATGACGGCGATGACGGCCGAGCCGGACGACTACGGCTTGCTGGAGAGCATCACGATCGGCGGCGGTCAGCTCTCGGGGAGCGGCACGGTCACGACGGCGGATGACGCTGACGAGGACGACGAGACGTTCATGGTGGCGCTGGGCACGCTGCCGCCGGAGGTGACGGCGGGCAGTCCGTCGTCGGTCCGGGTGACGATCCGAGACGACGACCGGACGCCGCCACCGCCGGACGAGGACGAGGACGGTTTTGAGGACCGCATCGAGTCGGAAGCGCCCAACAACGGCGACGGCAACTGTGACGGCGTCCCCGATGCCGAGCAGTCGCATGTCGTCTCCTTCCCCAACGCGAGGGACGGACGGTACGTCACCCTGGCGGTTCCGGGACCGATCCGCCTCAGCGGGATCCGAACCTTGTCACGGCTCCCACGGGGTTACCCACCGCTACCGCCCGATGTCACGGCGCCGATCCGCTTCCTCGGCTTTTATCTCGGTCGTGTGGGACGGGGAGGGGAGGTCACGGTGAGCGTGTACCTTCCGGCCGGCCTGGAGGTGAACAGCTACTGGCAATACGGCCCCGCTGCCGACACGGGCGCGCCGCAATGGTATCCATTCGGATACGACGGAGAAACCGGCGCGCGATTCCCGCAGGACGCGGCTCGACAAGGCCATTGCGAGGCGAGGCGGATCGAGCTGCACTTCATCGACGGCGCCCGCGGCGATGATGATCTGCGCCGCAACGGCGTGGTTGCGAGCTTCGGCGCGCCGGTGCTGGCGGCTCCCGCCCTGGCGCCGGTTTCGCTCGGCCTGCCCGGAGAGGACCCGGCGGTGGGCGTGGCGCTCCACAACCCGACCGACGCCGACAATGCGGTGGCGTTGTCGGTCGTGGACGGCGGCGGGGAGACGCACCGCCAGGTGGAGTTGGAGCCGGCGCTGGTGGGGAAGGGGCAACTGGCCCGCATGGTCTGCGAGCTGATCGATTGCGAACCCGAGAGCGGCGCGGCCGCCGTGGTCGCGCGGGGACGGCAGGGGCACCTGCAGGGCATGTTCATGGTGGGTGACCGCGCCGGCAGCGGCAGGAAGCTGGACGGGCTGTCCGGCAAGTTCGATCTCGCCCGGCGGCTCTTCTTTCCCATCGTCCAGTCGGAGAGTGACCGTGCGACCCTGTTGTTCGTCTTCAACCCCTCTCTGGAGGAGACCGACGTCACCTTCAGGCGCTACCGCGGGGATAGAAGCCTCTCCGGGTCGGCGAGCCGCACGGTGGCGGGCGGGGGCTTCGTGATGGAGACGGCCGCAGGCCTGTTCGGTGGTGCGGATGACGGCGAGCAAGTCCATGTGGAAGCGAGAGCCAGGAGGTCGCTGCTGGGATTCGCGTTTCTGCGGGATGAGGAGAGCTTCGCGGCGCTGGCCGCCCAGCCGCCCCAGGATCTCCCCGATGACGGGAGTTTTCATGCGCCGCACTTCGAGCTGGGAGCAGAAAGCCGCACGTCCCTCTATGTGCTCTCGGCCCTTGCGGGCCACACGACGCGGTTACGGGTGCGTGCTTTCGACAACCACGGCCATCCCTTGGGCGAGGCCGAGCGGGAGCTTTCACGCGCTGCCGGCAGCTTGCTGCTGGTCAGCGACGTTGGCGCGCTGCTGCAACTTCCCCCCTCTGCGCAGCAGGAAGGCCTCATCGAAGGCTACTTGCAGCTCGATTTCTCGGTGACGGCAGGCCCGCTGCATCACTTCGCCAAGCCGCGGGTGTTGGGGGCCGTGGAGGTAGTGAGGGGAGGCAATCGGACCGTATTGCCCCTGGTCGGCCCGGAAGACCGCCCGGCCCGTTCTTTTTTGCAGGTGGCGCACAGCGACCGCCCCGACAGCCATATGTTCACCTCGCTGTCGATTCTCAATCCCGGACCGCAGACGGCGATGGTGACGCTGCGCGTGTTCGACCCGACGGGACGGCAGAGCGCTCCGGAGCGGATCCTGTCGATCGCCCCCGGCAGCCGTTTGAGCGGCTCTCTCGAAGCGGAGTGGTTGTTGGACCCGCAATTCAAGCAGGTGGGAGGACATCTGCAAATCATCAGCGACCGGCCGGTGATCAGCTTCGCGCTGTTGAGTGGCCGCAACGGGCAGTACCTGTCGGCCATCACATCCCGCCCCGGCAGCCCCTGACCAGCGTCGGCTGCCGAGCAGTTGCGCGACATCGGTAAACTCCAGCCCCGCCACCATCTCAAGGCTACTGGCATGAGACCCGCCCAAAAGTTACCATTTGAGCTGGGAGGAGTTCCTTGAAAAGTTACGTCTTCAAAGTCGTCGTAGAGCCGGACGAGTTCGAGGATGGTCGCAAAGCGTATAGCGCGCACTGCCCCGAGCTTCCGGGTGCCCTGACCTGGGGATCCACCGAGGAGGAAGCCCTTGAAAAAATCAAGGAAGCGATCCAGCTTGTTCTCGAGGAACTCCAGGGCGCAGGCAAGCCGATCCCGCCCGCCGCCATTCTCACCGAGACCGAATCCCCAGCCGTCGTGGTGAGCGTTTGAAATGGGGCATCACGGCGCGCCAGCTTACCCGCGCCCTCACGAAAGACGGGTACACGCTCAAGCGAACCCGCGGGAGCCATCACGTCTTTTCCCACCCTGACGGCGGTGTCGTGGTCGTTCCCTACACGAAGGATTCCGACACCTTCCCCCATGGCACACTCCGGCAGATCGCTTCGGCGGTCGGATGGACAGACAACGATCTGCGGCGTCACGCCTTCTTATGATCGCCCCGGACGGAGGTGGAAGCCCCGAGAGCGTCAGCGGTAGAGGGCCGGGTCCCCGCAGAGGCAGCAGAGCGGGAGCTGGTGTTGTTGATGGGCGGACATCGAGCGATCGGCGGTTTTCTCTCCCGCGCCGGCCGGTCCGACAAGTCACTTACGAAAAGTGATAGAAAAGGGGCTTGACAAAAGAGACGGCACAGTGCGTATGGGTGTTATCAGGAGCCAGGAGCGATCCCCGTCCAGCCTACCCCTCTGATTGCGCGCACCCGGTCGGCGGGCTTACTGCTTCTTGGGAACATTGCGCTGCCGCTGCCGCCCGGATGGGCGGAACGGCGCTCCCCTGCGGCGGCGTTGGCCTTCGCTGGCGGGGGTTGGCGATGGCGTTGTCGAGCCTGGCCCTGCTGTTGGGATTGGCAAGCGGGGCAGCGGCCCAGACCTGTGCGACGACCGACGTCGCAATCACCGGCGTGACCCCTGCTCCCTCCGACCCCGCGGCCCTGGCCGGCGACTGCGCCGCGCTGCTCGGGCTCATGGATACCTTACGGGGCACGGCGAGCCTGAACTGGGCCAACACGCTGAGCATGGCCTCGTGGGATGGGATCACCCTGGCCTCGAACGCCAACCGCGTCACGGAAATCTCTCTCATTTCCCAAGGGCTGGATGGGAGCATTCCCGACCTGAGCGCGCTCACCAGCCTCCAGAGGCTCAATCTCCACGACAACCAACTGACGGGGAGCATCCCGGACCTCAGCGCTCTGACCAATCTCGAGGTAATCGTGCTTTTCCAGAACCAACTCAGCGGGAGTATCCCGGACCTCAGCGCGCTGACCGAACTCCGACAACTCCACCTCTTCAAGAATCAACTCAGCGGGAGCATTCCCGACCTGAGCGCGCTCACCAACTTCCAGAATCTCCAGCTCCACAACAATCAACTGACGGGGAGCATTCCCGACCTGAGCGCGCTCACCAGCCTCTCCACTCTCAGTCTCGACAACAATCAACTGACGGGGAGCATTGACGCCAGCGTTTTCCCGAGCAGTCTCAGCACCCTCTACCTCGGCGGAAACCAATTGACGGGGAGCATTCCCGACCTGAGCGCCCTGATCAGCCTCCAGTACCTCCGCCTCCACCAGAACAAGCTGGCGGGAGGCATCCCCGCCACGCTGGGCTCCCTCACCACTCTCCAGCTGCTTCATCTGGCCGGCAACCCCTTCACGGGAGGGATTCCGAGCCAACTCGGCAGTCTGACCAGCCTTGAGGGTCTCTCGCTGTGCGGCACGGATCTGGACGCCAGCGCGACACTGCCGGCGGCACTGGAGACCCGCCGTACGGACGGCGACTTGACCGTATGGTCCTGCGCGAGCATCGCGGACGCTGCGGCCACCGAAGGCCAGCCGCTCGACTTCGTGGTGGAGCACTCGACCTATCCGGTGCGGGGAGTAGCCGGGGCCACGGGCGGGCTGACGCTGAGCTACGCGACGAGGGACGGCAGCGCCGCCGGCGGCGCGGACTACACCGCAACGGCGGCGGGCAGCGTGACGATTCCGGCCAACACCGACAGCGATGATTCGACCAGCAGCGGGACCGTCAGGGTACCGACGATCGACGACACGGCCGTTGAACCCGCCGAGACGCTGAGGGTGACTCTGGGGGACGCTCCGGCGGTATTGCTGCGGCGGCGGACCGCCACCGGGACCATCCTGGACAACGACGCAACGCTCCCCCCGCTGCCTCCGCCTCCACCCCCGGACCCGGACGAGGACGAGGACGGCTATGAGGACCGCATCGAGTCGGAAGCGCCCAACAACGGCGACGGCAACTGTGACGGCGTCCCCGATGCCGAGCAGTCGCATGTCGTCTCCTTCCCCAACGCGAGGGACGGACGGTACGTCACCCTGGCGGTTCCGGGACCGATCCGCCTCAGCGGGATCCGAACCTTGTCACGGCTCCCACGGGGTTACCCACCGCTACCGCCCGATGTCACGGCGCCGATCCGCTTCCTCGGCTTTTATCTCGGTCGTGTGGGACGGGGAGGGGAGGTCACGGTGAGCGTGTACCTTCCGGCCGGCCTGGAGGTGAACAGCTACTGGCAATACGGCCCCGCTGCCGACACGGGCGCGCCGCAATGGTATCCATTCGGATACGACGGAGAAACCGGCGCGCGATTCCCGCAGGACGCGGCTCGACAAGGCCATTGCGAGGCGAGGCGGATCGAGCTGCACTTCATCGACGGCGCCCGCGGCGATGATGATCTGCGCCGCAACGGCGTGGTTGCGAGCTTCGGCGCGCCGGTGCTGGCGGCTCCCGCCCTGGCGCCGGTTTCGCTCGATCTGCCCGGAGAGGCCCCGGCGGTGGGCATGGCGCTCCACAACCCGACGGACGCCGACAATGCCGTGGCGTTGTCGGTCGTGGACGGCGGCGGGGAGACGCACCGCCAGGTGGAGCTGGAGCCGGCGCTGGCGGGGAAGGGGCAACTGGCCCGGATGGTCTGCGAGCTGATCGATTGCGAACCCGAGAGCGACGCCGTCGTCATCGCGAGGGGCGGGCAGGGGCACCTGCAGAGCCTGTTCATGGTGGGGGACCGCGCCGGCAGCGGCAGGAAGCTGGACGGGCTGTCCGGCAAGTTCGATCTCGCCCGGCGGCTCTTCTTTCCGATCGTCCAGTCGGAGGGTGAGAGAGCGACCCTGCTGTTCGTCTTCAACCCCTCTCTGGAGGAGACCGACGTCACCTTCACACGCTACCGCAGGGATGGAAGCCGCTTCGTCTCGGTGAGCCGCCCGGTGGCGGGCGGGGGCTTCGTGATGGAGACGGGCGCCCTGTTGGGTGGTGCAGATGACGGCGAGCAAGGCCATGTAGAAGCGCGTGCCGAGAGGTCGCTGTTGGGATTCGCGTTTCTGCGGGATGAGGAGAGCTTCGCGGCGCTGGCCGCC
>CAYWUV010000217.1:0-6841 GCA_964461235.1 uncultured Bryobacterales bacterium | reverse complement strand
GAGGAGTTCGACGGAGCGCTGGAGGAAGCGGAGCGTCGGCGTCGGCTCGCCGAGGGCCAGGCCATCGCCGAGCGCGACCGGGCGGCCGCCGAGCGGGAGCGGGCCGATGCGGAGCGGGAGCGGGCCGATGCTGCAGAGGACCGGGCCGATGCTGCAGAGCATAGAGTGCGGGCATTGGAGGAGCGACTCCGGAACTTCGCGAGCGGTACCCGTCCCTCGGGGCTGGACACCTAACGCCCTCCAGTGCGTGGCCAAGCCGTCCCGCGACTCGGGGAGCGAACTCGGTGGAGCACGAACTGACTCCCTTGAATCCACATCTAGGCCCGCCGGTCGCTTGTCTGGGCAGTCTGCCTGCCTGGGCCCGATGCTGAAGTCGCGTTGTGTCTTGGGGCCCAAAGTCCGGTATTGTTGGTCGGGCGCAGCCTCGCTAGCATTCGTCTGGAGCCAGCGACGGGCTCCAATTCGGGCATCTGTGATTTCTCTGGGTGTCCCATAAATTCCCTATAAGTTGCTGGTAATAAAACGTTTCGTGGTACTATAGTGATCCAGTCGGTCCCGCTCAGATTCTTCGCATCCCGATTTTTTTGTGGGACGAGATGGTGTACGAAATGGTAGACACCAAGCGTTCGATTTCCGCCGCCTTCGCCAAGAACGTCCGCCACAGCGGCAAGCCGTACGGCCCCGACAAGTACTGCGACAGGCATGGACTCATCCTGCGCGTCCTGCCCACTGGCAGCAAGCAGTGGATATAGCGCGGTACTGTCCAGGGGTAGCGCGTTGATCTTGGCCTTGGATCATGGCCGTATGTCTCCTTGGCCGAGGCCCGACAAGCGGCATTTGAATACCGGAAGCTGTCTAGGGCTGGAGGCGACCCGAGAGCGCTGCGCCCTAGTCGGGGCATTCCGACGTTCGCGGAGGCAGTCGAAACAGTCATCGGCATTCATGAGCTGGGGTGGAAGGACAGCGGCAAGACCGCAAAGCGTTGGCGTGCAACCCTTCGAGACTACGTCTTGCCTCGGCTCGGGCGCAAGCAAGTTTCCGTCATCACTGCGGCCGACGTTATGTCGGTCCTGCTTCCGATCTGGACCACCAAAGCCGAGACTGCCAAACGGGTACGCCAGCGCATTGGAGCCGTGATGAAGTGGGCCGTTGCGCAAGGCTACCGGCAGGACAACCCGGCCGGCGATTCGATTGGCGCGGCGCTCCCCAAGAATGGCGTGGTCCGCAAGCACCAGCGTGCATTGCCGCATAGCGAGGTCGCTGCCGCGATCGCAATGATTCGAGGTACTGACGCCTACCGCGCCACCGTGCTCGCGTTCGAGTTTCTGGTTCTCACGGCGGCTCGCTCTGGCGAGGTTCGTGAGGCGCGGCGGGATGAGGGTGCTGCGTGAACTCGCCCGCAACGCCTTCGAAGCGGCAGATTGGGCGAACCGCCTGTGGTCGCAGTTCCCGCACCAAGGAGTACAGGGCAGTCTTGCCGCCGCCATAGCCGGCCAAGCGCGCGCGGCGCAGGACCTTGAGGGTCTTCAGCCCGGGCTGCGCCTCCAAGATGGAAGCCACCAGTTCCCGGTAGTCCGCCGTCTTCGAGGGCCGGTCTGGCCCGCCGTCCGGCGGACGGCGCGGCGCCTCCGTGCCGGCCTCTGTGTCTGTCCCCTCCGTCTCGGCGGAGCACGCCTCGACCTCGGCCCGGACCCGGTGAACGGTCCGCAGCGAGACCTCGGCAATTTCCGCCATCCGGGCCTTAGGAAGACCGGCCTTGAGCAGGGTCTCGATCTCGAATCGCTTGGTTGCATCGTGCACTGCGGCACCCTCCGTCAGCGAGGGGCCTTCGGACGGCCCCCCATCTGAAGGGGTACCTAGCAGAAGCTCGAATCTCAAGGGGTCAGGGTGTGCCAGAGTTTCCGGAACCCGCACGCAGCTGGGCCGCAGAATTGTCCGACGCGCCGCGTGAGGTTGCGGAGCTCGCACTTGGGCATGTGAACCCCGATAAGGTCGAAGCCGCTTACATGCGTTCGGACCTGTACGAACGCCGCCGGAGGCTGATGCAGGAGTGGGCCGACTACCTAAATTGATCGTCTCCGGAGAACTTCTTGCGAGTATCCGTTGCTGCAACTACTGGATACCCTATGCCCTGGGTCGATCTAGAAGCAAACAGTGTTCAATGGGAGTAGTCGCGAACCGGGTCGTAAATCCTCTAGACTGAGACTGAATGTACCTGTTGCGTGCTCGCAACCGGAGATTTCAACTCCTTCGATTTTTGCGCCTCTTTCCTGCGCTCGTACAGCCGAACGGTGGCTCTAGTGTAGAGGGCGAAGGGAATGGGGATGATTCGCAGGCACCCTTGGACTGACATATGCCGTCCTCACGCCCGCAATCCAACTCGCCAGACGAAGCACTCTTCTGGTTGCATTCAGTAAGTGTCGTAGTAACGGCGGAATTTCATAACCCGTCGATTCTGAATCCCGACTTCTTGAAGTCCCAACGGATCGTGCCGACGGATTGGGAACCCAAACTAGCGATCACCACTCCGCAGTTTTCGAATATCCGGTTTCACAATGGGATTGAATGGACAGTTGACCAAACTAAGCTTACAGTCGTTGAGGCCTGCGAGTCTCAGTTCCGAGACAGCTATCTGGCCTATGACTTGGTCGTCTCATACGTGGATAGACTTCCGCATGTTCCCTATCGGAGCCTTGGCTTAAATTGCGTCGTGGCCATTCGGACAGATGACCCACAACAGTGGCTCACCAAGCAGTACCTTAGGGATGGGATCTGGTTGCATGGTGAACCGGCGGTGCGAAGTATGGTTCCCAAATTCACGCTTGATGTGGGAGCGGGAGTAGTTTGTCTTCTGTCCTTGGATGGTGGGAACTCGAATCTGGGTAATGAGCAACCCGTGCCCGCTGTCATTGCGACATGCAACGTGCATCACGAAGGTCCGCTTGACGCGAACGCTCTTCGTCATGCAATCGGTTTCTGGCCACGACGTCAAGAGTTTGTGATCGCAGCGCTCGAACAATTGCTAGGGGGTGCATAACCGTGAGACTGAACCCAGTTACGATCGCCGATTCAGGTTTGGCAGCCAAAGGGATCGATTCCTTGCTTACTGCTCTTCCAGAGACCGCTAGCCATCCAACGATTTCGGTGCCAGCTGCTACCGACGATCACTCTGGCTATGGTCCTCATGACCGTTCATCTGGGTCCGAAGGAATAGCGAGGAGTCGAAAGCTGCATGACATTGTGGCCGTGGCAGCCGGGCTGGCTGCCGCGGCGGCGAGAAGGGACGAAATGTCTCAATGGCGGATCATACATATCCCGTTTCCGAGTGCCGGCCACGGTTGCACAGCAACGGGTGCTGGCACCTCACAGGTTTTTGCCGATGCGGGGTCAAGGCTGCAAGAAATGGTTTCGTGGCGTCTCTATCTTGAAATGGCGTCGACGATCCGGGAGATCATCGACTTGTTGCGCGAGCTTGGTCGAAACTCTGTCGCTGACCGCCTCGTTTATCTCGAGGGTCTGCACGATGACGACCCTGATGAACCGCTCATTGAATTTGAGTCGCTTCGAACTTTGGCAGGCTTTGTCCTGAGCGAAGGACAATTTCCTGACCCAGAGATCGGCCTCACACCTAGGGGATTTGCAGTTGGCCAGTGGAGGACTTTGCCTGATGGGATCCTTGCTATGGAATTCCTCCCCAACGACTGGATTCGGTTCGCGGGCATTGGCTGTGCTTCACACCCTCTCAACCAGAGACGGCGGATTAACGGAGAGCTAGAGAGACACAAAGCCATCGATGCAGTCCGGGACTTTACAGGCCAGCTAGTGAGGCAGTTGTGAGCGTTCAGATCATTCCAGATACTGATCATGTCTCGCGGTATTGCAAGCCATCAGCAGTCCAGAACGGCTTGCCTATCGCTAGTGCCTTTCTTCCTAGGCCAGACGAGGATCACTTGTCTGTGAATTGGCTCGATATTCTTGATGCGCGAGACATCGCCGTTGCAATAGTGAAGGTTCGCGACGGATTCCAGCATCGCAGTTTTCGTCTCAAACAGAATGGCAGGTTTGCGGTCCTCAACGTTGGTCGTTCTCGGGAGTCGGCTGCTCAAATCCAGCGAAAGATACAGTTTGAACATCGGCCGCTTCCGGGAAATCACTCTCATGCCGGAATCGTCGGGATTCGTGAGGACGATCTCGCTCTTGCCACCGAGATAGCAAGACTTGTCGGCCGTGCCGATGTACATCCTGCAATTGCCTGACTGCAGCGGCGCCAACACAAGGCTTGCCACGAGATTACACTTTCAGACCTAAGTCTCCGTGCTGCAGCGCAAGGCACTCGGGCCGCACGACTTCGCCTGCCTCGATGACCTCGCCCTGCGCTTGCTCACCCCTTCAGCGCGACTACGAAGCGATCGCGAAGCCGTTCGAATGGAAATTCGCATGCGTTGACCTGCAGCTACCGCTCACGTGTGTCCAATCACCCGGTCCGCCGCGCTACCGACCCGCCGCCTGGCCGCGTAATTCGCTAGCGAACTTATTAAACGGAGTACTTAGCGGCGATCGGAGTGTCGCAGTAACGGGCTGTCAAGATTGGTGCTGGTCGCGACCTTGACTCTGTCAACGGTCGCGGCCAACCACCACAAGACTATCGCTCAAGACCAGCCGGAGATCGGCAAGCTCTATCAGGTTGAGTAGGCACTCTGACTCTACATTCCGCATGCGGGCAGGTTCTACGAGCGCCCGTACGGAGGATGGATCAACATACTCAGGGTTCACGGCCGGTTGAGAGACAAGCACGATGACAGCCTCTGGTACCAAGTCATGAGCATCGCGATCGCCACGCTCGATCGGACCCTAGATGACATCGGACTGGTTCGAGCTTCGGACTTGGCGAAGGGCACGGTGTTCGTTCCGTATGAGTGAGCGATTGACTAAGATCAGGGGGCGCTGTTGAGCATGAAGAGGGACATGGGCTTAATCGCCAAGATCCTTCGGTTCATCGAAGTCGAGGGGATTCCGGGCCAGATTCTGAACCGACCGGCCTTCGAGGTTATTGACCAGAAGATTCGCTACAGTCCTGGGACGCATATGCCCGCGCTCCAGGACTGAGGCCGTTCCGAACGATTAGCGTCTTATAGGTCAGCACGAGTGGGCGAATCACAAGTCTGGATCGCCCCACCGCTCGATCGCATAGCAGAGATCGGAAATGGTTAGACGGACTGAGGCGATCTCTCTTCAAGGATCTCGGCGGCGTCTCTGCGGGCCGTGCGCTGGTGGTGGATCACGATGGCTCCGAGGTCGGTGCCCACAGCGAGGATGGTTTGGATCAGCTCCTTCTCATTCATGGCTTCCTCCCGGTTTGTGGCTACAAGTCTGGGTAGACTAAGCCGCGATGACGGAAACGGATCTGATTCTCAACGCGCGACGGATCGAGAAACGAGGCTACGAGGACTTGTTACTCCCGTCACGGGTCATGTGCGGGTTCCTCTGGTCGGCCATCGTCATTTCCCCGATGTTCACGCTTTGGCTGGATCGTCCGGACAACGACGCTCCCGGCCTGATCAGCGGGCTATTCGGGCTTTTCACGATGTTCTTCTACCCGCTGCTCTACTTCTGAGGCCTGTGGTGGATATGGAAAGCCAGCCGCAACGCATAGGCGCTCAGCGACTCCGCGCTCCGCTACAGTCCGGCCTGGGTAGTGATTTGGCAGTTCGTCCCGATCTTCCATTTGTGGAAGCCCTACAGCGCGTTGCACGAAATTTTCATGGTGTCGAATCCCGATCCTGATGACAACCGGCCGCCGAGGATACTGCCTGTTTTCTGGACGTTCTGGATTGCCTTTCTGGTAATCGGCCAGTTCGCGTCGAAACTGAGCGATCATCCGCTGCTCGGGATCGTTCCACTCGCGATCGAGCTGGGCAACTACGGAACCGCGAGCGCGATGGTCATGCACCTGAGCCGCTGGCAGTCCGAGAAGCACGTTGCTGTTGTCAGACTCACGGACGTTCTGGCGACCGGCGAACTCCTGGACGTAGCGGTTCAGGTACTCGGGACTGATCTTATGGAAGGTTCCGTGATAGCCGCGCTTGAGCATCCCCCAGAATGACTCGACGCCGGCGGCGGGCACCCCAGCGATCCTCCGGGGACGCGCGGCCTTCCTGCAAGGAAAAGTTCTAGGAGCGACCTCTCCGCAAGGCCCGTTTGCGCACGCGAGGGCCGTTTTCGGAGGGGTCGCTCCCGCCCGGCGCTTGCTTCGCTAAAGGGGTCCCACTCGTCCTGCCCATCTGCACAACTCATTGTCCTGTAATCAGTTAACTTAGCCCCACGTGCTTCGCTCGAGCCTCCTTAGCCGCCCCGGAGTTGTTTCGTTCGGGCGATTTCCCCGAAACAGCGTTTCGGCAACGAGCGCGGTTCGTAGATCCGGTCCGAACTGCCCTTCCGTGAAGTGCGGCGTCTGGAACAACCGCACTGCCTATGCGATTCCAAGTGTGGGGCCAAATGTTGGACAGAGTTTCCCAAGTGAATATAATATCTGTATTATCATGTACTTACATAAGAAGACTGGAGCCGACGACGGGACTCGAACCCGTGACCTCGTCCTTACCAAGGACGCGCTCTACCGACTGAGCTACGTCGGCCCTAGGCGGGGAATGGAGCGGGAGACGGGAATCGAACCCGCAACCAACAGCTTGGAAGGCTGTGACTCTACCATTGAGTTACTCCCGCCACCCTGCGAGGCATCCGGCCTGCTCCGAAGTTGCGATGCGTTCCGAGCGAAGCCCTAGCGACTGGAGCCGGCGAGAGGATTCGAACCCCCGACCGTCTGATTACAAATCAGATGCTC
>CAYWUV010000216.1:0-6930 GCA_964461235.1 uncultured Bryobacterales bacterium | reverse complement strand
TCGACACTGGCGAAGTACACCTTAGCGCGTGGTCCAGAATCCCCGGACCACCTCTGAGGCCGGGCTCGCTAGCAAACTCGAGAGCCTGACATTGGCGCTAGACCTGAGTGCCCTGAATATTGAAGGGGACGGATACCTTCGGATTGACGAGGGCCGTGACCCTCCAAGAATAGAGTGGGTCTCGAATCAGCAAGCCGCATTCGACGATTTCGGTCACGCAGACCGTGAAATCGGAGGAACAATCCGTTCTTTGGAGCATTTGAGTGCGAAGGCGATTGCATCCGGTGGAGCCAGGGACCCGACATTGGGTCCTGCCATCCTTGCGGACCGCAGCAAACAGTCAGGGTCTGGTTTCGATGCGGACCCACAGAACTTGCGGAGCAAGGACGATTCCTACATGGCTCGCGTGGAACTGCTAAAGGATCTAAAGGATGAGGCTGTGAATGACGGGTATATCCTGAATCCAGTCTCCGAAATCGATTTCCGGCACTTTGTTCGATCGGCTCCTAGAATTCGGAAGGGAAACCTCAGAGCGATATGGAAGGATCGAGAGGGATCGCGTCTAGGCCTGCAATTCCTTGGCGGTGGGATGGTGCAGTATGTGATCTCCAAGCGTCGCACTCCTGGTCAACACGTTTCGAGGGCTGCTGGACGCGACTCCTTTGAAGGGGTAGAGCGGCAGATAGATGCCTTTGCACTACAGTCGCTGCTCTGCGAATGAAGGGGTACAGTCTACCGGCCGACGACCACATCGTCCGTTATGTCAGGCCGAGCATGATCCAAGAGGATGGAACAGCAGACGGTTCGGAATTCCGTGTGCGCCCCGCCACGTCGGGCGAGACAGGACTGGCTGTAAATTGGCTTGAGGCCTTTGAACCGGGTAAGAAGCTTCAGCTGAACGAAGTGCGACGATTGTGCCGACTGCGCCTAAGGCCAAACGGGCGTTTTGCGGAAATGAACGTTGGCACGGTAATACGTGTGGTCACCACTGAGTTGGATTCTCTGCGAATCGTCCACGATCCACTAGCAGCAACCGAACACTTCGATGCCGACCCGTCACACGCAGAGATTACAGGTCTTCCACCGCGAAATTCCGATCTCGCTCTATTGGTCGGTGATCTAATCGCGGACTGCATCATCGACATGCACCCGGCAGTCGTCAGGCACGACAATTGATGTTGTGGACTGACCCAAGGACCCATTGAATTCTTTACGAATGGGTCCGAACGGCGACACACGGACAGCCCGGGTAGGGCGTTCGATCCATCTGTTTTATCCTCGCGGGGGGCCGTCGGCCAGAGTTCCCGATTCGCTCGGTTCAACTGACCGTTGGGGCAGGTTCTCGTAGGCAACCATAATCCGCAAACGGCAGTTCTGCCCCGCCGGACGGGGTGCTCGCAGTCACCGAAGCCACGTCCAAGCAAGGCCGGACTACAGGCGCGGCTCCAGGCGTGAACCCTGACTCGCTCCGCAACGCATCCATATTCTGGACCGTCTGGACGAAGCCTTCGCCCCTTTGCTCACTCGCAGCCTCAAGGCCTATGGCATCGAAGGCCGCCGACGCGCGCAACGCGTAGCAGCCGCGAAAACGAGGATTGAAAGTACAACGGTCGGGGGCTTGAGCTTGCCTCGGACAGCTTGGCGCGAGGGGGACCGCAGGCAGCCATGGGTCCGGACGGGGAGGCGATTGCGCTCCTTCGCAGGACGGCAGTAAGGCGTTCCGGGTGGTATCGAATTGGCCTGACGGCCTGTTGTTGCGTGCCCCTCGACATCGTTTCTCGACACTCGCTTCGACCCACCTGAAGACCGTTCCCCTAGGTGCCCGAAGCCAGCCAGAAGGCCATGCTACGCTCGAATCCACCATGGCCCTCTTCCTGGCTCTGGCGTTCTCCCTCGTAACCCTACTGACTTCCTGCTCGGCAGATCCCCCGCCCAGACCCAACATCCTGTTCGCGATTGCGGACGACGCGTCGTACCCGCACATGAGCGCTTACGGCACGAAATGGGTCAGCACACCCAACTTCGACCGCGTCGCGCGGGACGGAGTCCTGTTCCACAACGCGTACACACCCAACGCCAAGTGCGCTCCGTCGCGGGCTTCGATCCTGACGGGTCGCAATTCCTGGCAGCTGGGACCGGCGGGCAATCACATGGCCTTCTTTCCCTTGGAATTCAAGACGTATCCCGAGGCCCTTCAGGAGAACGGCTACTTTGTCGGCATGACGACCAAGGGATGGGCACCGGGAATTGCCAAGGACGCCGACGGCAATCCCCGGCTCCTGATCGGTACGCCGTTCAACAGCCGCGAAGCCGACCCTCCCACGCCATTCATCGCTAGATCCGACTACGCCGGAAACTTCCAGGACTTTCTCGATGCGGCTCCGGAAGGCCAGCCGTGGGCCTTTTGGTACGGCTCCCGCGAGCCTCACCGCGCGTATGAGTTCCAGTCGGGGGCCCAGATCGGGGGAAAGAGCATCGAGGACATCGACGAGGTCTACCCGTTTTGGCCCGACAGCGAAACCGTCCGGCACGACATGCTCGACTACGCCTACGAAATCGAGCACTTCGACCGGCATCTCGGCCGAATGCTGCAGATGCTGGAGGATCGGGAGCAGCTGAGCAACACGCTGGTCATCGTCACCTCCGATAACGGCATGCCCTTCCCGCGCGTAAAGGCCCAGAAGTACGAGCTTTCGAACCACCTGCCGCTGGCCATGATGTGGCTGGATGCCGTGCCGCATTCCGGCCGCTCGGTGACCGACTTCGTCAGCTTCGTCGATCTGGCCCCCACCATGCTCGACGCCGCCGGCGTGGACTGGGAGTCGTCCGGCATGCAGCCTGCGGCAGGCACCAGCCTGCTGAGCATCCTGCGATCGGAAGAGTCCGGCCAGGTCGATCCGCAGCGCGACCACGTGCTCATTGGCAAGGAGCGTCACGATATCGGCCGTCCGAACGACCGAGGCTACCCCATCCGGGGAATCGTCAAAGGCAACCTCCTGTACCTGCGCAACTTCGCCATCGACCGATGGCCCGCCGGCAATCCTGAGACCGGCTACCTGGCGGTCGATGCGAGCCCGACCAAGACCGAGATCCTCGAACTGAGGCGGTCCGGAGAGACAGACAAGTACTGGCAGCTCGCGTTCGGCAAGCGGGTGGCCGAGGAACTCTACAACCTCGACGAGGACCCCGCCTGCGTGCGCAACCTCGCGGCGGAACTGGAGTACGCCCCCGCCAAGGAATCACTGGCAGCCGAGCTCGTCACGGCACTCGAGGCGCAAGACGACCCGCGCATGTTCGGTCAAGGGGACGTGTTCGACTCGTACCCAGTCGCCACCCGCTGGGCCGGCTACTACGAGAAATTTCTCGCCGGTGAGATGGAGCTCGGGACGTGGATCATCGAGAGCGACATCGATCCTGCCATCGAGTGACCTAGCCGGAAACCGCTTCAACTCGGGCCGGGTCCCCGGCGCGATCGGCCTCGCGTAGTTCCGGAATCTGGATGCGCACTCGCACGCCTCCGTCCGGGCGGGGCTCGAACGCGAACTGGAAGTCGGTGCCGAAGAGCATCTCCAGTCGCTCCCGCACGTTGCTGACGCCGATTCCCTTGCGGAAGACGCCGGGCATGTCCTCCACGGGGATTCCGACACCGTCGTCCTCCACTTCGATCTGGAGCCGCCCGGCCCCCAGCCTGACGCGGAGCCAGATCGTTCCGTTTCCGAGCTTCGGGCCGATACCGTGCTTGATGGAATTCTCCACGAGCGGCTGCAGCATCATGCTGGGAACCAGGGCTGAGCCTGCGGCCTCGTCCATGTCCTTTTCGAATTGCAAGCGGCTTCCGAACCGAACCTGCTCAATGTCGACATAGTCGTCGATCAGGGACAGCTCGTCCCGCAAGCGGACGAATGACGCCTTCATGTTCAGCAGTTCCCGAAGGATGGTGGAAAGCCGGTAGATCACCTGGCGAGCCTGGTCCGGGTCGGTGCGGATCAGCGACGTTACCGAGTTGAGCGTGTTGAACAGGAAGTGAGGGTTCATCTGCCGGGCGAGATTGAGCATGCGCGCTTCCGTGAGCAGGCGCTGCTGGTTCTCGATCTTCCATTCGTTCCGGGTGTTGTTCCAGACCTTGAGCGTCAGCCCGATGCCCATGACGGTTGCCACGTAGGCGAGCAACCGGGTCAGAGGGTGGATTGAAGCCGAAGAGCCGATCAGAGCGAACAGGAGCCCCTGCTGCTCGAACAGGAGAGCGAGTTCGGTGCGGAGGAACTCGACGGCCAGGCAGCTGAGCAGCAGGATGAACTGATACGCCCCTTCGGCATGCCGGATCTGCCCTCGGGCCCACGCCGCCAGCGAGAACAGGAAGAACGGCGAGAATCGCCACACCTCCTCCGGATCGGGCGCCAGGGATCGCATAAGCCCTCCCAGGGCACCGACGCCGACTAGCAACGGCAGCGTGACCCACTCGAGACCGGGTCCGAACGTCGCGGGAAGAGAGATCAGGGCGCCCGCCACGGCCCCGGGGACGAATCCCCCCACCAGACCGGAAACAAAGGCCCCTTCGAGACCGACTTCGGCCGCGCGATAGCCCAGCACGATCCGAACGAGCGAGCCGCCGGCGAACACGACCCCGAACAGGGCCGCGATCTCAAGACGCTGGCGGAGCGTACGCTGTTCGCGGAGGAAGAGGCGCTTCGCGAAGTTGGGCCTGAGGGCGATGCTGGCCATGGATGCCAGCACAGCGATCTTCACAAGGAGCGTGACGAGAAGGTCGGTATTCGCCATCGGCGAGACCCGGCACCGGCAAGGGCCACCCTAACTATAATGATTCTCGGGGGACGCGGAGGAATCCAACCCGCCCGAGGCATCCGGTGACGCCCTCCCGCAACCAGCACGCCCCATGCCGGATTCCACCAGTGCCGCTGCCGCCTGTTCCGTGGAGCAGGTAGCCCAGGCGGACCTCCCCACTCGGTACGGCGACTTCCGGATCGTCGGATTCCGCGGCACGGGATCCGGGGAGCCCCAAGAGATCGTGGTCCTCACACGAGGCGACCTAGCTGCTGCAGGGACGCCGCCGCTCCTGCGCATCCACTCGCAGTGCCTGACCGGCGAGGTGTTCGGGAGCCTGCGGTGCGATTGCGGGCCGCAACTTTCCATGGCGCTTTCGATGATCGCCGAATCGGGATGCGGACTGCTGATCTACGACCGGCAGGAAGGCCGTGGCATAGGGCTGCTGAACAAGATCATGGCCTACCAGCTTCAGGACGCCGGGGCGGACACGGTCGAAGCCAACCAGAAGCTCGGATTCGGCGCGGACGAGCGCGAGTACGGCTTCGCCGTGGCGGTTCTGAAGCACTTCGGCCTCGCCAGCGTGCGAATGCTCTCCAACAACCCGGCCAAGGTCGAAGCGCTCGAGAGGGCGGGGATTCGCGTCATGGAGCGCCTGCCCTGCGTCCCTGACGCCGGCAATCTCGCGCTCCCGTACCTGCGGACAAAGCGCGACAAGCTCGGGCACCTGGTCGACGAAATGTGAAGTATAGGGTGCCGCAGCAATCGGGGCACTAGCGCTCGGCTTCAGAGGTCTCGGTAGGAGACGAGGCTGACACCCTGCTGCTCGGCCGCCCGCCTGACTGCTGGGGAGCAGAGCGCCTCCAGTTCCGCTTCACGGCTCTGCTTGAGCCGCGTGTCGGCCTTGGCCAGCTCGGGACCGTACACGCCCGGGTGGCACATGAACTCCCCGAGTCCGTCGGGCAGCGAGCCGAGCAGAGCCACCAGGTGCGGAACCGCGAGAGATCCGGTCAAACGAAAACCCGCGAAGTAGTCGGTGGTGCGGCATCGGGCCCTTCGCAGACGCTCCTCGAACGGAATGCGAAACGGCTTCGCCACCAGCGCGACACACGATCGGAATGCCGGAGCCCATCCGATGGGAACATCGAACGGCTTGCGAATCCAGCGGATCCCGTAGTCATCCGCCACTCTCGCCACCACATCGAGGACGCGCGGCAAAAGGTGGGTGTGCTTGTGAGTGTCCAGGTGCGTCGGTCGGACCCCCCGGGCTAGGATCGCCTCCACCTGCGCCCTGGATTCTGCCAGCATGAACTCGGCGGAAGGCGGCGCGGCCAGCAACTGCGCGAGAGTGGCTGGGAGACGGGTTCCCGGGCGGGCCAAGGACTCGCCCTGGACGAGAGCCAAGTGGCAGCCCACACCCAGCTCGGGATGTCTTCGCGAAATTGCTACGGCGTGCTCTAGCGCGGAGCCGTTCGCCATCAGCGATGCCGACCGGACGATGCCCTCGACATGGCCGCGGAGGATGCCCTCGTTCACATCCGTGGTGAATCCGAAGTCGTCAGCATTGACGACGAGGCGCTTCACGCGACAGAAAATCCACCCTAAACAGTAAGCGGCGGAACTTTCGTTCCGCCGCTTGTGTCAACCACAGGTTCACAAGGAGAAGGTAATCGAACCGTAGTTTGTGTCAGCACTACCCAAGACGATTGACATGCCCGGTCTTACGGCAAGAATAAGAGATTTCCAAGAAATGGAGCCGTAAAAGGGGGATTTAAGGCTGCCTACTGGCAGGAAGACTCGAATCCGAGCCCTTCCGGCAACACCGGCACGGCGCAAGACGACGTTCCAACCGAGGGCATCGAGGCCGGCCACGGCGATCATTCGTCCACGCGGTCGATGACGTGGGCCCCACGATCCTCCGGGAAGCCCTGCATCGCGCCGACCCGGACGAACTGTCCTCCGTCCCGCAGGCTGAAGCCTCGAGACATCGCCGGAGCGTCGGCGCCGATCGCCCGGGCGGCAGCTGCAAGCTCCTTCACGAGCTCGGGGTGGTCGGCCGCAACGTTGTTGGACTCAGTGGGGTCGGCATAGATGTCGTAGAGCGCCTGCTGACGTCGTTGCTGCGGACCGCCCGGGCCCCGTGGCGCC
>CAYWUV010000215.1:0-7008 GCA_964461235.1 uncultured Bryobacterales bacterium | reverse complement strand
ATCCGGCATCTGCGGCGGCAAAAACCCAAATCAGGCGGCATTTAGAATTGCTGCAAACGAACGCCCCACTCGCCACAGCTGCGCCTCGCTGGTCCATCAGCCGCCGACGCGTCGCGAGCAGGTCCGATCTAGCATAAGCTCGCTCGACACCGTTTCCGGCATTGTGCGTGGAAGTCTAGGAGTCATGCTCGGCCACCAAGGAGTCCCGGACCGATGGAACAGCGGCATCCCCGCCATCGCCGACAGGCAATTCAGCTACACCGACTTCAGCTTCGAGACCATTGTCGAGAGCACGCCAAGGCGCGCTATCGCACTAGTCGGGCCCAATGGCGGCCGACTCGACGGTGACCGCCTGATGGTCAAGGTGCAAGAACCGGAGCCTGCGGAGCTGGAGTTCGGGGACGACTACGGACCCCCGGCCGAAGTCATCCTGGTAGCGGATCCAAAGTGGCAGTTCAAGGGAGATCGGGAACGCCCCGAGGCAAGGCAGCGAAGCACGATCTACATCGGTCGGAAGGCGACGACAGGGGATCCTGAAGCGGAAGTCTCGTTCCGGGGCACCGGCGCGATCCTCTCCGGCCCGATGATTCCGAACGGCGGCACCGCAGACATCTATCTCGATGGCGAACTTCACCGCTCGGTCGATGTCTGCACGGACACAGAGAGGAACGGCGTGAGGGAGGCTGTTTGGCACGCGTTCGGCTGACAGAGACGGAGCATTCTCTACGAGTGGTCGCACGTGGCGAGACACCGCTAGGCGGCAAGGAACGGACATCACGCTCGAGAGGCTGATCGTGTTTGGATAGGGAGCTCGATCGATGACGGCTGGACGAGGCTCGCTTGGTCGCTCTCGCCTGCTCACAGGCCCCACCCGGACGGAGGTGCTGGACGTTGCGACTGCTGGCCGAGAAGGCCGTGGAACTGGGCTGGGCCGAGCGGGTCTCGGTGATGACGGTGCAGCAGCCACTAAGAGGGACCGGCTGCAGCCTCATTTGAAGACGTACTGGCGGATCCCTCCCAAGGCCAGCGCGGCATTCGTCGTCCGCATGGAGGATGTGCTGGAAGTCTATTCCCGTCCGTACCATCCTCGGCACCCGGTGATCTGCATGGACGAAACCGACCAACCGCTAATCAGGGCGATACCAGAGCCGCTGCCGCTCAAGCCGGGCAAGCCCGAGCTAATCGAGCCCGAATACGTGCGCAACGGGGTGGCGTGGGTCTTGCTGGATGTGGAGCCGCTGGTCGGCCGCAGCCGTGTGTAGGCCGGGGTGCGACGTACGCGCCAAGGCTGGGAGCGCTGGATCGTGGGCACGCTAGTGCGCCTGCGACCACGCGTGTCGTCATGTGGTCCTGCTGAACCCTGACTTCGTGCTGCGTTGACTCGTATCCGGGACAACCCCTCGCAAGCCGGGATTCGCAACGCGAGTGCCGCTGCCGGACCGCTCCGAGTTCCGAATGCAGGGCACCCTGCCATGGACCCGGTCTGGCTGGGGGCTTTGGCAGCGACACTGCTGTGCTGTCTTTCTGCAACCTGCCCAGCCGGGGCTTGGTCACGGCTGCGCCGACGCCCGCTTGCTATGATTTGCAGACCCCTGTTAGCCTCCGCGGCCGCCGCGTCGCGCCTGATTCCTGAGGTCCCGATTCTTGAACTCCACGCCTCGATTTCCCGTCAATCGGCTGCTGGCGGTGAGCTTGGGAACCCTCCTCGCGATTGGGCTTCTCGGCCACGGGCTGAAAGCTTCGCAAGGGTTCGAGCTGAGTGACGGCGATCGCGTGGTCTGGCTCGGCGGCACGTTTGTTGAACGGGCGCAACAGTACGGATACATGGAGCTGGCGCTGACAACGCGATGGCCTGACCGGAATGTCACATTTCGCAACCTGGGGTGGTCAGCCGACGACGTTTTCGGCGAATCCCGGAAGTATTACGGGAGCTACCGTAGCACCACGTTGGACGTGGGTGGACGGGAGCGGCTATTGGCCAATGTCGAGGCTTTCGATGCGACGGTTGTCTTTGCCAACTACGGTGCGAACGCCGCAGCTAGGGGATCTGAAGCTCTGGGAGCTTTCTTAAGGGGATACCGTTCGCTCCTGGACGAACTGGAGGAAGGAGCAGTACGAATCGTGCTCTTGTCCCCGATACCCCGAGAGAATCTGGGAGCGCCCTACCCCGACCAGACCACCTACAACGAGAACCTGAGGCTTTACGCCGATGCCATCGGTAGATTGGCGCGCGAACGCGGACACTATTTTGCGGACCTGTTCCGCGAACTGCCCAATGCCGCCCGCGATGAGGGCCAACTCACGGACAACGGGATCCACTTGACCGACAGAGGCTACAGGTACGCCGCGTCCGCATTGGAGGCCGCGCTGGGATGGGATGAGTCTGACCGCGTACCGCTGTCGGCGCAGCAGTTGGAGGAGTTGCGCCAATTGATTATTGAGAAAGATCGACTCTACTTCCACAGTTACCGGCCTCAGAACGACACGTATCTGCGGGGATTCCGGGCGTACGAGCAGGGTAACAACGCCGGCGAGCTGCTCGAGTTCCTACCCCTGATCCGCATACAGGAAGAGAAGATTCGGGAGCTGCGAAAGCCCCAATCGATAGAGGAATCGAAGTGAGTGCCTCCCGCCGCCTGAGAACCAGTTGCCGAACCGCCGGGGTGAGAGGAGGGGAGTGTCTAGCGCCAAAACGGATTCTTGCAATCAGGGCGATCCGAGCCAAGACCGCCAGAGAGCGGCCTGAATTCAACTTCTGCTGCCTCGTACTGGGCCGCGTCTGCGCGGCGCTGTTGCTGCTGGCAGGAGCGGCGAGCGCGCAGCGCGACCTGAAGGACATCCCTGCGCCGGACGTGCAGGCTGAGATGGACGCGTTCGAACTCGCGGACGGCTTCGAGGTCAATCTTTTCGCGGCCGACCCGGTTGTAGTCAAGCCGATCCAGATGAACTGGGACGAGAGGGGGCGACTCTGGGTCTGCGGCAGCAGCATCTACCCGCATATCAAGCCGGGACAGAAGCCCGACGACAAGATCCTCATCCTCGAGGACACCGACGGAGATGGCGAGGCGGACAAGCACACCATCTTCGCTGACAACCTGCACATTCCGACGGGTATTCTGCCGGGCGACGGCGGCGTCTACGTTGCGAACTCAACGGAGATCCTGCATCTGCGCGACACCGACGGAGACGGCGTGGCGGATCAGCGCCGGGTCCTGCTGAGCGGGTTCGGTGTGGAAGACGTCCACCACATGATCCATACGTTCCGCTGGGGAATGGACGGACATCTCTACTTCAACCAGTCCATTTACACCCATTCCCACGTGGAAACGCCGTGGGGGGTGAAGCGCCTCCGGGCGGGAGGCTTCTGGCGTCTGCGACCGGAGTCCTTGGAGCTGGAGGTCTTCGGACGGGGCGGCGTGAATCCATGGGGCCACCAATACGACCGGTGGGGCCAGTCCTTCATGACCGACGGAGCGTTTGCCGAAGGGATCAACTACCTTTTCCCGGGTGCCGCGTTCATTGCCGCAAACGGTGTTCGGCGGTTGATGAAAGGGCTCAACCCCGGCCAGCCCAAGCACTGCGGGTTAGAGATCGTCTCGGGAAGGCACATGCCGGAGGAATGGCAGGGCCATCTGCTCACGGCGGACTACCGTGCCAACCGCATCAATCGGTTTGTCCTGAGCGACGAAGGCAGCGGGTACTCGTCTCGGCAGGTAAGCGACCTGATCTCCAGCGACCATGTTTCGTTCCGGCCGGTGGATATTCGGATGGGGCCCGACGGTGCGATCTACGTTGCCGACTGGTACAACCCGATCATTCAACACGGCGAGGTGGATTTCCGGGACCCACGGCGCGATCACGACCACGGGCGCGTCTGGCGGATCACCGCCAAGGACCGGCCCCTCGTTGCAGCGCCGAAGCTGGCGGGTGCCTCGGTCGAAGAACTGCTGGAGCAGTTGAAGTCGCAGGAAGGCTGGACGCGAGAACAGGCCCGCAGACTCCTCAAGGAGCAAGGCGCGGCTGAGGTGGCTCCCGCCCTCGAGGCCTGGGTCGAAGGTCTGGCTGAGGCGGGTCCGGAGCGGGAGCTACACCGGTTGCAGGCGCTGTGGGTCTTCCAAGCGCTCGACGAGGTTCGCGAGCCGTTACTAGGGGTCATACTCGCGGCGCAGGACTTCCGGGTGAGGGCTGCCGGAGTGCGGGTCCTCTCGGATTGGCACGATCGGCTCGACCATTCGCGGCAACTTCTGGCGGGCGCGCTCGCCGACGACGCGCCAAGGGTGAGGCTGGAGGGACTCCATGCCGCTCGCAAGTTTCGAGACGCCCAGACCGCGCGGCTAGCGCTCACTGTGGCGGACGGGCCCCTGGACACCAATCTTGACTACGCGCTGGCACTCACTCTCGAGGATCTGCTTCCGGCGTGGCTCCCTGAGCTGCAGCGGGACCCGACGTTTTTCGGCCCGGATGCTCGCGGGGCCATTTTGGCAGCTAGGTCGGTCCAAGATTCCGGGGTCTTAGTGCCGCTGCTCGAACTGTACCGCCAAGACAGGGTTGCCGCTGATTTCGAAGACGATCTGCTAGAGTTGGTCGCCTCCCGGGGGGATGCTGAACAAATCAACCTAGTCAGTGAACTCGCCTTCGGAGGGACTCTCAGTGCTGATCGGCGAGCCAGGTTGCTGGTGCTGCTAAACACCGCCGCCCGACGCGGCGTCATACCCGCAGGCAATCAGGCCGAGGTACTGACTCTTCTCGGCGCGGCTGACCCGCAACTTATCGCGGGTGCAGCACGGCTGGCGGGGCGATGGCGACTAGAGACCGCCCGAGCCGATCTCGACCGTTTGGCCAACGACGCCGATGCCGAGGGCAGCGTAAGGGCGGCCGCATTGGACGGGCTCGCGCTACTCGGCGGCGACGCCAGCGTGCGGACTTTGGAAGACATTGCTCGCTCGGAGGGGGAACTCTCGGTTCGCGTGCAGGCCGTCGCCTCTTTGGCTACCGTTGACGTGGCCCGAGCGGCGGCGACGTCAGCGAAAATTCTCGGTGCCGCCAAGGGTGCCGATCAAGACGAGGTGGCAGGAGTCTTTAGCGCGTTTCTTCGACAAAGCGAGGGGCCGGCCGCCTTGGCCAAGGCGCTTGCAAACACCGACCTGCCAACCGAGGTGGCCCTGCTAGGCCTGCGCCACCTTGATTTTTCGGGAGTGGCCGCACCGGAGTTGGAGAAGGCTCTCACAGAGTCCAGAGGAGAAGTCGCGGCGTTCGCGTCGCTTGACGAGGACCGCCTGGAGCAGCTAGTCCATGAGGTCGCGGAGCGGGGTGACCCCGCCCGGGGCGAAGAAATCTACCGTCTGGAATCGCAGGCCTGCCAGCAGTGCCATGCAATCGGCGGGGCCGGGGGCCGGTTCGGGCCGGACTTGAGCGGCATCGGAAGCAGCGCACCCGTGGACTACTTGATTGAGGCCTTACTGGAGCCCGACAAGCAGATCAAAGAGGGCTTCCACGGCGTCATAATCCGCAGGAAAGACAATACAGTCGCGACCGGTATCGCGGTACGAGCTACGGACCGCGAAGTCGTCCTGCTCGACGCATCGGATACGGAGACCGTAATTCCCCGCGATCAGATAGCGGAGGACAAGCTCAGCGAACAATCGCTCATGCCGGCCACCCCGCTGGCGCTGCGAAGGGACCAACTCGTGGATCTAGCGCGTTTCCTCTCCGAGCTGGGCCGTGAAGGGGCGTACCGGGTCTCCCCCGCGCGGGTTGTCAGGCGATGGCAGGTACCTGTCGTCGAGGGCAACTGGCGGCAGTCGAGATTTTTCCGCCGGGGTCTGATGCAGGCCGTGCGGCAGGCCGAAGCGCTCGAATGGGCTCCTCGATACAGCCGCGTATCGGGGGAACTGCCGCTGACCGACGTGCCAAGGCTCGAGTACCGGCCGAATCGAGCGCTGAGCTTCGCGCGCTTTGAGCTACGAGTCAGCACGGCAGGCAAAATCGGGCTGCGGTTCAACTCTATCGACGGCTTCGAGCTGTTCGCGGACGGTTATCAGTTGGAACTGTCAGAAGAGGAAACCGCGGTGGAGTTGCCGGCGGGCAACCACTGGATCACCCTCGTCCTGCACCATGAAGACCGCAATGGAGTGCCCATTCGAGTTGAGCTGTTCGATGTGCCTGGCTCTGCAGGTCGAGCGCAACTCGTAGTTGGGCGTTAGCTTAGGCATTCCTCGGGCAGACGGGATGACTGCTGGCCCGTTCCGCCGACCACACGCCCGGTGATCCGTCCAGCAAGCTGGGCAGCAGGGCCTTCAATCGAGCTTGTGCTGATTCAGGATCTGGAGGGATTTGAATACCCTCTTCAATCTGTTGACCACAACCGAATTATTGAATCAGATCCTGGGAATTCCCCGCAATTCTCTCGTCTGGATTCTCGGCTTCGTGGGGATTGATCGCCTGTAAGTCGCCGAGGCCTCTATAGCGCTAAACCAAACCCGTCATTTACAGTCCTTGGCCTTGTCTGCAACCGTCCCCAACGAGTTCACGCCACCAAACCAGCGGACCTGACCTAGGCACCACCGCTTCGCCGTCTTGCGGCCCTTCCAGACCTCAAGGAGCGGCATGCGGCGATATCCCCTAATTCGACAACGCCCCGAACTCGCCACTCGGAACGTGCACAGCCGCCGTCCCCGCTGCCATCGTAGCCGTCGCCGGAATCCAGAGGCCTCCCCTCCCCTTGCTAGAGTCCCGCCCATCATTCGCGCCGTGGAATTTTACCGCGGCCGCACGGCGAAGCCTTCGGCCGACTCGAGTCCTTTCCGTTGCATTTTGCTCGGGTTGCCAAGGGACGGGAGAGCTGCGGCCCCCCCCTGAAAAAAGACGCAAGAGACAGGGGGTCGTTAGTGAACAATCGAATTGAACGAAACGCAATAATCACCGGAGCAGCAGGCGGCATGATGATGGCTGCAGCCCAATGTCACTAACTTAAGGTTTTGGCCGCTAACTTAAGGCCCTGACGGCTTC
>CAYWUV010000214.1:0-7147 GCA_964461235.1 uncultured Bryobacterales bacterium | reverse complement strand
CCGGGCGGATCTCGCATCCGCTAGGAAACAGCGCCTTTCCACGGCGCACGAAAAAACAAGGGGTTATTCCGAAAAACCCCGAAGAACCTCAGGTTAGAAGAGAATTTGGGTCGTGGCGATTTTAACCGAAAGATCGTGCCAGGCTCTTCTGCCGCAGATTGCGGTCATCGGTGACGAAAACGCTGGGCTACCTTCGGCACATGCATGCCGGCAAGACTCTCGCTCTGAAGGCGTGCCAGAAACTCGAGGCGCCGAGGGCTGTCCGTTCCGAGTTGGAGGCCCTCGTAGGCATCCCAGTGGGTCTCGACGCAAAGGCAAGGAGTTGCGTCAGGTCCACGGTGTACTGACGGTCGTAGTCGCGCGTGTGCCCGCAGCCCCAGCCTTCACCGCCTGAGGGGACGGCTGCCTTTCCGTTAGGTCCTTGCTAGGTCGACGCGGCATCGCAGGAACTGCCAGTCAATGCAGCGCAGATTCGCCGTTCAAGCCCACGCTCGCTGGTGTCTGTGCTCATCTGGTGTTCCGTCAACTACCCGTCAACTAAACTCCTCTCACGTAAGATACTGAAAACAAACGCTTGATCGCCGAATTTGGTCCTTAGACCGCAGACTTGGCCACTTTCCTGTCAACTAAACGGGCGGGCTTGAGGGCTTGAAGACTTCGCTGGAATGGTACGCAGAAAGCGCACCTTCCTGGAACCAGACCACCAACCGACGCGAAGTCTTGAGCCGCGTTGGCGAGACAGGGGAGATTGCGCGGCAAGTCCCAGACATACGCGCAGCAGCGGTCCTCGCCACGGGTGAAGACGCGCACATAGTGCAGGCCGTTCTCGATCTCCCAGTGGTTGCGCAGCAGCGCCGCGAGTTGCTCCGCAGTGGCCTGCGCAGTGCCCAGCGAGGTGAGCGCAGAGCTCACTTCGCAGCTGGTCTTGCCAGTCTTGAATTGCTGCCTCTGACGTTCGACGCGGATGGCCTGCTGGCGGCAGTATAGGGCGGCATAGTCGTCCCATTCCGGGGCGCTGATGTCCTTGGCCCAGTAGCGGCGGCGCTCGGTGCGGCCATGCTGCTTGTCCAGCGTCTCGACCAGCGGACAGGCGCTGAATATTCCCTCGTGTACGTGGCTACCATCGATAGGATCCACGGTCGCGTTTCCTGAGCTACCCGTCCAGCAGGGGTGCGTCAGCGGGTCTTACGCCTCGACAAGCAGTCTTTGGGCGTATGCGCTCGGGCTCACCCTCCATGCCGTGGTTCCGCGCATCTCAGTTACAACGCCGGATTAGACCTAATTCAGCGGGACCATATTGGGACCATCTTTTGCGTTCCCAGTGCTTTTGGATGGTCTCGATCGCTCTCGAACGGAACGCTTGGGCTGTTCGCCATAACTCGCGCAAGTGATTGAACACAAAGCTAATTGGACCGGTGCCGAAACGCTCCTCCCGCGGCCTTGCCGACACCGCCACCGCGCTCGGGCCGTCCGCCGACGCCGGTCGCTGGCCTCTGGCCACAGCCTGCGTTCGAGCAATCGCCATACGCCACTGCCGAGGCGGCGGTTTAGCCCATCTGATTCTTTGCTCACCAGCGCGGCCTTGAGCACTCGGCCTCACTTCCGACACTCGTCTGCCGCGCCGCCAGGCAAAAAATCCTCTGCGTTACAGACGTGTCTCAATCTGAGTAGCCGCCAAACCCTTCAGCCTCCCTGATACAGCTAACGAGACCCGGCGCATCCGTCGCTGCGAAGCTCGCTGCCGAACAAACTCAGTGACGAACTTCGTTAGAGTGGGGTTTTGTGAGCAGTATAAGGCTCGACTTTGTAGTCAAGTACAAGAACAACGTTGGTTCTGTGACTTGGCAGGGTCGCGTCGTCGAGAGTGAGGAGCACTTTCGGCAATACATGCGTGACGAGGTACGGCCACGCGTCTCGGATGCGGAAGCCTCGTTTGCGGCGGACCTGCGGGGGCTTGCGATGACGGGCATGAAGACCAAGTTCGTCGAACGAGTGTTGCAATCTGCCGCATTGCCGAAGCCGTGGGAGATTGGAGAGGCAGAATGCACGCTCCTCGATAGCGGGGTCGTGCATTGGCGTTGGAATACTGTCCGTGACCGGCGAACTCCTAGGGCAAGTCTCCCTGGGGCAGATCTTGTCGGATTCCACAGCGATGGCGAGTCCGCACGGCTGCTGTTGGGACAGGTGAAAACGTCAGCCGAGCTTGCATCTCCTCCCCGCGTGATGGGGGAAGCGATGGCATGCAGTCACAGCTCAGCACGTGTGCCATGGACCTCGCAGTCCAGCACTCTGTGATGCAATGGCTTCACGCGAGATGCAAAAGCGGTGAGATGCGCCGGCTATACGTAAGCGCGATGAGGCGCTTTCTCACGTCAGAGGGGGCTGACATCGTGCTCGTCGGAGTCTTGCTCCGGGATACAGCGCCCAACGAATCGGACCTGAGGGCATCGGGACAAGCCCTCTCCGGAAAGTTGCTCCGGACGCGAGTCGAACTATTGGCTTGGCACTTGCCCGTCCCGACCTCCGAATGGCCGACGCTCGTACGGGAACTCTCGACATGAACTCGGGAGGCTGGATCCTAGACTCGCTAGGTCGAGACAAAGTCTCCACGGCGGAGACGGAGATAGCCCGTCGTCGGCTCCACTCTGCCCTAGGACTCGCTGGTAACCAAGATCTGACGGACCGCGAGCTTCGGTTTATCTCGAACGGGTTAGAGCTGCGAGTGCTTGAGTTATTGGGTAGCGAGCGTCCAGACGAGCTCCGAGCAGCCGCTGCCCAAGCATTCCAAGCGTCTAGGGTCTTACCTCGTCCCGATGCACCCGTCGAAGCGGCACAGGCACTTGTGCGACTCGGCTGTCTCGCGCTGCTAGGAGACAGAGGAGCCGACCTGCGGCGCCTGTTACTTGACGGAGCATTTCCAACGTTACCGCTAGATTCTCCAGACTGGGGCGAACGAGTCTGGGCCACGATCCTAGATGTCTGGCTGCGCCTCTTCCGCAAGAACGGATGGACTGACCTAGACGAAGTGCAGGATCGAATAGCGAGTCTTCGTACGGTACAGAGCGAAGAAGAACCAACATTTCTAGAAAGTGCTGAGGCTAGGCAAGACCCGAGGCCAGCTTGGGCACTCGTTGCGAACTATCACTTAGCAAAAGCTGCAGAGATAATCGGCACCTATCTTGCCCAGGGATCGGTCGACGGCAACTACGACATCCGCGAGAAGCTCGAGGCTCAGTTCGACCGAGCGATCTCTGCCGCGAGCCGGTCCGAACAGATCGAATCTGAGGTTCTTGCGCGACTGCTAGCACCAACAGCGCAGACGCTTGCGGACAACAGCATCTGGAGCGTTACTCGTGCAGTCAACAGCCGGGTTACAAAGTTCGTCGAATCGATGGTATCCCGCGAGCACCACGCGCCTATATTTGAGATGCTTCCGCCCCAGCGACGAACGTTGCGCGAGAAAGGCCTGCTCGGCTCGAGCCGACGATCAGTTGTAGTCAGTCTCCCAACGTCAGGCGGAAAGACACTAATCGCAGTATTCCGGATTCTCCAAGCCCTGAATCAGTTCGACTATGAGCGGGGCTGGGTTGCCTATTTGGCCCCGACTCGAGCACTCGTGAATCAGCTGACCCTTCGGTTGCGACGCGACCTTGGCCGAATTGGAGATGTTGTCGAAAAGGTTAGTCCCGCACTGGAGATTGACAGCCGAGAAGCCGATTTGCTGGCCGAGGACGACGCAAGCATTCAGTTTCGCGTCTTGGTTACAACTCCTGAGAAGCTCCACCTAATGCTGCGTAGCGGGTGGGAAGAGACCATCGGACGCCCCTTGTCTCTGGTAGTCGTTGACGAAGCTCATGGACTAGGAGCAGGCGCACGGGGATTGAATCTCGAGTTGCTGCTCGCGACAGTCAATCGCGAGTGCCGGTACGCGCAGTTCCTGCTGCTCACGCCGTTCATTCCTAATGGGCAAGAGATTGCTCGATGGCTTGCATCGGATAGCAACGAGAACATCGACCTCAGCGTTGACTGGGTGCCAAATGATCGAGTGGTCGTCATTTCCCAGCCATCTAGAAGTTCTGTACGTGGGAGCTTCACGCTGCGATTGCTTCCACAGCACACCACTAGGAACACCCTGGAGATCCCGGAGGCGTTGGAAATCCCCAACGAACGGCCTTTGGGTCTCTCTTGGTCGAGGGTCTCCTCTTCTCCGGGCAAACTTGCCGCGGCGACCGCGGAGGTTCTTCGACGTCGCGGCACAGTCATAGTTCTGGTGGACAAGCCTGGAAACACTTGGGGTGTAGCCAGAGAGCTCGCAAGCAATCAGGACCTACTCGACACTCACTCCGATGAGGTATCAAGAGTGCGGAACTTCCTCACGCTGGAAATGGGCCATGATTTTCCGCTGACAGAACTGCTCGAGTGCGGGATCGGAGTGCATCATTCTGGACTGTCGGATGACACGAGGACCATAGTGGAATGGCTGACCGAGCGTTCCAAGCTGCGCGCGCTTGTCGCGACGACCACAATCGCACAGGGTGTCAACTTTCCAGTTTCAGGCGTGGTCTTTGCAAGCCATCAATACCCTTATGGCGAGGATATGCCCCCCGAGGACTTCTGGAACATTGCAGGCCGGGCTGGGCGAGTGGATCAAGGCGATCTCGGGATTGTTGCGCTGGCGGGGTGCGACAGTGAGCGGACCGAGAATCTCAAGCGGTTCATTGGACGTGCATTCGGAAGCCTCAACTCGACGCTGATCAGAATGGTCCAGGAGGTAGCCGCAACGGGAGAGTTGCTGTCATTGGAGCAGCTAGCTTGGCAGCCTCGCTGGTCGGCGTTCCTTCAATACCTCGCTCATACCTACCGACAGATCGGTGACCACGAGCGATTTGCGCAGGAGATCGAAGAGGTTTTACGAGGGACCCTCGGGTTTCGGAAGTTGCGCCCCGAGCACCAAGACTGGGCGGACCAATTGGTTCGAGGCGTATATCGATATGCGGAGCGAATCAAAGGACAACCGCTGCAATTGGTTGATGCGACAGGGTTCTCATGGGAATCGGTCAATAGAACTCTGGGCCGCTTGAGCAACGAGAGGATTCCCAATGAGGCATGGACACCTGAGCTATTCACCGGTCGCCGAGACGAACTCCGCCGGATGATGGGGGTGCTGTTGGAAGTACCGGAACTCCGCAAACAGCTCGCTGAGGTTACCGGCGGGCCAGTCCCCAACGGAGACAAGCTTGCGCGAATCATCTGCGATTGGGTTCAAGGCCGACCGCTCTCGGAGATGGCAAGGGACCATTTCCAAGAATCCACTACGACTGGAAGTGTCGAGGATCCTGTTCGGGCAATGACCAAGTGTTGCCAGAGCATATTTGGTCGGCTCACGCAGACCGCATCTTGGGGGCTATCTGCGTTGCAGGCCCTAACGTTGGGAGAAGCTTTCGACAGGTTACCGTCGGACGAGTTGCAGGTGATTCGAAACCTGCCCGCTCGAGTCTACTACGGTGTGAACTCGGATGAAGCGGTCGCCCTTCGGATCCTAGGTGTGCCGCGTTCAGCAGCCGAGTCGCTAGCGAGAGAACTGGGAATCGGAGCGGCCGAGCCTCTGCACCGTCTGAGATCCTCTCTCAGGGAACTCGACGAGCGGCAGTGGAAGGCAGCCCTTGGCGAAAGCGGACCGACCTATCGGTTCGCATGGTCAATCCTCGAAGGGGAGGTCTAGCCATCTACTCGTTCGGAAATTGCGAGTTCCGGAATCTTGGCCGCTCCGAGTGATCCCGATGAGGCTCGCTCTTCCTTATCCTCCGGTTCAGAGAGTCCCTACGAGGAGGCGCTTGAAGAGGAGGGGTCCAACTCTCTGGGATCGTTAACGAGGTTTTTCAGTTTCCCGCTTGGCTGTTCGGCACAACAAATGTGTCTACAGAAACGCAGAAATAAGCGACACGGATTCAGTCCGGGGTGTGAGAGATTGTAAAGGGCCGACAGCGGAATTTATTGTGTGCGAAGGCTCGCAAAGCGCCTCATTGACGGCCGTTGAGAACGTCGTCGTTACTCAGGGCTGTACCAGGTGCCCGTCTTGATCTGATGCTCGAGAGCGCGTAGCGTCTTGCCCTTGATGTTGCCTCTGTGAATCTGAATGAAGGCCGGAAGGTGGTCGTCCCGGCACCTCCGGGCATCCCAGACCTGGCCATTGCCAGCGGCGGCCTTGGCCAAGTCCTGTGCTCCCGCATTCGTAAGGAGATCGAACAACGGCACAAGAGAGCTCATCTTGGAGTCGGCGTCCCGAAAAGAGTGGGCGTTCCCGACGCGTCGGATCAGGTACCGCTGGATCTCTCTGGGAAAATGCATTGCTAGGGGCTCCACGAGAAGCTTGCACGTTATGCCGTCACTGCGGATCCGGCCGCTCTGATAATGCGAAATGAAGCCGAAGGGAAGTTCCCCATCGATGGAGAGCGGAGCGATCTTGACGTCGGAGCGTGACGCGATAAAGCCTACCTCCTGCAAGGTCCATTGGGACTCTAGGAAATTCTTGCTAAGGAGCGGTACGAATAGGTGACAGCGGCTCAATTCTTCGCGAATTCGAAGCTGCCCTTCCTCGGAGACCTCGATGTCGTCGTGAGCCACGAACGCCTCCATCCCGGCATCGCTCAGAACCTCCTTCGCCTCTCCCGCGAACTCGCGGTCTATGTGCGAGTGGGAAATAAACGCTACCAATCCCGAATCGCCAGCGTCGACCCTGGAATTCATCTTTGGTTCCCTCTTCGCTGCCAAATCGAAACGAGGTCAGAACCAGGTCTTCCGTACCACAGAATTCCGTCGAGACGGCGCATCTCGGGTTCGCATCGAGCGAGTTCCTCCACAATAGACCTCACGTCGTCGGTATCCTCCGCAATAGGGTACTTGTTCAGCACGAGCAGCCACCGCTGGTCAAAGCACCCCTTCCAACTGGGCACCATTTGCGCCTTCTTTGGCAGATCCTCGCCCAAAATCGAAGCAATGGTCGACTCGATGTGGGCGGAGCCCCCGGGGCTCACGTAGGCCTTCCAACCGCTTCCCTCGCCAATCGCTCTGAGGGCTAGGCCTCGGCGCTTAGGGGGAGCGCAGGAATAACCTGTCAGTTTGGGCAGGGAGAGATGGTGTAGTTCCA
>CAYWUV010000213.1:0-7149 GCA_964461235.1 uncultured Bryobacterales bacterium | reverse complement strand
GTGTCGTTCCGTCCGGAAGGGTCGTTCCTGCGGGTGCGGGACCTGCGGAGCAGGGTGGACTATCGCTGGCACACGGAACTAGTGACGCAGGCGAGGCAGGATGCCGAAGCTCGCCGCCAGGCCGAGGACAGGGCTGCCCGGGAGGCCGAGGCGAGAAGGGAGGCGGAGGCCCGACTCGCCGCATTGGAGGCCAGGCTCGGTCCCGAGCGGCAGTGAACGCCCTCGCCGCACCCCTTGGGCCAACGTGCGATTCCCCCGGTCCGGACGACGTTGGAACCGCTTGCCCGCAGTCCGTCTGTTCGATGGTCAGGGCAGGCATGAGTCCGACCGGATTCCGGCGACACGGGCACGGGACTGGGAACCGGAACCGGGGCTGACGATGCTGCAGAGAGGTCCTGGCGGGCTCCGTGCCTCCACGCAGGCCGCGATCGCACCGACGCATGGGTCTATCGGTGCGCCTGAAAGCCCCATCTCGATGGGTCGGCCGCAACCGCCCTTCACAGGACCGCCCGAACGGTTACATGCCGCAACGAGGCGGATGTAGCTGGCGTTGGCGGTAAAGCCCGCCGCATCAGCTTTGATCATGCCGAGGACCTCGTAGGCGTACCCGGAAAAGGAGTCGATCTCCTTGTAGCCTGCATACGCGCACGTCACGATGACCGCTGTCAGCCAGACCGCGCGCATTCCAAACAACACAATTCGTATCGCCGGCCAACTGCTTCGGCCACGCTCGAGTTCTTCAGGCGACGAATCAGGGATGCACACCCAAGCAACGATTCCCGCTGCCAGGGTAGCGACCGTGTATTGCAGGATGACTGTCTGTAGTGCGCCCGCTCGAGTCGCTGCGTCGGCCAGCACCGGGTCACTGCCCAAGCCCGCCCGCTGCAGCATCACACCGAGGCTTGCGAAACACGCTGCCACAAGCCCTCGCCCCCGTCCAGCCAGCCGAAACCGCACCCTTGCGAGACCGCACCACCCCACGATCTGGTCGCCCGGCTCAGGGCCCCTAATACAGGAAGACGGAGGTAACGCCCCAGAAGGCATGGAGAAATGAGAGGTCTGCGAACCCGGGGTAAGACATCAAGTACACTCCGCCCGCGGAGGTTGTGGTCAGCGACAGGGTCATGCGCTTGCGCGCCGAGAAATGGTCGGCCAGGACTCCGCCAAAGGAGTGCCCGATCATGGCCAGGACACCGTAGAAGACGAAGGCGTCCCCAAGGTCGGCATTGGAAAGCTCGAGCACTTCAAGGACCGTCGGCCTGTAGTACTGCGGCAGGTGGTAGGGGAAGCTGAAGATCATCTCGACGCCGAAGACAAGCGCAAACATGGCGAGGAAGCCCGAGCGGACTCCGGATGTCGGCGTGTCGGTATTAGGAGGGGTGGATTGCTGTGGACACCTACTGCTTGGTCGCGTCGAGATGGGTTGGGCTCGTCTGCGTGCTGGCAGCGGCATTCGGGCTGGCATTCGCGGCGTTGCCTTCCTCCGCGTAGGAGGCTGACTGGCAGGCCAAGGGCCAGTCGTTCCCCGATCACTGCAGTTGCACATACTTCGGACCGACGGCCCGGCCCGGAATCGTCTTCATGCAAGCCGACGACGTCAGTGCGATGCGCCAGCGCACGAAGGACGCGGTCAGCGCCCTCGCGATGATCCCCCAGCCTCACCGGGGGGAATCGCCCCCAGGGCAGCCGACGCCCCCAAAGCTGAGGAGGTGGCGTGCTCCGGAATCGATGACTGCATCCAGCGGACGGCGGAAGCTGCCGGCGTGCCGCTCACCTACCCGACGACAGACGCCGGGTTCCTGCGCCGGGTCAGCCTGGACCTGACCGGCCGCCTCCCGACCAAGGGGCGGGTGCTGGCGTTCCTGTTCAACGTTTCCCACGACAAGCGGGAGGTTTGGTGATGCTGTTGCCGCAGCCCACGACTCGGGCCGATCGTTGCGCCATGTTCTTCGGGGACCTCTTCGATCACACCTAGATCAATCGTTACCAGTGCGGCCGCGATTCGTTCCATCCCTGCCCGCGGAACTCGATGCTCACTAACAAGCCATACGACTAGATGACGCGGGAGATGCAAGCGGCAAAGGCAAGAGCGAAGGCCACGTGTATCCCGACCGGCAAACCACTTTCGAGCACTTTATCGCCTCCTCCTTGGCAGGGCTCGCCTGTTCGCAATAAGAGTACCTTTCTATTCGTCAGCTGCCACCAGATCAATGAGTTGCCATGGCAACCCGAGGTGATCGGGAACGTTGCACGAAGACAGCGACTTAGCTTCATACTCAGGTGCCGAAGAGTTCGTCCACCGGTGCATAGAGGTCGTCGTCGGAGACAGGGACATAGGAATAGCCCCGGCCAAGCGGGTCGTCATACCGAACCTTGGTCCAGTTGATCCCCAGCGCCGAGTAGATCGTCGCCTCGATATCCTCGGGCCGGATGTCACGCCCGCGGGACCAACCGGGTTCCGTCGTGAAGGACCCCGGGCCGCGCCCTCCCCGGTCATTCGTCGCGCCGAGCACTCTGCCTCCCCGGATGCCTCCGCCCGCAAGTACGAAGAACATTTGGAGATAGTGATCCCGACCGTTCCGACCGGCGGAGAGCGGACCGGGCGTCCGCCCGAATTCACCGCAAGCCAGTACCAGCGTTTCGGAGAGCTTTCCCGACGCCTCGAGATCTTCGATCAACGCGGCGAAAGCCGGATCGAATTCCCGCGTCCGGGCATAAAGGTTGTTATCGCCGTCATCGAGATAGATTTCGCCGTGATGGTCCCAGCCGTTGGCCTCGACCTGGATGAAGCGCGTGCCTTGATCCTGCTCTACGATTTTCCTAGCCGTGAGGACGGCATCTCCAAACGTGCTGTTCCCGTACCGTGCGCTCTCTTCCTCGGTGAAGCTGAAGGCGGATACGACGGCTGGATTGAACATCAGCCGGTTCGCGTGGTCGTATAGCCGACCCATGCTGGCCGCCTGCGGCCCTAGCGGCGATGTCGTACCGCGCAGATCACCGTCGATCATTTCAAGCAGGTTCCAGCGGGCAGCGAAGGCTTCTCTCCCTTCGGGATGGTCGGCGCTTACCAACCCATCGGGAGAGGCATGCGTTTGGAACGGCCCAAATTCGACGGGGAAGTACCCCGGGCCGGAAAGCCTCCGCGCCTGGAGCGAGATGAATGCCGGGAACGCCTGGTGGGGCAGCCGCTCGGGCTCTTTCTCGATAGCGACGACGCTGCCGATATGGGGGGCGATTCGGCCCGTTGCCGAGCTCGGATTACGCCCGATCTGCAGCCACGTCTGCGCAAGCGGGTGTGCCCGCGCCCACGCCAAACCCGAACGGATGATCGCGATTTTGTCGAGCACTCGAACCGTATTGCCCAGCAGTCCCGTCGGCAACGTGACGTCGGCGAATGTCTCGGGAGCGAAATCGCTAGGCGTGACTCCCGGCATGTGCTTGAAGTCGAACGTGTCCACGTGGCTCGGGGCACCTCGCATGAAGAGGAATATCACGCTCTTGGCAGAGTTCTGCGGCGTCACGCTCGCGACTGGCTCCGATTCGGTCTGCGCCAGGCCGTCAGCCAGGAAAAAGCCTCCGACGCCCGTGGCTGCGTTCCGGAAAAAGCACCGTCTCGACACGTGGCGGCGCTCGAAGAACAGCCGGTGCACCGGCTGGCGCTTGCTGACGATCTTGTTGAATCGTTCTCGCTCGCTCATGCCCGTCCAGATCTGCGCTCAGTAGTTGAAGTAGAAGTCCGTCTTGTTGAAGAGCGCCCAGAGCAGGTAGCCGGCTCTTTCATTCCGGTCTCCGGCCCGGATGTATTCCGAGGCGGTGGCGACCTCCATTTCGGTTGGCTGCCGGCTAAGAACGCTCAGGTAGAGATTGACCACGAGAGTGTCATCGGACATCGCGAGGGATTCCGCAAGAACGCCTCCGGGGTGGTCCGGGCTCGCCCTGGCCAGCACGAACGGATTGTTCATCAGGTTGAGTGCCTGCAGGGGGCTTCCCTCCCCGCTACGGGCGGCCGACTCCCGGTCGCCCGGAGCGAATGCCTGAAGGAGCAGCCTCGTGTTTCTCTTGTCCGGGCCCTTCCCAGGAGGCATCTCGCGGACATCCGGGAACTGCATCGCATATCGAAGACCTCGCAGCGATCGCGATACGTTGTAGGTAGCCGGGCGTCCGCTTGCCAATACCAAGGCGTCGTGCATTTGCTCCGATGTCAGGCGCTTTGCCTGGTGGCGGACGAAATACTTCTCGTACAGTGGATTGAAGACCCCTTCGTACCGGGAAGAGAGCTGGTAGGCCTGCGACGTCGTGATCTGCTTCATCAGCCACTTCAGGTCGAAGCCCTGCTCCGCGAAACCCCTAGCGAGGACCTCCAGCAGGTGGGGATGCGAGGGCTGAATGTCCCAACCCTCCGGTGGCGGGGACGCCGGGTCTAGCCGCGCTGGGTCAAACTGGTCAGGAGGCTCGACGATTCCGCGTGAGAAGAACTCGCGCCAGATATAATTCACTGCCGCCCGGGCGAACTGCGGGTCGGCGGTCAGGCGCAGGCCCAGCTGCTCGCGTAGGCGCAGCGTAGGTGAGACCGTCGTATCGTGGCCGAACGGATAGCGAGGCTCCACGGTCCGCTCCTGGTGCAAACGGTCCGGTCGGTTCCCCCCGGAAGTCTGGGCGAGGTAGATGCCGGCCGTATCTCCGTGCGCGCTCTGTCGTTCCGTTCCCTGAGCGAGGTCGTAGATGAAGTAATAGGGCGTCTTCGCCTTCTTGCCGGTGACCGGATTCTTGGGAAGCGTTCGGCCCGGGTAGCGCCAATCCTGGTATCGCGGAATGTCGGAGAAGAAGGCGGCGAGACTCCATCCATCGAGGCGCTTGGCGCTGGCTCCCCAAAGGCTGAGCGCGTCGAGATGGCCCGCGCCGTCGTGGCAGAGCACGCAATCCATCAAGGACATGCCCAGAAAGTCCCTTGCAGTGAAGAACGCCAGCGAATCGTACGTGTCCTGGACGGGCCCCCCGACCGTCCTGCCACGCAGAGGCCAGCCGACTGGAGACGCCCTCACCGGATTTTCCTCGAAGTCCTCGTACGCGTCCTGCCAGTGCTCGTAGCTCGTGTACCGGTCCGGATAGGTCCGACCGTCACTCGTCCCCTCGCTGGCGATCATCTCTCGCACCATCCTGTCGTAGGGCTTGTTCTGCCGCAGGGCATCGCGAAGGTAGAGGTGAAAGGAGTCGCGTCCCTCCGGATACCGGTTGACCTGCCCCGTCACCCGCGTGTTCTGGTATAGGTCGCCGAAGAACATCGCCCAGCGGTCGGCCCACTCCAAGGTCGACAGGAGCCTGTCCACGAGTTGTTCTCGCTTCGTCGCGGACGTGTCCGTGACGAACGCGAGCAGTTCGTCCTTGGTCGGGATGCGTCCGGTCAGGTCGAGGCGAACCCGACGGAGAAACTCAGCATCCGTGGTCAGGTAAGTGAGGGGCACTCCCGCCGCGTCCGCCTTTTTTTGGATGCAGTCGTCAATGCCAGTGCACGGAGCGGCTCCGGCTGGGTCCCGACCCGGCCCTGTCGCCCGCACGAAGACCGGGCCGCGACGAGGCTGGGGAAGCATTGCGAGCACGCGGTAGGTGTCCGCCGTGCGTGCGTGTATCGCCCGTAGGTCGTCGGCAGCGGTGTAGACCGGTGGCACACCCTCGCGTGGGCCGAAATAGGTGCAGCCGCCGTGGTCAGGGAACGAGCCGTCGGGGGATTGCCAATTCGTTTCGTGCCCAACCGCCCGAGCCTGTCCGGCAGCACCGCATAGGACGACTGCGAACAGGCACCCTCCCATTACGCGATTCCAAGCGATTGTCATGTTTGCACTCGACTGCGTCAGAGAAGCGATCCAAGGGGCTCATCCGCGTCGTGCCCTCCAACACGGGAATTCGAGCCGGTCTGAAAGCATGAGTTCACCCGTGTGATGAATTGAGACGCCGTAGCGTTCGATTCCGTTTCGCGGGGGTGCCTTCGTCTGCATGACTCTCCTCGGGACGGGCTTGCAATCTGCGACTCCTGAGGCAGCGGCCCAGCCGGTCGCCCCTCCAGTCGGCCCGCGTAGCGTGTTTCCATTCGGGCCGACTCGGTGGAACACAGCAGACCGGACGACCGGACGCTCGAAGTTGCGGCAGCGTTCGAATCCCTGCATGGAGGGTGAGGCAGCCACGGGCAGTAAACCGCCCACGACTCCTTCAAGTGCGGAATTGCCCAACTCGCCGTCCTTGTGCGAGGCTTCACAGGGACTCCAAGAAGGACATGAGCTCGTCGTAACGTTTCCAACTTGGGTTCGCACCGGCCTCACCTCCCGGCAGGTAGTGCTTGCTTCCAGAACGCGGTCGTCCGCTTTCGTTTGGTTCCGTCGCGCCTCTGTGCGTAGGCCCAACGGAACTTTCAGGGCTGCCTGTACACCAGCACTGTCGCGGCCATCGCCAAGGCATGCGACCTCCATCTCCATCGCTCGTCTCTGGGGCACCGAGCTTGGCGGACCTGCCAGTCCCTCTTCCCGACAAGCATCTACAGATTGAATTCTCCAGGCGCCGATCCGCGATCTACGCTTCATTGCCATCAACCGTGGACCGAGAGAAGCGGCTTCGGCAATTGAAGGTGCTTGTCTGCGACCCGTTCCGCTACGAGACCGCCAGCCGATCCCCAACAGGGGATTGCCCAGTACGAAAATCCCTCCGCGTGAATCATAGCGGCACGCCGACTAGCAGAATCGCCGCCGTGGGTGACCGCGACGCGAAGTTGCCAGTGGCCCGGTCCTAGAAGCCGTCCGGTGCCCCGATACTCGACCACTGGCGGGACGTTGCGTAACCAGAATTCGATTGGGCATTTGAACCGAATGTCGATGGAGCCGGGAACGCGGAGCCGCAATCCCTGTATCCGTAGCCCGCGCATCACGGTCTCCGGCGTGCTCGCCTACTTGGCGTCCGGCATGTCTGAAGAGGATGCGCTCCGGGAGTTCCCGGAACTGACCACTGAAGACATTTGCAGGTGCCTCGCGTTCGCCGCTGTTCGCGACCGCGACTGGTGGCGGTCTGCGGGAGGTGAAGCTGCTCCTCGACCAGAATCTCTCAGCGCGCAGGGATTCTCAATTTAGCCTTTTTGGGGCTCGCAAGCCGCCGAGGGGCCTGCAG
>CAYWUV010000212.1:0-7233 GCA_964461235.1 uncultured Bryobacterales bacterium | reverse complement strand
GCCAGCAGCGCCTCGGGACTCTCGCAGCGCTGCATCCGCCCCAGCAGCACCGCGACGTTCCCGTCCCCGCCCGGGTCCGGCCAGCGCCGCAGGTCCAGCACCGGGCACGCCATCCGCGGGATGTCCCGCTCCGCCTCCGCACAGCGCACGCTGATGGCCTCGCTCACTTCCCCGGCCGCGCTCCAGGCTCGCTGGCCGCTGTAGATCGTCAGATGCTTGATGCGCGGAACGGCCGCAGCGGAATCCTCCGGCTTCGGCGGCGGAGCCTGGCTGAGAGCCAGATACAGGGCCGACACCGCGTTGAGCATGCGGAACGGCATGCTCGGGTCCACCTCGGACTGGCATTCGATCAGCCGGAAGGCGGTGGCGCCGTCCGCCAGACGCAGCCGCCAGACGGCGTCGGGCAGGCGCTGCGCCAGCCGCGGATCGACAAAGTTGGCGCTGGCGTCTTCGATGGCTGCGACCTCAGACTCATCGATACCGGCCAAGGGATGGGCGCGCAGCAGGTGGCGGATGAAGGTCCGGTTGTGCACGAAACGCTTGAAGGCGGGGTCGCGCGGGACGCGCATGTCGATGAAGGGCATGCCAAGTAGCGGTGGCAAGGCATCAGCGGGTCCGGAACGGTCGGCTGAGGCAACTGGATTGCAGGATTGTAGCGAAGCGATCCGCCCGCTCCGGAACCGGCGTGGCAAGACGCTGACCCTGGTTCCGCGATGGCTGGCCGCGCATCAAGGCCAATACATCCGGCGGGTCCGGGATGCCGCTGATTGCCGGTCAGGACGGTTCCCGATCAACGACAAGTTTCCGACACGAACAACCATTCGAAGCCTGACCGGGTACAAGCGCACGCATTGCCTCGCGTGATGTCGAGCAACAAGACAAATAGTCAAAGGGCCTGAGTAGTTACGGGAACGGCCACGTCTGCGAGCTGACGCAGGCGGACGGCCAGTGGACCGCAGCCCGGACGGCGGCTGGAAGCCCCTCCGTCCGTCCCTGAACCTCGTGCCTCAGCGTGAGGTTGCCGAATGACCAGAACGGGGGACGACGCGACGGTGCCCTGAACGGCCGCCTCGGGGAGTGCGGCCAATCGGCGGCATTGCCGACGCGTGCCGAGACATTCTGTGGGGCAGCTCCATCGACGAGGAGCTGCGCGCCACCCTCGGAGACAAGCTCTGCCGGGCCCGGAGCATGAACGGCCGGTCGGGCTTCGTCTCAGTCCTGCTGGAACCCAAGTCGCGTTCCGGTCCGGACGCGGCGCTGCAGATCGCAGAGTGCAAGACGTGCGCGGTGCGGACCTGCTGCCGGCAGGGATCGTGCGCGGTGCGGGCTGTGCTCGCCCAGCCGCCTGAACCGAGTCCGCGTTCCTGCCCCTCTGTCCGGGTTCGGCCGGCTTACGTCCAGGCGAGCCCACAAGACCGGTGGCAACCGGGCGGGAACCTCGGGGTACGGTTGCAGGGCGCAAGTCCGCCCTGGCCCGGGGTCGGCCCCGACGCCTGCTTCGTCTCCAGCACCCCTCCCTGAACGCTTTGGAGCGACTCTTGAATTCGCGCAACCTGTGGACCAAGGGCCCGACGACACGTGCCCCCATTGCCAGGACCCGCGCCGAAATGCAAGCCATGCGCGCCGAACCGAGCGACCGGACCGACAAACTGTGTGACCGCGTCAGTGCTGTGGACAGGGGGCGGGGACGCCTGGACGGATTACTGTGGACGGATTACTGGAAGGTCGCGGCTTGCTCCAGCCCCGTGAGAGGACGGAGCCGGCCGCTGAGCCAGCCGCCGCCGGAAGGAACTAGGCCGCTCTGGTCGGCTTGACCCATTCGTCTTGGACAGCGTTACTTGGGTCGGCGCATCACCCAAAGGACGTTCGGCCATCTGCGTTCTGAAGATTCCGTGCCCTGAAGACCATCGCGCTCAGTGGGCCATCGAAACGCCCTTCACCTCCCGTGGCGTGTTTGATTCCGCCAACAGCACCGGGTACGAACTCGCCCGCGCTGACCGCTCTTGGGCCGCGAGCCGTTCATCCGCCCGCTCCCGGAGCCACCTCGATGGCCGAGTCCTCAACCGTCAGCAGAGACGCATCCCGGTTCCCAAGGGGCCGCCTTGCCGTCCTGGCGTTCCGCGTTGTGCCGCTCAGTCCGAAACAGGACTCTGAAGCACTTCCGACAGGGACTGGCCGCTCAGCGCTGTCGCAAACCACGCGTCCAACTGAACGGACGAGGCCTCCTCGATTTGCCGACGAACCGACTCCGAAATCGGGCCGAAGCGATGATTCAGCAACGTCATCAGGGCGTTGGCCATACCCGCGGCCATACCCGCGGCCATACCCTCGGCCTTGCCTTGATCAATCAGTTCCTGTACGACCTCTCCCACGACCTGCTCTCCTCGTTCCGGCTTGGCGCGCCCAGCCGCCCTCCTCAGCACCGGTACCGCCACTCGCCATACGTCCAGAATTTACACTACCACCTGGCGCTCGAACTCCGAACCGTCCGGCAGCCCCGCCAATACCTCCTCCAGTGCTGCCAGCTTCTCCGCCTCCGCACCGGCGTGCGAGAAGCGCAACGCCACCAAACCCGCCCGGGTCGCTGCGTCCCTTGCCAGCTGCGGGATCGGGATGCTCCCCAGGTCACGCAGGTAGTAGCCGAACGGCGACTCCAGCCCCCGTACCCGCTCGTCCTCGTCCGCCAGCATCGCGGCCACCGACCGCGGTGCCGTCCACGGCTCCCTGCCGTGGTAGAGCACCAGCGGGATGATCGCGGGCAGCGCCCGCAGCCGCTCGGCCCGGCCCTGCGCATAGACCTCCCAGATGCGCGTCTTGTACTTTGCGACCTGCAGCGCCGTGCCCGGGTCGGAGCGCGACTTGTGCTCCAGCAGGACGTAGACGAAGCCCGGCCGGCCGTTCTTGAACCGGACCTGGAAGAGCTTGTCACTGCGGGTGGCGCGGAGTTCCTCGTCGATGTAGCTGCCCTCCTAGGGCACGGGCGGTTGGTCGGCCAGCCGCTCTACGATCCAGGGCTCCAGGCTGGCCCGCAGCAGGGATGCGGCCCGGGACGGGTCCGCGAGGATGGCCAGCATCAGATTGTTGTGCGGCTGGCTGAGGCTGTCGGGATCGATGGCCATGGCCTGTGTCCAAACGCTGAGAATGCCGCTGCCGGCTGTCCCTTCGGTCCGCCATGGGCAGTGCCCGTGCGGGCAATCCGGCTCCCCTGAGCAGTGTACTGGGCGCGCCCGAGCATCCGACGAGGGCTGTCGCTGCGGTCCCGCACCGCCATCCGTCACATGGACCGTTCCGCACGCCGGGCACCCGCTGCGGAGCACAAGGAATTGCCCGTGATCCCACCCCGCCGCCCGGGCCAGCGCGGACGGATCGCCAAATCCGATGCCCACAACCTGCACGAACGGCTGGCCAAGCACGAAGAGTCCGTGCTGCGCTTCCTGCACGACCCCCATGTCAGTTTCACGAACAATGCCGGGGAGCGCGGACTACGCATGTCCAAAGTGAAGATGAAGGTGTCGGGCTGCTTCCGCACGCAAGTCTACGGTGAGGCTTATGCCCGCATCTCCAGCTACCTGCAGTCGATGGCCGCGCTCGGCTACAACCCTCTCGTCGCCATCCAAATCGCGCTGACCGGCCACGCTGCCGACACGGTCAAGGAACACAAGGGCCCGACCCTGACAGAGGCCGAACAGAGGCCTGAGTAGTTACACCGAATTGATGGAAATGGCCGCTGCGTTGGCCGCCTTCACCACACGGTCCGGATTGAATCGTGTCGTGTCGAATCCGTTCGAGAAGGCAAGCAATCTCCTCCTGACGTTCCCGCCCTGGCTTGTCGCATGTTGGATGGTATCGACAATTGCCTCGTAGAGGCGGGTTTGGGATTGCCTCGCGAGTGACAGCTGCCAAAGGGCGCGGGCCAGCGTGGCGGGATCGCGGCTCGGACCGGCATACTGTCGCGTCAAGAGTCCGAACCCGTAGACGGAGACTCAGAAGTCCTCCGTGAGAGCGTACAGGATCCCATTGCGGGTGGTGGTGTCATCCAGCAACCTCCATTTCGACACGCTGACGCTGACGTCGATCAGGAAGAGGACCTCTTTCGGAATGTCTCGCCGCCGCGATTCCCCTGAGGCCAACTCGGCCGGACCCTCGATAAACGCGATGTCCTGGAGAACTCCGTCTTCCAGCACCTGGAAGTTGTCGATCCCCAGTCGCTCGACCGCGGTCCCGCCTTTCGACATGTGCAGTGGTACAAGGACGGGGTTCGATTCGGCTCTGATCGTCAATCCAGAGCCGTTGTCCGGACCCTAAAACGCTTGGGCTGACCCGAACGCGGCGGTGAGAAAGAGAGTGGCCGTGACGTGGCTCAACACTTCAAGCCAAGTCCATGACACCGTCGATATTTCGATTCTGGAGATTGAGTGAACTCAATCAATGCACCAACTTACGACCGACAAGCAGCGGGTTCGCCGCTACTGTGTCCTCGTCCGATCCCAGTTTCGAAACGAGGGCCAAGCGGCCTCGCTCGCATTGATGAAGCCGCGTCACTTGTCCACTCCGGAACGGCCAACCCTGCTCTCCCGGCCAGTCAATCGACTAGCACCCAGTCTTCGCAGCCACCGAGAGAAAATCGGGTGTGTTGGATGTCTGGCGCTCTTGGGATTCGGACCGGCGCTGTCAATGACGCAACAAGAACTGACACGGCCCCACGAAATGGAACCTGAAGTAGCGCCTGACTGCTCGATATGGCCGGTTGGTATCTCAGCAACCATCAGGAACCACCTGAGTCCTGCTGTTGGCGATGGCGGTCGGACAGGCACACGTGCAATAGGCCGACCGGGAATCCGCGTCTCGAGTTCGAAGCCATTCGGGATGCGGTCTCTGCCCCGGCAAGGGGTAACGCGCTGACTACGGCCCTTCGTCTGTTCCAGGTCACGGATTGGAGGGAGAAGTGGAACGCCCATAGCCTTGCGACCGTCCGATAGGACTGACGGGATGGTCGCCCAGTTGATGTGACCGGTGGGATAACTACGAGGAGGCACAGATGAATGGGATTGTCTTGAACCGGACGTTAGGATTCGCTCTCTTAGTGCTACCGCTGGCGATGGTGGCACCACGGACGTTTGCGCAGAATCCGGAGCAAATCACGCAATCGCGATCGAGAACCGTACTCAAGGCAGGAACGCCCAACCCCCGAACCTCTTTGGATGCTGAGGCCTTGGAATCGTTTCGTAGCGCCGCCGAGGATGGCGAACCGAGTGCCCAGCGAGTCCTCGGCGTCGCATACCAGGAGGGCCGGGTGCTGCCGAAGAACGATACCCAAGCCGCGCATTGGTACCGCAAGGCTGCTGATCAGGGTGACGCGTCAGCGCAATGGCTTCTCGGTGCCCTGTACGACAGCGGCTTAGGGGTGCCCGAAGACCATGTGGAGGCAGCGCAATGGTATCGCCGGGCCGCCGATCAGGGGCACTCGGCAGCCCAGTGGACCATCGGGTCAATGTACCAGCGGGGCCGTGGTGTTCAGCAAGACGATGTGGAGGCCGCGGAGTGGTTTCGCAAGTCCGCCAATCAGGGGAACCGAGGAGGCCAAACTGCCATCGGCAGGATGTATGAGGGTGGTCAGGGTGTGGCCGAGGATCCCGTTCGAGCCTTCGCTTGGTACGACATTGCCGCCAAGCAGGACTACGGCGTGGCCGCCAGACTCAGGGACAGACTCCAAGCGGACATGACCGTTGAGCAAATTGCCGAGGCGCAGAATCTTAGCGCCGAATTGGCGGAGGGGATCAGCCAGGGTCGGTGAGTGCCGCAGGAGTTTGAGGTCATCGGGAAGCCGGATTGAGGGCTCGCTGCCATGTCAGTTAAAGAGAGCACCTCCCAAGAGTTTGCACAATCGCCTTCGACTCGCCTATCTTTGGCGACTGGCTGCAGCATTGCTTCATCGCTATGGCGGAAATGGTGGGGGGCTAGTCCGGAAGATTCCGCAACCGCAATTCGGGCGAGAACAGGGTCGAGTCAACGTTGTCCGGATTGCTCCCCCCGTGCCGGTCGGTCAACTTTGGTTTCCAATTGCCGTCCCTGCTGGCATGTTGCGGGCATTCTTGTGCTGGCGGTCTCGATCCTGGCCGCGACGAGTACCGCCCAAGTACCCGAGCCGGTGGATGCCGCACCCGGCCTGATCAACGAGGCCGAATCGAACCTAGTTCTCGTGCCTCTCCGTGTGTCGAGGGAAAGGGCTGCCATGATTGGACTCGGCCCCGCTTACTTCGAAGTGTTTGAGGATGGGAACCCCAGAAAGTCGCCTTTGTGGAGCGCCTAGGTGCTTAAGGCGAGAGTGCCTTGCAGCGGCGTAGTGTACTGAAAGAGATCACCTTTCCAATTGACGTCAGCATCAGCGTATCCCAATGGAGGCTCTTGGATGACCAGACAATCCGGAAGGGTATTCTCGACCGCTTGACCGAGGACTTCCTGGTGTCGATTCACGGATTCGGCAGTACCCTCAGGCAGTATGCTGCGCCGACTCGCGATCCCGACAAGCTGGCACGGGCCCTCTACGAACCGGCCCTGTCCAGGGAGGGGCGGAGCCGTGTCTACGAGTCGGTGTTCGATGTTATTCACAATGCAACGACGCGGGGAGGGAATGCCAGGCGGAGACTGTTTGTTTCTTCTGACGGTAGTGGGTGTAGTGGTGGGAACCTTTGGTTCTGTTCGCGTAACTGCTCAGGCCCCTTCCTGACTACGTGTCTTTTTGCCTGACATCCCGCGAAGCAATGCGTGCGCTTGCATCCGGCCAGGCTTCGAACGGTTGTTCGATTCGGGATCCAGTCGTGGATCGGGAACCGTCCTGACCGGCAATCGGCGGCATCCCGGGCCCAGCGGATGGGTTGCCCTCGGCGCGCGACCAGCGGGCGCAGAAGCAGGGTCAGCGCCTCGCCACGCCGGTTCCGGCGCGGGCGGATCAATTCGCTACAACCCTGCAATCCGATTGCCTTGGCCTGCCGTTCCAGACCCGCCGCCTTGCCACCGCTACCTGCCATGCCCTTCATCGACATGCGCGTCCCGCGCGACCCCGCCTTCAAGCGTCTCGTGCACAACCGGACCTTCATCCGCCACCTGCTGCGCGCCCACCCCTTGGCGGGCATCGATGAGGCGGAGGTCGCAGCCATCGAAGACGCCAACGCAAACTCTGTCGATCCGCGGCTGGCGCAGCGCCTGCCCGACGCCGTCTGGCGGCTGCGTCTG
>CAYWUV010000211.1:0-7328 GCA_964461235.1 uncultured Bryobacterales bacterium | reverse complement strand
GCCGGCCTCGGCGAACTGGAAGATGTAGTCGCCCGGGTTGGCGCCGTGGCGGTAGCGGGGTTCTTCCGCGAGGGCGAAGGGGGGCTCGACGTCGGGGACGCCCGCGTACTCGACGATCCGCACGCCGGCGCTGTCCGAAATCCGGACCGGGATGTCGCGCGCGGATTCGGCGTCGCCACCGCAGGCGAGCAGGGCTGCTGACAGGATCAGAGGGAAGTGGCGTCGGGTTCGCATTTGCTTTTGGACACCGATGAGATGAACAGCGTTTACACGTATCCCGGCGTGAGCACCGGACCCGGTCCACCGTTCTGAGGTCGGAGTGGGACGCGGAACTTGGACGCGGCCACCGGCCTTATCTTTGACGAGGGTGGCTGGTGACTACTGAAACGCCAGAGCCCCGAGGGCGAAATCGCCCTGGGGAGGGTTCCGGACTACGGGAAAGGAGGCAAAATGTCCGACGAAGTGCAGTATCTGCGCCGCGAAGTGGAACGGCTTCACGCGCGGTTGGCATTGGTTCAGGGAGGGCAGGACGGCTACTACGAGTCGCCGCTGGTCAAGACGGACTGGTTCAAGCTGCGCCACATGCCCGAACAGGGCCTGGATCGGAGGGTGGCAAGGCAAGTCGTGGAAGACGCCCACGCGCTTGACTTCGATCACCGGCTGAATACCTCTTCCTATGTGAACGTGGCCCTCGACCCCGAGGAGGAGGCAATCGCACTCCTGGGGCTACGGGTCAACCTGGCCGACCAAACGGTCTACCCACAGTCCTACCGGCTCCACGACACGACCGTCAACATGATCGGCGGCCTGTGGAACTGCCCCGAGGGTCCCGACTTCGCGGACTTCGGCGTGTTCCCGGGCGCGGGCACGGCAGGTTCCACCGAAGCCTGCCTGCTGGCTGGACTGGCGCTGAAGTTCCGTTGGCGCGCCTGGTACGCCCAACGCTGCGGCATGACCGTGGAGCAGACGGCGAAAGTGCGCCCGAATCTGGTCGTATCCACCTGCTACCAGGCGGCATGGGAGAAGCTGTTCAGGTACATGGACGTTGAGCCCCGGCTCGTCCCGCCTTCGGTCGAAACCTTCACCCTGGATGCCGCGAAGCTCCCGGACGTGATCGACGAGCGCACGATGGGGGTCGTCTGCATCGTGGGCAATCACTACGGCGGCCACTACGACCCCGTTCAGGAGACAAGCGACGTCATCGACGAAATCAACGCCGAACACGGCTATCAGGTCGGCATCCACGTCGATGCGGCATCCGGAGGGTTCATCGCGCCATTCCAGGACGGCCTGCCACCATGGGACTTCCGGGTCGGAAACGTCCTGTCGATCTCCGCAAGCGGACACAAGTACGGCGAGTCGATCTGCGGAACCGGCTGGATCGTCTGGCGACACCGCCAGCAGCTGAGCGAGCAGATCGCCATTGCCGTAACGTATCTCGGGGGCAGGGCGGAGTCGTACACGCTCAACTTCTCCAGACCGGCGGCGGGCGTCTACGTCCAGTACTACAAGCTGCTTCACTACGGAATGTCCGGCTACCGGCAGTGCTGCGAAAACATGATGGCCAACGCTGCCTATCTGCGCGCCGGATTGCAGTCGATGCGCCAAGGCGGCAAGCCGCGGTTCGTCCTGCTCGACAACGGCGACGACGACTGCCTACCGGTGGTCACGGCCAGGCTCAACCCCGAGTGCCGACTCTCTTATGACGATTTCGACCTTCAGAACGCCCTGGCTCAGCATCATTGGTACGTAGGAAGCTACCGCATGCAGTTCGATCATCCCGTGACGCAGGAGAAGCTGCCATTGTTCCACGATGCCGATGCGGGTGCGTCCATGTTCCGGATCGTCGTGAAGAGCAACCTCACACGGGGCATGGCGGAGCACCTGCTGGAGTCCATCCGGGCGAGTCTCGCATTCCTGGATTCGATTTCGGCAGACGGCTCGCTGGCGTTCGACACGCACGGCCTTCGCCATAGGGACCAGCGGCGGCTCAGCAACCACTGCTGAGCGCCGATGGGGGAACCAGCTCCTCCTTCAGCCCGTGTACTCGTCCAGCCCGGTTTGCCGGGCGGTGTGCACAAAGTCGATGACGTGGACGGCCATGGCGTCCTCGTCAATCGTGAAGAACACCCGGTGAGACATCACCAGCTTGGAGCTTCACAACGTCACGCCGAAGTCGTCCGCGAGCTCACGGACGACCTCCCGAGCGTCGCGGCCGGTATCGCCGGCTTCGAGGCGCTCGAGGGCGGCTTTCCAGACATGCCCGCGCTCGGCTGCATGGACGAGGAAGTCGTAGCGCCTGGGGCTCATCACGACCATGGCCGCTTCGCCATTCTGCGTAATCGTCTCGATGCGACCCTCTGCCAGGCGGGCCAGGTGTTCGCCCGTCTTCTCACGAAAATTCGTGAGCGAATAGGTGTCTTGGGTCCGGTGGGTCATCGTGCCTTCCCTTCGTTATTCCGTGTGAATTCAGTATGAAAGGAATCCGCCATGATGTACGGAGGTGGAAACGACCTGATCACGTTAGACGATCAGACGACCAAGCGGATTCTGGATCCCCCCGATGTCCGAGAGGCGGTCGTGAAGCCACCAACTCATACACCACCAGGGCGCGGTGTAGGAGCATGGACCCGAGCAACCCCTCGAGGCTATTTCACACTCTACTTCACAACTGAGACATCGTGCGGTATGATAGTCTACCGAGGCACCGAACAGCCATGCCGTGCATCGAAAAGTGAGCCACCACGTGAATGCTCCCGACACGCCTCTGGCCGGGCCGCCCCCGCCCGAGGTTCCGCTGACTGACCCCCCGCTGGCGAGGGTCATCGCCCAAGTGCGCTTCCCGCTGATCGCGTCTTTGGAGAAGCGGGAGTTTATTGCGTCGTTCCAGGAAGCCATTCGAGGCTGCTACCCGGTCCTGCGCCCGGACGAGAGGAAGGGCGTCGTTCTGGGCCCCCAGGGTGTGATAGACGAACGCTCGAACACTGCCTGGCGCTTCAAGGAGGCGAGGGGAGCATGGCGAGTGACCCTCGCGCCTGACTTCCTCGCACTGGAAACCACACGATACTCAAGCCGTGACGATTTCATGCAGCGTTTTCGGGTAGTCCTGCAGGCACTCAAGGAGCACGTAGATCCGCAGGTAGTGGACCGTCTCGGCGTCCGTTACATAGATCGCGTATCTGGGCCGAACCTGATCGACCTGCCGCAACTCGTTCGCCCCGAAGTCGCCGGGATCCTCGCTTCACCACTTGCCGCGCATGCTCGCCACGCGATTTCCGAGAACGTGTTCACTCTGCCCGGGGAAAAGGGGCAACTGACCGCGCGTTGGGGACTGCTTCCCGCACGAAGCACTGTGGACCCCGGCGTGCTGGACGCGATCGATGAACCAAGCTGGATCCTCGATACCGATGCCTTTCAGTCGTTCCCGGCAGGGAGTCGTGAGCTCCGCGTCAGCCCGATCGTCGACCAGGCGCGGGGCTTCGCCGAGCGCATCTACAGCTTTTTCCGCTGGGCAGTAACCGGCGAGTTTCTTCGGCGCTACGGAGGTGAACTGTGACCCTCCAACCGCTGCTACACGATCTGGAAGTCGGCCAGGGAACGACTTCCCTCTCCGGTCTCGCAGACATCCGTGGTCGCACGATGGAGTCTGTTATTGTGGTCAGCGGCGCTCTGTCAACTGCTGGCACCTCGTCCGCAGGACCAACCACGATTTGGGAGGCACCATACGTCCACAACGTGGATACGACGGTGAGCGGATCGAAGTGGCGCCTGAGGGAAACCCGGACCGACAGCAGGCCGCTGGCCACGCGGAAGGCCATCTCCGAATTGCGTCGAATCTCCGGTCTGACCTGGGAGCAGCTCGGTCAGTTGCTGGGGGTCTCCCGTCGCAGCGTTCACTTCTGGGCCAGCGGGAAGCCGCTGAACGCTGGTAACGAAAAGCGACTCATGCAGGTGTTGGACATTGTCCGCGCTGCTGATCGAGGTAACGCGCGGAGCACACGGGCGGCGATGATGGATGTCAGCCAGGGTACGACTCCGTTCGACATGTTGGCAGCGCGACGATTCGACGACGCGCGTTTGATTCTCGGTCCAGGGCGTGCACGGTTGGCTCCAGCGCTTGCGGGGCTCAGCGAAGAGGCCAGGGCTGCGCGCCGGCCACTGCCGCCGGAGGAACTCTACGACGCAAAGAACGAGCGTGTACATCTTGAACCCGGTCGCGCTCGGGCCGCGCGGACGGCAAGGGACACGCGGCGTGAAAGCCCTTGACGATGCAAGCCGCAGGCAAGTCGACGAGCAACTCTCGACCTGGCGTCAGGGCGACTGCGTCATCGGTGAGCACTGGTTTCTGTTTCGGACCAACACCGAGCGTCCGCTGACCAGAGACGCGGTGGCGGCAATCACCGAAGGCGCCGAGAACGTCGAGACCGAGGTTCGTGGTTTCGCAGTCCTGACTCAGACCTGTGACCTTGTCCGACCCTGCGCTGATCGCCCGTTCGTCGAGGTCAGCCCGTTGGTCGAGGTGGACGATCGCGTCCTCCGCGAGATCGAACGGGGTCGAAGGCCAAACTACGGCTTCATCCCGGGAGTGGCCCCTCGCCGCCTCGTAGCCGACCTCGACCGGGTGATGACGGTCGAGAAGGCGGTTGTAGCCGCTTGGGCGCGGGTCGAAGGATCCCGGACAGACGATGATGCGCGTCGCTTTTCCCTTACATTGGCACGCAAGCGAGCCAGGACGGCCTTCCCCGACGACTTTGTCGCGTTCGCCAGACCATTGATGGCGCGGATGTCCCAGAAGCACGACAAGCAGACCGACGAGGGTCGTGCCCTTCGTTCGCTCCGCGAAATCCGAGTCAGAGCCGCCCCTTCCTGGGACGCCGACTCCGTGGAATTGATGTTCTGGTTCATCCTGCCTGAGGATGACCCAGCGTTCGAAACCGAGGGTTGGGAGTTCTGTCTGAAGCGTTTGCCTCGGGCGCAGTCACCACCCGGGCGATTCGTGCGTGTTGATGGCGTCGTCCAGACTCTGGATGACCTGACCGCCCGCGATTATGTCGAGAGTGACCCGCTGGATCTGGATCACCTTTCGACCCGGCGGCGGTAGGAATCACCTTGCCGGTCCCCTCGGTGGGCGCCACAATGGCGCAGACTCTTCCATGAGCACCTCGCGCCGTCATGACATGGCGCTGTCATCGCCGAGGACACCGTTGTGTTACCCAGCCCCCTAGCAAGACCATGTACGCGAAACGAATACAGCTGACCAACTTCGGTCCGATCGAGCACGTCGACATCGAACCCCCCTTCAACGGCGACGCCCCGAAGCCAACCGTCCTGGTCGGGCAGAACGGCTCCGGCAAGAGCATCCTTCTGGCTCACATTGTGGACGCGTTGCTAAGGGCCAAGGACACAGTCTATCCGGAGACTCCCGAAGTCGATCCAGGACGGGTCTACAGGTTCAAGACCAACTTCTACATCAGAATGGGAAGCGACTTTTCCTTCGCCCGCGTGGACTTCGAAGACGGGTGGTTCGTGACCGAGCTAACCATGATGAAGGCCAAGCAGGAGTACCCTGGCGTACCAGCGGACGTCGTCGGCACCGCCCAAGAATCCCTGTGGCGCCGCCTCGACGCCGGCTCCAACACCTACTCCGAGACGAACTTGCGAGGAGATCACGCGACCTTCAGCAAGCTCCAGCATCTCTTCTCCAGGAACTGCGTCCTGTATTTCCCGAGCAACCGGTTCGAGGAGCCTGCGTGGCTGAATGAGCAGAACCTGACGGCTCCCGTCGAGTATGTGGAGCGGAAGCGCATGCCCCTCCATACCGATCGCCGGGCAATTGCCGTGTCGCCGTTTCGGGACAACCGGAATTGGCTATTCGATGTCGTTTACGACAGGAGGGTGCCGGAGACTAGAAGCGTGCGCGTCCCAATTCCCGTCCAGCCCGGTGCCAAGCCCTGGATCATTGAAGGGGAGCGAGCCGAAGTTCGCGACCATGACAACCGTGTACTCAAGACCGCGCTCGACATCGTGCGGCGCGTCCTCCGCGACGACTCCAACGCGAGCTTCAGAATCAGCAGGCGCGGCTACCGCTTCATCGCGCTCCACGGTGACGACGGGCTGATCGTCCCTAACCTCACGCAGCTGTCCAGTGGCGAGATGTCGCTGCTCAACCTGTTCCTTTCGATCCTACGCGACTTCGAAGCGGCAGGTGCCTCCTCGTTTTCGACTGCCGCCGACATACGCGGCGTAGTCATCGTCGACGAGGTCGATCTGCACCTTCACGCCGTCCACCAGGTGGAGATTCTTCCCCAGCTGATCGGCATGTTCCCCAACGTGCAGTTCATCATGACAACCCATTCCCCCCTGTTCGTCCTCGGCATGGAGCGTGCATTCGGCGCTGATGGCTTCGGCCTGTACGACCTGCCAAGTGGGCATCGGATCGATGCCGAGGAGTTCTGCGAGTTCGGTGACGCCTATGCGACGTTCAGCTCGACGCGGCGGTTTGTGGAGGACATAGGCAAGGCCGTCAGCCAGGCTCAGAGGCCGATCCTGGTCCCGGAGGGGGAGACCGACCTCAGGTACCTGCAAAGAGCTGCAGAGCTTCTGGGAAGGGAGGCAATGCTCGAGAGGTTTGAGATCAAGCCCGGCAACGGCAGCGCGCAACTGGCCAAGGTGTGGAAACACCCGGCGTCCGACCTGTTTTCCCAGAAGGTCTTGCTTCTGTTTGACTGCGACCAGGACAGACCTGACGGTGAACGCGGCAATCTCCTGGTGCGCACGATACCCTTCCAGCCTGGCAATCCAATCCAGACCGGAATCGAGAACCTGTTCAGCCAGCAAACACTGGACCAAGCCCCCCGTCACAAGCCCGCTTTCATCGACGTTGAACACGAGCACACGAGACTTGAACGGGGACAGGAAACCAAAATCCCCGAGAGGTGGAGTGTCAATCGGGAGGAGAAGACGAAGCTCTGCAACTGGCTCTGCGAGCACGGAACCGAGGACGACTTCAGGGGTTTCGGGGTGGTCTTCGATCTTGTTGAGGAAGGGTTGGCCGTAGGGTAGTCTGAAGTGGTGAACTGGTCCTATTTCGTTGAAAGTCCGAGGGCAAAGTGGAGGCGGTTTCGACTGGTTTTGGTAGCCCCTCGAGAGCTTGCGTTCGGTGTGTACAAGACATCGCAATGCAGAGTTGTCAACATGTAATGTTCCGTTTTACAATTCGTTCCCGCTGGGGTAGGTACGCATAGCCTTACCGCAACGACCGGCACAATCCCATGTGTACCGGTTCCGGTTGTCTGGACAAGTGGACGGCTTAAACATCAGGCCGCCTT
>CAYWUV010000210.1:0-7481 GCA_964461235.1 uncultured Bryobacterales bacterium | reverse complement strand
ATGAGATCAGCCACTGGCCGCTGGGTGACCGGCGATGACTTCTTCGGTCGAGACCGCGAATTGTGGGTCTTGGAGACACGGGTTCGTGACCGCAATCACGTGCTGCTGACGGGACAGCGACGCATGGGCAAGACCAGCATCGCGCAGGAACTCGGTCGACGGCTCGAGTGCGAGGACTGGGTCTTTCTCTTTACCGATATCGAAGGGGCGACTTGCGCGGAGGATGTGGTCGCGAGCATCGCCCGGGCGGTACATCCGGTTCGGCCGATCTCGTCGAGGATCGCGACTGGAATGCGCCGCTGGATCGGCGAAAACGTGGAAGAGGTCAGCGTGCTCGACTTCGGAGTGAAGATCCGCGCCGGGCTCAATGCGGGGAGCTGGCGGAGCTTTGGCGAGAAACTGCTCGGCGAATGCGCAGCGCACGAAAAACCGGTTCTTCTCGTCCTTGACGAGCTACCGATCTTCCTCAAGCGAATGCTGCGCGGTCCGGAAGGCGCGCGTCGGGTCGATGAGTTTCTCAGCTGGCTGCGCGGTGCGATGCAAGCGGCCGGTGACGGGTCTCTGAGTCTGATCGTCGCGGGTAGCATCGGGCTTCAGCCGCTCGTGCATCGGCTGGGAATACCGGACCGAATCAACTACTTGGATCCCATCCGCATCGGTCCGTGGGATCAAGAGACCAGCATCGGGTGTTTCCAGCGTCTGGCTGCGAACTACGACTTGCGCGTGGAGGACGGCGTGGCCGAAGCGGTCTACGATGCCCTCGGTATCGGCATTCCCCATCATGTACAGTCCTTCTTCGCGCGTCTAAGGGACTTCGCCATCATGCATGGGCACGGCTCGGTGACCCTGGGGATGTGGGCGAGGTCTACAGAAATGAACTGCTGGGGCCCAGGGGCCAGAGCGACCTCGTGCACTACGAGACGCGCCTCCGGGACGGATTGGAGGATGGGCATTACGCCATTGCGATGGAGATCCTCGCCGAAACAGCCACGCAGGGCGTGTTCGCTCCGACTGCCAGCAGCCGCCTGGGACAGCTGTACTCCGCAGTCCTCGACGACGTGCCCGGTCGGATCAGCGACACGCCCGAAGTCCTCGTTCATAACGGCTATCTCGAGCCCGGCGAAGGGGGCTACCGATTTCCGTCATTTCTGCTGAAAGACTGGTGGTGCGCACGCTTTCTGGACCACTACACACCCCTTCGGGATCGGTCTGCAGACGAGACAGGGGAGGGTTCGCCCCGATGAGCGAGACTGTTGCCCGCCCGATTCGCAAATTCAATCCCGGCACGTTCCAGTCCGACGAGGAGGTGATCGACCAATTCGTGGTCAGACAGCACCAACTGGACAGGGTGCTCGAGGTCGTGTGCGGAAACATGGACTCGCCATCCTGCCAGCATGTCCTGATCGTCGCGCCTCGCGGCCAAGGAAAGACCATGCTGCTGGCACGGGTCGCCGTGGAATTGCGCGGCAACCCAGACCTATCCGACCACCTGCTGCCCGTTCGGTTCATGGAGGAAAGCCCGGAGATCTTCGACATGGCCGATTTCTGGCTTGAGGCGCTCTTCCACTTGGCTAGGGAGATCGCTGGCCGGGAGCCGCAGCTCGCGCGTGAACTGCGCGCGAGTCACACGGCGCTGGCTGCTCGCTGGCGAGACGAGGTAATCGAGCAGAGCGCCCGCGCCGTCGTTTTGGGTGCTGCCGACCGGCTGGGCAAGAAACTCGTGCTCATGGTTGAGAACCTGCAGTCGCTGGTGGAGAACGTCCACGAGGACTTCGGCTGGAAGCTGCGAGCGGTGCTCCAGTCGGAACCCCAGGTCATGCTGCTCGCCTCTTCCACGAGTCGGTTCGAGGGTCTGGACGACGCCAGCCAACCGTTCTTCGAACTGTTCCGAACCGTGGGTCTTGAGCCATTGAGTGCCGAGGAGTGCGCGCGGTTGTGGACGGTCGTGAGCGGAGAGCAGATCAGCGGGCGCGAGATCCGCCCGCTACAGATCCTGACCGGCGGAAGTCCCCGCCTGCTGGTCATCGTTGCTGGCTTCGGGCAGCACCGGTCGTTGCGGAAGCTGATGGAAGAGCTGGTCGAACTGGTAGACGAGCACACCGAGTACTTCCGCGGTCACCTAGAAGCCTTGGGAAAGACCGAACGGCGCGTCTATATCGCGGTAATTGACCTCTGGCGGCTGTCGAGGCCCGGAGAGATCGCAGCCCGCGCCCGCATGGACATCCGCACCGTGTCCACCATGCTCGGGCGTCTCGTCAATCGGGGCGCAGTGCTAGTGGAGGGGAAGGGAAATCGGCGGCTGTACGCGGCGACAGAAAGACTGTACAGCATCTATTACAAGCTCCGGCGCGAGCGCGACGAAGCGGCCGAGGTACGGAACCTGATTCACTTCATGAACGTGTTCTACAGCGATGCCGAACTGGCGGGAATGTCCGGCGACCTGATCGCGGAAGCGTCGGGCTCACCGCCGATTCGCGAGGGCATCCAGCGGGCGGCCGACGAATTGCCGCAACTCCGCAGCGTCTTCGCCGAGATTGCGCGGCCGGGCAGGGACGAAGTCCGCGCTGGCACCTCGTCGGGCGACTGGGGCCGGGCCGGCAGCTTCCTGCGGGAAATCATCGAAGCGTTCAAAGAGCGCGAGTTCGAGAGAGTCGTGGAAGTCGCCGACCGAGCATTCGCCCCTGGGAGCGCGGACTGGTCCCTCGTGCCAGGGCCCGAAGTGGCGCGGGTCCTGGGTGCTAAAGCAGCAGCACATTGGTACTTGGATGACCTTGAAGCGGCGGTCAAGGCGTACGACGAACTGATCGCTGCCTATGGAGCCAAGCGGCTGCCGGTGCTCCAGAAGATCGTCGCGAACGCGATCCTTGACCGGGGAGACTCGCGAATCTGGCTCGGAGACCCCGGCGCGGCCATGGCGGCGCACGAGGAGGTGATCGAGCGGTACGGCGGCAGCGAGGCACCAGAGCTCCAGCCGGTGGTGGCCGGGGCACTGCTTGGCGTCGGAACCCAGCTCGTAGCAAACGGCGATGACGAGGGAGCGATCCAAGCTTTGGACGAGGTTGTTGGGCGCTACATCGCCAGCGAGGAACCCGCGATACAGCAAACAGTTGCCCATGCCCTTCTCCTCCGGGGACTGAAGCGTGGAGAGCGGGGCGATGTCGAGGGGGAGATCGCGGACTGCACCATGGTGGTCGACCGATTCGGCACCCTCGAGGTGGCGAGGTTGCCGACACTCGTCGCGATGGCAATGGAGCGAAAGGGCAGCGCGCTCGCCAAGATCGGCCGTATAGATGAAGCCCTACGCGTGTGTGAAGAGGCAGAAGCAAGAATCGAGCCGCTGGCCGTGCTGACGCGCGTGAGCATTGGCTGGAGAGGTAGACGGGTGCGGACCATATTGCATCTCGCGCAGGGGAACCAGCCGGCTGCCTTGGAAGCGTTTCGGTCCGCCTACGCAGCGTATCTTCCTCGCGCGATAGTGGTGACACATTGGATTCTGCAGATCGCCGTTGACTTGGTAGCATTCGGTGGCCCGGCGCAGGCCGTGGTTGAAATCCTAGAAGGCGACAAGGCGAAGTCAGGCGACTTTGAACCTCTCGTTGTGGCCTTGCGGCAGCTCGCGGGCGATGAGGTTCGCGCTTCGACAGAAGTCCTCGAAGTTGCTGCCGATGTTCGCGAGTTCATCGAATCGCGACGGGGGGCAATCCGCATCCCAACCCGACGCGGAAGCAGAAAAGTGAAGCCCGGGAGCACGGAAGTGGCTCCCGAATCTTGAGGAACTCTCGATTGCCGTGAGGCTGTGAATCTCGGTGGGCGGGTACAGCTCAATCCGCCTTTGCAGGCGAGATCACAGGAACGAAATGTTCCGACAGGCCGGTTTGCCAGATGACGGGCGGCTCTGCCTATAGGCCCTATACCCTCCTCTGGTGAGCTATCCGGGCTAGCGCTTGGTCATAGTTCGGACAGAACCCGCGCTCTTGAGCATGATGCGCGCCCGCAACGCCACTGCCCGCGCAGTCTTCCTGCGTCACACCCAGCGCTCCAGTTCCTTGCGCTGCTCGTCTGAGACCGTCGGGACCACTCATGTGTGGTGATTTGGCATGACCGCTCGTCCTTGCTCAGAATGACGGCATCACAGCCCGAGTCTACTGATCAAAAACTCCTGGCGTGGAGCGCAAACAGGGAATCAACTGCCGCGCCGTGCCGCCTTGAGGTCGTCGTGCTCGAAGGCAGAGGCCATGCGGTCAATCTCGGCGGAGGTCAGACCGAGCGCGGCTGCCTCGTTTCGCCATAGCGCAACAGCTTGTGCCACCTCCCTGGCGATGCGCTGGGTTCTTCCCGGTTCCAACTCGAAATACGACGACACCTCCAGCGCGCGGTCGAGAGAGGCCGTCGTATCGTCAAGATCAATGGCCGTTGAAAGCACACGCGGCTTGATGTCGGTGGGCCCTGGGTTGAGGTCGTAGGCCGGGGAGAGACGCCAGCCGGACAGATCCGCATAGAGAAAGCCGTGGTTGCGCAGATGGTCGTCGGTGTTGGAGATCAGGATGTTGAAGACCATGCGCCGCCACAGGGCTTGCATATCGGCCCGTGGCTCTGCGCCGTACCGGCGAAGGAAATCGACGAATTCGAGATAGCTCCGAGTTTCGTTGTCCCGTGCGCCAAGCATACTCATTGCTGAGAGAAACGGAGCGCGCGCGCCGTCCCCTCGGTCGAAGCGCCGGAGCAAGAGGACCGGCTTGTCGGCGACGGTCTCAAGTCGCCAGGACGGGACGGCAATGCCTGCCTTCGCGGCGAGCGTCAGGGCGACGGCCTCCCAGAGTACCGTCTTGATTTCGTCGCTTGGGCTGGGGAACTTAGCGATTGCGAGATTCCCGTCGCGGTCACGGACCGATGCCTTGGGCCGCGCGCCGCCGAGGGATGAGCCGGGGCCGAGAAGCAGACGCAAATCTTGGTCGGTATCGGTGTCCCCTGCGACATGCTCGGCGGCGGAAAGCAGACGGGGCAGTTCGACGAGCGGCGGAATCCTTGTTGGCCCCTGCGGCGCCAAGAACGGTCCACCTTCTTGTTCCGCAAAACGCAGCGCGCCCTGGCGGCATTCATCGTCCACCATCAGCAGGTAGTCGATTTCCCGGAGTGTGCGCGGCGTCTCGTTCTGCGTTTCCGCACGGCGGCGCTCGGCACGGCGCATGAGGACGCGTCCCCAGCGGTCCGGCGTGGAGTCGCCGATGGCCCCGAATAGGGGCCTGTCGGGTGGTGTGTGAAAGGGACCGGGCCCAAGTGAGAGCGCCGGCTCCAAGGAGAAACGATTAGGGTTGGCGAGCCAGACGTCGGCATATTGAAACGTGGCTCCTTCCTTGTCGCGGCGCGTGCGGGCCCACAGCCGTCCAACGAGATAGGGCGTGCCGAGCAGGTCCACATACACGAGGATGTTGCGATCCATTACGCCTCACCTCTGCGCTTGCCGGGCCGGGGGAGCCGGATGCGTTTCGGTAGGTTTTCCTCTTCAAGTTCTAGGCCGACGGCATCATGTCGCGGGTCGGCGATATCGGCGAGCCGGTCGATCATGCCCAGCACAAAAAGCACAGTGGCGTAGATGCCCATCGAGACGCCGGGCTCGCCCTTTTCGACCTTGTTTAAGGTCGTGCGGCTGACGGAGGCCCGCTCGGCCAGGATCGCCACGGAAATGCGGCGGCGACGGCGCGCATCCCGGATATCGTGCCCCAGCTTGCGCAGGGCGCGGCCGACGGGTATAGGTACCTCTGAGAATGGATTTTTCTTCATATAACGTCTATGTTAGTAATCTTTATCCCATTTAAGATACATGATAATGGACGTTACGTCAAGTTTCCGCAGCAGGGTCGCAAGTGCATTCTATAGTCGGGACGTGATTGGTCTGACTTGGGCGGATCGTTGACCGTGCGACTAGGACGATCTCTCGCGGGGGCTCCAAGGGCCTGTTCTTAGGGTGCTGAGCCGGTGTTCGCAGCGTACTGGACGGGTCGCAGGTCAGAGCCGACACAGCGCCGCTGTGACGCCTCGCAAGGTGTTGTTCGATAGCAGGCTGGCGGGGCTGTCGCATGGGCTAGGGCTTGGGCGCTCGCGGCAGCAAGGCGAGAGCCTCGTGCGGGTGTGGCGCGAAATGCCGGTTGGCCTCTGGCACGTAGCGGAATTAGGGCACGGCCCGGATGATCGAGATGGCCGCGTTGGTGAGACAGGCGAGATCGCGCGGCAACTCGCACACATACACGCGGAAGCGGTCCCCGTCGTAGGTGGAGTCGCGCGCATAGTACAGGCGGTGCTCGATCTCCCAGTGGCCGTGCAGCAGCGCCGCGAGTTGCTCCGCGGTGGCCTGCACAGGGCCGAGCGAGGTGAGCGCATAGCTCACTTCGCAGCTGGTCTTGCCAATCTTGACTTGCTGCCGCTGACGTTCGACGCGGATGGCCTGCTGGCGGCCTGCATCCATACAAAGCTGGAATTCCCCAACACTCAATGCTGCCGCGCCTCCTGACTTTACAGCCACTCTGAGTGGACTGGCGCACGTAGATGAAGGCCCGTCGCTGGAGGTGTGCGGGATCGATTCTGGCCTCACTCATGCTCGCAGCCCTCCCTGCTCTCGGTCGCGAGGCGTACCATCAGCCTCGCCAGAGGGGCCTGCACGGGGGTCCGAGTGGACTCCTTGAGCGTTTCCCAGTCCGGCACGGGGGGACTGGGCGGCTGGCAGCAAGCCAGCCTGAGCTGCTTCGGAATCGACGGGATTCTGGGCATCGTGTTTCTCCTCGGTGGCAGGAGGCCGCTGCAGAAGAGCGTCGACGATGGTGCGCAGGCGCAGCAAGCCGGCTAGCGACGGGAGGCCAGAGTGCGACGGCAGAGCCGGAGTTGCCGTGACGACGTCGCTCCATTCCAGCGGCACGAATCGCCTGCACCCGTCGGGTGTCTGGAGCAACCATTCGAGCCGGCCTTGGCGGCGGACGAGCCTGATGATCGGGAGTGGAAGCCCGCGGAGCGGATGGATGCTCACGAGTAATCGTGGCCACCTCGGGAAGATCCTCGAGGCGGGTAGTGTGACGTGTATTCCATGGAAGTTGGGTCTAGACCGTTTGGGGTCGCTCCCGCCCACATGAGACTACGCCCACAAGCAACTAAGTGAATCGAACGAGATCGGACGATCAGTAGCGTTCGTTCATCTGGCGGCTCACCTGTGCGTTCGCGGCGGTGATCAGTTGGACGTTTTCTAAGTCCGGCCTTTCCTGTTCGTCGAGCAGTCCGCGGCGCCGGGCCTTGTTGCGCTGGTAGGCGCCGCACAGATGAAAGCCGATACAGCCCGGGTTCTCGAAGAGCGCCGCAAGCACCTCCGCGTACCATTCGCCGTCGTTGGGGGTGAAGCCTCCAGCAGGAGCGCGGCGCCTCAGGCCCGCCGCGTCGGCCAGCAACACGGGCTTTCCGGTTTTCTTGTGCCATTCGTCGAGATGGACAACTGGATC
>CAYWUV010000209.1:0-7491 GCA_964461235.1 uncultured Bryobacterales bacterium | reverse complement strand
CGCAGCGTAAACTTGACTCAAACGTCCACCTTACGGCGGCACAAGAAATCTAGGGAAAGGTCGTCGAAATCCTCGAGGTAGCGCTCGATCGCGTGGCGGATGATATCGGCCCGGCTTCGCCTCATCTGGCCCGCCGCGGCGTCCAATTCAACGACCATCGAATCCGGCAGCCGAGCAGTGACCTGGGTCATGGCGTTCAATCCCATGTAATGTCATTGACATCGTACCAGTTCTCCAGAGCCCCTTTGGGTGGCGGGCCAATGCCCCCGGTCACATTGCGCCCAGCGTCGCGCCTTGAGAGCCGATTCCGCACCAGTTGAATGCGAATCAGCGCAGGGAGGTGCCTGCGTCCAGACACGGTCCGGTGACGTCTCCGAGGTTGCGACGGATCCCGTCGACGGGATCCGTCGCAGTGCGAGAGGTTCTCTCCCGGCTGTTTGGCCGGGGCAGTAGAATGGCGTGCGGAAGCCGATTCTGTCCGGTCCGGTCGAACTGTTCGACGTGTCCCGCTGCGTGGGGTGAGATTCGATAATGTCCGGAACCAGCCGGGAGTCGTCAAGGAGATGGTGGGGAGCACGGTACGTGCGCAAATCGGGTATTACTACTGGTAGGTTCACGCTCCTCGTTAGCGCCGGCACCGCTCGTCGGCGCCGGGCGGCCGCAGCCCTCCGCCGATCGGTCGGGATCGCCCTGGTCGCGGCTGCGTTCGTGAGCAACTCGTGTTCCCGCGACCCACGTCCGCCTTACTCGCCGTCCGACGCGCTGGATTCCTTCGAAATCCACCCCGACTTCGCGATTGAGTTGTTCGCTTCCGAACCCGAGATCCGCGATCCCGTAGCCATGGCGTTCGGCCCGGACGGGCGGATCTGGGTCGTCGAGAACTCGGGCTACCCGCTGGATTCGGCCGGGGGCAGAGGGCGGGTCAAGCAGCTCATCGATCGCGACGGGGACGGGCTGCCCGACTCGGCCACCGTGTTCGCGGAAGGGCTGACGATGCCGACGGGCGTCATGGCCTGGAAGGACGGCGTCATCGTAACGGATGCTCCGGACGTGCTGTACCTTGCCGACCGCGACGGCGACGGGCGGTCCGACGAGAGGGTCCGCCTTCTCGGCGGATTTGCATTCACGAATCCCCAGCACACGGTCTCGAGCCCGGTCTACGGCCTCGACAATTGGATCTACCTCGCGCACGAAGGGGCGATCCAGTCGATCGTATTCGAGACGGAGTTCGGGGACCGGGGATCCGAGATCCATTTCCCCGGAAGGCCGGGGGCACCCCGCTTGCCGGTGGAACGGCGTTGCCTGCGATTCCGACCAGGCACTTCGGCAATCGAGTACCTCGCGGGAGCCTCCCAATACGGGATCGCCTTTTCGGAGTGGGGAGACGTCCTGACCCACAACAACACCTACCATTCGAGGCACGAAGTGATTGCCTCCCGCTACCTCCAGCGCAACCCTGGATTGAGGGTCCGATCCACCGCGCATAATGCCTACGAGAATCCGTCGGAGCCCGCTTCCGTGTATCCAATCACGATCGCGCCTCGCTTCGAACTGCTCTCCGGCATCGGGCAAATGACCTCTGCGTCCGGCCTGACAAGGTATCTGGGCGGCGCATTTCCCGGGTACGACGATCTGGCGTTTGTCGGCGAGTCCGTGCACAACGTGGTCCACGCGGATCGCTGGAGCGTTTCGGGCTCGACTTTCGTGGCGCGGCCGGTGTCCGAGGGGCGCGAATTCCTAGGCTCGCGAGACGCCTGGTTCCGCCCGGTGTTCTTCGCAGTCGGTCCGGACGGCGCGCTCTACGTAGTCGACTACTACCGGAGGGTGATCGAGCATCCGGAGTGGACATCGTCCGAAACCTACGAGTCGGAAAGGCTCTACGACGGTGATGACCTGGGCCGGATTTGGCGGATCACCCCCAAGGGCGGATTGCCGTTTCGATCTCCGCGGCTCGACCGCGCCCCTTCGGGGGACCTTGCCGGGCTGCTCGGGTCCCCCAACTATTGGGATCGCATCACTGCCCAGGAGTTGCTCGTGGGCCGGCAGGACCGGGAGGCGGTGCCGCAGGTCGCAGATCTCGCCGAGGACGATTCCAACCCTCTCGGACGACTGCACGCGCTGTGGACCTTGGATGGCATGGGGGAACTTGCGGACGATGTTGTTCGGCAGGCGTTCCGTTCCGAAAATGCAGGCGTTCGGAAGAATGCAATACAGCTCGCCGAACGGCGGTTCCGGTTCCGACCATCTCAGTGGCTGGCCGACCTCTTGGATCTTGAGCGCGATGCCAGCCCGCATGTGAGGCTGCAACTGCTGCTGACGCTCGGGGAGGCACCACTCTCCTCGCTCGCCCCTGTTCGGGAACGAATGTTGCTGGCGGATTTGGAAGACGAATGGTTCCATACGGCCGCACTGACCTGGCCGAGCCCGCCTCCCGCGGAGCTCTTGAAGCGCGTGGCCGGCCGCTTGGACAAGAGCACCCCCGCAGAGGGCCTGCTGGAACTGATTGCGGCCTCGGTCGGAGGCGATCGCGACGAGGTGGCTGGAATGGTCGCCGGACTACCGTCTTGGAGGGACGGTTGGCGGCAGTCCGCGGTGTTGAGAGGGCTGCGGACTGCTGTGACCAGGACACCCAGCCTACGACGAGTGCCCGACGATGCCCGGGAGCGACTGCTATCGCTGCTTGCGTCGAGCGATCCAGAAGTGCGCCGGACAACCCTTGATCTAATGGAGTCGATCGGATTGCCGCAGACGGGCGCGACGCGCTTGGCCCTGGGGCGGGCCACGCGCACCATGCTCGACCCCGCTGCCCCGGAACGTCGCCGTGCGGCTGCGATCCGACTTGTCGCGCTAGCGGGAGAACCCGGTGACGTTAATCAGTTCCGGAGTCTCATCCAGCCCGGCGAGCCCCCGTCGGTGCAGGCGGCCGCGGTGGCAGGTCTAGCGAGCGGCGATGCGGTTGACCTGCCCGCGTTCCTGCTGGACCGATGGTCCGCGTTGCCGCGGGAAGCAAGGACCGTTGCGGCGGAGGCGCTGACCGCGAGACCTGACTTTGCTGAGGCGCTGGTCGTGGCCCTCGAAGCGGGGTCCGTCATGCCCTGGACCCTGGAGTTCCGTTCGAAACGGCGGCTCCTCATGCACAGGGACCCCCAGTTGCGCCGCAGAGCCAGAGGGGTTCTGACCGAATCGGAACGCGAACTCGATGAGGTGATCGGGCGCTATCGCAATGCGTTGGCGCAACAGCCGGGCGATCCCGCACGGGGCAGGCTGGTGTTCGAACGTGACTGCCAGGAATGCCACCGCCTTGGCGGCCAAGGCAAGGAGGTTGGGCCCGACCTGGGAACCGTGCGAACGCGTCCCGCTCTAAATCTGCTGCATGACATCCTCCTGCCCAGCGCGTCCATCTCGCAGACCTACGAGGCCTACGTGATCGAGCTGACGGACGGGGAACTGATCGAGGGCGTGCTCGGAGAGCAACAGGCCGGCTTTGTCATGTTGCGCCGTGAGGGCGGGGAAGAGGTGGCTGTCGACCGGTCCCGCATCGCATCGATGCGGATCGCCCAGGTCTCCGCGATGCCGTCGGACTTCGATTCGAGGGTGACTCCGTCGGAGATGGCAGACTTAATCCGCTACATTCAGACTGCTCCGGCAGTGTCGAAGCGCTGATCCCCGGCAAGTTCACCAACGCTGGTTCGACGGCTGAGATCCGAATACGGTCTGCCGCGTTCGATAGCTCGCAGGAAACGGCAGTGCGCCCGTGGCAAGCACGGTGTGACCGCCTGTTGGGATCCTTTATGCCACGACCAGCAGGTCGGTGGTGCACTCCGCAATTCGTCAAGGGCTCGCCAGGCGGTGCATCTCCCGTCGTGTGGACGAGCCAGGAGCTTGCGCCGCACGGGTCGTCGTCGGAGACTTGGGCGGTTCAACTTCGGAGCGCAGCCTGCTGGGGCGGGCGCGCCGCCGCTTGCCGCGGCACGCGCCCAGGGCCATCGACAACAGCCATCTGGTGCAGGAGACGCTGCAGCATACCTTGGCTAACGTCACGCCGTTTCAATTCGGGCAGGGCAAGGCGCTGTGGGCCTATCTGCTGTGCGCCGTCAAGAACCGGGTCCGAGACGAGTTGCGGCGACGTTCCGCCAGGGCAACATCTTGCCGGCAGACGCGGTTCGCGACTCGGAAGCCACCCCACAGCTTCGGCCACTCGTCGACGATCAGACCTGGGGGCGTTACCGCGACGCGCGGAAGCGCCCGCTGGACCTCGACTGCCGCTTGATGTTGGGCCGAGACCTTCCGGGTGCTGCTTGATGCGACCAGGCTGCGATCCTTGGACGTCCGTCACTGCGGCTTTGCGATGGGGCCGCGGACGAGCGGCTGACCTGGGTCCGGGACGCGAACGCCTGTCAGGTCCCGAGGCGTACCCTCCGACGCGGCTCTCCTTGCGTCGTCCAAGCCAGCACGGGCGTTCCGCCCTGGATCGACCGCGAATTGATGCAGCCAGGCGATCAGTTCCGGGGACCGCGCCTCCGAGAGGATGATGATCCGAGCTACCTCGTACACGGAGAAATGCCCCCTGCTGAGGAGGCATGCGCATTGGCCTGGAGGGATGTTCTCGAAGATGTTGTACAGGGGACCAGTCCCAGAAGGCACGGACACCGGACACAGAATCCATGTAGCGAGCTCAGTCGCCGTCGGTGGCTCAGGGAAACCCGCAAGGTGGCAGTGAATTACTTCCTCGAGGAATTCAATTCGCTCCCGGTGGGCGGCCGTGTTGTCGCAGCTGCCATACCAAGCGCGTCGCGCTTGCGGATAGTCGAACCAATCCAGTGGCATGGGTTCGAGTCGCAACAACCGCTCGACAGGACGGCCGATGACCGTGAGCGGCCTGCCCGGCCCCCCGATCAGCGAGCCATGCTCGCCGGCCGCATGAGTGGATGGATCAACTCCCAGATCCTTGCTGACTTGCAGGCAGATGCGCTGATGCTCGGCGAGTATTTCCTCTCGTGTCGCCAGGTGGTCAGGCGGACTAGCCAGCGGCGGGCCGTAGAATGCCTTGCGGACCGCGTTGTAATCGATAGGCACGGAACCTATTGCCTCCATGGGATGCTGACTCGGGGAAACCGAGAGCAAACGTCGTCGAGCATCTCTTGCACCGCATTGTCTCGCAACTCAGGGTAACGCGGGTTTGCCACCGGCTCTTCGTGCCGTTCCATCCAGCCCGCGCTGAAGCTACGAAGCGCGGCAACCAGGACGGCCGGATCCCTGACCCGGCCGCCGGACCAAGCCTCCTCCAAGGTTTCAGGTTCAAGGCACCGCGCTACAGCCTGTCGTACAGGTCTCGGGGGACGATCCTGCCATGAGCGAGGATCCTGCGGTGCAGCTTCTTTGCAAGGATTTCGGCGTTGGTTTCCAGCGCGATCATTGGGTCGCCGGTGTAATCCTGCGAACGGCTGTGCCGGGTTTGGGGTGGGCCAGCGACAATCTCGACCCTGCCGTGCTCGCAATACACCGTGCAGCCTTCAATGCCAATTGTGACTATTCGGCCGTGAGGCAGCTCTTCGAGGCGGGCCTCGAATCGGGCGCATTGATCGTAGATGGCTTCGCCATAAGTTGATTGGGATGTGAACAGGTCGATGTCGAAGCTGTCTCGATGCTGCCAGCGGGCTGCTAGGGCTGTCCCCCCACCAAGCAGGAGGTGTTCGGGCGCAACAAATTCCAGAATCAGCGGAACGACTTCATCGAAGATGCATTGGGACCCCTCTGGCAGGGCTCGTGTGTTTCGATCCGCTGCCATACTGCACCACCCGACCGAGCTGCCCCTTTGACCCTTAGGATCGGCCATGGCCAATCCGGAACAGGCATCGGAGGGTCCGACCGGCCCCCCAAATCAGGATAATTGCCGAGTCAAGTTCAGGGACTTCCCTCAGGCACCTGATCCACCAGCTGGCTTTCTTCGAGCGTGTATTGGGTTGTGAGCAGACCGCTGCGTTGCATGTGGCCACCGGGCGGCGGGGAAGATCCGGCTGATCGCCCGATGGCCTCGGAGGTCGGCTCCCGCAGGACGCTCTGCTCCAGCAGCTACCGGAAACGACGACGCTTCCCACCCGATTACATGCTCCCTTCCGAGTCTCCATGTAGGTCCTCCGGTACAGGAAGAAGGGAACGGGAGGCTCGCTGGGCCAACAGCCAAGCCGATCGCATCCGTGTCTTCGAAATCGGGCGGTCAGAATCTCCAAGCCTCGCAGGCATTGAACTATTGGGCACTACTCTGAATGCCACATTTGGCGGCGATTGTTCTGGCTAGCCGCTTGAAGTCGTTGTGGCAATCCTGTACTGCGTAAATGTGGCCACCGAGTGCTCCGTCCGCAGCCTTGAGATGGAACATGGGCTTGCGGCCTTCGTGAGCCATTGCCATCAGGCTCCGATAGTGCTTGAGGGTTGCGAGACACTCGGAGTTCCCTTCCGTCGAAGTGGACTTAGGAGTCGCTTCGCCCAACATCTCCTTGCGATACGCTTCTGGAATCCGCTTGATCCACTTCTGGTACGCCTGCACCGGGCGTCCGTCGCGAACGGCATGTTGCATGACGATGTAGCCCGCTGGAACGATGTCGACCGTCGGCAACTCCAGGCCTTGGACCCGAGGACGTCGGTCCAGCCGATCGCGCCATTCGCTACGCCATGCTGAGAGCGTCGGCCCCACATTGCGCAGTGCCTGCAGAGAGAATAGATCGGGAGCCAGGGGGAAGACAACGTAGTTTGCAGCGATGATCGCCGCGCGGTTGATTGCTCCGAGGTTGGGTCCGACATCGAGCAACACCAGGTCTGCTTCCTGTTTGTAGGCGGCGTTGAGGATCGTGCGATGGAATGCGGACTCGGTGCGAAACGACGCCTCGTCGCCGCCGAGGCAATTCGGCCACGCTGAAGAGAGCCTGGCCTCGAAGTTCGACAGCCCCAAGTCGCCGACGATCAGACCCAAGTTGGCGCAAATCTGCTCGACATGCGGCTCCCGGATATCACCGAGGCCTCGCAGGATTGGCGACACCGCCCCAAGAATGCTGTCTTGGTGAGCGTCATTTGACCAAAGGTGCTCCAGCCGTTCCTCACTGAGGAACGCAGCGCTCAGGTTCGCCTGCGGATCCAGGTCGGCGACGACAACCGAGAATCCAATCTCCGCATACATCCATGCGAGGTGGTAGACCAAGGTGGTTTTGCCGACACCTCCTTTGTTATTGAAGAAGGCAATCGTCTTCAGTAAGCATTCAGGTTTCGGGGCGCTAGAGTCAGGCTTGGTTGCAGAACGGCGAGAGTAGGGCAGCGGTAGTCGAACCGGATTTCTGCAACGATTGCGACGCTGAGACAAGCAGTTCCGGGGCAGCCGGAAGAGCCGCGCAAGCGGTCGGCGTCGGGCTGGGCCGGCCGGGCCCGCAAGAACCAGCGGCTGAGCAGGGATTCTAAATTTGGGGGGCCTGACTAGGGTATAGGGCCCCGGGCCAACGC
>CAYWUV010000208.1:0-7555 GCA_964461235.1 uncultured Bryobacterales bacterium | reverse complement strand
CCGACGCGCTGCGATGTCCTGCTCTATCCGAGTTCGGTGACTCCACCGGTCGACGACGCGGCGTGCATCGAGACCATGCCGGCGGTGATGCTGACCAACGAGTTCGATCACGGCCGCGGCCTCGCCGCCGGCTTTGCGGCGGGGTACGCTGCGGCGCCGGTGCGGATCGAGATGGAGTACCTCCACCGGTACGTGGGTGATTCCACCTCGCCCGTTGGCGGCACCGCCAATCCCGCACTCTCGGGAAAGACCACGGAGTGGAGCGCCGACGAGCCGCCGTCCGAGTGGACTGGCGATTACGCGGCGCACGAGATGTTCGCCAACGCGTATTACGACTTCCGCAACGGGTCGACTGGACGCCGTACGTCGGCGCCGGCGTCGGCTGGGCCGTGACGGGACTGAGCTACTACGTGCAGTTCGTTCGCAAGCCGGAGGCGGAGTACCTGGAGGTCGAATTCGAGCAGGACTGGCCGGTTGCCGCCAAGCGCGCTGCAGCCGGTACCGCCAGCATCCTGGATACGCGGGCCGAGACGACGGTCTTCGGCTACCAGTTACTGGCCGGTGTCGACTACGCGCTGAGCCGGCAGACATCGATCGGACTGACCGTGCGTCAGGCCCGATTCGACGACGTGCAACACGATACGACCTGGAACCTGGTCCGCAGCCACGCGCCGGTGCAGGCCGACGGGGTCACTCCGTTCGACGCCGCCATCGAGTTCGGCGGGATCGGGTACCAGGTGGTGACGGTCAGTCTGAAGCACCAGTTCTGACGTTCGCCCCTGTCTTGCGCGGAACCCGCCAACCGATTGTGGCGCTTCGCAATAACCATGTCGAAAACTCCGCATTATGAGCGGATAATGCGTCATGGTTCATGACCGGCGCTCCGGCCTGTCCAGCTATGTCAGCGGGTTGCTCTCTGCGGAGTCTGTCTCCCCTCGGCACCTGGCGGTTGAGGGCTGCCGAGCGGGTCCCGTGGTGTCGGCGTGCGCCAGGCCCGATTCGACGACGTGCAACGACACGACCTGGAATCTCATCCGCAGCCACGCGCCGGTGCAGGCCGACGGCGTCACTCCGTTCGACGCCGCCATCGAGTTCGGTGGGATCGGGTACCAGGCTGTAACCGTCAGCCTGAAGCACCGCTTCTGACGTTCTCTTACCTACGGCTACGCCTCATCCTCGCGTCAGAGTTGGCGTAGACCCGTTGCGTGTCGCCCACGCCGCGGTGCTCGACCGTTCCGCTGGATTTGGCGATTTCGTAGAGCCGGACTCCATGGACCCTTGGCGTGCTGTTGCCCAGTCGAACGTGCCGCGGACTGTCGACATGGAGAACGGTCCGATCGCGCCCCACGACTTCCAGATCGGCCACGCTCTTGGCGGGGCGCCATGAGCAACTTCATTGAGCGGTCCGAACGCGCGAATAGCAAACCCGAATGTCCCCGAGGCGACGCTTGACCGCAATCCGGGGGCCGAGTACGCTTCGGCCCCGATAGACGCTGGCACCACCACGGCCTCCCTCGACGGCCTCGGGCCGCCGGCTAACCGTCAACGCGAAACTAGGAGTGCACCCCTGGCCAGTTGGACCGATACGCTGTTCGAACAGCACCTCACCAAGACGCTCACCGAGAAGCTGCCCGGTCAAGGTCCCGAGTACGTGTCCTTGTATGTCTCCGCGCGAACCCGCCTCCTGGACCACGTGCTCGAGGACATCCGCGGCGCTGAACCGCAGCTGACCGATCACGGCCCCCGGCATGTCCGTCATGTTCTCGAGAACGCCTTCAAATTGCTACAACTAAATCTAGACTACTTCGACCCGCTAGAGTACTACATCTTGGGCCTAAGCATCCTGTTTCACGATGCGGGGAACCTCCATGGGCGTGAAGACCACAACAAACGCATTGGACAGTTCTACGACGACGTCCGCTCTGGATCCGAATTCGCGCACGAGAAAGCGCTCGTCGTACGTATTGCTCGATCACACACGGGTAGAGCGAGGAATGGCAGTGGCAACACACTTGGCGATGTGCCAAAACTACTACATTATCGCGGCGAACCGATTCGCGCACGCGAGCTCGCCGCGATCGTTCGCTTTGCTGATGAGCTCGCAGAAGGCGAACAGCGCACGTCGCAATACATGAAGAAGCATGACCTATACGAGCCGGGCAGCGTCCCCTACCACGATTACTCGGCGTCGACCGCGATTACTATTGATGGAGGAAACGACCGGATAGCGGTGACCTATCAATTCGACGTTTTGACCGACAATGGTATTGAGAAAGAGCTCGCCAAGCTTAAGAAATCTCTCCAGTTCGCACTCAAGCGACTCGCGAAACTCGACGTCGAACGCAGGTACGCCCGCTACCATTGCGCCGCGCCGCTTCTTCCATTCCAGAAAATCTCAGTATGCCTAGACATCCAGATTGACGGAGAGTTCGTGGAACCCTTCTTGGAGGCGAATATTTCGGACGAGGTGGATCCGGACCACTCTGGCGAATTGCTATCCGCAAGGAATGCCGAGTGGGAACCCGACACCATCGTGGAGCGAATCAGGCAACTAGCGGGAGAGAGAGTGCAATGACCAAACCCGCCACCAACCCGTTTCAATTTGGGGCCGCGAACGACTTCTCGCCCGAAAAGGTTTTGGAGTACTACATCGAAGATTTCAACTACTCCCGATTCCTTCACTCAACACGCAACGTGTTCATCCGCGGCGAGCGTGGTTCAGGCAAGACCATGACATTGTTGTACCACGCTCTTGCGACTCAACGCTGCAAGGCGGAACGCGACGGAGTCAAATGCTCTCTAGAGCAGGTGGGCATCTACATTCCCTGCAATACGCCGCTCATGCACCGAACGGAACATGAGTTGCTGAACGCCTTTCGGGCGCGAGTGTTGTCGGAGCATTTTCTCGTGCTTGGGATTTCCCATTGGTTGGCGAAGACGCTGGATGACAATATGGAACTCTTTGGCTCCATAGATGCAGTCAATGTCTGCGAGGAATTTGAGGACGTAGTCGGAAGACAGTTGCCGTCCGGCGACTCGTTCCTGAAGCGAGTTCTCGCTTTTGTGAGGCGGGAGGTCCGCGATACACAGGAAAGGATCAACAGGGCGGATTCCGACACGTTTTATTCAGAGGCTTTGTCGTTTGGAACATTCCTAATGCCGCTGTTCGAAATGCTTCATGGGATTGGGAGTTTATCGAACACACATTTTCTGCTGATGATTGACGACGCGCATGACCTAAACAAGCATCAAGTCCAGGTGTTGAATTCATGGATCGCGTATCGGGAACATGCACTCTTCAGTTTTAAAGTTGCGACGATAAAGGTCGACCGACCACCACTGATTACCGTTAACGGTGGCTCTATTCTCGAGGGTCACGACTTCACCGTTGTCGACATGGAAAAGCCGGTCCAGAATGAGCAATCAGATTTTGGCCGTCTGGCAAAACAGATAGTGGCGCGGCGGTTGGAGCGAATTGGCTGTAGTCGGTCGCCGGAGGAGTTCTTTCCTCTGCATCCGTCGGTGGAGAAAGGCCTCGCAGAGGCGAAGGAGGTTGCACGTGTTGAGGCGCTCAGCAAGTACCCGGACGGAAAGACCACCCAAATTACGGACTACGTGTACAAATATCATCGCGCCATCTACTTTCGGCGGACCCACAAGGCGAATCGGCCGGTGTATTCGGGGTTCAAGACCCTCGTCTATCTTTCGACTGGAGTTGTGCGTAACCTTCTAGAGCCCTGCTACTGGATGTATGACAAGGCGGTGTCGGAGGGGGGTGGTGGCGCCAGGATGGCGTCGACGATTACGAGTATTGATCCGCGCGTACAGAACGAAGTAATCATGGAGCAAAGTGCGAAGACCTGGGAACGGCTCACGCATGGGCTGGACAAGGTGGTTGTAGGGTGTAGCGATAGGGACGCGGCGGCGCTCGGGCGCCTGTTCGAGCAGCTAGCCCAGTTGTTTCGCGCCCGCCTGTATGGAACGGGATCTGAACCATGTGCAACGTCGTTCTCGATATCGGGACGGGAAAGGGAACCGAATATTGCGGAACTGGACCGTATTCTCGACATTGCGAGGAAGGCGACGTTGCTATATTCCAGGGAGGGTTCGGGGAAGGACTACGGGTCTCGCGTCCACTACTACGTACCTAATCGAATGCTGTGGCCAGTGCGCGGACTCGACCCGCAGGGCCAACACGCGCGGGTGCAGCTCCCGGCGACGCGTCTCTTGGCTGCGGCGCAAGGAGAGGCGGAGCTGAGATCGCTGTCTGACGATGAAGACACGCCTCAAGGGGGCCTATTCGATGAACAGTGAGGGACGGACGGTGGATGTCATCGTGGCCGTGGCGAGTTGGGAGCCAAGGTTTGCACTTGGGATGGAGCGAACGCTGGCCGCCTGTGCGACACGGCGGGTCTTACTCTATTTTGTGCGCGAGTACGGCACCCGCACGACGGCCGCGAGGGAGAAATTGCAAAGCGTAATGGAGAACTACCCGGACGTTGAGTGTGATGAACACGAGATCGAGTTTGGGTCGCCGAGTGCGATGTGGCGCCTCTTGGAGGAGGACCTCGGACCGAGACAAATGGCGGGGCGACGGGTGTTGGTAGACCTCACGACGATGCCGCGTGAGGTGATTTGGGCCGCTCTGTTTTGGTTGGAGGCGGCGGGAGCGGCAGTGAAGTACGTGTACAACCGGCCGTGCACCTACGCGGAGGATTGGTTGGCACGGGACCCGGAGAACCCTCGCTTGGTGTACAAGCTGGCAGGCGCGCTCGAGGTGGGCCGGCCCACGGCGTTGCTGGCGGTGACAGGGTTCGATGAGAATCGGTGCCGGCAGGCGATTGAGTTCTACGAGCCGTCGCGGGTGCTGCTGGCAACGCAACGGGGGAATCAATTCGGCAACGACGTTCGTAATATCGGTCGGGAGTTCAATCAAAGCAACGTGCGGATCGAGCGCGTCGAAGTAGATTCGTATTGCGCGGACCATGGATATGGTGCATTGAGGGGGCATGTGGAGGAACTCACGCAGACCCACAATGTTGTGTTGTGTTCATTTGGTCCGAAGCCCTCAGCGATCGCGTTGTTCAGGTTGCAACGGGAGTTTCCGCAAGCGGCGCTGGCGTACATCGGTTGTAAGGAGTACAACACGGAGTACTCAGTGGGACTAGGGGAAGCGATTGACGGGATGATGCCCAGACGACATGGCACGGAGTAGCTAAACGCGAAGAAGATGGTTGCTGTGGAATTGTGTGCAGGCGCGGGTGGGCTGACTCGCGGGTTCGTGGCGGCGGGTATCGAGGTTGCCATCGCGGTAGAGAGGGATCGGTACGCGGCGGCTACGTATCGACGGAATTTTCCGACCGTAGACATGATACAGGAGGACATTGTTGCGGTGTCAGGGGAGACAATTCTTCGGAAGCTGGGGCTACGGAAGGGCGAATTGGATGTCTTGGTTGCCGGTCTCCCGTGCCGGGGCTTCTCGGAATCAAATAGACGTACAAGAAGCGCGAGTAATCCCGGGAACCTGTTGTACCGGCAGGTGCTGAGGCTGTTGGGGGACATTAAGCCGAGGTGGTTTGTAATCGAGAATGTGGCGGGGATTGCGACGCTGGAGTCCGGGCGTTTTCTCGCGGACGTGAAGGGTGAGTTTGAAGCGGAAGGATACCGGATCGATAAGGGAATTTTGAATGCGGGTGAGTTCGGCGTTCCACAGTGTCGAAGACGCGCGTTTCTCGTGGGTACGTGTACACATCGTGAGTTTCGGTTTCCTGACGGCAAGGCGAGCGGGCAGCCGACCGTACGGGACGCCATCGGGGATTTACCGGCGGTTGATAATGGCGCGAGTGTCGGGGATCTGCGGTATCGGGTCAGTTGGGCTGTTGCGAGCGAGTACGCGCGGGAGTTGAGACCGAAGGACCTGGAGATGGTGAGCGGAAACGAGGTTAGCCGGAACTGTGAGCGTGTCCTAGAGAGATATAGGTTTATTGGAATGGGCGAGAATTGGCGGGCTATTCCTGTGCGGTTGATGGAAAATTACAAGAACCGAAGCTTGTGTCACACCGGCATCTATTACCGCCTGTGTTGGGATCAACAGGCAAAGGTCATCGGTAATTTCAGGAAAAATATGTTGATTCATCCATCTCAGGATCGTGGCTTGTCCATCCGGGAGGCGGCTCGGTTGCAGTCGTTCGATGATAGCCACGAGTTCCTAGGACCACTGAATCATAGGCAGCAGCAAGTGGGCGATGCCGTACCGCCGCGGTTGGCGCAGGTCGTCGGGGAGGCGATTAGGGCCGGGGAGGAAGAGGCCGTTTCAGGGGTTAATGGACGGTCTTCGAGGAGAGCTTCCCTTGCGGTGGATGGTTGTCAGCCGCCGACAAACGCGGAAGCCCGAACGAAACCCGCCTGATCGATATCGAGGGACTGATCTGTTTGTTCCGAACCGGCGGTCCGGAGCGTATAACGCCGGAGCGTCCAGTTGACTGCAACCAGACGACAGGGGTTTGTCGAAACACTGGCTCGTCGCAATCAGGCGTTCTACGGCACGCCCGATGGCCGCGACATGCTGCGCGTGTTCGAGTTGACCTTTGAACACCCTTGGATCTACGTCTTCGAGCTTGTACAGAATGCGTTGGATGCCGGAGCCCGATCCATCGCGTTCCGATGCTCGGATGATGGAGACCGTTTGGTCTTTCAGCACGATGGACAGAGTGCCATCGAAGAGCCGGAGGTCGAGGGACTCTCGAAGCTCTTTCGTTCCACGAAGGGTGCCGCCACCGTGGGCTTCATGGGCATCGGATTCAAGAGTGTCTTCGGGCGCTTCCGGGATGCGCGGGTTTCCGGATGGGGTTGGACGTTCCGGTACGAAATGCACGAGACGAAGGGCCGTAGGTACGGCGACGTCCAGACGGATCCTCTGGGTGCGGTCCTCCCGATCTGGGATGAACGTATTCCTGCACCTGATCCGGACTTCACAACGCGGTTCGAGTTTAGCAACCGACTCGACCAAGGCGCGGATCTTCGATTGGACGTGGATCGCCTCCTTCCCGATGATCCCACGCTCCTGGCGGTTCTCGCGGCGTCGAATCTGAAACGTGTCGATGTTGACGGATGTGTTTGGAAGCTGAGCGTTGACGATGTGCAGAAAGATGGCAGCTGCACGGCGAGCGCCAGCTGTGACGACGACGTCTGGCGGTGGCAGCTCTTCCCGGTTCGGTTTCAGCCTTCACCGCCAGCGATCGCGCGTTTGCTGGAACATCGGCGGATCAGGCCCGATGTACTCCCGGAACAAGAACGCGAAGCGGTGTATGCCGCGGCGGCCCGACCGCGGCGCGTGCTGGGCGTGCTCCCATTGGACGACCAGGGGCTGCCGAATCCGCCGTTGAGGGGCCAAGTCTACGCAACGCTGCCGACCGAGATCACGCTTTCGTTCGGCCTCCACATCAATGCTGACTGGTTGTTGAACATCTCGCGCACTGGATTGCGGGGATTAGACGATGATGCGTATTTCGGACCATGTGGATCACTGATTTCGGACGAAGTGGATCGGGCATTT
>CAYWUV010000207.1:0-7704 GCA_964461235.1 uncultured Bryobacterales bacterium | reverse complement strand
TGCCGGCCCGGCAGAGCACCTGAAGCTAGAATCCCGGCAGGGAATCATCTAAGTCAAACTGGGACTGCACGATCTGCGTTTCCTGCCCTACAGTTCGCATCGGATCGCGTCGTATGGAAAAGCCGGGATAGTCGTGTCGATTGGCGGGAATTCGTCCATGCATGACCGTTGGGTTGGAGACCTGTTTGGCGCATGCCGATTACGGGAGCCCATGACTTCACTCCTCGGGCCGCAAAAGCCCGCTGTCGAGGGCGAAGCGCACGATGTCGCGCCGGCTGTCGAGGCCCAGCTTGGACTTGGCGCGGGCGATGTAGCCCTCGACGGTCTTGGGACTGACGAGCATCTCGCTTGCGGCCTCCCGTGCCGAGAAGCCTCTGGCATACAATTCGATGGCGGTGCGTTCGCGCTCCGACAGCGCCTCGATCCCCCTGCTGTCGCCGGATGTGGCCACGGTCTTGCGCCGCGCGATTAGGGCGGCGGCGCGTCGGGGCAGGTAGGAGTGACCGCGCGCGACGGCCTCCAGCGCGCCCAGGAGGTCAGTGTCGGCTGCCGACTTGTTCAGAAAACCCGCCGCTCCGGCCTCCATGGCGGGCACGAGGAACTCGTCCTCGTCGTGGATCGTGAGCACCAGCACCTTTGTGCCAAGGTCGAGCGCGGCAATGCGCCGGGTGGCCTGGACCCCGTCCATTCCGGGCATCGCCAGGTCCATGACCACGATGTCCGGCTCAAGGGATCGGGTCTTCCTCACCGCCTCCTCGCCCGACGAGGCTTCGCCCACGACCTCGACCCGTCCGCTTGCTTCCAGCAGCGCCCTGAGCCCGGCGCGCACGACCGCGTGGTCATCGACCAGGAGCACTCTCGTCAACGCTGGTGCCCTCCCTCGTCGTCCCGGTCAGGATTGTTCGCTGGCACGGAGGCTCGAATGGTTGTTCCCTTGCCGGGAGCGCTTCGCACGGCGACGGTTCCGCCCACGAGGGCGGCGCGCTCGCGCATTCCGGTCAGGCCGATGTGGCCGTCGCCGTCCAGCGCATTTGCCTCCCTCCAAGCGAATCCTCGTCCCTCGTCGCGGATCGTGGCGGCGATGCTGCCGTCGGCGGCTCCGAGCTTCACCACGGCTTCACTCGCTCCCGAGTGCCGCACCGCGTTGGTCACGGCCTCCTGCACGATCCGGTAGAGCGTAAGAGCACCAATCGCGTCCAGTTCGCCGTCCACCGGCTCCAGCTTGGCGTCGATCCTGAACCCGTACACGTCCTCGACATCGCGGAACATCGAGTCCAGCGCGGGAGCGAGGCCCTGATGGTCCAGCGCCGGGGGAAGGAGGCCGCGGATCATCCGCTTCACGCCGCCGATTGCGTCTCCGATTTCCTCGGCGATCCGCTCGCGCGCCCGCTCCCGCTCGCCATCGTCTCGCTCGTCGGCGAGCAGCTTGACTCGGATCTTCAGCGCGACCAGCGTTTGAAGGAACTCGTCGTGCAGTTCGTGCGACAGGTGCTTCCGCTCGTTCTCGGCCGCCGCGATCATCACGCCCGACAGCCTTCGCATCCGCCGCCACGCGGAGATGTCGCGGACTGCGCAGATCACGTGTTCCGGTCCCGCGGCCAGTTCCGAGGGAGCCAGGCTGATCTCGACCGGGATCGTCGTGCCATCCTTGCGCACGGCTTCGAGTTCCAGTCCCCGCCCCATGGGACGGGGCTCAGGGGCTTCGGCGTAGCGTTGGCGGTGGTGCCTGTGCAGGTCGCGGCTGGCAGGCGGGACCAGTCTTTCCACCGGAGAACCCTCGATCTCCTCACGGCTCCACCCGAACAGCGCGACGGCTTTCCGGTTGAGATCCCGTATCATCCCCTCCGAGTCCACAACCAACATCGCGTCCGGCGATGCCTCGAACACCGCGGTGTAGTCGCTTTGCTTGAGCAGATCCGGCTCCGTTTCGTCGGTCGGGCCGGTCGAGTTCCCGTGAGCACGGGAGTATCCCGGTGTCGGTCTTTGCTTACCCACAAGATGCGCACCGTCCGAAACTGTCAAGGGATCCCGACAAGTCAACTGTGGTGTGACTCCGTCAGCGTCCGGGTCCATCAGTCACCCCGAACGCCACACGCCCTTCCCGAGCAGCGGCACCACCGACCGGGCGGCGCATACCACCCTTGGGGAGCCGGAGAGACTGTGGGAGCGGAATGGTCGCGACCCGCTGCAAGTCCATGTCGTCCGTCACGACGCCCAGGAGGTGCGAGTCCGACACCCTGAAGAGTTGGAACGCTGGAGGCAGGACCACTTCCGAGTATGCGGAGGTGCCGCCGCCCGCGAGGGCGACCGTCCGCCAGGTCTGCGAGAAGCCGAGCGGATGGGCCGCGCCATCGTATTGCTGCATCCACACCCGGCCCGCGGAGCACTTGATGTCGACCGCGAGCGGGGCTGAAGGCGGAAACTGGTCCCTGCCTCCTTCTTCGGCACGGGCCAGCATCGCTTCCATCTCGCCGGACTCGACGCTTCGGCCCTGCAACTCGGCTGTCATCTGGCCCTTCAGGTAATTGATCCGGTCGGCGCGGTCGAGCGGCCGGGCATCCCACGGCACCGCCAGCGAATCCCGTGCCTCCCAACTCGACTCGACGATGTAGAGATACCGAGCCATCGGATCCAGCACCACGACGCTGCCGTCCGGACACGCGTCCCAAAGGGGCACGGGCACAAGCACGCTCCTCGTCCTCACGTCCTCGTGGGATGCGCCACGCAAGTCCCCGAAGTCGACCACGCGTTCGACGTTGCCGTCAGCACCGGTGCGAGTCAACGCGCCAGTCCAAAGGTCGCTGCCCCACATGACGGCCCCCGCGAACTCCGCCCGCACGGTGCCGTTTCCGGCGGTCGGCGCAACGCGCAGCGGATCTCCGAAGGTTACAACGTCGATGTCTCCCCGAACCGTGCCGATCCCGCGCGCCTCGCGAGTCGAGACCGGCGTGCCATCGGAGGAGAACGTTCGATACAGCCTTGACGCGGCGTCCCAAACGGTGATCTGGCCGATTTCCCCGAAGGGCAGCAGCGCCCGTGCCGACCGAAACTCGCCCGGCCCACCGCCCTGGGTTCCGAAGGCGGCCACCTCCGCACCGGATCGCAGGCCGTGGACGAAGGGGGCGACGGGGGACAGCACCCAGATCACGCCGTCCCTCTCAAGGACATCCGCAACCCCCCACAGCAGGTCTTCGGGGGACTGCCACGTCATCTGGTCGGCGTCGATGCTGATGGACACGGGGTCCGTGCCGTGCGTTTCGCCGCAACCCGCGACCAGGAGCGTCAGTACGACACCCAGGGGTCGTTTCGGGATTCTGGTAGTGTGGCCTGTCATCATGATCCTCCGATCTCGGTTGTGGTCGTGCTTCTGGGATGGAGTGAATGGGAAAGACGCGCTGCTATTTCCTCAACTCGATCAAGCGCGCTTCCGTGCCCTTGGAACCGAAGGGTCCCGTGACGATCGAAGACATGGAGCCAAGGCGTTCGCGAGAGGAAGAATGACCGCCGATCCGTGGCAGCCAACTCCGGCATGCTGAGGATTCGGACATCCCAGCCAAAGCGCTCAGCGTAACTCGCGGCTACATCGGGACGATCTCGGGTGATCGCGACACGTCGAACGCCCTCGCCGATCTGCTTCGCGAAATGGGAAGCCCAATCGGGAGCGACATCGTCGCAATGCGCGCACTCGGAACTGAAGGCATAGACGATCGTCGTGGCTCCGTCTTGCATCGGAATCGCCAGGACATCCTCGCTTCCGTCGACCGCCACACCGTCCAGCCGGGCCAGTGTGTCACCCAGAAGGAACCGGGTGGGTGCGTTCGAGTTTCCATCGGGTCCGCCTCGGCCGACCAGTACGGCCGCCTGGGCACCAGCGCTTAGAACGAGCAGGAACGTAATGAGCTTGGGTTTCATGTTGGATACCTTGATGGGCTGATGGTTGTCGATCCACGCTGGGAGGAGGGAGGGCCTGCGGGCGGCTTGGGGGACCCGCCCGCAGGCACCGAGCTGCAACTCGTCAGTGCTCGTTGCAGTCTGCCGAACTGTTGCAATCGTTCGTGAACCAGCAACAGTTGTCGCAGCAGAAGTCCTCCTCCTCGACCGACTCCTGGCAGCAGTCGCCCCACGGCCACGCGATCCCGTTGGCCTTCACCTCGTCGGGCGTGGCCAAGAGGAGCGTAAGCAGGAGCAGGTTGGCGGCGAGCGCCGTCGCGATCCAGATTCGCGGCTTCCTCATGTCCTTCCTCCTTGGGTTGAGTGGGTTGTCCCAGCCTACGCCTTCAGTATCGCCAGCGAATGAAGGCGGTCCTAGAGGAGAATCCCGGAAGTTTTGACGGGAGAAACCAGCAGCGTCATTGACGGGAGATTCCCCCCACGCCGGGTTGGACATCCCAGACAATCGCCTTGACGCGCTTGCCGCGTTGTCGTTTTCTTCTTCTGACGGGCGGACGACCAGATGTTCGGAATATCGGCCAGCCCCACCGAAACACGCCGACGCACTCGACCGCATCCCTGTGGTATGCAAGCAATCCAGACCTTCGATCTGACCAAGCGCTACGGGACGCGCGCCGCGAAGTCGGTGCTGGCCGTGGATCGAATCTCCTTCGCAGTCGAGCGGGGCCAGGTGTTCGGCTTCCTCGGCCCCAACGGAAGCGGCAAGACGACCACCATCGGGATGCTCGTGGGCACCATCAAGCCCACGAGCGGCAGCTTCAACCTGTTCGGCGCGTCCGGTCCGAAGGACCTCATGACCGCCCGCACCCGCGTCGGCGCCACGCTGGAGACACCCAACTTCTATCCGTACATGAGCGGTCGCGACAACCTGCGCATTGCCGCCGGGGTCAAGGGGGTGGGCCGTCCACGCATCGAGGAGTGCTTGGAACTCGTCGGCCTGTCCGACCGCGCGAAGCACCGCTTCAAGACCTATTCGCTGGGCATGAAGCAGCGGCTGGCGCTCGCGGCCACCATGCTGAACGATCCCGAACTGATCATCCTCGACGAGCCCGCCAACGGGCTCGACCCACAGGGCATCCGGGAGATCCGCGAGATCATCGGCATCCTAGCGGAACGGGGCAAGACGATCTTCCTGTCGAGCCACCTGCTCGCGGAAGTCGAGCGCACCTGCTCCCACGTCGCGATCATTCGCAAGGGGCGGATCGTCACATCCGGCGCGGTGGCTGAGGTGGTGGGCGAAGGGAGTGCGGTGCTGCTGCGCGCGGAGGACGCCGACGCGCTCGCGGGCGCGATGGAAGCCTATCCGGGCGCATCATCGGTGCGCCGGACCGACGAGGGCGTCATCGCCGCGCTGGAGTCGAACGACCTGGGCAGCGTAACACGCTACCTGGCGGGACAGGGGGTCTACCTGTCCCATCTGGCTCCGTACCGGCCTAGCCTGGAAGAAGTCTTCATCGACATCACCAGCGGTGCGGTGGATTCGATGACGGAGATCGCATCGTGAAGATCCTGGGCGTGCTTCTGCGGATCGAATGGCTCAAGGCGGTAAAGCGGCGGGCCTTCTGGGTGGCCGTGGCCGCATTCGCCACGTTCACCGCGCTTCCCGCCGTCGAAAGGGTCCGCAACGCCCGAAGTGACCCGAGCTCGGTCTACGCCCTTCCAGAAAGCTGGCCGGACATTCTGGGCACCGCCACCGGGGTGGGACCGTTGTTCGTCGGCGTACTGATGATCCTGCTCTTCGCACCCGAGTTCACGTGGCGCACGGCGCGCCAGAACGTGATCGACGGACTCAGCAAGGAGCGGTTCTACGCCGGTAAAGCCGTCGTGCTCGCCGGACTGATCCTGCTCTTCATGGGAACGACTGTGCTCATCGGGGTCGGCAGTACGATGCTCAGCCCCGGCGGGGGCGGCCCCGGTTTCATCCGGCCGAGCGATCTCAGCTACATGAGCGGCCTCGCCGTGGGCATGCTCGTCTTCGGCAGCGCGGGGATGATGCTCTCCGCACACCTCCGCTCTTCGGGATCCGCGTTGGCCATTCTGCTGCTGTACCTCTTCGTCGAAGAGGCCGTCACGAGGCTGATGTTGGGGACGGAGATCGATGCTTTTGGCGGCGCGGCGGAGTTTCTTCCGTTCAATCTGGTCGAGGACCTCGGGGACGATCTGGTCCACTATCCCGATGTGCTGGTCGAGGTGAACGCCGATCGTGCGGAACGGGGACTCGCACCCCTTGCGTTTCTGAAGGTCGGGATGCTCGCCGCTGCGGCTCTGACCTATAGCGCATCCTTTCTCGGCCGGGCGCTTCGGAGCATGCGCAGGCGCGACCTGTAGGGCATGTCCGAGGGTCCAGTCAAGACGGGCTGGGCAGTGTGTCGCCGGGCGTGCTGGTGGATGTCGGCCGAGCATCGCACCGGGAAGGGCGAGGAAGTGCTCGGGTCAATGGTCGCACCAACCTCACCCAGGGGTGCGGGAGGGGAGCAGAGCATCCCCTCCGCGACCACCGCCGGGGTTCGAAGGGGCGGAGTCCCTCGCCAGTCCCGCGGTTATACCGTGGGTACGCTAGCTCCGCCACCTAACAGGGGCTTCAGCCAGCGCTGCGGACGCCCGCGAAACCCTCCCCGCACGCCGCCCGAGACGGCGTTGGGCGAACCGTCTCGGGCCAGCTCCTCGGCCCCTTGGTCGCCAGCCTCACGGACGGCGAGGGCGAACTGGTTGACCCGTCACTCCTTGGCGTCGGCGGAGCGCTCACGCGCGGCTCGGTTTCAGGCCTACCCGTACCCCTCGGGGACCGGAGATCGTCGCTTCTCATACGATCCCACGGTCCGTATTTTCCCGAATACCCGAAAAACGGCCCCCGGAGGCAAGGTCCGGGGTCTCTCCGGCATGGCCCGCCACCCGATGCACGGCGAGCAGGGCGGCCTTCCCGACGTGGCGGCGGAACATCCACAAGTCCTGCGGCGTTGCGGCCGATCCGAAACCGGAGCGTGGCGGACGGCGTAGAGGCTGACGGCGGCCTCGTCCCCGAGCCGGATTTCCGCCCGTTCGGAAGGCGGAACGACACAGGGCTCGCCGGTGCCCCCGGCGCTCCCACTTACGACCGTACTGGAGCGCGGATTCGACACGGGGTGCCGATGCGCACTTCGACTCCCCGGCGATGCGCACCACACTCGCTGCTTATCGGCAGGCGCGGCAGAGTCTTCAGGATCTACCGCGCGCCCGACCGTGGCACACAGGCCACTCGGGGCGTGACCGTAGCGACCCACCTCGCCGAGGGCTCGGTGCGGGTTCGGGGCCGGGTTGGCTTGCGCACCCCCGCCCCCGAGCCCTTGGGGTCGCTACGGTCCAACGATCCGTCCCGGAAGGGGGCTGAGCACCGCCTCGCAACGGCGGAGCATCCGTTGGCCGACCGGCTGGCCATCGTTGGGCTGTTCGGCATCGCCGACCAAGACGGAGACGAACCGAACCGGCTCGCCCGTTGGCCTTCCCGCAAGGGATCGCTGCTTCGGAGCGACCCCCGCGGAGGGTGGGATGGGGTGCACATCCCAACCTCCGCAGATGCCACGGCAGGCATCGAAAGAGGGGGGTCGCTCCGGTCACGGCCTCCGGTTCCCGCGCGGCGTAGCCGCCCCGGAGGCCGTGATGCAACCGAAAGCCGGACAACGACATGCGCAGTCGCGGAGGTGCACGTCCGAACTGTGACTTCGCGCACATGCACGTCATTTCACATGTGCGGTCCCCGCACGGCCCCGGACGGAT
>CAYWUV010000206.1:0-7716 GCA_964461235.1 uncultured Bryobacterales bacterium | reverse complement strand
CAGTCTCACCTACCGCACCTCTACCCGTCCACGAGACTGTAGGCCACCCCAGCCTGCGCCGGCGGGGCATCGCGGTGATCAGCTGGCGCAAGGGCGAGCAGCCGGAGCGCTGGCCGGAGGCGGAGTTCCGGCCGACGACCCTGGAGCTGCCGGGGCCGCTGGGAGTGGTCCGCCTGGAGGGGCAGGCGGCCGAGCGGGAAGTCGAGTTGGGGGCGCACGGCAAGACCCGCGAGATCCGCTTCTGGATCGAGCGGCGGCTGCCGCTAGCAGGGCGTAGCGGCGAGCCGCGCCAGCCGGCCGCGATCACGACTCATCCGCAATTCCGAGTCCCGGATTATTCCGAGTAGATTCAGGAAGGTAGGCGGTGCTCGGGCCGATCGGGGCATTGGACTCGGAATAATCACAGGCTGTTCAGGAACGCCAGCACGTCGTCGTCGGGTTGGAACCGGCCTGTCGGCAGGTCCGTAGAAGCGGTCTTGGCCAGCGCCTCCTGTTTCAACCTGAGATCGGCGTGCAGATAGACCGACGTCGTCTCGATGGATTCGTGACCAAGCCAAAGTGCGATGACGGCACGATCAACACCGCTCCGCAGCAATTCCATGGCTGTGCTGTGCCGCAGCACGTGGGGAGTCACCCGTTTCTTTGCCAGCGAGGGACACGCCTGCTGGGCGACGGCGACATGCTTGTCGACTACGTAGGCGAGTCCGTCGTGACTGAGCGCGCTTCCACGCTGATTGGGAAAGACAGGCTCTTCCGCAGAGCCGTTCCGCTCTGCCAGCCACGCCCGTAGCGCCTCCGCCGCGTCCTTACGCAGGGGCGTGCAACGCTGCTTGCGGCCCTTGCCTTGGCAGCGCACGTGGGCACCCGCCCCCTCGACATTCAGCTGTACGTTCTCACAGCGCAGCCCGATCAGTTCCGAGGCCCGCAGCCCGGTCCGCACCGCCACGAGCATCAGGGTGCGGTCGCGGCGTCCCGCCCAAGTACGCGTGTCCGGGGCGCGTAGCAGAGGGCCTCGACCTCGTCGCGTTCCAGGAAGTCCACGGGGTGCCGAGTGTAGCGCTTGGCGGGCAGTGACAAAGTAATCGGGCAGGCTGGTGCCGTGCCACCAGCGGGCGGTCGAGAGCTTGGTCTGGGGGCGCAGGATGCGGGCGGCGATCATGGCGCAGACGAGGTCGCGCTGGCGGGATGGCTGGGCAGCGAGCAGGCGGGGGAGAGCGAGGCGGCGGAAAGCCTGCAGCACGGCCAAGACGGAGCCGTGGGCGCGCGAGCGGACGATTTGGAAGGAGTCGCAGGGGTCGTTCAGGGGCTGGCCAGCCAGATGGGCTCTCAGCAGGTCGATCGCGGAATCGGGCAGGTGGGAGAGATTGGCGAGGGTCTTTTTCTGGACCCTGGCTTGGTCGTCGCGGAAGGAGCGGCGCAGGAGCTTGGAGTGGTAGGTCTTGCCGTTCTGGACGGAGCGGATGATGGCGGCGTGCATGGAGGACATATCTAGTGCCTACAATAGAAAGTCTAGAAAAAACCACAATCGTCCGTCAATGTTGTAGAAATCTGCGAGAGTATCGACCAGCAGCTCGCCGAGCCGAAAACAATCTAGTGCCTACAATATGCAAAAACTCCCTAGCCGAAACTCGAACCTAAACGCAGTGCAATCAATGTCTTCCAGCGCGCCACGACCAAAAGACAGGCCAGAACTTCAGTCTAAGAAAACTGGGAACTGGCGTTTGTGGACTCTAGGCAAGTCGAGGCCAAGGATTCAGAACAATTCTTGAAGCTGGTCCGACCGATCGCCACAGCAGCAGGCAAATCCCCGCATGCCCTCGCAGAAGAGCTGGGCTCGGGTGGCATGGAACCTGTCGTCGAACTTGTCCACAGCGGTCGTGACAACGAGCCAATTCCTCTTGATTTGGACCGGGCGAGTGCCGGCACTCGCCGACTATTGGCCGTTATGAGGATCGTGTGTCGTGCCCTCGATGAAGGGACACCGGTGCTCGTGGACGAGCTCGATGCGAGCTCGCACACCCATGCCAGTGAGGCAGTGCTGAGACTGTTCTGCCGCGCGCAGTCGAATCCGAAGGGGGCTCAGCTTCTGGCGACCACCCACGCCACGAACCTGATGAAGTCGTCCAGCCTGCGCCGGGACCAATTCTGGTTCACGCAGAAAGACGCCGAAGGAGCGACGCAGATCTATCCATTGACCGACTTCAAGACCCGCTGGGGTGACAACTTTGAATTGGGTTATCTGCAGGGCCGGTACGGCGCCGTTCCTTTCGAAGACGTGGAGTCACCCCATACCACGTCGGGCTAAGGGAGGCCGCCACTCGGTCCCGGGCCTCCAGAGGAGGGGGCCCCTGCGGGAGCCGAAGCGGCGGTTCTTCCCGTATTGCGAAGGCAGGAACACCGAGCCTGCCTATTTCCAGGCGATACAGCGCACATGTTCGAGCGCACGCATCTCTATCGAGCCCCGTGGTGGCCACGCCACTCGTACGACGCTGGCCATGTGGCTACGAGGGTTCGTTGCTACCATCACAAATGGGCAAGCGCGGAAACCGCGCTCCGGTCCGATGGCCGTGAGAGCGGCACAGGCAAATGAGCGGTGTATGCACCCCCTAATCGAATCTCACCGTTCCGAAATCCGCGCTTTGGCCGAGCGCCACGGTTTCCACGATGTGCGCGTGTTCGGCTCCATGGTGCGTGGCGATGTGAATGAGCAGAGCGACGTCGATCTGCTGGTGAAATTACCGGCTGGCAAGACAGGCTTAGCTCTGGGCGTATTACTGATGGACGTCCAAGATTTGCTGGGGCGACGGGTCGATGTGGTGACTGAGCATTGCCTGCATCCAGCCTTTCGAAACCGGGTGCTGCGAGAGGCACAGATCCTTTGAAGATGGATCCTGAACGGGACTTGGTGCTCCCAGGGCACATCCGTGAGCGTATCGCCCGCATCGACGAGTACACCGGCGGGGAACGATCAAGGTTCTACGATTCGCGGTTAGTGCAGGACGCCGTAGTACGCAATTTGCAGACCATCGCGGAATCTACGCAGCGGCTCAGTGACGGCCTCAAGGGAACCGAGCCCGAAGTGCCTTGGCGTGCTATCGCTGGCTTTCGCAACGTGCTTGTGCATGACTACTTCGAGATCGACCTCGCGGCGGTCTGGGGCATCGTGGAGCAAGACCTGCCAACGTTGGTTGGTGCAGTCGACCGGATGACGCACATCGTAAGGACTCGCCGACCATGAGTGAAAGCGCCCAACTCCAGGGTGGGGAAACGGGTTAGCACTATATTCCGACTATCTGACCGTGCTGCGCCCGAACAAGGACATCCCGCGCGGCCCGGTAGCTTCGATCTACCGGCAGGCGGGCTGGAAAGCCAGAGGAACATAAACCGATGCGCTACGTGTCCTTCATCCACCGAGACGACGCTGGCTACGGCGTCAGCTTCCCCGACTTTCCGGGCTGCGTAGCCGTCGGCGAGACTGTCGAGGCAGCTTTGCGTCATGGGTGCGAGGCCCTAGCGTTCCACGTCGAGGGCCTCTTGAAGGGCGGCGATTTGATTCCGCCACCACGCTCAATCGATGCCATCAAGGGCGACACGGAACTCGCCGACTGGCGCCGTGGCGCAGACATCGTGCTGATTCCGCTGCTGCTCGACCGGGGATCCTCGCGGCGGGTCAACATCTCCCTCGACCGCGGGCTGCTCGAAGCGATCGACGACGAAGCTAGACAGCGCGGCATGACCCGCTCGGCCTTCATCGCGACGGCCGCTCGCCATGAGATAGATGGCAGTGGATCTAGCTAGGTCGCAGTCCATCTTCACAGGACACAGCCGAGGCGTTCTAGCTCCCAGTTGACACAGGTTCCGCGGGCGTCCGCGTGAACGAACCGGAAGCGACTCGATCTCAAGCGTGGAGAGATCGAGACGTGTCGACGCACAGTCTCCAACGACCGTTGTTGCTCGGGTGCCTGCGAGCGCGGGTGTTCGCTTCTGAGTCAGCGTCGTCGCCTGTAAGCGTCGCTTCGCTCCGAGGTGCTCAAAATCAATCGGAACGACTGTTCAAATTCATCGGAATAAGCACTTCGACGGCCGCTTCACCACCTATGCCGGCCTCAAGCGCCTCGACGAGGCCGGCATCCGCTTCGTCACGGTCCGCCGCCGCGGCCGCAACCTCGTCCGCGACGCCCACAACGCCCCGCCCGCACAGCGCCAGAAAATCCGCGTCCCTGTGCAGCCAGGCACCCGCTTGCTGGAAGTGGTCGAATCCACCAGCCCCCTGCGCCACTATGGCGGCGAAATCCGCCAGATCGCCGTCCTGCACGGGGCCAGCCGGCCCGCCCTGCTGATCACCAATGACTTCGATGCCAGCCTCGCCGCCCTGCTCCGCCGCTACGCCCAGCGCTGGCTGATCGAGAAATCCATCTCCGCCCAACTCGCTTTCTTCCACCTCAACCGGCTCTCCTCCTCGATGGTCATCAAGGTCGACTTCGACCTCGCCATGACCGTGCTGGCCTACAACCTCTACCGCCTGCTGGCCCTCGAACTGCCGGCCGGCTATCGCCACGGCACGCCCCGCACGCTGTTCGAGTCCCTGCTCGAAACCGCGGCCGACATCCAACTCGATCCCGGCTTGTGCACCGTCTCGCTGAAGAAGAAACGCAACCTGCCGGCGCTGATCGAGGCGCTCGGCTCTGAGCCCTCCGAACCCTTGCCGTGGCTCGCCAACCGGCGCCTCGTCTTCAACGGGGCCTCCCGCACCTAACCCCGCCAACCACAGCCCTCGATTAGGCCCTATATGTGCCGTGAAAATCAGTGGTCCTTGTACTTGAGTCGATGGTTGCTCCGACAGCGTCGCCGCATACCCGGGCCTTGCCTCCCCCTCACCAAGCGCGCATTATCGAAACAGACCAGCCTAGTGCCGTCCGAGGCGTGCTGGGTGATCAAGGTGGGGATTTCCTTCATTCACCTTAGCGAACAGCTTGGACCTTGAGTTGAATCCCGTGGCGTTCCTGCAAGCAGCCGATCACTGCGAATAGGTTCCGGGCCTGCGGATTGCCGTTCGGGCCAAACATGCGCATCAGGCTCTTGGGCGACTTGGCAGTCAACCCACCAAGCTCCTGAAAACCGACAGTGGCGTTGATATAGTCACGCAACACGGCCTTGCCGGCATCCACGTCGCCTGAGAGAAGGCACTCAATGCCTTCCTTGAACAGTTCCTCGCGGAAGGCTGGGTCGCGCTCAATGCGAGCCTGAATCGTCTCTCTGAAGTGTCGCGTTAACGTCATGGTGCTCGAGTCTCCCGTCGCCTGCGCCGCTTGTACTCCCGCCAGAGGTCTCTGGCAGCCTTAATGTCCTGTTGCTGACGCTTCTTGGTCCCAAAGCCCAAGAGGATGATCAGGGCATCGCCGTCTCTGCCGAAGTCGACCCGGCAGCCAGGACCGAAATCGATCCGACACTCAAGAACACCGGCACCGGCGCCTCTGCCACTGGAGAAGCGCCCCTGCTCCATTCGGACCAGTGCGGTCACCGTCTTGGCCGCGGCTTGGGGGTTGAGTCGATCGAACCATCTCGAATATGGACTGTGGCCGTTAGGGTCGATATACTCCCTGACCTCAATCATCGGCAATAGGTAACTATAACGTTACCATTTGACAGACCTCGAGCGAAAGCCTTGCACTGCCGATTCAGCTCGAGGGGATCCAGAACGGGGTTGTTCCGGTCGGACCAACCCCGGCGCCCCTTTGCTACTGCGACATGGGCAACGGTTCTAGGTGGTGCCTGAGTGTTCAAGACGCTGAGGAGGATTGGTGCGTTATTGCTCTCAAGACATTCGACACTCCCGACTGGTATTGGCGGAAGATCGCGGACTCAAGCTACGACAAGGTGAATCGTGGAAGATTCATTGCACCGATGAACTGCGGACTACTCCGGATGAGCAGCAGTTCGGGGTCCCGATACATCCTCGATAGTTCGGAGATTGGCGTTGCGACCCTGACTCCATCGCTGCTACTATCCCGGGCTATCCCTTAACCAACTACAGAGGGAGCACCTCCCCTTGCGTCGCGTGTCGTACCGTCAACTCAACTGATTGCGGCGGCCTGCCAAAGCTCTCACCAGCAGCGATTCAGCTGCGCGGTTTGCCTCCGCTAGCGACCGGGCCGTTATTCCCCGGAATCGAGACACCCGTCGTAGAAGTCCCGGTCCGTGCGAAGCCAGTCCGTACGGTCAATTCCCCGTGTCGCCGTCGCATGACGGGCATGCGGGAATGCGGAGAGAATCTTGAGCCAGCGGCCTGCAGTCCAAGCGATGTCACGGACTTCGAGAGCAATCTCTGCCAAATCCTGATCCTATCTGAAGATCAGCACCACACCCAATTCTCCGTTCCGGGCCATGCGCACCACGTCGAGGCCGAGCCTCAAGTCGATTCCCTTTTCGCGTGCAACCGGGATCTCTCGCACGGACCCGTCGGCCAAGGGAACCCTCACGACGCGATAGCGGAGTGGACGGGAGGTAACGACGATACCAGCGCGCCTCATCGCAGTCAGACGACCGGTCCAATGACCGTGCCGCATCGGATTCTAGGCAGCACTCGGAATACCGGTATAGAACCGAACACCTCGATGGACCCAGCCGTGATGCAAGCAGACCGCTTGAGCGGGCTTACTTGGGTCGTAATTCGGATGATGGTAGCCGCATACACCCGCTCGGCACGGTCGGTCAACCAGACCAGACCCGGAGAACATGTCGACAGAGTAGGTTCAGTCGCGGTACTGCCAAGTCTGCGGGGCGTGCTGAAGAAACGAGTCCCTATTCAGGTGTGCGATCGCCGATGGTGTTGTGCTCGCGTGGCTCAATCGGTTGAGTCGCCCGACCTCTCGGCCGTCGAAAGTCTTGGCGGCCACATACAACCTAGCCGGCTACTGCGAAAACGAACGGCATCGGCCCCGCGAGAGCCATATGAGCCGTACTGCGGATAGGACCCATATCGTCGTTGGATTGTGACTGGGGCGACCGCGAGAATGAGTCCTCAAGCGTCAGTCCGCTCGAAACCGAACGTCAGCCGCACACCTGTTGCTTCGGCATAACGCCGCAGGGTCCTGACCGACGGAGACAGCTTGCCTCCCTCTAACCGAGCAATCGCCGATTGTGTTGTGCCGATACGCGCTGCCAGTTCCGATTGCGTTAGGTTCGCTGCCGTGCGGGCACGGACCATCGCCTCCACCAACGCATACTCTTCGTCTGCCCGCGCATACTCCTTGCGGAACGCCGGGTCCTTCATGAAACGCTCTTTCAGGTCCTTCAGCTTCGCCATGGTCTCACCGTCTTCATCCGCTCCTTGGCCGTCGCTATCGCTTGCCGCGGGGTGCGCCGCGAAGTCTTGGCAAACACGTGCGGAACCACGACGCGCCGGCCCATCGCGGTTACGTAAATTCCCCTAGCGATCCCGTCCTGCGACTTGGCCCGCAACTCCCAGAGTTTTCCCTCCAGATACCTGACATGCGGCGCTCGAAGTTGATCGAAGCCAACATTCTCCACCATCTCCAGCAGACGGACCATCCGTGCACGCAGCTTGGTCGGTAGTGCCGCGATTTCGGAATCGGCGGCGGGGACAGTCTCAACCGACCAATTCACCCATTGCTTTATAGCGTATCCGCGATAAATCAGCAAGCAGGAATTCTAAAAGTAGCGGTCGTGGATGGTTCGGGTGGGATTGGCGGAGTG
>CAYWUV010000205.1:0-7882 GCA_964461235.1 uncultured Bryobacterales bacterium | reverse complement strand
GTGGCGTTCTACCTGTGGAAGGCAAGGGGGCTGCCGCGGGTGGGGAAGGCCGGCGCCCAGGCTAGCGCGCCGGGGGACTGATGCAACCCTGACGTAACGGCGGGAGGTCACAGATTCTCATCGCGTTGCGATGGTTGAGGTTACGGGATTGGAGGTCAGGACTCCCGCCGATTCGTTCCCGCTAAACGGGATCGAGCGCGCCGGTGCGGCGGCTCGCGAGCGCCTTCCGAAGCCGGTCCTCGTCGGCTCGCTGGTAACACTGGAGCACCGTCTTGGCCGTCTTCCAGCCACCAAGCTCGCAGAGCACCTTGAGGGGCTGGTCCATGAGGTCGCTCGCGAACTTCCGCCTGAGCGAGTGCCAGCCTCTACCGCGCTGGGGTTCCAGACCCGCGAGCTTCTCGGCTCGGTTCCACCAGTAGCGGACCAGCGACCGGCCCGCGCACCTTGAGGCATCCGTGGACGCCGGCAGCACCGGCGCGTCCCCGGTTCCGCGACTCCTGCTTTGAGCCTCTTCCAAGGCGGTGAGGGCCGCGGCGGTTACCGGTGTACAGTGCTCGTATCCGGTCTTCTCGTGCTCAGCACGCCACCGCACCACTCCGCCTTCAAGATCGATATCCGCCCACCGGAGCTTTCGGATGGCACCGATGCGGTGTCCGGTCTCGTGCGCGAGCACCAGGGCGACATGGAACCGCCAGTCCATCTTCCGGGAGACTCGGAGCAGCGCTTGGTATTCCGCCTCGGACAACACCACCCGCGTGGGGTTCTTCTCCGTGGGGGTCCTGAGTCCCCTCAAGGGATTCGACGCGAGTAGGAGTTGGCCCCGCTCGTCCCTCGACTTGGCGGCCCAGTTGAGCAAGGCCATCAGGAACTTCAGGTCGTGCTCGATGGTCCGGTCGGACACCGGCCTGCCGCTCGGACCAACCCTGCCCGCGCGCCGCGCCCGGATGAACCGGTCCCAGTCGCGCTGGGACAGCGGACTGTCGGTGGCCTGAATCACGGCAGGAGATCACGTAAGTCTAACTGGGACTGCACGATCTGCCACTCTTGCCATTGTACTGGACCCTGTTGGACCGTGGCGCGAAAGCGGGAAAACCAGACTGAAATGGCGGGACTCCCGCACCCTCCCCGACATCATATCCCGAAGGTCCCGAGCGACCACCTACCCCCACTTGGGATACCACTCGTTGACGTGATCCCACAGGTAACCAACGTACCGATAGTTCCAGTCCGTCGGTGCCGGACCGTTCCGATAGGGGGTCCAAACCGAGCCTGCCTCGGTGACATAGAACCGACCTCCAAGTCCACCCTTTGCCGCCCAGATTGCGTCAGCCAACCGCTCATAGGTGCGCGTGTGAACGTCGAGGTACTCGCGGTGGTGGATTCTGACGAATTCGTCCTCATTCTGGAGCACCGTGGGCCGGTAAATGCGAAGGCCTCTTCGTCCTCGCCGGACATCCAGCCAATAAGGTATTCCACATCGGGGGCCGACCCAGTCGTCGCCAGGGACCAACCGCCCGTTCGGCGAGTGCGGGGGGCGACTATTCCACACCCGATCGAAGAGTCGGAACCGGAATCGGCATCGGGGGAACTCACCGACGTAACGCAACTCGACTCGCTCGTCGGACCAGATCGGCTTGAGGACCTGGTCGTACTCGTTGAAGTAGAAGGATCCGCCTCGCCGCCCGTGGTGTTGCAGGGCTACCCGATTCACCGCGGCCACGAGTTGCGGACACTGGAGGACGGTCGGAATCCATGCGGACGCCAGTTCATGGACTGGCCGATACCATACCATCACGGTCCACCGTTTCCGGCGGCGCTTCACATGATACTTCCGGTCTTGCCCGGGAAGGGAGACACCATACCCCTTCCAGAGATCACCCTCGCGGAGCATCGGGTTCGTGCTTTTCGAACCAAGGATCCGACTCCACGTCCACTTGGCCGACGAACACCGGCATCTCCGCTCCTTCCGTCCTCGGCAGGAAGGCGAGCCCGTGCTCGTTGACGTAGAATCGGCCTGCCCGGCGACCGGGACGGGCGCGGGAAAACGCGCTGAGGAGACTGGAGGCCGGACTCTCAAGAGTCTCCGTCTCGTAAACTGCCGCAAAGTCCTCCCAAGAGATGGTCTCGCGCGAGATCGTTCCGACCGAGAGATCGTACTTGTACCTCATCCCGACCTCCTGGTGCTTCCACTCGTCGCCGGGCCGGAGGCCGTCGCTTGAGGCATTGTCGAAGACCCGACCGCGAAACGAGAACCGAAAACGCAGGTCGGGGAACTCCCCGAGATACAGGACTTCGCGGAATCCCTCCTCTCCCAGCACGGGTTTGAGCACTTGCTTCCATTCATTGACGAAGAACGGACCTCCGTCGGGAATCCGCGACTCGATCTCGGGATGGGGGACACGGGAGAAGAGAGTGACTTCGGCGTCCCGCTCCCGATCCGGGATCACGCACGCGACACGGCGACCCAGCTTTGGGTGGTATCGCACGGCGTACTTGTGGGCCCGGATCGTAGCGGGGGCGTATCCCAGCCATTCCGGTGTTCGATCACCTGCCATGTAAGAGCTCCTTTCTCAAGTCGTCGAACGATTCCTTCCCCAAGGGCCATCCATCTTCTTTGCCCAGCCTTCCAACCCGGCGCTCCCGCCCGCTCACGCGAACGAGCACGCTGCCGCCGCGTGTCAACTCGACCTTGTGAATACGCCCAACCTCGCTCCGCCGAAACCCCCGGACAAGCGCCAGAATCCGCCGAGCGGCCGGGGAACGCATGTCGTGTTTGTTCCCAACCACGACGCTTCCCCCGTGCCGTGCAGATACCTTGAGAGGGATCCGCTCCTGTGGCCGATGCCACTCAATGGGTTGCGAGAGACGACCGCCGTAGAGCACCTGCCAGCGGCCTTCGGCGTCGCGTGAGGGAACAAGCACGTGATTGCGGCGGGGCGTTACCCGGATCAACCCGCCGCCTGGGCGAATCTGACGGATGGCCTCGATAACGGCGGTGGGGATCGTGCCGAACTCCCGCGTGACGTAACCGCTCTCCCTCCGGTTGCGATACACGTTCCCCTGGGCGTCGAGGGACAGCTCAAGCCCCTCGTCCTTGCCCGGATACGGCTCTCCGACCTCCAACCGATCCTCGACAAGGTGCGAATCGGAGGGGAGGGGCATGTGGGGAGGACCGTCCTGCGCCTCCCACTTCTTGGGGCCGAGCCACCTTCGGTACTCGACGCTTCCAACGCCCAGAACCTGCTCGAAGTTCATGCGCCGGAAGATATGCTCGTCGACCGACTCGCCAACGTACAGGTTGTAGATTCGTGACGTTTCCTTACCGGCATATCGCCGCATCACTCGGCCGAGAGATTGGATTTTCTGGCGCGGAGAGGTGGAGGCCGCGACGATCACGCCAATATCCGTCGCCGGGGCGTTGACGCCTTCGATCAGCGCCTTGACGGAGAGTAGGATCGGCGCGGTTCCGCGAAGGTACAGCGCGAGCGAGCGCTCGCGCTGCGACTCGGTGATACCCGTATGATCCAGGACGACCGGCCTTCCGTCACGAATGAGGCCCTCGAACAGTCGGTTGACCTCGGAAATCCGCTCGTGAAACGCCATGATCCGGACATCGCCGGCACTTCGTTCCTCGTCGAGGATGGCAACGAAACACCTCCGTCGGTTCTTGGCCCGGTAGAGGATCTCCTTTCGCTCGTTGGTGAGCGCTTCGTAGCGTGCTGCGAGCTTCCTTGCCTTCGACCTTCCTTGGGCAATCGACTTGATCAGCCGAAACTCGTTCGCCACCCCTGAGCGTCCCTTAGCGTACGCGGGCTCCTGGCGTAGACGGTCGCGAACATGCTTGAGTTCCCGACTGAGCCTGTCGTACGTCCGGCGCTCCCCGCGCGTCAGGCGTACAGCTACGTGGATCAACTCGAACGGAGGGACAATCCCCTCTTCGAGCGCCTGCCGAAAGGTGAGTTCGTAGATGATCGGCCCAAGCTCCTCAGTGATCACGTCGGACATGTCGTCCCTCGACGCCGTGCCGGTCGCCGGTGTTCCTACATCCCGCTCGGGCGTCGCGGAAAGACCTAGGCAGAAACGGTGTGGGACCTCGAAGATCTTCCTGTTCTCCGCTGATCCGGCACGGTGACACTCGTCAACGACTAGGAAGTGGGTGGACCGGAGTTCGTTGCTGCGGAGAGGGCGACCGAGCGCGGTCCGGGCGGAGTTCACGACATAGATCATGACACGCCGACCCTCGCGGAAACTGTCCTTATGCTCTCCACTCCGCCGACCGACCCATGCCGTTGAGAGGCCGAGAGTGCTGGTGAGTTCGTGATACCACTGATCGAGCAACACGCGTGTGGGAACCACGATGCTCGCCCGAACGGTCTGGTCCTCTCGAAAAAGCCGCTCAAGGCACATCAGCGCGAGCATCGTCTTACCGGCGCCCGTCACCACCTTGACGACGCCTCGCCGCCCATTCCCCTCCCACGCTTCGAGGGCGTCGGCTTGCCAGGGATAGGGCGGCATGTCCTCGGGGATACCCCAAGACCCCGACAGCACCCGGTCTCCAGATGCCTGATCGTCCGAGCCAAACGCTCCAGGGGAAACCAGAATCCGCCGCAGAAGGTCGAGCTGGTGCCAATGCAACTCATCGGCCTGAGTGAAGGCTGGATGCTTCGGTCCTACCTTGTCTTCCACGTTGTTGCCGCCCGACTCATCATTTTCCTATGTGGGTCGCCTCTACCGTCCCAACCGGTCGCGGCGGCCGCCATATTCACAGGTGCGCCGCCTGTCCAGCCTACCGATGCCCTGACACAATCGGTAACCCAACAGCGGACAGCCCACAAGCTACCCTGAGGGCGACGCGGTCGGCCGCTAACGAATCTGGACCGGGGCAAGCGACTTGCGCGATTTCGGTTGGAGAGTCACAGAGTGGACGACCGGTGGACTGCACGAACGCCGCCGGAGCGCGGGTCTAGGGGTTCGAAGGGGCGGAGCCCCTCGCCAGCCCCCGCGGTTATACCGGGGACTCCCCACCATTTGTCAACGGTGTTGAAGGCGGGGCTGTAACCCCGCCTCGGGGATGCGGAGAGACTCGGCGGCGTTTCGCCAAGCGTCCTGGTGGGCGTTTGGCCTCGCCTCGCACAGGCGGGCGCGAGAAGGCGCTCGGAGCCACGGTCGGTCCCCTTCGGGAGCTGGCTGCAGAAGGGTTATAGGAGACAAGCCAGCATACTCCTTGTGGCCACACTCCGTGCGTCCCCTGCGGAGGCTGGCGGGGGGCCGTGCCCCCTCTGACCCCCGCTACCACCCCCGCGCAGGAGCGGGGGGTGGCGGGGTGCTCCACGCCCTGAACCCCGTCGCCGAGGCCGCAGCCGAGCGCCGCCCCACCGTGGCCGACGATCCGGTCGACGTGATCCTCGACGGACCGGCCCAGCTCGGGAGCCTGGTCGCGAACCGGCAAGGGCTTGAGGCTCCGCCCGTAGGCGGGTCTCTAGCCTACAGCGTGGCCGGCGTCCGGAATGCCCCCTAACCCGGAAAACCGCTCTCACGGCGATTCTGGGCGTTTTGGGGGCGGTCTGGCGGAATCCGAGGCCCCAGGATCGCCCTGTAACGCACGAACTCGACCCCCGGAGGGGTAGGAGTACCCCCGGTTTCGGACTTCCGGCAAAGGAACTCGACATCCTCGCGGTGGATGATCGAGCCACGGAAACGGTGTAGGCGCGCTCTGGATGGCCCAACGGCTGGCAGTGGCCGGGTGGCCCGTGTGGGCAACCTGACAGATGGCCCTGCCCCGGCGCTCCGCGCCATTTTCAGGGCAAGCCGCCGAACCGGGACATCTCCGTGCCGGCGGGCAGGGCCCTGAGGAGCCACGACGCCGAACTCGGAAAATGACAATCCATGACACCCCCAGATCCATCCCACACCGCTCATCCCGTCGGCCAGCATCCCCGAGACCGCCACCGCATCCTTCCAGACGGAACGGAATAGCGCTTCAAGGCCCTCCCCGGCGAACGGCAAACAGGCGCTTAGCGGATCGCGGCGGGGATTCGCTTCACGGTGATGACGGGAACATCGAACTCGTCCGCTTCGATGAATGCAACAAGGCCGTCCGGCCCGAAGGCGTCCGGCATCTTGGTCTGCTCTGCGCCCAGCGTGCCCACGTAGTCTCCGTGCGGCGAGAGCACGTCGATGGGACCCGATTCTTCTGCGCTCGGGTCAGTGCTCCGCTGAATCCATAGGGCTCCGCCCCAAGTGGCGCGAACGACCGCGACCACCGGCACGTCGGAGTAGAACTGCATGTTCTCGACCGCCGCCACGTAGGCCGCTTGCGCCCGGTTGATCAGCTCCAAGACCTGTGGAGGCGGTTCTCTCCCGCTCCGGGTGGTGACCGGCCGGTTTCGCTGCTCCTCGAGGCGGCGCTCGCGTTCCACGCGTCTCATCTCCTCCGTCACCGGCATAGGTTGTATGGGTCGGCGCAGGACGAGATATAGCTCGCCGGATGGATCGGCGAGTTTGATTTCGTAGGCCGAGGAGTCCGAGAATGCCAACCCACCCGATGGCAGGACATCGAACAGAACATCGGGTGCGAACCCCCATTCCTCATTGATCAAAATCCTCGATTTCCCCGGTCCTCGGGCCTTCATCCTCCAGCTCCGGCGGAGTCCACGGCTCCACCAGTAGGCGTTCCGCCACTTCGTCCGACGACATGTCGATGCGGATGATCGCCCGACCGCTGCGACCGATCACAGTCTGACGTCCCGTTCGGTCCGGCCGGAGGCCGGGACGCCTAGAGATGCCGAAGCCACTGCCCGCGCCTGCCTCTCTCACCATGCGCTCGAACCCGCCGGAGGGGCCGAAGACGTGATACGCCTGATGCAGCATGTCTTCGACGAGCGAGCGCCCGTCTGCCCATACCACGAGTTGCGTCGCGGCGCGGAACTCGCCCGGACCCTCGCCCGCGCTACCGAAGTGGTTCAGGTATTGGCCCGAAGGGTCCACCACGACGATGCGCGAGGCGGCATCCGTTCCCTCACCGTCCATCAGGTAGAGGTTGCCCGCCTCATCGAATCCGAGGCTCCGAATGGTGGAGAACTGCTCCCAGTCTGCCTCCGCCGCAACCGATCCGATGCGGTACACGAGCTCGAAGTCCCCTGAAATGGGACGGTCCTCGGCGGGGAGGTCGACCACCTCCTGGCCCTCAAGGCCGAGGACTCCCAGCGGCGCCACGAGCACTCCAGAAAGCCACGTGATGCTGACCGCAACCGATCGCGATTCCCAACGCATTCCGACATCTCCTCTGCGGGCTGGGGTCGTCCTCACAAGGACACCTGACTCGCCTCGTTGAGTGCCTTCACCACCTCGCGGTACTGCTCGTAGTGTGGGTCGCAGAAGGTGTCGCGGTAGTGGATTCGCCTGCACCGCTTGATCGAGCACTCCTGGCGCAGCGGCGGGTCCTCGAGCGGCTTGCCCTTCTTGAAGCGCTGGTAGTGGGCACGACAGTAGCCGAGGGATTTCGACTGGCGGTCGCAGCCTTCAACGGAGCACTGGGCCATGGAGGGGTTTGAGGAAGGGGGCTGGTATCTCGGCAACGCCTTGTTTCGCTGCCGGGAGAACGTGAAGATACCCGCAGAAAGCGGCCTCCGTCCAGACTCGGTCCAAAGGGAGGGCCACGCCCGCGGACTGAGTCGGTTCGCGGCGGTGATGGCAGATGGCCAATCAGGACTTGCCGACACGGATGAAGGAGGGGCGCGAACCATGCCCGCGACCTCCGACGGAGTGCGTGCATTTCGGGGGGATCGGTCTCCTTCGGGGCTGGCCCCCGTCCGGTTAGTGGCCGGGAGCCAGCCGACGCCGTGTTGAACACGGCGGTCTGGCAAGGGGAGGCTCCGCTCCC
>CAYWUV010000204.1:0-7906 GCA_964461235.1 uncultured Bryobacterales bacterium | reverse complement strand
CAGAAGCCGTCAGGGCCTTAAGTTAGCGGCCAAAACCTTAAGTTAGTGACATTGGACGCGACCGGCCCCCGGGCCTGGGTCCGGCTCCGCGCCGAGTGTTGTATCCAACATGATTTCGCGTGACGGATTCAAGATCATTTCCGCAGGAGTGCGCCGCGAGTCCCGTGTAGATTCGCTCCCGCAGAGGCCAATGAGCCGACGTGGCCGGCGACGTCCGAGGGCAAGTGGCGCAGCCACCAGGGCTTCCAGTGCAGGCTCCCGCCCGCCGAGGCGCCTACATCCATCGGACTGTTCCGCTTTACCGCCCAACCCGTCACGGCACAATCCGGCGCAAGACCGTGACGATCCCACGAGATGATGCGGGATTCAACACCCGCACGGCACGTTGGCGGTGCCGCAGTCCGCGCAGCGGCGCTGCGACTCGGGCACGCCCAGCCACTCCAGGATCTCGGGCAGGCCGGGCCGCTTCCTGCGCGGCGGGGTCGGCGAACCCGGGGGCTGGCCGAATCCCTGGAACCTGCCCGAATGACCGTGGGAGAATCCGCCCGCCTACCCCTGGCCCCGCCCTCCGCGCCCGCAGTGAACGGCTGAGCGATCGCGGTTCCGGCCAGGACCTCGAACGCGTGCTCGACAGGACGAGTTCGCTTCCGCCGTGCGGGAGGTCGCCCGGGACATGGGCATCGCCCCGGAACGGGCTCAACCGGGACGTATCGCTCGTTCCCGGCATGCCCCCAGGGCCGACGGCGGCGAGCGGTCGGTCTACGAGGGCAGCCACCTGAAAGCGATCGTCTCCTCAGACCGGCAGCTGCTGGCCATGAAGCTCCGGGCCCACCGCGAGCAATGCCTGGAGGACATGCGGATTCTGGCTCAGAAGGCGGGCGCGAGCAAGTTCGAGCAGGTCAGGGACATCCACGACAGGTGATTCCCGCACTCGCCGTACAGAGACTTCCCGGACGTTGCCAAGGAGTACCTCCGAAGGGAAATCCCCGGGCTGCTGGCGGAGCGGGGGAGGCAGCCCTTCGGCCGGAGCATGGCCCCACGAGCCCGCGCGGCACTGGAGACGGGCAGGGATCCCGAGCCGCCGCAATCTCGCTAGCGAACTCGGAGTGAGCCGCAACTCGGCCGCGACCCCGCCCGAAACCGGAGCCGAGACGTAAGACCCGGTGATGGGGGTATGCACTTATGGACTAATCCGCTACGCGGTATCGGTGGCTAATCGATAGCGCGTTTTTCCCGCCTTCGATAGGTCCGTCAGCACGGGCCAGTCCCGCGCCCGCGCCGGCTTACGCGGTAGGTCCCTCCGCGGAAGCATTGGGTGGGTGGCCTGCATTCTCGTGCACAGGTAGAGGTGCGGTAGGTGAGACTGCTCACGCTCGCCTTCGTCTTGCTGCTGCGCGTCCAGCGGGCCGAGCGGCTGGGCTACGAGCAACCCGGCGAGTCGGGGCAGCTGCTGGGCCTGGACCGCTGTCCCTCCCGCGTACGCAGCGGCGGCGGGTGCGCTAACTGGTCGCGGACCTCGAGGCACTGGCGGCCTGGCGCGGAGGCTTGGCTCAGGACGGGGCCGAGCAGGATCCCGAGGCGGTCGGCACGCTGTACGTGGACGGCCACGTGAAGGTCAATACGGGCCTGGGGTGGCCTGCCGATTACACACAAATCACGGTGAACGCATCTTCTGATAGAGCTTGCCACTCTCGTTGAGCCGACGGGTACTTTCCGCCAACTGCCGGATCGTCGCCAGGCGAGGGGCGCCTTCCCAGGTGACTTCCTGGCCCGGGTCGGCATACCGCTTGCGTTTGAAGTTGAGATACCCACCCAGCGACTGGACATGACTAACTCCGGGACTCCGGGAGCTCTGAGGCAGAGGCCGGCAGAGGCCCACAGTACTTGCGTTGGCCCCTTCAAGGGGTTGCGGGCAATTCTGACGCTCTGTGGGCGAGCGAAGGGAGTTCTCCCTGGAAGGCAGGCACGCATAACCAGCCCGGCAGGCGCACTTGCCCGGGCATCCAGACCGACCGGCCCGGTCAGAGCTGGCACGAGTGGGTTGGTTCCCCACCGGTGGCGAGCGGCGCAGGCGGGGCTGCGTGCCCAGCGAGGCGGGGCAGCGCTACGAGTACGGAATGCTGGTGACTTGGGAGGATCCCGGAGTCTTCTGACCGTGCGGCACTGGCGGCGACCTGTTCCTACGCCTCTGTCACCACTGAGGGCATCCGCACAGCGGATGACATAGGAGTGTTCGTTTCGGAAATGTGCCGCGGAATACGCTGCCCGGCCGGGAAGCGAAACGGCTCGTTGAGCGTTTCATGAAGACGAGTGTTGGAGGGACGGTCCGTACTACGTTGCCGTGGACCTGATCGCGCAGCCGCAGGATGCTCCGCTTTCCCACATCGCCGTATCCCCGTCGAATCCCGACCGGGAACGGACCTCGCAGGTTCTTGCTGACAACCGCGGAACGGGCTCGGTCGAGGGGCTGCATCGAATCATCGCCGTCCTCCTGGCTGGCTGGACTCTCGATGCGTTCACGAACTTCGAGACCGGCAGATCGGAGACGAAGAGTTCGTACGCCGCCGAGTTCGAACGGGACGGCCGCTGGGCGGTGACCGGTAGGGGGGTCTACCAGAGGGGCCTGCCCAGCATCTGCGACGACGCGGAAGTGAACGCGGCCGGACTGGAAGGGAATCCAAACGGAGAGCGGATGCAGGGAATTGTCCGCTGTGCGGCTTTGGTGATGCAATCAAGCTGGCTCTTCGCGGCTGCGAAGCTGTCGAGAAATCGGCGATGGCGGGGCGATTCCGTGCACGTTTTCGGGCTGGACATTCGCGGGAACGAACTCTTCAGCGGGGGGGAGTGCTCGCGGGGGGGGACACTCGATTGGTCCGAGTACCCTGCCGCAACGCACAGACCCGCCGGGTAAGGGGCGGCGCTGCGCGCCGGGGACATGCGAGACAGGTGGCACCTGCCTATGCACCCGTGACGGGATCCAAGTAGGGAGGGTTCTGCCGCTGCCACGGGGCAAATGATCGATGGGACTGACCGCTATCGATCAAATGACCTCTTGTCATGATTGATATGAGGCAAGTCTATCGTGAATGACGTGGAATTGGGAACAACACGACTGGCCCACGTTTTCCTGGGATCCAAATCGCCTTCGGAAGGCCGAGGAGGTGTTTCTCGTCGGAAGCGGTTTGTTCACTGGCATCCTCAGGCACTTGGGTAAAGCTGACCGTGAACAACTCACGATCGACGCAATGAGCGACGAAGCCGTGACCACGTCCGAGATCGAGGGAGAGGTCCTGGATCGGACTAGCGTTCAGTCCTCCATCCGCAATCAGTTCGGCTTGGCGGTCGACGAGCGGCGCGCCGGCCCGGCGGAGCGAGGCATCGCCGAAATGTTGGTCAATCTTCATCGGACATTCGCACAGCCGCTTTCGTCCGACATGCTTTTCCATTGGCACAGAATGTTGTTCACCGGTCGACGGGACCTAAACGATCTTGGTTGCTATCGGACGAGCAACGAACCAATGCAGATCGTCTCTGGTCCTGTCCGTTTTCCCAGGGTTCATTTTGGGGCACCGCCGGTCTCGGCAGTGCCGGCGCAGATGGAGGGATTCATCGATTGGTTTAACCAAACTGCCCCCGACGGCCCTCAAGCGCTCCCCGCTCTGACGCGGGCTGGTATCGCACACCTGTACTTCGAATCGATTCATCCGTTCGTGGACGGAAACGGACGGATCGGACGCGCAATCTCCGAAAAAGCCCTTTCGCAATGCTTGGGACAGCCAACCTTGACGGCTTTGGCCGCGACGGTACTTCTACGGCGCAAGGCGTACTACAAGGCCCTAGCGAGGCAGTCAACAGAGACATCGGGATAACCTCGTGGCTCGTGTGGTTCGCCGGTATCGCGCTCGAAGCTCAGCGTCGCGCCATAGCCCGCATCGAGTTCCTGATCGACAAGGCGAAGCTCTTTGATGGCCTCTTGGGCCGGCTGAACGACCGGCAGGAGAAAGCGCTTTTGTGGATGTTCCGTGAAGGACCGGAAGGGTTTGCGGGAGGGCTGAGCGCTGGCAACCATATGACAATCACCGGCACCCCACCCGCCACCACGACGCGTGACCTCGCCGACTTGGTCGCCAAGGGCGCTCTTCAGCGGACGGGGGAGCGTCGCCATACGCGATACCACCTCACGATCCCCCTGAGGCCGGCACAGGCCGTGACGATCGATGCGAGCGGAGATCTCACGGACGCGTAGGGAAGGATTCAGCGGACAACATTCCTCGCCCGAGAGCCAGCCATCACTGGAAGGCGTCCGAAGGTTGAACCCACGGACTCCGGTCTGATCCGATGGACTCACCTCCTGGCTGTTTCCACGCCATCTAATCTGAGCTTCATTCGCCAAAGGAAGGTTAGTGTGTTCAATCAAAACGAGTTCCGCGATTTCAACCTGTCAGCTTACTGGAAACAATCTTCTCCGGTTCCACGCCCAGCAGGGCGAATGCCTTCTCCTGCAACGGTGTCTGCTCGGTCAGCAGCTCGAACTCGTGCGGGTTGTCCCGGGTGAGCGCCACCCGGTTCAGCGACAACGTTCCCAAATGTGCCAGCAGACTCCGCAGACTCTGCACCGGCAACCCCTCCGGGGTCCGCTTGCCGGCCGCCTTGGCCTCGGCCGCTTCCGCGACCTGCGCCGGCTCCACCGGCGTCTGGCGCCGCGCCGCCGCCGCCTCCCGCTCCGCGTCCTCGAACAGCAGCGGGGCCAGCTTCCGGCGCAGGTGCCATTCCACGTAGTACGCCAGCATGCACAGGAACACGTGCCCCCGCACGTGCTCTTCCGAGTGCACGTACAGCGGCCGCACCTGCAACTGCGTCGTCTGCAGCGAGCGGAAGGCCCGCTCCACCTGCGCCAGGCTCTTGTAGGCCGCCACTGTCTCGTCCACCCCCAACTCCTCCGCCTTCAGGCTCGTGCGCACGATATAGATCCCGTCCAGCCGCGCCTCCGCCTCGATCTGCTCCTGCTTGCGCGACCAGCGCAGCGCGTCGTCCTCCACCTCGATCACGAAGTGCTTCGCCATCTTCCTCCGGTCCGCCTCGCTGTCCACCTGGCGGTTGATCGCGTCCCGCCCCCGCAAGGGCCGGCGTTTCTGACGCACTCTGGCCGCGATCTGCTCCAGCAGCCGCTCGGTCGCCTGCAGCAGGTCCTCGCGCTGGCGTGCCCGCTCGGCCTGCAGGCGCGGGTTCAGGCACACCAGCAGGCGCTCGCCGGGGAAGTCCGGGCTGAGGATCTCGGCCACCTGGTCGGGGACCAGTTCCTGGGGCCGTAGCGGGGCCGGCTCCGACGGCGCGAGGCTGCGTTGGATCCAGTTCTGGCGCTGGCGGAGCCAGTCGAGCATGTGGAGCAGTTCGTTGCCGGAGACGGGGCCGAGACGGAGGCAGGAGCCGAGGGAGAGGGAGTCGGAGTCGGGGGAAAGGATGCGGGCGGTGGCGAGCGTGGAGTCGGGGGCGAGGATGCGGGCGGCGATGGCGGCGAGAGCGAGGGAGCGGGAGCGGGAGGGGGAGCGATGAAGGATGCGGTGCAGGCCGAGTTGGAGGCAGAGGCCGAGGATGGCGGCGACATGGCCGTGGGGGAGAGAGCGGCGGACGGAGACGGCCTGGAGGAGGCTGGGGACGGCGACGCCGCCGCGGAGGAGGGTGCGGATGCCGTGGACGGTATCGGGGGGGAGCTTGGAGAGGTTGGCAATGGTCTTGCGACGGATGCGCTTGCCTTCGCGCCAGGCCTAGCGGAGGAGGACGGCGGGAGGGCTGTTGCGGTTGGGGATGGACTCGACGTAGAAGGCCACGGCGTCTTACATGGAAACAACAATATCCATAAATGATCTTACTACTGGGGCAGAGAGAAAGTCAAGCGAAAATACACATGGAAACAAAAAAACAACTTACGAGCGTATGAGCCAAGCCGCAAGTCGTTCTAGCAGAATGACTTGCGGCCTAGTAAAGCCTGCTAGAAGAGAGTGAAGGTCAGTCTAATCGATCACGATTCCCGGAATCCTCAGCAAGGCGGGCCTGAAGGACGGGAGTTGGTCAGACGATGCGTAGAAGATCAACCGTACATCTACGGTAAGGGATCAATTCGGCCGACGGGCTTGAGCTCGCTGGCTTTTTCCCAGGCAGCGCGCAGCTCATCCTGGTGCAGTTCTGCCCACTCCCTCACAAGGCTCGATGCCCTTGGGGGAAGCCATCCCGCGAAGGCTGAAAGTGTTCCGATATCGATGAGAGCCTCCTTGTCGCCATACTCGGCGTGAAAATGAGGCGGAGCGTGGTCGCCAAAGTACATCTTGATGACGATCCCGTAGAATCGACTCAACTCAGGCATCTACTGGAGCACGCCTCAAGCCCGGGAAAATCTCTTCCGGTGACCTGCCGGTCAATCTAAGGTACAGGGCATCGGGGCAGAGGTCGATTTCACTCGGCCAGACGACCGCGCCTCGCTCGTTGACTGTTACTGCCTCAAACACCTTGCGGCTGGACCACCCCTTGAAGACCCCTCGGCCAGCTAGGTCGCTGAGATCTACAACGCCTTCGGCCCCGTCTGCGAATTTCAGCCAAACTCGGAAACCATCCAAGGGATTTGCTTGAACTGCTTTTTTCATCGGGGCCTTATACCTCAGATTCTAGCTACAGATCCAACGGAGTGGAATCATCGCGTCCTCCAGTGGGACACGTAGGCAGTATCGGCGAAGGTGGAGGCCACCGGTCTGGTCCTTGCACTCATCAGCGACATAGAGTCTTGGATTTCGTGCAACTCTGACGGTTCCACTCAGTCTCAGCGGGCGGAGTGCCGTCCCAAGGCCTGCCCTTCACCGTGCTCGACAACGAACTCGGTGGTTTCCGTGGCAGGGATCGTTCCGATATCTACCTTGGTGACGAATCGCGAACGTGGACTCTGGAGGGTATGCGCAATCCGACCTCTCGGCATCGCAGCCCCGCGCCGGCCAAAGTAGTTGTCGTCGCGCAAGCGAACGCTGATCAACGCTGTTTCGCGATTCCGTGAGGAAGTCGGACGGTCAAGGCACGGGCTGACCCCTCCAGCGGAAACGGGTCTCGCCCACCCTCACCGATTCGAGGAAGGATGAGGCCGATTGCACTATCCCGTGGCCACCTGAGGCCAGGAAGCGGTGGCAGCAGCCGTGCACCAGTTCCACCTCGTAGGCGCAGCGGAACGCCCGGATCGAGCGGGCGTTGCGATCAATGCCGATGTTGCGCAGCGCCGGCGGCTTGCGCTGCATGATCGCGCCGCCGCCGAGATGGGTCTCGATATAGGTGGCATGCGGTGGCATGGCCGCGATCAGCGGCTGGCACAGCCCCGAGGTCGCCTTCGATCCGTACCAAGCTCCCATCGCCGCGCGCTGCCGAAGGCTCCTTAGCCAGCAGCATAGGCGGCCACAACCAGATTGTCAAGCACGCCCTCGGCTGGGCCCGGATAGCAGCCGCTGGCCGGCCCGACCGGTTCCCGCCCAGAGACAGGATCCCACCACGAGCAACCGTTCGAAACCTACCCGGCCCCAGCCAGAGCAAGCATTGCTGCGCGTGATCTCAGGCGACAAGACACATAGTCAAAAAAAGGGCCTGAGTAGTTACCAGCGGGGCTGAATCCGGCAGGCGGCCCGGTTCGAGTGTCTCGGAACTGAGCTCCTTGGCCAGCGACGCGTTCGGGGGAAGGGATGCGGTCAGGGCTGCCGACGTCTTCGGTGAGACTTGCCCCGACCACTCGGCCCACGACCGATTCGCCGGGACGGCCGGACCGACAGTTCAGTTCGTCAAGGGGTTGCTGTGCGAGGGAACCCGTCCTCTCAGTGCCCGTTCCAACCCAATGGCGTTCACTTAGCGAAATTGACCGTTCACTTTAGCGGATACAGGG
>CAYWUV010000203.1:0-7951 GCA_964461235.1 uncultured Bryobacterales bacterium | reverse complement strand
AGACCGCTGACGGGCGAGATGCTCGCGTGGCCGGTGGTTCGCAGCTCCCACCTGATGTGCCGGAGGATCGTCTCCACGCAGCGCGTTCGGAGACGCTTGCCGTGGAACCGTTCGAGCACCCTCGCGAGTGCGTATCCGGCCCGAAGCCACCGGCCGGGCCGGGCGTAGAGGTCTTCGTCCCGCAACCGGTTGCGGCACCCGGGGAAATCGATATCCGCAAACGGCTCGGCATACAACTCCTCCCGCAACGAGGCGATCACCGGCGTAACGGGCACCTGAAACCGCCGCGCCCAAACCGCCGCCATGGCCATGTAGATGAGGCGCGTGTGGCAGTACCAGTTGGCGGGATGCAGGGGGACCCGGCGCGGCAGTCTCCACAGTTCCGGCAACATGGGGTTGACCCCGCGCCAGTCGTAGAGATTGAGGACCGCCAGCCAGAATTTCCCCCAGCTCGGGATACCGGGAACGCCCCCTTTCCGCAGGAATCGTCGGGCCGGCCGTATCAATGGATCATCCCGCTCGACACCGAGGAGTCTCGCCGCGACATAGACCAGCGTCGTGACAAAAAGGTGGGGAGCGGAGTGTTCGTGCAGACCCCAGGCACCCCCTTCGAGACGGGTCCGCTCAAAGGACCGCAGCACGCGGCCGCGGCGGCCGGGCTCGAGCCGCCGTCCAAGGATATGGTGCAGCAACACGTACTGCGCCGTGAGCATGGGACACCAGACCATCTCGCCTTCCCAGGCGCCATCCTCTCCCTGGAGCTTCAGCAGGCGCGTACTCGCGCGGCCCAAGGCCGGCCCGGCATCGGATGAAGCCACTCTCCGGGAGCGGATGGGACGGGCGTCGCCCGTACCGGGCGGCACCGACGCCGGCAATGCGTGGCCCAGGGAGTCCAGAATCCGCTCGTCCTCTCTTCCCTTCTTCCTTGCCTTGCGCAGCTGCCGGATGCCACGCAGGAGCCACCGGACTCGTACGGAGAGCGCGAGAACGGTGTCGCGGGTCCGGCGCCAGTCGGCCCGATCGTACGATCGCGGGATCACCCGGGCGACCGCCTGGGCCAGAATCGTGCCTCCGGTAAGGTTGAGGCGGGCTGGCGAGGTCTCTTCGCAGGCGAGCAGACGTATGGTCTGATCGCGAAATGAGGAGCTCGCCCGCCAGCGCCGGTAGACGGCGCGTCTGACCGCCGCGGACTCGAATCGGTGATCGACGAAGACCTCGTAGAGTTCCATGGCGAGGAGTTCCGGGGTGCGGATCGCCCTGAACCGCTTGCGCGTGAAGTCCTTGAAGTCCCCGGTCTCGGCCAGGGTGAGCGCATCGCCGAAACCGAGGGTCATTCCCGACGCCGTCATGGGATGATAGTGCCCGGCCGCATCGCCGATGAGCACTCGATGCGGGGTCCCGTACGTCACGCGCGGCCTGAGCTCATTTGCGGCCGTGTCGAACCTTCCCTCCCGCAGCGCCGCGACGAACGCGGGTCGAAAGGCTTCGGGAATCAGGCCGGCATAGGCATCGGAGAGGAAGCCGATCCGGTCCCGGGGAATCCACTGGTCCGGCGGAACGTCCAGGATGATGCGGATGCGCTGCTCTCCCAGCTGGTACATGAGGACCGGACCCGGCCCACCGAGCACGACGTACCCGTAACCCTCCAGTGGCAGGCTCGCTCCGCTCGCGGTGACGCCCACCATCCGCGAGGTGGTTATGCGGCGTGTCGATGCGCCCAGCGACCGACGCACGGTCGAAGCCCGCCCGTCGGCGCCCACGATCCGCCTTGCGGTCAAGGACTGCTCGGATCCGTCACGGACAAAGGTGACCCTGCCGTCGTCCACCGAACGCACGCGGGCACGGTGAATGAAGTCGACATCCGATTCGTTCTCGACCGCCTCACGCAGCGTCGAGACGAGAGCCTCGTGTTCGCAGGACAATCCGTGGGATCCGTCCGCATAGGGAAGGACGACCGGGTCGGAGCCATCCTCCGGGAGCACAACGAAACCCTTGCCTCTCGTGCCGCGCGGGTTGTCTTCCAGCTCTATCCCGAGCTCGCGAAGGATCCGCACGGCAGGCGGATGCAGCCATTCCCCGGCCATTCGCTTCGACGACCTGAGATTCGCTTCCAGAAGGGCAACGCGAGCGCCCTGCCGCGCATGCGCGACGGCGCACAGGCTGCCCACCGGACCCGCGCCCACGATGACCACGTCGTAGTCTCGTGAGCGGCTGCCTATCACCGCAGAACGCTCGCTTCCGTGCGGCGGCGGTAGCGGACGTGGCACGGTGTCTCGGGGCCGGTCACCCAGCTCCCGTAATCCGGGGCGGGGACCTCGGCGGCGCCGCTGAAATCGAAGCGGTCGAGCAGCACCGTCCAGATCGCCTTGAGTTGCAGGTAGGCGAAGTGCTTCCCCATGCACCGGTGCTTGCCGCCGCCGAATCCAATCAGGGCGTAGTGATGCTGTTTGTCCTCACTGGCGGGAGGCGCAAACCGCTCCGGCGCGAACCGTTCCGGATCGGCGAACACCTCGGGCAACCGGTGGGAGACCGCGGGCGACACCATGGCCAGGGCGCCGGCGGGCACGGTGTAGCCCGAGTATTCCATGGGCTGGAGCACCTTGCGAATCAGCAGGATCAGCGGCGGGTGCAGCCGCTCGTTCTCGCGCACGGCGCATTCGAGCGCCACCTGCCGCTTGAGACCCGCGAGACTAATGGCTCCCGTCTCGCGGTACACCTCCCTCATCTCGTCTCGTATGCGCGCCACATACGAGGGCACCCCCAGAAGCTCGAGACCGGTCCAGGTAGCCAGCACCGCGCTTGTGTGCTGGCCCGCAAACAACACCGTCAGGAGGATGCCGGAGACCTCGTCGTTGGTCAGTGCGCGCCCGTCCTTGTAGCGGGCCTCCATCAGCGTTTGCATGAAGTCGTCGGGCCGCGCCCCGGAGCGTCGGCGATCCGAGATGATACGGCTGAAGAGATCGACCACTGTGCGGCGCGCCCGGTCGCGGCTCCGGTGTGCCGGCGTCGGGAGTCTGGGAAGGAAAAACCCGAGCGTGTTGAGGCCGTTCTGGAGATCGTGGTAGGCATCGGCAAACCCCGTGTCCACCTGATCCCGGACTTCCTGCCCCAACAGGCATCGGCTTGCGATCTTGACCGTGAGTTCGTTCATCGCCCGTGGCAGATCGATTTCCCCCTCGTCGCCAAGGCCGTCGGCGAACAGGCTCGCCTCCTCGAACATGAGGCGGGCGAACCTGCGCATCGCCGAATCGCGAAGCGCCGGATAGAGGAACCCCAGTTGCTCGTCCATGATCTCGGGCGCGACATCATAGGCCACGCCGCGGCCGAAGATGGGTACCGTGAACTGATACACGGCCTTGGCGTCGAGCTGTTCCTCGGGTGCCCTGAAGTAGACGTCGTGAGCTTCGGGTCCGGTGAAGAGGACGCAGTCCTTTGTACCGAGCCGGAACCGGGCGAGTTCGCCATGCTCGCGCCAACCTCGGCTCAGCATCGAGATCGGATCCCTGCCGAAGTCCCGCAGGTGACCCAGAAGCGGCCAACCCCCGGTGAGTTCGGGAACGTCCTGTGCCGTTTGCAGCGCCATGTCCTCCCCCCTCAATAGATGAATGGCAGCATGGCGAAGCGCGCCCGCTGCCTGTAGCGGTCCCACAACTCCCCGTACTTCGCACGGCAACGACGCTCATCGCGTCTGCAACGATGCACCAGCAAACCCGTGAGCCATGCGGGCAACAGGTAGGGGATCCACGAGACGAAGCCGGTCGTGAACGTGAACGCGAGGTACACGCAGATTTCGCCGGTATAGTTCAGATGGCGCCCGATTCCCCAGAAGCCGGAAATCAGCAGACGCCCATCCAGTGACCGGGCGGGCCTTCCCCAGATCCGCGCGTCCGGATCGCGTTTGAAGCGGTGCTTCTGTCCGTTTGCGCCGCGGAAGACCCAGAAGCCGAAGACGAAGAGCAGTACGATGGCGACGGTTCCGGCGAGAGGTGGCGGCTCCGTCGCGTGCACCAGCCACCAGCCGGGGAGGCTGTAGAAGAACGGGACCAGCACGTAGTCGCCCCAGATCAGCATCCACCCGAAGCGCTCGCTGACGAGGTCCCACGTGTGCGTCATGCCCTGCTCGAACTGGAAGTAGCTCAGCACGTATATGAAGGTGAAGACCTGGTAGAGCACCATCGGCAGGCTCAGGCGCCCGTAGGTGTCGTACTGCACCACGGCGAACGAGAGGTTGAACAGCGCCAGCCCGATGAGGGAGGGGCGGTAGCTGTACAACTTCAGATCCACCCCGAGCAGAGCCGGGTTCAGCTCCGCGCCGAAGAAGAAACGTCGCCAGAATCCCGCGGGCGCAGCCGGAGTCCGGGGTGCCCGGGCATACATCCAGGCGGACATGGCGAACGCGAATCCGTTCGCCACCAGGAAGAGAGCCGCAAAGTGGTCGCGCAGGACCGAGAGGGAGAACCAGCCGAATGCCTGGGCGAGGCCCGCCGCAATCATGACGATCAGAAACGCTGCCAGGCCGTTGAGCTTGTAGGTCCGTGACTCTCCCTCCAGGCCCGGCCCCGTGGCCCGGGGTCCGGGCAGGAACATCGACCCCAGGAAGAGGAGGCCGACGAACAGCGACAGCGTTCCCACCGCCCACAGCACGCCACCGCCCGAAAGGCCGGACCACACCTCGGCCAGCGGGGAACCCTGTTCAGCCACGGGCATCGCCGTTCACCTCGGCGCCCTCCAGATGCTCCTGCCACTTGCGCACGGTCACCTTCTGGAACGCACGCACGATCGGGTTGACCTCGATGGGTGGGTCGTCCCAGTGCCGCTCGTACCCTTCCTGCTCGGCTTCGACCGCGACCCGATCTTCGGTGAGGAGCGGTCCGATGAGCATGCGCTTCGCGATCTTGAGTACCGCGGTCATGGCGAAACGGGGGATACGAACCGGCAGGAACGGGATCTTCAGCGACTTGAAGTAGAAAAGGAAGAACGCCCGCGTCGTGCGCTCATCGATGGGCAGCACGAAGAGCCAGTGCTTGATCTCGTCATCCGTATTGGACCGCTGGTAGGGGTACTCGTAGCACAACTCCATGTGGTTCGTGTCCAGACGTTCGTGGTCAACGAACAGTCCGGAGATGCGGCCGCGTCCGACCCGCGTCTCGTAGGCGAGGTGGACGCTGTCGCCCAGCGTCTCGTTGCGGGTGAGGGTGGCCCCCATGAACGGGCGGTACCGGCGGTGCAGATAGGCGTGTGAAAAGTCGCATACGTTGTCGATTATCATCGAGTGGTGGGCCGACATCGTGGCGGTCAGCGGTACGCAGGCCCACCGGCCGCGTCCCTCGAGTTCGGGGATCTCCGGGATCCGGCGCTCCTCCGCCAGTTCCGGGTCCCCGGGGAACAGCCAGACCAGCCCGTAGCGAACCTTAACGGGATACGTTCGGATCGAGAGCCTGGGAACACGGTCTCGGCCGAACAGATCCGGAATCGCGGCCACGCACCCGTTCTGGTCGTACTCCCAGCCGTGGTAGGCACACACGAGTCGGCAGCCCTCCACCACGCCGAGCGACAGCTTCAGCTGGCGGTGCAGGCAGCGATTCTCAACGGCATGAAACGACCCGTCCTCCGCCCGATATAGTGCGATGGAGTGGCCCCAGAAAACGACCTCGACCACCGTCCCCGGTTTCACCTGGCGCACTTCCTCGACCGCGTACCAGTAGTTCGGGTTCATGCCTGCGGCGCGCGCGCGCTGGCGCAGGTTGCGTGCCTTCTCGAAGCTGGGGGGAGGGTGGCTTGCGGCGAGCCCTGGTGCGTTGTTCCTCATGTACCTTCGCTCGGAATTGGATGGTTCACATCGCTCGTGCCCCGGCGTATCGGGCGATTGGCGCCCGGGTTCCGGATCGCTTTGCGCTCGTAGTGGAAGGCGTAGGCCTCATGAACCGCTGCGCGAATCGTCGTTGGCCGGTAGCCCAGTTCCTGTCTCGCCTTGCTGGTGTCGGCGTGACGGCGTTTCTGAAGGAGTCGGATGGCACCGGGCGTGAATCGCTGCGGGAAGCTCGGATGAAACCGGCTCAGATAGAAGCTGGCCACCTCCGAGAAGCCTAGCATCAGGCGCACCGGCATCCGCCGGCGCGGACGCGGGATACCCGACACCTCCTCAAACAGGTCCAGGATATCGGAAATCGTCTTGAACTCGGTGCTGAAGATGTACTTCTCGCCTGAGCGCCCGCGCTGCATGCACAGCACATGCCCCTCGACGATGTCCCGGGCCGCGACGAACTCGAAGCCACCGTCCACGAACGCCCGGAGCTTGCCGTTGGTGTAGTCGCACATCGTCCTTCCCAGGCGCGAAGGGAAGAAATCGGCGGGGCCTACCACGGCACAACACGTGGCGACGACGACATCCTGTCCCGCCGCGGCGGCGCGCCAGCACTCGTGCTCGACGAGTACCTTGCTGCGCTCGTAGGGCATCGTCCGTTCCATGGGATAGAACTGCATCGTCTCGTCGCTGGGAGCGGACGGATCGTCCAGATCGTAACCCACCGCACTGAAGGATCCCGTCACGACCACCCGTCCCGCCTCCACGTCCCGCGCTGCCTGCAGCACGTTGCGGGTACCGACCACGTTGCACTCGTACACTTCACGGCGATGGGCGCGATTGCCCTCGATGGTCGAGACCTTCGCCGCGCAGTGATAGACGCCGTGACAGCCATCGAGCGCATTCCTGGTCGCTCTCAGATCGCGAATGTCACCGAACACGCGTTCAACTTCGAGACCGCCAAGGGCTTTGTTGTTGTCCTCGTGTCGGAGAAGCACGCGGACCCGCGCCCCGTCGTCGAGAAGCCGGCGCACGAGATTCGCGCCGACATGCCCGGCCGAGCCGGTGACGAGAACGGGTGCCGACGACCGATCGGCCATGGTCTTGAATCCTGAGTTCATGTGGGTTGGACTAACCTGAAGCGACGCGAGGGTACCCAAGCAAATGTATACGTCGCGCCTGGCAACGTACGCCAGCCGCCCCGGCCACCCGGTATAGCGACGACACTTAGGCCCACTGCCAGAACAGCCCGACGCCGACAATGCCGGGCGTGCTTCTCGACATGGTCCCGCCGGAAGAACAGGCATATCTCCACGTCGTGAACAGGGAATCAGACAAGATACAAGCCCCCTTGACCCTGACGTAACGTCAGCCCTTACCTTGCTCTCATGAACACCACACCCGCCACCACCCAACAACTCCACACGGTCGGCGAGGTCGCCGCGCTGGCCCGCGTCACGGTGCGCACCCTGCACCACTACGACCGGATCGGCCTGCTCGTCCCCTCGGGGCGCTCAGAGCAGGGCTACCGGCTGTACGACTACGGCGACCTCGAGCGGCTGCGACAGATCCGGCTGCTGCGCGAACTGCGGTTCAGCCTCGATGCGATCGGCCAGATGCTCGACGCCCCGGCCTACGACCGGCGGAGCGCGCTCGAAGCGCAGCGGGAGTTGCTCAGGGAGCGGCAGGAACGGACAGACAGTATCATTCGCGGGGTCGACCGGGCCCTGCGGGCGATGGAAGAGGAGACGGAAATGGACAGGACGGAGATGTTCGAAGGGCTGGAGGAGTTCGACCACGCCCAGTACGAGGACGAAGTGAAGGAGCGCTGGGGCGACAGCGACGCATACAGGGAGTCGATGCGGCGCACCCGCAGCTACGGCAAGGGCGACTGGGCGGCAATCAAGGAAGAGGGCGAGACGATCATGGCGAAGCTCGCCGAGCTCATGACCGAGGGCGCCCACGCGGCCGGCCGCGCCGCCATGAACCTGGCCGAACAGCACCGCCACCACATCGACCGCTGGTTCTACCCGTGCAGTCACGGCATGCACTGCAACCTGGCCGAGATGTACACGGCCGATTCGCGCTTCGAGGAGTACTTCGAGAAGCGCGCGAAGGGGCTGGCGGCGTTCGTGCAGGACGCGATCC
>CAYWUV010000202.1:0-7961 GCA_964461235.1 uncultured Bryobacterales bacterium | reverse complement strand
ACGAATCTCCGGCTACCTGCGGTCCATGCCCGCGCTCGGTCACAATCCTCTCGTCCCCATTCAAATCGCGCTCGTCGGCCACCCTGCCGACACGGTCGAACCACCCTATGGCCCGACATCAACAGACGCCTGAGCAGACGCCTGAGCAGTTACAACGGATCCAAGTACATCAACCACTCCGTGGCGGCGCTGCTGCGCAAGCTGCACGGGGCGAGTAGCGATCGACGTCGGGTATCGCTTCCGGATGGTACGCCGATGACGAGATTGACAATGGGGCCAGGGTTCCCGCACCTGAGCCGACTAGTCCGTCAGTTGACTCGGCTGGTGGGTGCTGGCAAGTGAGGGGACAGGAACTGGTCCCTCCTGCGGAGCTGGGCCGGACCCTCCATGGACTGAGTCACTGGCAGAGGCCGACCGGGGCCGTTCCGAGATCCGGAAATCACTCCTCCGTGGATTGCGGTGATGGACTCAGCAGGATCTCGGTGCTCATTCCGTTGCTGACCAGCATCCGAACGACTGTCTCGCCGCCGACAATCTCGGCTGTCGCGGATTCCGGCCCCTGACTAATCGTCCAGAACCCCCGCAGGGTTAGTTGCAGCGAATGAACGGTGGCCGGTTGGCGTGCGAATTGCTTGGAAGCATAGCTGAGACCCTTCGCCTTGATTTCCTCGTCTTCGAATTGCCATCCCAAGTCCGGAACACTTGCGGCAAGCCGGACGCTGCCTCCGGTATTCTCGGTCATGACCGCCGCATGCCGGTCCACCTGACGCACCAATTCGCCTTCCGGAGTATCAACGAGTTCGTAGAATGCATAGGCCGTGACGCCATGCTGTCGAAAGCGCACTAAGTGGATGTTGTCCGATTCGAGCACGCGAAAGTAGTTGCGGGGCCGCGCCGCTAGCGCTCGAAGCTTGGCACCGTCGGCATCGGCCGGGATCAGCACGTACTCATACCTGTCACCATTCGGCTTCATGCCATGGTTGAGGTACGCCTGCGCGAACTCGCCCTCGCTGGGTCCCTGGTCGTCGGTCATGCTGGTCTGAAGGCCGCGGGTGACCATCAAGGGCGCAGTGCTGTGCGCTAGGAAGTAGCTGTTGCCAACTGCGTCGATCAAGGAAGATCGCCGACCCGCCGAAATCTCTCGCGATGTCTCCAGGCCGGTGAGTTCCTCATTGTTCAGCCAAGTCGGATCCGCGGCGTTGTCCAACCGGGTCTGAAACAGCGTCGTGTGAGTCTCGTGCGCGTTCGTGCCGCCGCTGATTTGGGTACCGAGCGCCAGCACGCGATCCCCCACGAAGAAATAGGTCTTCCGCGCTCTCAGGTCGGTCGGCTCCCTGAATGGCACCGCTTCGAGATCCTGCACGAACATCCCGTAGTTACCCAGCGTGACCCCGCCGACGAAGGTCCGGGTGTTGTAGTTCCTGTGCACATCACGCTGCACAATCCCCGCCGCCTTACGCCGGTCCCTCAATGCGCTCTCGTCCCACTCCTCAATCGGATAGTGACTGGCGGTTGTTCCCGGAGCGTGGTACCAGTCCCAACCGTTCGACAGGTGGTAGCCGGACCCGACTTCGCTGACCGGATTCCCACCGCTGAAGACCTGCAACAAACCGTATGCCCAGTTCTGGCCAAAGGCGTTCTGGGTCTCCGTGCCTTCGTAGTCCCACAGGTACTGACTGAACCCCTTGGCAGTCACCAGCCAGTTGCCATGGCGGAAGAAAGCTGCGGCTGCGTAGGGCTTGATCCAAACGCCGGCGGGCTGGTCAGCCTCCGGAAAATCGGTGCCGTGCAGGTCTGCGACCAGCCTGTAAATTCCCAGACCCCTGATCGCAATCCCTCGGGACCCTTCGTAAAACGCCCCATCCCGGTCATCCCCGAAGAAGTGCTGGGGGTCGAAGAACTCGTGGAAGCGCCCCCGCATGTCGAAATCATCCAGCCCGTCCGGATGACCCAGAAACACCAAGGCCTTAGCTATCTGGTCCGTAACGCCGAGGCCCGATCCACGGATCAACCGTCCTCGTAGCGAGGCTGAAACCGAGTATCTCTGGACCATCACCCGATAGGCTTCGATTGCCGACTTGAGAGCTGCCACGTTCTCAGGCTTGTAGTAGGTGGTGTTCTTCAGCAGGTAAAGAAGCTGAGCGGCGGCTTCGAATGCCCCGGGAGTGTACGCTCCGACGTACGCCGAAGCGTGGTGAAACCCCGTTCCGTCCGGCTTGATCACTCCTTGCACTCCAGGTTTCACGACGAGATTCGCGTCGATCACATGGGACAGGATCGTGGACATCCGATCCCGCTCGGCCGTTTCCTCAATGAGCAAGAAGTACGGCCAGAAATCGTCAACGAACAGCCGCATGCCGTCAGCATTGAGGTGGTGGGCCTCGTCGATCGGCAGGGGCCTTGCATATCGAATCCCAGCTTCGGCTCGGGCTAACCGGTAAAAGGCCGGATACATGGTGCCGTTGTTCACGACGAGATTGCGGACGACGGCTCGATACTTGGCGAGCAGGCCCGCAGCGGCAAGGGGCTCGCGCATCAGAAACAAGCTCTGGATGAATCCCCCCAGTCGGAGCGAGAGTTCCGAGAAGTCTCCCGCCAGACGGGTCAGCCCGCTCCTCAGCGCATCCACGCTTGCTCTTCCCGCATGGTCGGGAAGCCACGCGTCCTCGGTGAGCCCGCGGCCGTAGGCATGCTCCAACCCGGCAATGTACATCTGGAGAATTTCCGGCGACTGGTAGTGCGGATTTGGTCGGTCCTCCGAGCCCTGAATGCGATAGGCGTAAGCCAGCTTCGGCAAGAGATCCAACACCAGCCGTCTAAAGGCGTCGTTGTCTTGCGTTATCTGCCGCTCCCTTTGTGTAGGGGGCGTTCCGGCTCCGAAACGCTGGCTGAAATACACGGGCTCTCCGGGCCAGGCATATTCGAAATCCCGCACATTCCTGACAGCTCTCCGAAACACCGTCCGCAGTGAGCCCTCGATCGCCGCACGAGCAGCCTCGCTCGCCGTGTAGTCCTCAATCCGAGGCAGCAAGAGATTCTCGTATCTCTCGATGAGGGCCGTCCGATCGCCTGGAAGAGATTGGGCGAATGCGACCGGCGCGGGGCCAAGGCACAGGGCCCCGAGGCACAAACAGGCTGAACGCAACAGATCGACGACACCGATGCTGGCTTCATTTCGGCGAACCCGTGGCGGACCACGGCGCGCCGCCTTCCAATCGGATAGTGCCAAGCCGCAGTCCAGCCCGGAGTTGCGCCTTGGCGGAGCAGGCAGAGTCAGTCGCGTCCAAGGCCCCTGTCGATCCCGCTCCTCTACGGAAGCCACGGTCCCTCGGCTCTCTCGCCACCAAAGCATGGCTCACTCAGCGGCAGGTAGTCTGACCGTGACGAGTATAAGGCAACGCCGGAAGCACAGAAACTCGATTTATGTGTGATGATGAGCCATCTTCACAGTCCGCAGAGTGGAATATTTCATGCCATTATCAATCCTAAACTGAATCTCTTGGGAAATCCGCGGCCGGTTGCCGCGGTGAGGATCAAGCTTGGGTGAAATGTTCCGGCCTTGTGAATGAGCGCCGGGAGTTCGCGAAATCGTGTCCGCGCCGCAGTAACGACAACGCACTGTGGTAATCGAACAACGGCACTAAAGTGCCACGGATCTGAGGCCGCAGCGACATGGCGAGACCCCATGCCGGACACCTGAAAGCGTTCAACCACGAGGTACTGTCGCCCTGCCTGAACTACCCCCTACCGTGCTTCTTCCCGCGCGAGCAGGGCGATGCTCGGGGGCGGGTCCGCAAGCGCTATCACTACGAGGACATGCATGCGCCCACATTCGAGACTGCTCCCGCCCGCAGACCGGCCGGGACGGCCCCGGCGAGTGCGTTCCACCACTCCCGAACTTCGTGTCGCCACCGGACGGGGCCACCGCCCGACCCCGTCCGTGCGAAGGTTCCGAGCGGGGTCCTCTCCGGCATAATCTGCAGCCCCTCGGACCAGTGCAACTGATGCTCCTCGTTCCAATGGACAGGGCGGAACAAGACGTGGAATTCTCAGGTGTCCGATCTGATTTCCTGAAGGAGTCCGTCACGATCATCGCCCTGTGCGGTCGGTGGTGGACTTCTGACAAGACGAGTCTGAACTGTTTGCAATACCGGATCTTGCCGCTCTTGTTCGACAGCGAGACGAGTATCGGGCGGGTGGTCCGGTGGAATTCCTGGAGTCCATTGGCCAGCGTCGAAGATTAGGAGGCCGCTGGGCGTGAAGACAGAGCGGAAAACCGAACCACGCGGCCCATCTTGTTGATACGTTAGAGCAATCCAATTGACTTTCGCAGAAGCGATAGGAGGTAAGAATGAGACTCAACGAATCTCGAAGGGCTTTCCTTAGAACCATTGCCGCATCCACATGCGTGGCCGGCCCGAGCGGTCTGAGCCTGCAGGCCAACGCGGCACAGGAAGACACGATTCAAGGTTTCGACGATACCGAAACCACAGTCCAGAATGATGCGGTCTGGCAGCCCGTGTCCGAGCGGAAGATACGCGTCGGCATCGCCGGCTATGGGGTCTGCAAGTTCGGGGCGAATTTCGGTTTCCAAGACCATCCCAACGTAGAGGTGGCAGCGGTCACCGACTTGATCCCCGAACGATGCATAGGCTTGGCCAAGGCGTGCCGGTGTGAAAAGACCTACCCAAGCCTTGAGGAGATGGTGAAAGACGATTCACTGGAAGCGATTTTCGTCGCCACCGATGCGCCCAGCCACGCACAACACTGCATCGATGTTGTCGGGCATGGAAAGCATGTCTGTACCGCGGTACCAGCCGTATTCGGGTCGCTGGAAGATGCCGACCGTGTCTTCGAGGCGGTGAAGAGAACCGGACTCAAGTACATGATGTTCGAGACTTCGGCCTATCACAGCGAGTGCTATGCCATGCGTGCCCTCTACAATGCGGGCGAATTTGGAACGATGGTCTATTCAGAGGGCGAGTACTACCACTACATGGCCACACCCATCGACTCCTACAAGGGATGGCGTGTCGGCCTGCCGCCTCAGTTCTATCCGACTCACTCCAACGCCTACTACACGTGCGTGACCGGCGGGAGCTTCACGGAAGTGTCGTGCATGGGCCTGCCCAGTACCATCCCGCACCTTCAGAAAGGGAACAATCCTTTCGGGAACTCCTTCGGCACTGAAATCGCCCTCATGCGCACCAGTGAAGGAGGCATGGCCCGCATGGCTGTGAGTTGGGACACCCCCGGCAACGGGGGCGAACGGGGCCGCGTCCGCGGAGAAAGAGGTTCGATGGATGGCTTATCGATCTCCCCCAAGCGGAAAGTGGTCGGCCTAAACTTGGCGAAACCGCCGCTACCGCCTTCCGTGGACCCCGGCGGCCACGGTGGTTCCCACGGCTATCTTATGGACGAGTTCGTCACGGCTATCCTCCAGGACCGCACCCCGCTGGTGAACGTCGCCTGGGCGCTCAACATGTCGGTGGCGGGTGTGGTCTCGCATCAGTCAGCGCTCAATGATGGAGAATTGCTCCAGATCCCCCAATACGCAATCTGAGAAGAATAGGCGCTTCGGCGTGCCAGCAACGTCCACCTACAGCCCGTCGGATGTTCCCCGGCCAACGCCGGAGAAGCGTCGAGGGTCTATCGGAGAGAGGATGGAGCCGTTTCGTTGCAGACCGGCATTCAGGCACGTTTCGCGCAACGGCATTCGACTCAACCGTAGGACAGAGCAGTGAAGCGAATGCGTCGCGGGTCAAATGGAGTTGAGAAGATGCGAAGGTTGGCCGTGACAGGGCGGTGGAAATGCTTGGGGATCTGGGTACTTGGGTGTCTCGTTGCCTGGGCGCTTCCATCCGCCGCGCTTGTGGCGGATCGGGTGAACGGTGAGACCCCAAACAAACGACCGAATATCCTTCTCATGATCGCGGATGACATGTCGTGGAAGGACTGGGGTATCTACGGCAACACGTTTGCGAAGACGCCTCACATCGACAGGGCAGCGGCGGAAGGGGTCCGGTTCACCAACGCATACAACGCCTCTCCGGTGTGCCATCCCTCGCGGTCGGCTCTATTGACGGGGCAGGACATCTGGCGCCTGCGCGACGCAGCTGTGTTCGGTGGGACCTTGCACGACACCTTCGACACCTATCCGTCGATGCTGAGAAAAGCCGGATACGAGGTTGCGCACAGCGGCAAGGGCTGGGGGCCCGGCTTCACGGGGCCGGGCGGGTGGACGGTTCCTCCGGCGGGAAAGGTAGCCCGTCTCCCGCAAATCCTCGCCAATGCGGCGGGTGGAGGCAGACCGTTCTGCTTCTGGTGGGGAACGACCCTGGGTCATCGCGAGTTTGACTACAAGCCCGACGGCCGTGCCTTGGACACGATTGAGGTACCTCCCTACCTGCCGGACACGAGGGCCGTGCGCGAAGACTTCGGGGGGTTTTACCAGGAGGTCGAGGCCTTCGATGCGGAAGTTGGCAATGTGGTGGCAGCCCTCGAGAACGCCGGCCTGGGCAAGGACACGATCCTGATCATCACCTCCGATCACGGGCAGCCCTGGCCGCGGGGCAAGGGTAGCCTCTACGACATGGGGACACGTGTCCCGTTGATTGTCCGATGGCCTGGGAAGATCAAACCGAGCCGGGTGGTAGACGACTTCGTCAACTTTATCGATCTCGCCCCCACCATCGTCGAAGCAGCCGGTCTCTCTGCGAGCGAGCAGATGACCGGAAAGAGCCTCATGAAGATTCTCCTTTCCGAACGAAGCGGGGTCATCGAGAAGGGGCGCGATCGGACGTACTTTGCACTCGAAGCCCATCACACGGTTGGGCCTTATCAGGCTTGGCTTGGTTACATGTCCGGTCGGGCGATTCGAACGGGCAAGCACCTCTACATTCGCAACTACCCACGCCAAGGGCATCCAGGCTGGAAACCAGTTCAGGCCGGCCCGACCGTCGGAATCATGCAGCAGGGAATGGCAGCGGACAAAATCGTGAAGCGCAACTATGAGTTGTGCTTCGGACTCCGGCCCGAGGAAGAGCTCTACGACGTCAAGGCCGACCCATATCAGATGCGAAACCTAGCCGACGCCCCCCGTTTCACAGAGGTCAAGAAAACCCTGCAACAGGCCCTGGCGGACTACATGAGAGCGACGGATGACCCACGTGCCCTGGGCCGTGGCGAAGTCTTCGCACGCTACCCCATTTGGGCGGGCGGTTCGAAAGGCCAGATGGGCGGTTACAACCGCGCCGGGCAGTTGGAGTTGTTTCATCACTCGCGATACGCCCAGTGGATGAACGCAAACCATCCCGATCAGTAGCGCGATGACCTGCCAAGGAGGAGCGGTAGGCCGATCGGAACATAGTTGTCTTCTTGGTAGGAACTCTCCGCGTGTGTTGAGGCGGCGGAGCAGCCAAGCCGATAGCAGATATCGCAATTGCGACGTTGCGGCTATTGCTGCTCTCGGCGACGTACAGCGACAGACCGCTGCTCTGGATGGAGATCAGCCTTGGGCGGATCGACGGCTTTGAAGCTCCAGCTGGGACCCTCTTCGAACTGCCATCTGGCATGCCATGGCAGGGTGTCCGCCTCGATACCTCGGACACGTACATGAATCGAATCCGCGAGGGTGGATGTGCCCCCCGCCCCAAATTGCTGCTCAGTTCGGAATGTGCAAGATGGATTGGCGGTTGCCACTGCGAAGCATCGGTGAACATGGTCTTCCGTCCATGGCTCTCTGCTGACGTGCTGGACTAATGGCAGGTTGGGATGCGCTAGTCGCTGAACAGCCCGAACGTAAACACGTCGGTCGCCGTCGCGATGGTCACGTACTGCTTATCGTCAGCCGTGAACGTCATCGGCGAGGCGTAGAGCGTGTTGCCCATGGAGAAGTGCCAAAGCGCTTCGCCCGTTCGCGCGTCCAACGCGACCAGCGCGCCATCGTCGTCGCCGGTGAA
>CAYWUV010000201.1:0-7995 GCA_964461235.1 uncultured Bryobacterales bacterium | reverse complement strand
ATATCGTCACCGGACATGGCCAACACGTTCTCGGCTGGCATCGCCCGGTCCGGGATCAGGAATTTGACGTCGCTGTAGTGGTGTCCAAGCACCCGGACAAAACCCGGCTCTACGACCCAGGAGCCCGCATCATGAGCCGCACTCGGATCCCGACATTTTCAATGCCTAGGCCCCTGACATTTTCGATGTCCATTGACACAGAGCGGCGGGGCAGGTTTGATCGAGTGGTTCGGGCCGTGGAGGACGCCTGGCGCGGGCATGAACGGAGGGTGGAGGACCACGAGGTGCGTGGAGCCAGTTACCATATTGCGCCGTATGCTTCCCCGGAGCGATCGGTCGGCTATTCGGGGCCGGCACGGTGAGCGACGCCCCCACCCTTTTTGAAGGATGCAGACATGCCCTTGAGACTACTCCCGGAGCAACCCATCGTCGGTGCCTCTGATGGCTTTTCCGAGCATGACCTATTCCATGCCAAGCAGGTGGGCGACCGCCTCGCTAACATCGTCGACGGAATTGACGGTCATTCCGTATTGGTCATTGACGGCCCTTGGGGAACCGGCAAGTCCGTTTTTGTGAAACAGTGGGCCGGCGTTCTTCGACAGAGAGCCCATCCAGTCGTCTACTTCGATGCATTCGAGCATGACCACATCCAGGACGCGTTCTTTCCTCTGTTTGCCCACCTCCTACGCGCCTCCACTTCAAATGCCCCCGCGCTCGAGAGCCTCAGGCAGTCCCTCACCAACAAGGCGATTTCCCTAGCGAAAGCCACGCCACGTCTTCTCGCCGATCTCGCGGTCCAGAAAGCAACTGCCGGACTCGTGAGTCTGCCGGACATCCAAGACGCACTTCAGAGTTCCGACCGAAGCGGTCCTATGGCGGTTGAGGAACTGATCGCCAACGAAATCGAGAGCGCTACCCTGCAGATCACTTGTGTGGAGCAGTTTCGCCACGCATTGCGCGACGCAGTTGCTGGCATGTCAGACGGTGACGAAGCCAGGCCTCCGTTGGTGTTTGTGATTGATGAGCTGGATCGATGCAAGCCGTCGTACGCACTGAACGTCCTTGAACGCATTAAGCACGTCTTCTCAGCTGATGGGATTTGTTTTGTCCTGGTCACCCATCTCGAAGGTCTTGCCGATATGGTCACTCGTGAGTATGGACTTACGCGTGCGGACGAGTACCTGGACAAGTTCTTTCATCTCCGTTTTGACATTCGCTCACTTCTCAAGGCTGATTCAAAGGAGAGCGCTGGACGATATGTGCGTCATCTCCTTCATCAATACGGGCTGGTTAGCAGATATCAGGGCGACCCCGAGAGTGCCTTAGTCAACCTGACGAGACTCCACCAAGTGTCTCTCCGTGGCCAGCAACGCATAGTTCTCAATGTAGCCTTGCTCGACCGGGCACTGGCAGACGACCCGGCTTGGCAGCGCTACTCTGACCGTTTCCACCTGGTGCAATTGGGTGTGGGTCTTGCCGCCATGCGTCAGATTGAACCAAAACTCTATCGTGACGCGTCCATTGCGCGTTTAGAATACGAGGCAGTGAAGAGGTTCTTCCGATTTGAGGAGTGGCGTAAAACGTCCTATCTGCCCATCGCCGACGTTGCTTTCCAATGGACTATCGCTACTGTCGGTGGCCGGGATGCGCTGACGGAACAAGAGGCCGCAGAATTGCGGGACAGGGTCGGACGGGTCGGAGACGACTTCTTTGCGCGTCAAAGGGCTTTGCTGGCACGGCTTTGTGCGTCTCTCGATCAGATTTGGCAACGGTAGGTCCTAGACCAGCGCGGCTTGACTGCTTCGCAAATGCCTCGGTGAGACGCCGCTACGACTCGGCACCGACCAACTCCCCTATGGGAGGGCAGTTCTCCATAGGTGATCGGCATGGCTTGGAATCCGCGATCGGCTTGCTGGAATAGGTGGTCGGCATCGCCTGAATGGGCAGCCCGGAAGATCAACTGATCCGTGGCTCTCCTGCGTTAGTCGAGGAAGACTTCCAAGACCCTCGCGCCCGCCAACTACTCCTGATCCACACCTGTCCAGCACCCCTCGGGTCCCGCTCCACCTGGGCGGCTTGCGTCAGAACCGGTGGACGCCGACCAGCCGTCCTGTTTTCGTTCGGGCCGGACTCTCGCCGGACGGGAGACCCGTGGACAACCATCATGCCGAAGGAGATGCCCGGAATGACAGCCAGCTACGGTTCGGGAGGCGTGACGATCGGAGCGTCCACCGTGGGCACGGTCGCCGTGACAAGTGTCCGACCGGTGCCGGCCCTTGTCCCGCGAATCCGCTTCGAGCTGGCTTGGACCATGGGACACCTACTTCGTTTGGAGGAGGACCCCCCGGGAAGTGAGTTCATCCTCACCGACTTCCGGGGCGAGTTGACGGTGGGTCCAGACGACCTGTTGGTAGGCAACCTCGTGAGGGACGCGTCGGGCCATTCCATCCGGTCGTTCTCCTATGTGGGCGCCCAAGCAAGCTCCGTCGCTCTTGATCTGGGGGGACACCGACTGGAACGCCTTGAAGAGCACCGCGCTGGTGGCGTGCTCACCATGCAGATGCGGCTGTGGCCGAGGGTTGAGATGGACGGGACCACAATCGATGCCAAGGTTTCCGAAATCCGACTCCGAATCCCGCGTGACGACTGGCTGGCGGTGGTCCGCGCATTCGCTGGAGAGCGGATCGACCTCCTGGAGATTCGCTACCACCTCACGCGCGCGAGTCGTTTCCGGCCAAGCCTCGGTGAACTCCAGCGTGCACGCAAGGCCGTGGACCGGGGCGACTTCGACGCAGCCGTGGTCCAGGCGAGGAAGGCCGTCAGCCTCATGGAGGAGTCGTTCCAGGGGCCGGATGGAAGTAGCCTCAAGGCCATCCTGAGCGACAGGCTTGATGATCGACATGCGGTACTGTATGCCGGGCTCATCAGTCGCGCCAAGGACATGGGCAACATCACCGCACACCGCGCCGCGGCCCGAGAGTACACTCGTGGCGAAGCCCTGTTCGCCATCCGCCTGGCGACGATCCTGCTCGAGGTGATCGCCGGGTTGGTGTCAGACTGAGCTGATGGGCATGGTTGATCGAAATGGGAGTGAAAGAGAAATGATGATCTATTGTGCCGACATCGGATCGGTCGCGAACGGAAATTTCGGATGGGCGGGTTGCTCCGGTGAGCCCGACCGCGAAGGATCGTCTGGAACAGACATTCGGGAGTTTGCACAGGTCGTAGCAGATAGACTCGCCGTCGAGGAGAAGGTCTCGCTGGGCTTCGAGTGCCCGCTGTGGATTCCAGTCGCCAATGAACCGTCTAGACTGACACGGGCGCGCCCGGGGGAAGGTGGTCGCCCGTGGTCCGCTGCCGCCGGATCTACCTCTCTCACGACTGGCTTGGTCCAGGTGGCGTGGATCTTGGACCGGATTCGCCGACAGTCGAAGAACACCAAGCCTTTCCTGGACTGGAGAGCTTTCCAACGTTCGCAGAGCGGCCTCTTCATTTGGGAAGCACTCGTAACCGGCAGAGCCAAGTCCGGTTCGCACGAGGCGGACGCAATGGCTGGCGTCAAAGCGTTTTGCGGTGCCTTGGGCGACCCGGAGCCGGAGAGCGCCGTGGAACCGACATCCCGAACTCGTTCGTTGATTGGCGCCGCCCTCCTCTGGACGGGCTGGTCCACGGACATCCGGTTGCTCCATAAGCCGTGCCTCGTGATCCGAGCACGATAGTGATGTTCTTCCTCGACAACGGTACGGAGTCGCGACGATCCGAGGTTGTTTCTCCAGCACCGTTCGTCTCCCAAGACCCCGAAACCAGACTTGATGCCAAGAGATGGCCGTTTCTCAAGCTTTCTGCTTCACAACCTCCAAGAGGTATTGCCACCGTTCCTTCGCTGTTGGGTGCTCAGGCAGTGTCGGCGGGAGTGCGGGGAGAACGAGCCTTCTAATGCTGATCTTGACCTCATCCCTGAACTCAAAGGTGCGCACGGTTCTCGGAGGCTCGTCGGGTTCGGGCGGTTCGGGGATCGCCGCCGCAGGCGGTTTGTCGCCAAACGTCACCTCGATGGTTCCGTCGGAAGTCTGATACAGGCATAACTTGAGTTCTTGAAGCGCCTGGAGTTCCGGGCTGACCGGGAAAGCACTGTCCCAACTGAGCATCTTCGTGATGTACTTCCCGTGGCCGCTCAGGCCGTATACGGCCAGCATCAGCGGTATTGTCTTTGTTTCGCGCATCGGGGGGCTCATGTTTCTCCTCTACGCCTGGCGTGCGCTCTTTGGGGGCGTCACGGTGCTCGACACCCTCCGAAATCTAATGGGGAGAGCGGCCTGTAAGCTGGCGACGGTCGGCGCGCCGTCCTGGTTCGACCTTCTGAGCCGGGTAGCGAAGTTACGTGGGACGGTGAGGCGCCCGATTTGGCGGCGGCGGGACAGGACTCGTATGTCGGAATCGGGTCCCTTTGCTACCTTGCATCTTCGCATCGACCGACGAGGAGCCAACTCATGCCCGACAGCGGCAACACGTCGCCCCAGGCGATCGCAGATACCCCACCGCACGAAGATTCCCGTCGCGTACGCATCCCGTTGTTCCCCGTGTATCGCGAAGTACGCCACCTCCTCCGTGTCTGGCCCGGTCGGCCCAAGGCGCAGATCACCGGGCTTCACAGCGCTTTGGCCCAGCTGAGGGGAACACCCAAGAACCCCGTTGATTGGACCGATCCGGACTCCTGGATCCCGGCAAGACTCACGAGTAACGCCCATGACCTCGCCCACGCCATCTGGACCGCCAGCCGTGGCGAGGTGAACCCCAGATACACCACCGGCCATTGGCTCCTCAGTCAGAAATACGAGCTTCTGGTCGACGGCCCGAGCGGAGCCTTGGTCCTAACCGACCGCGGCAGCGACTTCCTCAACCACCGACTCGGCGAGGCGGAATCGTTCCTGGACATGCAGGAAGGCCTCGTCGAGTTGCTCACAATCGTCGCTGACAGCGGACCCGCCCACATTCGCGGCTTCGAGCAGGCGTGGACCGCGTACCTCAAAGGGCATTCGCGGTTCCGGGCCCCCTCAAGCGTCCGCGACACCCTTCGCCGGCGCCTCAACAACCTCCTCGACCGAGGTCTGATCGAGCGCGAGAGCGCCAAGTACGCGATGACCGATGACGGGCTTTCGTACCTCGAGCGCGTTCTGCCTGAACCCGGGCCGCGCAAGAAGATTCGGAAGCTCGCCAAGGAGCAAGAAGCGGCTGTCCGTAAGTCGCTTCGTGAACACCTGCTGAAGATGGACCCGAAGGCCTTCGAGGAACTCGTTGGTCGATTGCTCGAGGAGATGAACTACCAGAACGTCGAGGTGATAGGACAGTCCGGTGACCGCGGTGTCGACGTGGTCGCCGACATCCAGCTCGGCGTTACCTCGGTCCGCGAGGTCGTACAGGCAAAGCGCCACAAGGGGACCATCCAACGCAAAGAGCTGGACGCCCTCCGTGGCTCACTGTACCAATTCAACGCCATCCGAGGCACCATTGTCGCGACCTCCCGCTTCGCGAAGGGTGCGGTGGAGGCTGCGTTCGCCCTGGGTCAACCACCGATCACCCTCATAGACGGCGACCGGCTCATCGACTTGCTGATCGAGCACGGCATCGGCGTGCGGACGCGAGCGATCAAGGTGCTGGCCTTCGATCCAGAGGGACTGTCCCCGCATGAAGACTGACATCGGGATCTGGGAAATCGACCGGACTTCCCAAGCCGGAACCAAGCTCGATCTCGCCGAACGGATTGAGACGGAAGATATGCTGGAAGCCGTGCTGGTGGCGAACCCCGAGATGCTGATGCAAGGGCTCACCCTGGTTGGCAGACAGGTTCCGGTCGAGACCGGTTTCGTTGACCTCTTGGGCGTTGACGAGGACGGTCGACTGGTGGTCTTCGAGCTCAAGCGCGAGAAGCTCACGAGGGCCGCCGTCGCCCAGGTACTGGATTACTGCACCTACCTTGAGACCCTGTCGGACTCCGAAATCGGAACACTCCTGGTCGAGCGATCCGGCAAAGACGGCATTGAGAAGATTGGGGACTTCGAGGAATGGTACGGGAGCCAGCGAGGAGAATCCATCAGGCCCGTGAAAATGGTCCTGGTCGGTCTCGGGCTCGATGTTAGTGTCCACCGAATGGTGTCCTACCTGGCGGACAGGGGTATCGACATCCGGCTGGTGACTTTCCATGGCTACGTTCACGGAGGTGGTATGCTGTTGGCCAGGCAGGTACGGGCGGCCGACGATCCCCGTCCGTCATCCGGCAAGGCTCCTCGCGCGTCCGACCTGACTCGAAAGGCCACCGAGCACGGGGTGGCGGAGATGTGGAAGGATGCCCGAGAGTCGCTGGACTACAGTGTCCGGACATACTACACGAAATCCGGCATCACCTACCTGCAGCGGACGACCACCCTGCCCGACGACGTACGTGTCCGCGCGTCGCATTCGGTGACGATCGACGAACCCGGGAAGATACGGATCACGTTCTATCCGGCAGCTGTCGACTTTTGTCACAAGGAGTTCGACCGGCTGAAAGATGCGATTCCCTTCGCAGCCGAGAAGCCGCCGAACGTGCCTGCGACACGTCGCGCTCCGAATCAGTGGTATTGCCGCCTTGACGAGCGGTCATGGCAGACGGGTAGGGGCCGTCTGATCAAGTTTGTGAGGGCGGTGGAGGACGCTTGGCGCGAGCATGAACGGCGGGTGGCGGACGAGGTGGAGGGGTCGCAAGGATAGGCCGCAGCATCCCTCTTAGTTGCTCGACATCATACGGCGGATCGCGACGGTGCAGCATCGCGTGACAGTTTGGGCAGACGGGGACCAGATCGGTTTTCGGGTTGACGGGGTTCGAGGCTCTCCGGCTGATCCGGTGGGGCCAGGCGAGGGAAGGCTGGACCGGAAAGTGGAGACAGTCGGCTCTTCGCTTCGTCACGCTCTTCCTTGGTGAACAGGTGCCGAAAGCGCTGATCCAGTGCCAGGTATTCAACACTGAGGTCCGTACGGCCTGCCTCAGCCACCTGATCGAATCCCGCGCTCGGGGCTCCAGGTGCGAGGAGCTTCCCAGTGCTACTAGGGTCAAGCCGCCACAATGACAACTCGCCTTGTCAGAATGTAATGTCTTGCTGACATTCGAGGCCATTGCGTCACCCCCCTTCGATCGACCCAGGAGGGCAGCATGCTCTCGACATCACATAGGGAGATCCTGCATGGCTACTCCATCGTCCGGGCCTGCCTGGACGACACCAGTGACCACGCCGTTCCCGTTGGCGTCGTCGCTTGGGACACCCCGAACCGGTGGCAGAGGTGGCGGTGGCTGGAAGCGGACGAGGAGGTGCGAGGCATCGATCCCGCCACTCGGAGGCTGATGCAGATCACCAGGAACCAGATCCAGCGCTGGGCCGATGCCCGGAAAGTCCCGTATGAGCCCGCTCCGGCGGAACCGACGAGCGCCCCTTTCTGGAAGGCTGTCTCCGAAATCCTCTCCACCGCGGTCCGGCTCGATCCGCCCAAGGCAATGGACCCGATGGATGAGCCCGAAGCCGAGATCGAATCGCTCTTCGAAGCCGTGGTCCAGCCCTCGCAGCCGCAAGAACGCCATGCCCAGCGAATCGACTCAGCGATCAATCAAGCCCTCGGTGAGTTGACCGACGTCATTCCCTCGCGGCCACGCGTGTCAGCCTTCGGTGGTACCTCGGAGCAGGTTCGGAGGGGACTGGAAACGGAACGCGGCGTTCTGTTGGTGGACGGCGTCAACCTGGCCGCGGCGACCGCTAGAAAGGACGCGGACGCTTTCGTCTCGCGCTTCCTGAGGATTTGCGACGCCTACGGGAGCCGACCGGTCCACATCATCGTGGGATATTCGTCTTCGCCCGGTGGTTTGAACGGTGAGGCCCACATGCGCGATTGGATTCGGGAAAAGCTGACAGACCAGGTGTTCGACGTGGTTGTTCAGAATGCGGAATTCAAGAAGGCTGCAGCGGACGC
>CAYWUV010000200.1:0-8213 GCA_964461235.1 uncultured Bryobacterales bacterium | reverse complement strand
CCCCAGCTCCTCTCCTCCGCCCCTCCTCATGCTCATCTGTGGATTGGAAAGGACTACCTGATTGAGGATGAGAGGATGTGACAGCGGTAGCGGTCCTGCTAGCCATCGCGACTGGCCTGTCCGCGTCCCATCTGCTCCCGCACGCCACGCTGTTGCCTCAGGGGTGAGCGCGATGGGTGATGTGAGGGCAGACAAGGCCGCCTACGGGCGGCTACCCGATCTGCTCGTCGTGCATCGGCGGCCTCCATGCCCGTGAATTCACGTGCGAGAGAATGGCTCTGGAGACCGCCGGCCATTCCGAACGTGCCTAGCCCGGAAGCCGCAGCAAGGCCTCACAGATCCTCCGTTCGCCTGTTGGAGTGGCGCGATAAAGGATCTTGTCGCCTGGTACAACAAGCACGCAACCGCTGTTGCTGCAAAGGACGAATCCGTGAAGCCGGAGGCCCTGCACGGCTGGCTGACGGATCTCCCCCCCGAAACCCCAGCCCTTGTGCACGATGTCGGTGCCGGTTCCGGTCGCGATGGTGCCTGTTTTGCCGGCAAGGGCCACGATGTCGTCGCCGTTGAGCCTTCCAGGTCAATGCGACGGATCGGTACGAGGCTGCATGCCGGAGTTCCCGTGCGGTGGGTCCACGAGTCGCTTCCCAAATTGCAGCAGATCGTGCGATCCAGGCTCTCGTTCGACCTGATACTTGTCAGCGGTCTGTGGATACACATCTCCCTTGCAAGAACTCCAGAGATGGGTTAGGTGCGAAATCGGACACACCCGCCCCTTCACGGAGGACATTCCCGCGGGGCGTGTGGGGGACAGCAATCGCCCCGATGATAACCTAGCCGTTCGGCGCACTAGCCAATGAGATGGACTCGTCGACAATGCCTCAGTCTGGTTGCTTCCCCTTTGCTCGCGCAGGGACCAGCTGTCCGCAATGTCAGACCGCAGCGTCGCGAGGAACCTTCCGGAATTCCGTTTGAATGCAGTCTGACGGACGTCGCCACGGAGGCAGGCCTGACCGAGCCGGTTGTCTACGGCGAAGCAGAGAGCACTACGTTCATCCTCGAAGCGATCGGTTGCGGATGTGCTTTTCTCGACTACGACAACGACGGCTGGTTGGACGTTCTGTTGCTGTCGGGTACGCGGTTCACCAGCGGGGCCCCGGAAGCCACCCTCCGGCTCTACAAGAACAATCGGGACGGTACATTCCGCGAAGTTACTGAGGAAGCCGGTCTGCGACGCAGCGGCTGGGCGTCCGCTGTGACGGTCGGAGACTTCGACAACGATGGTTTCGATGATCTCTTCGTGACCTACTGGGGGCAAGACGCCCTCTACCGCAACACCGGGAATGGGGGCTTCGAGGATGTGACAGAGCAGGCGGGCTTGATCCGTCCTGATCGCCGATGGGGGTCTGGATGCACCTGGGTCGACTATGACCGCGACGGCAACCTGGACCTCTTCGTCGCCACTTACTTGGAGTTTGATCCCGAAACAACCCCGAAACCCGGCGAGCGGGACTTCTGCTTTTTCGAAGGCGTGCCTGTGAATTGCGGGCCCCGAGGCCTGCCGCCCGCCCGCTGCTACTTGTACCGTAACGACGGCAACGGTCGCTTCACCGATGTCAGCGAAGAGTCCGGGATCGCTGCCGCTCGTGGCTCATACGCCATGACCGCAGTCGCCGCCGACTATGACGAAGACGGATGGCCGGACATCTACGTGGCGTGCGATTCGTCGCCGAGCTTCTATTTCCAGAATAACCGCGATGGCACCTTTACTGAGGACGCCCTGTTCCGAGGTGTTGCGATGAATGAAGACGGACACGAGCAAGCAGGCATGGGCTTGGGCGTAGGCGACTACGATCCTGACGGCGACCTAGACATATTCAAGACACACTTCTCTGATGACACGGACGTGCTGTACCGTAACGACGGCGAGGGTTCGTTCTTTGATGTCACGCTGGCAGCCAGAATCGGAGTCGAGACGCGGTTCACGGCTTGGGGTGCAGGAATCGTGGACTTGGACAACGACGGCCTTCCCGACATTTTCCTAGTCACCGGTAGCGTCTATCCGGAGTTGGAGGCCCGCTTGCCGCGCTACCCTTACAGGACTCCGCGGTGCGTGTTCCGAAACCTTGGCAACGGAAAGTTCGAGCAGTTCATCGATGAAGCCGGTCCGGGGGTCGCTGCATTGCATTCCTCTCGGGGATGCGCGTTCGGGGATTTCGACAACGACGGGGACGTCGACATACTAATCGTCAACATGAACGAGCCGCCTTCGCTTCTGCGCAACGACGTCAACCAGCAGCGGCACTGGCTCAAGATCCTCCTTGTCGGCACATCGTCGAACCGCGCGGCTATCGGAGCCCGAGTGACAGCCCGTTACGGGGACAGGGTCCAGATTCAGGCCGTGCAGGCGCAGTCGAGTTTCTACTCTGCGAACGACCGTCGACTCCACTTCGGATTGGGCGATGCCGAAGAAGCGAGCCTTGAGGTGCATTGGCCGACCGGCGAGGTCGAGAAGATCGGTACCGTGGAAGCTGACCTGCTAATTGTCGTGCGGGAGGGCGAGGGCGTCATCCGATCCGAGACCTTCCCCAATCGTGAATCGCGCTAGCCCGCGTTCGCCACCCTCCCGCATGAAGAGCATCCGGATGTTCTTTCGGCGAATTGACCGAGTTACATCGCCCGTCGGGCGCATAAGCCCTTCGCAAACCCGAACAGGTCGTGTTGAGGCTCGTACGTTCGGGTTGTTCAGGCGAATGACATTGCTCGCATGTTCCGCTCGCCAAGACAGCAATCGTTCGTAAGGAGTCGCTTCAGATGTAGTGCCGGTCCGGCTGAAACGCCGATTGCCGGGTCTTCTCGCACTTCAGGAGCACGGCTGTCGTCAGCGCCAACTGGTCCGGATATTTGCGCTTCAGCTTGTCCTGATCGCCGTCGAATCGCCTAGGCACATCGCTCAGGGGTGCTCGCAGACCATCCGGCGTGGAGTGAACGCGCACGCACCTCGACTTTCGCCGCGCGACCTGCGCCATGGTCGAGGGCATTAGAGAACCTTGAGCATCACGTTGCGCAACTCGATCCTCATCGGAGGCCCGGTATGCAACTGAACGCCCAAGAGTCCCTTCATGGAGCGGCGCTCTGGGTCGTCGTCGATCACCACGCTCATGAGCTGGTCGTTCAAGACCTGGACAAGGACGTTGTCTCTCGCAATGATGTGCAAGCGGTTCCAGTCGCCATTCTTGACACGGGCCTTGAGCACCTCTGCGTCCCCAATATTGCCGATAACGCGGGCCTTTTCCCCGGCAGCTACGTGCGTGAGCTGACCGCGCATCGCCAGGAAACCGCGTCCGCGCTCTTCGTAGATCTGGCCCGTGAACCGGTTCTCGACGTCGAAGTCGGCTTGGTAGCCCTTGAGGACCCACTTCCCGACTTCGGGCATCTCGCTGCTTCGGTACTGCACTCCGCTATTGGTTGAACTGATACGGTAGTCCAGCACAAGCTCGAAATCGGCTGGGCGGCCGCCCCGCCAAATCAGGAACGTGTTGCGTTCCAAAGGGTTCTTCGCCGTCGATTCCCCGACAATCATGCCGTCCTCGGCCCGCCAGTGAGCCGGGTCACCGTCCCACCCGTCGAGGGAATTGCCGTCGAAGATCGCCTTGAATCCGGTCGTATCGTGCGAGATCGGCGCTGGCATCAAGGCACGGAAGTCAAACTTCTTTCTCGCTGACTTGCGCTCTTGGGCCGTCCCCGTGTCTCCCATAAACAGGCCCGCCGCAAGCAAAGTTGCAGCAGCGAGCACGACTGCGCTGGCCCAATTCGAAAGTGCGTTCCTCACTGCGAGTCTCCAGTTCTTGGGCTAAGGGGCAATCCTATCCGAACTTGCCTAGCCCCACAACGGTTCCGATTCGATAATACCGCCTCTCTCAGGGGCTTAGGGAAGCGTGCGGAGTTGGACGGATTGCCCGGACGCACGCCATACGGAACGCGGGTCCGGCCTGAGAACGACCGAGGTGTGCATTGTCCCGAACCGTAGCCGAACAGCAAAGGCGGACAGGCGGACGCAGGCTGCGCCGTCAGCGCGCTGCGGGCACGGCCATGTCGTGCGCCTCGTCGTCGGAAGTCTGGCGAACCTGGGCACCCGTCCGGACATCACAATACCCCGAGGTCGATCGCGTCTTCGCTGCCGGCACGCCTCCTGCGATTGCCCGGGCGATGCTCGAAGCAACGACGAGCCTCGCCTTCGGACGCGAAGGCTCTTCTGTCTTGGGAATTCTCCCTTGCTCGCCCGTGGAGGTGCCTCGCTAGTGCTCAATCGGGAAACCGAATGCGTGCAGCCCACCATCAAGGGTCGTGACAAAGACCTCGTTCCCACCAGCCGAAAGCCCGCCAGCGGGTCGCGTGCCCAACGTAGCCCCGCTGTCCCAAAGTACCTTGCCAGAGTTGGCTTCCAGCGCGTACAGAATAGCCGGCCCTTGCTGTCCGCCAGCTGTTGCGAATACCACCCCGTTCACAACGATGGGCGGTCGAGGTGCCTCCAGGTCCTCGGAGAGCCAGCCTCCGGCGAACGCGAGCGCACCATCCGCCTTTACGATTCGCCAAGCCGCAATCGCTCCTTGGGCGACGGAGCCATTTCTCGTGATCCCATCACTTGGATCCAAATCACCGCCAACTGGGGCTAGCACCCACGTAGATCCCCCAGCATCGCGCCAGGTCGCGACTGCGCTGGCGGCCAAGCGGGTCGAGGAGTGATAGCCACGGGTACTGCCTACGGCCCCGGCAGCGAGGTCTGCCGCTTTCATGAGCACGACAGAGCCATCATCCGCGGCGACGGCGAGATAGTCCTTGCCATCGATATCCATAACGACCGGAGAGGATGTAAAGCGCTTTCCGGCGACCCGGACCGAATCTTTCTCTCGCAGGTTCTTGGCCTCGAGCGCGACGACGCGTCCGTCCGTCGTCGCCACGTATAGCGTCCCGTCAGGCGCCATGGAGGGACCGGCCGTTCCGGCAACCGAACCGCCTTCTGGTTCCCAGGAGGATACTCGTTTCGATTCGATGTCGAGCGCGAACACCCCGCTTTGAACTCCTCCGCAGCTGTTCGATGTCGAGACGTATGCAACTCCATCCACCACGATCAAGCCGTAAACGTTGGCACCGGGTGCTGTGAATGGGATCGGCTCCAGGTGGTCCATGCCGTTCGATGCCAGCAGGGTGTGAAGCGAACCAGCGGGGGATAGCGCGTATACGGCGCTCAGGCCGAACAATGACGGGCGCGGCCTTGGCCGTTGTCGGGCTCCCGGCTTTGTCGGCTCCGGACGGCGAAATGGGGGCCTCCGTGGAAGGCTAAGGGTGACCGCGCCGGCCTCGGGCTCACCGACCGCGCCGACGCCGGGGCTACGGCGAGCCGGCCCGAGTCCTCCGACCGCAAACATCGACGGGAATGCCGCGATAGTAGGCCGGGTGACGCTTGACGTTCCAACTTGGCACGCATCGGACATTCCCTTTGGCTCCTGGCCCAAGCCCAATGGGCGCTGCCACTCCCTCCGCGCCAGATCGGTGTCGAGAGCGAAGACAGTACCGTCCGCCCCGTTGAGGAAGGCAAGCGATCGAAACCCTCGATGGCTGATCAGAAAGTCCAGAAGTACCGGGCCGGGTACTGGAGCCTGCAGTGGGCCTTCGCCCCCGAGATCGATTCTCCACAGGTGCTGGAAGTCCCGTTCCTTGACCGTCTCGACCGAGATCTTCGAATCTGCCCGCAACCAGAACGAGCGTTGCGCATCGAAGCCATTCGTCGTCCAGTCTTGCGCCCACGCAACGCACGTGAATCCCACGCCTACGCTCACCAAGGCCAATTGGGCTGCCAGTCTCATTCGGTCGTCACTCCAGTTATGGCACCGTTGCCGTGTCGCCAAGCAATGGATAAGCTAGCATGCCCGGCGAAGCACTTGGGGCTGTCTATTATGGGACCAGCCTGAGGTTGAGCAATGACACTCCTGCGGATGGTCGTCCTTTGTATGTTCCCGGTCACGCTGCTTCTTGCGGCCGAGTGGTTGACGGATGGCGGAGACTCCCGACGCACTGCATGGCAGCGCGACGAGACCATCTTCAGCAAGGACTCAATTTCGGAGATGAAGCTGCTCTGGAAGATCACGCTCGACAACGAACCCCGTCAGATGCATTCGTTGTTCCCGGTCCTGATCGCCGATGGCGTGCACACTTCCGAAGGCCCCAAGGAAATCGCCATCGTAACGGGAGTCTCTGACAACCTGTTCGGCATTGACGCCAGCAACGGGGAACTGATCTGGAAGAAGCGTTTCGAGAACACCTACCAGCCCGAAGGGGAGACCCAGGCGCACTACACGCTCTGCCCCGGCGGCATCATGGCCACCCCGGTGATCGGCCGTGGCGACACGCCGGGCAAGTACACCATCTACGCGGCTTCGTGGGACGGCCGCCTGCATCGGCTCAACGTTGCCGATGGCACCGACGTGGCCCCGCCGGCGAAGTTCATGCCCCCCGACGGCAAGCCCTACGCGCTCAATCTCGTTGACAACGTCATCTATACCCATACCGCTCAGGGCTGCGGCGGGAACCCGAACATGGTCTATGCCTACGATCTCGAGACGGACAGAGTCGGCAGCTGGGGGCCAGCCGGCGGAGGAATGTGGGGCCGTACCGGTCCGGCCATCAGCAAGTCCAAGGTACTTTACACGGGGACGGGAGACGGGCCATGGGACCCCGAGAACGGCGTCTTCGGCAACGGCATCATCGGCGTTCAACAGGATCCCGAGACCAAGTCGCTGGAACTTGTTGACTACTACGGCCCTTCCAATGCCGAATGGCTCTTCAAGCGCGACCTTGACATGCAAGTGACTCCCGCAATCTTCGACTACGAAGGCCGAGAACTCATGGTCGACGCTGGGAAAGAATGTGTCGTCTATCTCATGGACACCGAGTCGATCGGCGGCGATGACCACCGCACGCCGGAGTACCGCACGCCCTTGCTCTGTAACGAAGAAGTCAATTTCGCGTCGGCGGGTATCTGGGGTTCGATGGCGACGTGGGAGGATGCGGACGGAACGCGCTGGGTCCTGACGCCGATCTGGGGTCCGAAACACTCAGAGTTTCACGCACCAATCGAGCGTGGCGAAGTCACGAACGGAGCGATTGTCGCCTTCACCGTCGAGACCAACCTTGATGGCAAAGCTTGGCTCAGACCGGCGTGGATATCACGCGACATGAACCGGGCTGAGCCGCCTGTGATCGCCAACGGCTTGGTCTTCGCCTACGGCAACGGGGAGGACACGCACCAGGCGATGCCGGACGCCGCGTTGACGAACACCGCTGAGGAGCGCATCGCGGGCTCGACGAACGCGGTGCTCTACGTCTTGGACGCACGCAATGGCAAGGAACTATGGTCGAGTGGCGACGAAATCACCTCTTGGAATCACTGGAGCGGACTGTCCCTCTCGAACGGGCGGGTATACATCGCTACCTTCGACAGTACGGTCTGGTGCTACGGAATCGAGCGTTAGTTCTGCAGTTTGTCGCGGGCCTGCTGGCAGCTGTCGCAGCCGCCGGGCCCCTCGCCGCCCAGGATGATCAGGTCACTGCCCTTCAGCAGAGGGTCGAGGCGCAACGCAAGCTCATTCGGGACTGGGGCGGGCTCATCCGATACGGGAGCCTCAACGCTGAACTTCCCCCGCCCGAGCCGGGAGAGCACCGTGTCGTGTTCTTTGGCGACGATGCAACGGAATCCTGGGGCCAGGGCGATTCGGAGTTCTTTCCCGGGAAGCCCTACATCAACCGCGGTATCGCCGGCCAGTCCTCCCCGCAGATGCTGGTCCGCTTCCGCCAGGATGTTGTCGCGCTGCAGCCGAAGGCCGTGGTCATCCAGGCTGGCATGCATGACGTTACGGGACTGAGGGTGCCGGGCACGCAACGCATGATCGGCGAGCACATTGAATCAATGGTCGACCTTGCCCATGCGAACGGCATCGAGGTCGTTCTGGCATCGCTGCTTCCGGTTTGCGAGTGCGGAAGCGCACTCGCGCCGCTTCTGCCCCGCGGGAAGATCTTCGGACTGAACGACTGGCTTGAAGAGTACGCCCAGACTCGCGGCCTCGTCTATCTGAACTACTACCCGGCCTTGGCGTCGGGACAGCGCAGAGGATTTTTTGCCTGGCGGCGCGGCAGACGGGAGTCAGAAGTGGGGCAGA
>CAYWUV010000199.1:0-8246 GCA_964461235.1 uncultured Bryobacterales bacterium | reverse complement strand
CGAATTAAACGACGTGCTTCCCGCCCTTGCCGGCAATCCGGACAAGCGGGCCGCCATCGGTCGGATGGGATTCGCATTCGCCGATTCCCAACGCGGTGCGACAGGGCGAGCTACCAACGAGGCCACACGCCTGTACCGGCGTGCGATCCCCCGCGTACCGCCCGCAACAGTTCGGTACACGGCCCTTGGCCTGCCCTCAGTTCTCTGGAGCGGCGTGGCAAGGGCCAGGCGCTCGGGGTACGCGTCGGGCCTGTTCGAGAGTCGCAGGCTGACAGCCCCGGTCATATCTATTGGCAACATCACGGCCGGAGGAACCGGGAAAACCCCGACAGTCGCCTGGCTGGTCGAGCGCCTGTGGGAGCGCGGATACACGGCAGGAGTGCTGACGCGAGGCTACGGCCGGCGCGAGGCGCGTAGACTCGTGCTGGCTGAGGCTAGCGCCGGGGCCGACCCGCTGGAACTCGGAGACGAACCGGCCCTGCTGGCCCGCCGGTTTGCCGTCACCGCTCCGAGAACCGCATTGGCCGTGCACCCCGATCGGCACACAGGCGGCCGTGCGCTCGCGAGTCGGGACGGGATCGACGTGCTGGTGATGGACGACGGGTTCCAGCACATGCAGCTTCACAGAACGCTCGACGTTGTCCTCCTGGACGCAACGACGCCCTTCGACAACGGCCACGCTCTTCCACTAGGGCGCTTGAGGGAACCCGTTGCCAGCCTTGCACACGCCGACGCCGTGCTGCTGACCCGGTGCGATCCCGGCTTCGATGACGAGTACGTTCGAGAGGTCGTCCGAAACGCGAATCCCGACACTCCAGTCTTCCGCTCCAGAATGGTTGCAGCGACCCTGGCCGATCTCGGAACCGGTCGATCGGCGTCGCTCGGGTCACTGACCGGAATGAATGTCGGCGCGTTCTGCGGCGTCGGAAATCCGGACTCGTTCTTTCGCGAGATTCGAAGGCAGGGCTGCAAGACGGTGTTCGAGCGCTTGTTTCGCGACCATCATCGGTACACGGCACGAGACCGGCAGACGTTAAGGCAACTGGCGACCCGGTGCGGTGCCGACCTGCTGGTGACAACCGAGAAGGATGGACTGAACCTCGGCGAGGCCAGCGAACTCGGTCTTCCGGTGTTGGCGCTGCATATCGACCTACAAGTGGAAGACCGGGAGCGCTTCCTGGCACTGCTGCTTGCAAGCCTCGAGGCCTGACACTCACGAATGTTCAAGCGGCGGTGCGGATCCCCATGCGCCCCCGATGCGGCCAATGAAACGGACAACGTAGCCTTTTGGGAGCCCAATGCACTCTGAAGTTCTCGCTTCACTCGTGGGGATTGCTGTTTCGATGACCTGGTCGCCGGGACCGAATAACGCGATGCTCACCGCGTCCGGCGCAACATACGGCTGGCACCGGTCGGTGCCTCATGCGATAGGTGTGGCAGTGGGATTCCCGGTGATGCTAATCCTTGTGGCTATCGGAATTGGCAAGCTCCTCGAGACAGTTCCCTCGATCCTGCAGGTCCTCAGGTGGATGGGGTTCGCCGTGATGTTGTGGTTCGCCTGGCGAATCGCCTCGGCGGATCCATCGAGCGACCGCAAGCGAGGGAAACCACTGACATTCGTGGAAGCAATTGGTTTCCAGTGGGTGAACCCCAAGGCCTGGGTCCTGGCGATCTACATGACCGCCAGTTATGCCACGGGCGAGAACGCGCTTTCGATCACGTTGCTGGCTGCGGCGGTGTTCGCAGTATCCGGTCTATCTTCATCCCTTGGGTGGGCCATCTTCGGCTCCGGCATCGGCAGGGCGCTGAAGGACCGCTGGCGACTCCGAGCCTTCAATATCGCAATGGCCATGATCCTGCTCTTGAGCACGACACGGCTCATGATGAGCGGCTGAGATTGGAATGTACCCAGCCTCATCCGAGAGCTTGCCACCGGGCGCAGACCCGATGACATCGTCGAGTTCCCTGCCCTTACTCGGCGATCCCGCCTTCGGTCATTGTTAGTGGGTCCAGTAGGCGGTCGAGTTCCTGGACGCTCATTCCCGTTTCCTCCGCAGCGACATCCTTCACCCGACGCCCCTCCTTGTAGGCGCGCTTCGCGATGGCGGCGCCCCTCTCATAGCCGATCACTGGATTGAGGGCCGTGACGAGGATCGGGTTTCTTTCCGCCAAGTCCCTGGAGCGCCCTTCGTTGGCCACGAACCCTGCAACCGCCTGGTCCGCCAGCACTGCGGCGGCGTTCCCCAGCAACCGAGCACTCTCCAACAGGTTGTGCGCAACAACCGGAAGCATCACGTTTAGCTGGAAGTTGCCCGACTGCCCAGCGACCGTGACGGCCGAATCGTTCCCGATGACTTGAGCGCAAACCATGGCCACTGCCTCGGGAATCACCGGGTTCACCTTGCCCGGCATGATGCTGGATCCTGGCTGAAGGGACGGCAGAGCGATGTCCGCGATGCCGGCGATCGGCCCGCTGTTCATCCAGCGCAGGTCATTGGCGATCTTCATCATCGAGACTGCGGCCGCCTTGAACTGCCCGCTGAGTTCCACCGCCGCGTCCTGGCTTGACAGGCTGACGAAGTAGTTACGACTCGCTATGAAGGGCAGTCCGGTTTGTGCGGACAGGAGCTTCGCGACTCTTGGACCGAACTCGGGATGGGCGTTGACGCCCGTGCCGACTGCCGTCCCACCGAGAGCGAGGGGAGAAATCCTGCTCAGTGACCCGCGGACGCGCTGTTGCCCCTGCGCGATCTGTTCCGCCCAGCCCCCGAGTTCCTGGCTCAAGCGGATCGGCAGGGCGTCCATTAGGTGCGTGCGGCCCGTCTTGACTACGTGCTCTACGGAGGTGGCCTTCTCAACCAGCGTGGCTCGCAGTCGCTCTAGGCCCGGCAACATCGTCCATGCAGTCTCCATGTAGGCACTGACGTGGATCGCGGTCGGGATGACGTCGTTGCTCGACTGGCCCATATTGACGTGGTCATTCGGATGCACGGGCGAGCCGAGTTCGTGCGACGCCAGAGTGGCGATCACCTCGTTGGCATTCATGTTGGTCGACGTCCCGGAGCCCGTCTGGAACACGTCGATCGGAAACTGATCGTCGTGCATCCCTTCGGCAACCTCTGACCCAGCCGACTGGATCGCCGCCGCCATGTCCTTGTCCATGAAGCCCAGGTCCCGATTGACTGCCGCAGCCGTTCCCTTGATCAGGCCGATCGCTCGGATAAAAGTCCTTGGAAAGCGGATTCCGCTGATCGGGAAGTTGTCAATCGCGCGCTGTGTCTGGGCCTTGTACAGGGCATCCGAGGGAACTTGCACCTCGCCCATGGAATCGCGCTCGATGCGGTAGGCGTTCTCATCCGGCATAACTCTCCAAGGTACAGCAGCGACCCCGGTCTCCCGTCCTGGACCCTGAGAGTCTCGTTCGAGGCCCCCTAAAGAGGAACTCGAACCAGTTCGCCTCCGGAGAGGATGGACTCCCGCGCAGCCTCACAGACGGCTTCGTTGTAGCGGCTGTTGGAAGGTGTGGCGAGGATCCCGACCGCATCGATCTCAGAGATCAACTCCTGCGTGCGCTCGACGGTATCCCCTTCCCGCTCCACCCTCAGCGCCTCTTCGATGATGTGGCGGACGGAACGAACTCCGTAGCCGGTCGGTACGAGGCCCGGGGCTCCCAGGTCCTGATACAGGAAGTAGTCAGGACTCGGCTCGGCATACTGCGTCCCGCCCGGACCATCCAATCTCTCGCCATAGGCGTAGGCGATACCTCGGTACTGGTCGGAATGCTCGATGAGAGCTCCCCGCCCGCTGCCGGTGCAATACAGTGTCATGCCTTGTGTGTTCGGTCCGGGACCGGCATCCGGAAAGCTCAACGAATTCTGTACGTTCAGGCACGCTCCGTTCTCCCAGAGAACTCTCGCGTCGGTCCATAGGTAGCCCTGTTTGCCGTTTGGGAGTTCCTCGAGCACTCCGTAGACCGAGACCGCGTTTGGGAGCAAACCTGTAATGAAATGCACCAGGTCGACGTAGTGGCAGCCGATGTAGACGAAAGAGTCGGTCGAGTCTGCTGTGAACCAATTCTGGAAATTGGAGTCCCGGTAGTGCCACTTCTCCATCAGGCGCGCCGTTCCTAGTCGGAAGTCACCGAACAGGCCCTGCCTGTAGCGGTCACGGGCCATCAGGCTGCGAGGGTCGAACCGCTTGTGGTACTCGATACCCACGAGCAGCCGGCGGGCCACAGCCTCTCGCTCGATTTCACGTGAGTGCTCGACACTCAGCACGAGGGGCTTCACGCAGCAGACGTGCTGGTCGGCCCGCAGTGCATCGAGGACGATTTCGCGGTGGTACTGGTCGGGAACCGCTACCACGACCACGCTTCGAGGTGGAAGCGATTGGAGGGCGCTCTTGTATTGGTGGGGATGCGGTTCGTCGGGATCCGGCCCGCCTGACGGGACTGCGGTGAAGCCGACATCCGGGAATGCGGTTCGAATTGCTGGCGCAGAAGCCAATTCCCGGACAGAACGGTTGCGCCGGGAGCAAACCGAAACCTCGCCGATCACCCCCTCGCGACGCATTTGCAGCAGCGTTGGCAGAATCTGGTCATGGGCAATCATGCCCGCGCCAATCAGGAGAACCGGTGTTGTGGCCATGCGCCCGCGAATCCTATCTGCGAGCCTTGGATGCAGGTACCGGCGGACGTCGCAGAACGATGCGAGCGATGTGCTCGAGCATCGCGCGGAAATACCCAGCATGCCGCTGCTCGGAGGGCCAGGTGTCTTCGAACTTCGAAGTCTCGGGGAGACCGTACGCGAACGGGAAATTGTTCGCAGTGCGGACCGGGACGAAGCTCCAGCCCGAAGCACCCTGCAAGTATGCTTCCGCGATCGAGCGCTCCCGGCCCAGTTCCTCGCCGGTGGCCGCCGTTCCATTGCTGTCACTCACCATCAGGACAGGTCGACCGTATTGTTTGAACTGCCGCGAACGGGCGAGTTTGTCGGCGGCTGTTCTCCCGTCTCCCTGCAGGAGCACCATGTCGCAGAGTCGCGCAAGCGACATCGGGTACAGCATCCCGGACCCACTCGAGGCACCGATCGGCAAGCTGAAGTCGGCCTCCTGGAACTCATCCCGGACGGCCCTGATCAGGTATTCGACGTAGCGGGGGATGAAGCGCCGGTGATCCCATCTGCCTTCGGGCTCGTCCCATGCGTCGGCGACATCGATCATGACGTTACGGGCATTCGTCTGGATCAGGTGGCTCGCTACGTTCCTGGCAGCCGCCACCACGGCTTCCGGCGACGACAACACTTCGTCCTGGTCCTGCTGGAACAGAACCAAGCAGACAATCAGGCCCTGCCGGTTGGACGCTTCGATGAGTCGGTCGAGCCGTGCGAGCCAAGCGGGCTTCAGTGTACCGTCAGCACGGTATGCGCTCACCAAGGCACCGGAGGTCTCACCAAGGTCCGCGCTGGATGCTCGCCTGACGCCGTTGGCCTCCTCCGAGTATCCAGGGTCCCCCCCTTGGAGGCCTACAACGATTCCTGCGATGCCATGTTCCCTGTACGTCGGGAGTTGCTGGATCAGGCGATCCGTGTTAGCTCCGGGATCGAAGCTGCGCTCTCGGAGCCATTCATCGTCGAACAGCCCTTGGGAAACTCGCAGCAGGGCAAGGCTCCCGCGCACCTTGCCGCGATAGCGAGAACCTTCGTAGGTCAGGCCCCACGTTGAACTGGGGCCGGTCCGCGCGTAGAACCTGTCCTGCTTGTATCGCGGCCCGAGCATCGAGCCACTTGCAATCTCGATCGCGGCAGCCGGCACTGCCAGCGTCGTGAGCAATCCGGCCAACGCCGGCCAGCCTAGGTGCAACGACAACCGCATGCGGGTACAGAGGAGAGCCGGGAAAAAGCGATAGTAGCATGAGGGGCTCAAGACGCTACCGGGCCTGTCGAGTACGGAGGTCTCAGCGCAGGACTAACCTGCTGCGAGCCATCAATTCGCAGCTCCATCCCACACGAAGCTGACCCTGCGGACCAGGCTGACGCACGAGCAATCGAGGCTTGTATATTGCGTCGCATGCGTGCCTCTCCCACGGTTCGAGGTCCCCTCAGGCTGCCCTTGAGCATTGCTTGCGATCGCGCCAAGGTTCCTTCAAGTCGGTCTGCTACACTTCACTTTCGTTCGGTTTTGATCGAAGGAGATTCGTAATCCACATGGCAAGACCCGTCACTCTTTTCACTGGGCAGTGGGCTGACCTGCCGTTGGCAGTCCTCGCCGAAAAGGCGAAGTCCTGGGGCTACGACGGCTTGGAACTCGCTTGCTGGGGCGACCACATGGACGTGTTCCGTGCCGCCGACGACCTCGATTACTGCGAGCAGCAGAAGGAGATCCTTCGCAAGAACGGTCTCCAGCTGTTCGCGATCTCGAACCACCTCGCCGGCCAGTTGGTCTGCGATCCGAACAACGACTCGCGGTCCGACATGTTCGCACCTGCCGAAGCGGCCGGTGACGCAGAGAAGAAGCGCGCCTGGGCGGTGGAGGCCATGAAGAACTCAGCCCGCGCGGCGAGCAATCTGGGCCTGAACGTGGTAAACGGATTCACCGGCTCGTCGATCTGGCACATGCTGTATAGCTTCCCGCCGGTCTCCGACGAAATGATTGACGAGGGCTACGCTTACTTCGCGGAGATGTTCAATCCGATCCTGGACGTGTACGACGAGGTCGGGGTCCGCTTCGGCCTGGAAGTGCACCCGACCGAGATCGCGTTCGACATCTACACGGCTCACCGGGCGTTGGAGGCAATCGGGCATCGCGAAGCCTTCGGGTTCAACTTCGATCCCAGCCACCTACACTGGCAGCAGGTGGATCCGGTGATGTTCATCCGCGAATTCAAGGATCGGATCTACCACGTCCACATGAAGGACGCGGCCCTGCAGCTCGACGGCAAGTCCGGGATCCTTGCCTCGCACCTGAACTTTGGACACCAGGACCGCGGCTGGGACTTCCGCTCGCTCGGCCGGGGCGGCGTCGACTTCGAGGAGATCATCCGTGCGCTCAATCACATCGGATACGAAGGCCCGCTATCGATCGAATGGGAGGACAGCGGCATGGAGCGGGAATCGGGTGCCGCGGAAGCCTGCGAGTTTACAAAGAGCGTCGATTTCCAGCCGTCGACGTTGGCATTCGACGCAGCCTTCGAAGAGTAGTTTGCCAATGCGATGACGGTACTTGTCGGCATTGCCGCAGTCCTGATCGCAATCGTCCTGCACGACATCTCTCAGAAGAAGCACGCCGTGATCCGGAACTTCCCGATCATCGGGCACTTCCGGTACCTGCTCGAATCGGTCGGCCCAGAGCTCAGGCAGTACATCGTCACCAGCAACGACGAGGAGCGCCCCTTCAGCCGGGACGAGCGCAGGTGGGTGTACAGCACTGCCAAGCGTGAGAACTCCCATTTCGGATTCGGTACCGACAATCTACTCGATAGTGCAAGCAACTACATACTCATCAAGCACTCGGCTTTCCCGGCCGAAGCCCCTCCGCAAGGGGATCCGCCCGATTATCCTCTGCCGTGCTCGAAGGTGCTGGGTGGGTTTCGCAAGCGAGAAAAGCGGTTCCGGCCGCGATCCCTAATAAACATCAGCGGCATGAGCTTCGGCTCGCTGAGCAGCAATGCGGTCGAAGCGCTGAACAAGGGAGCGAAGCTTGCGGATTGCTTGCAAAACACCGGAGAAGGCGGGATTGCGGGCTGCCACCTCCACGGAGGCGAGCTGATTTGGCAGATCGGAACGGGGTACTTTGGCTGCTGCGACGGGAATGGACAGTTCGACCTGCAGCGTTTCAAGGAAAAGGTCGAAGAGCACGATATTCGCGCCATTGAAGTCAAGCTCAGCCAAGGTGCCAAACCAGGCCTCGGCGGCGTGCTTCCGGCAGCGAAGATCACGCCGGAGATCGCTCGGGTCCGAGGCGTTCCGATGGGCCGCGACTGCATCAGCCCGAATGGCCACACGACGTTCGGGGACGTGGACAGCATGCTCGACTTCGTCGAGTTGCTGGCGTCCGAATCCGGACTTCCCGTCGGGATCAAGTCGGCTGTCGGAGAGATCAAGTTCTGGCGGGATCTCTCACGATTGACGGACGAGACCGGTCGATCCGTGGACTTCGTTACGATCGACGGCGGTGAGGGCGGCACGGGTGCCGGTCCGCTCACCTTCACCGACCATGTGGCACTCCCGTTCCGACTGGCGTTTCCCCGT
>CAYWUV010000198.1:0-8278 GCA_964461235.1 uncultured Bryobacterales bacterium | reverse complement strand
CTGGCTTTCTCTTCAATGCGATCAACGCGTACATCAACGCCCGCTTCATTTCGGAGTTCGGCGAGTACGACACTGAATGGCTCGCCGACCCCCGTTTCCTGATCGGCGTCGGGATATTCCTCGCCGGGCTCGCGCTCAATCTACACGCCGACAACACCCTCATGCGCCTGCGTCGGCCGGGCGAGACAGGCTATGCGATACCGCAAGGCGGCGGGTTCCGCTTCGTCTCGTGTCCGAACTACTTGGGGGAAATCCTCGAATGGGCGGGTTGGGCGGTCGCGACTTGGTCGTCGTGCGGCCTTGCATTCATGCTGTTCACGGTCGCCAATCTAGTCCCGAGGGCGCGGAGCAACCACCGATGGTATCGGGAGACGTTCAGCGATTATCCGGCACATCGCCGGGCTGTGATACCGGGCATCTGCTGACGCCTGGGTGATCGCGCACGCTTGCCGGCGTCTGTGACCGTCTGGATAGGCCAACGCGCTTGGTATTGAAGTCGGCAGAGCGCAGCGTTCGCTGAGAGCGATCTGCCGGGGCTGCGCGGCGACAACGACTTTGGCCGCGACCGGCCATTGTGGTTGTCGTCCGCCAGTGGTAGTCCTGTCCGTAGCGCAGCATGCGGTAGACGAGGGTCACGTGCCCGCCGACGCGGCTTGCGCAGCTTGCTGCAACGGCGGCAAGGTTGATTCGGGACGGCCAGGGGCCGCTAATTGCCCAACGCGTCTCAAACCGAGCGGGTATAGAGCCTCGACCCACTTGCTGGCGGTTGCGTTGCGCCATCAATGCGAATGCAACTCGTCAGGAAACCTGTTGGCTCATGGTGTCGCGCTGTTCGGATGTGAGCATTCAGGTTCCGGGGCGCAAGGGGTCGGCTGAGGCGAGGCTCAGGAGGCCCGAGGAGGTCGGCGTTCAGCGCGAGCGCGCAGGGCGTTGGGGGCCGAGCAGGACCGCTTGCCAGTCCCGCTGCAGCGGATACACGAAGACTGCCTTGGGCGTCTTGGCGGGTGCCCCGCCCCACGCTCCGCGCGCCTGGGTCTGTCCCAGGTAGAGCCAGTTCGAGGCCCGGTAGCAGGTGCCCTTGTGCGCGTCGCTGACATAGGTCTCCGCCAGCACGGGCCGGATTCCATGGACCCGCTGCCAGTCCGCGGCCAGCTGGCGCAGGCTCAGCCCCAGGGCCTTCGAGGCCAGGCATTTCACGCGCACCCAGGGAAGCAGCAGGAAGCGAGCTTGCCGCACCAGCCGCTCCAGCGGCCGGTGGGGCCGGTCCTGCCAGCCGATCCAGCGGTCCCGGACGGGCAGGTAGCGGGCGGCGAAGTCGTACAGCAGGCAGCCCAGCCGGCGCCCGTCCCGGTCGTGGAGGAAGTAGCGCAGGTGGGAGCCGATCGGCTGGCGGTAGCCGAGCGGATGGTAGCGGGCGAGGAACTCGTTCCACAGGGCGGCCTCGTCGCGGTCGTGGACAAGGCGCAACTGCAGCGGTTCGAGCGCGGCCAGGGGACCGTCGATCGGGGACTGGGGCGCACTGCGCGCACCCGGCGAGAGGAATCCCTGGCGGCCGCGGCCGGGGCCTTGGCGGGCGGGCAGGATTCTATGGCAGCGTCTTCTCAGACGGTTCACTGTTCGGTGAAATCAGGACTTCGTGTGCTCGGTCGCCAATGATTGAGACAACCGAGGTCGAATTCTGACCATATCCCTTGGATCCGCTGTAGATCACACGGTGGAGCTTCTTATGAGCTTGCGGTCCCCCTTGTGGACGGGCGATCTGACCTACTTCGTGGCTCCGCAGGGGACGGGGTATTGCGGATTGCCAATGGTTCCAGAGGTGTTTATGTTATACGCAATGTGGTCGGCTGGGCTGTGGGTTCCAGTCATTCTGGCAGGCTTTTCCATGAACTCTGGAGCATGGGCCATGACCGTGCGCCAGAGCGTCGATCCCGTGCGAGCGACCCAGCGAATGTCTCCGGAGACTGGGCCGCGGCGCGACATGGTAGCATTGCTTCCGGTTTCGATTCCCACGCAGTGGCTGCGCTAAGTCAACTCTGCCTCCGCAACGGCAGAGTTGACGTAACTACTCAGGCCCTTTTTTGACTATGTGTCTTGTCGCCTGAGATCACGCGCAGCAATGCTTGCTCTGGCTGGGGCCGGGTAGGTCTCAAACGGTTGCTCGTGGTGGGATCCTAGCTCTGGGCGGGAACCGTTCTGACCGGCCAGCGGCTGCTTTCCGGGCCCAGCCGAGGGCGTGCAAATCGCAGCGCCGCTACCGCTTTGACTACACGCCGACCGATCACGAGCAACTGCTGGCGCTGCTCAAGGGCCTGCCCTGCCAGGTGATGCTCTCCGGCTACCCCTCCGAACTGTACGAGCGCAGCCTACAAGGCTGGCACAGCCTGTCGCTGGAGGTAATGAACCAGGCCGGGGTGGTGACCGAGAAGCTGTGCCTCAACTTCGCCCCGGGGCGCGCGCACTGGCACACGTACGCGGGCCAGAACTGCACGAAGCGGCAGTGCATCAAGCGCAAGGCCGCCAACTGGGCCAGGCGCTACGCGGCCATGGAGCCTGGCGAGCGGCTGGCGGTGCTGGCCGCCCTGATGGCGGTCGAGGCCGAGTGATGCCGACGGTCAACGACAAGTCCGGGATTTCTCAGTAGATCCTTCGCCGCTGCCAGCGGTTTCCGTGGGTGCGATCCCGCTGACCGAGGGCTACGCCAGCCTCGCCGCCGAGATCCTAGCGTTGCGCCAACAGTGCCCTTCGCCGGCAGCGCCGTGTCACTCACGGCCCCGCTGCAGACGGTCTGCCTGGCGGCGGCGCTGGCGGCCTTCTGGCTGAGCGACGCCGGTACCCTGCTGGCGTTCGGGCTGCCGATTCCGGAACTGGCCAAGGTCGCGGTCTACTCCCTGGTCGGCATCGCGCCGATCGGCTGGCTACTGGCCGAGTCGGTGCTGCTGACCCACGGCTGCGCGCAGGGCGTCGACCCGCCCCGCACCGCCGGGAGCGTGTTCGCGCTCTCGACCGTGGGTAAAGTGGGCGGAGCGCTGCTGACGTCCTGAGACAAGACCTGAGTGGTCTCAGTGAGTGGTCAAGATCAGATCGACTCCCATTGCTTGCGTGAGATGCCGGCCTCACGAAGGATCCGAACCAGTAGCCCACGGCTGATTTCGCCACGGTGTGGATTCGGTAGTCTGACGGTTCGCACGTCCCGGCGCATGAACTGGTGACGCTTGCCAGAGAACGGGCCCTGAAATCCCAGCGACCGCAGGGTGGCCACGAAGTCGCGCCGCTTGATTGGGCCGACCGGTGGCATCAAGCCACTTCTTGTCGCACCGTCAATTCAATCCCGTCGATCTCGGGAATGGGCAGCCGCTCCGAAAGTCGAAGCAACAGCCACTCTTCCAGGACCTGCTCGAGTTCCGCGCGGCAATCATCCAGCTCTTCGGCGTTCGCCCAGACTCCCTCCAGAGCTGGGATCTGGCCGTAGACCGAGCCGTCGTCCTCAATAATCTCGAACGTTGCTCTACGCATGGCCGCACGTAAGTACTCACTGAGCACCTCCCTATGATATCCCCCAGGTCGACGGCCGACCTGCTCACCGAGAGTGCCGTCGATGCCCTCACTGCCGTCCTGCTGCCCGCCCCCGGCCTGCCAACCGACTGCCTCGTCACCTCCACGGCCGGCACCGCTCCCCGCCTGCCCGCCTGGCTGCAGCGCTTCCGCCACCTCCCCCTGCTGTGCGCCTACGACGCCGACCCCGCTGGCGACCACGTCGGCGGCCTCCAGTTCCGCTTCCTCGTCTTCGACGGCCGCTTCACCACCTACGCCGACCTCAAGCGTCTCGACGAGGCCGGCATCCGCTTCGTCACGGTCCGCCGCCGCGGCCGCGGTAGAAATTCACATAGTCTTGACCGAAAACGCCCATTTTTTCTCGAATTGAATTGACGCCAAAGAGATTGGAAATCAATAGTTGCTTCTTCGACAGGCTTGTAAGTCCAAATCCTACAGGTGCCTTCAGGCAGTGGCAGGCCTATTCCTCTTCCGGCAGGAGCCAATCAAACCGAGAATCCCAGCTCAACTGCTGCCGGAATAATCTGAGACTGAGGCGTCAGAATAATGTGACTCTCTACACCGCAACCTCGTCCGCGACGCCCACAACGCCCCGCCCGCACAGCGCCAGCAAATCCGTGTCCCGGTCCAGCTAGGCACCCGCCTGCTGGAAGTGGTCGAATCCACCCGCCCCCTGCGCCACTATGGCGGCGAAATCCGCCAGATCGCCGTCCTGCACGGGGCCAGCCGGCCCGCCCTGCTGATCACCAATGACTTCGATGCCAGCCTCGCCGCCCTGCTCCGCCGCTACGCCCAGCGCTGGCTGATCGAGAAATCCATCTCCGCCCAACTCGCTTTCTTCCACCTCAACCGGCTCTCCTCCTCGATGGTCATCAAGGTCGACTTCGACCTCGCCATGACCGTGCTGGCCTACAACCTCTACCGCCTGCTGGCCCTCGAACTGCCGGCCGGCTATCGCCACGGCACGCCCCGCACGCTGTTCGAGTCCCTGCTCGAAACCGCGGCCGACATCCAACTCGATCCCGGCTTGTGCACCGTCTCGCTGAAGAAGAAACGCAACCTGCCGGCGCTGATCGAGGCGCTCGGCTCCGAGCCCTCCGAACCCTTGCCGTGGCTCGCCAACCGGCGCCTCGTCTTCAACGGTGCCTCCCGCACCTAACCCCGCCAACCACCGCCCTCGATTAGGCCCTATATGTGCCGTGAAAATCAGTAATCAAGAGCCCAGCCGTTCATCTGGACGAATACGGCCGATGAGATCCTGGAATCGCTCAAGACTTACTGTCACCGAATTTCCGGCACGGAACACTAGCAGCGGTGGCCATTCACCTCTCTGCGGCATCCGTATAACATAAGAGGCGCAGCCTCGCACGATTCGCTGGCCCAGATGGTTGTTGCACCTATCGAACCAACCGATCGAGCCCCGCAATTACCGGGCCGGGCCGGGCACCGGAGCTGACAAGTCGAGACGATTCCCATGAGGATACTTCGCACAATTGGCGGCCTCGGGTTGTTGGCTCTCGCGGTTTGGCGCTGTGCGCCTGACAACCTCGGAGCCACAGAGGCGTTGGCGATGTTGCTTGAGCACGACCCATCTTCGGTCGTGCCGAACCGCGAATGGACCAACCAAGAGCCCATCGAGATTCGTGGGTATGAGGGCGACGCCATGGAGGCGGGCATTTCCCCGGACGGCCGGTTCCTGCTGTTCAATGACCGCAACAAACCCAACAAGGACATGCATTGGTCGGTCCGCATCGGTGAACGCACCTATGAGTACAAGGGCAAGGTAAGAAACACGGTCAGTTCGAAGGTCGACGGCACGCCGAGCTTCGCTGGCGACGGGACACTGTACTTCATCACCATGGGCGAGTTTCCGCGCGACATCCGGAGCCTGCATCGCGCACGATTCGAGAACGGGGAGGCAAAGGACATCACAGAACTGGAGGGGGACATCTACAAGGAAAGCCCGAATCTTCCGATGAAAATGTGGATCAGCCTCGACCCTGACGTCAGCGACGACGGCACCCTCTTGTTTTATTCCGAGGGGCGGTTCGGTCCTCTGCAACCCTTTCCGTACCCCTTCAAGGTGAGAGGGGCCGAATTGAAGGACGGGCGTTGGGTGAGGATCGACGAGGGAATTCTCGCGAACGTCAACACCGCAAGCCTGGAGTACGCTCCGGCCATTTCCGCCGACGGCCTCGAACTTTTCTTCACTCGGATCAGCAAGGTTGATGGCCGTCCGAAATTCGTCGGCATCTACGTGGCGAAGCGGAGGTCAAGAAGTGAACCCTTCGGTAGCCCCGAGAGAATCATGGCCATCACCGGAGACGTGGAAGCACCCGTGCTCTCCGGGAACGAACAACACTTGTACTACCACCGAACGGTCGGCGGCGTGTTCAAGGTCTTCCGCGTCACGCGCAAGGAGAGGTGACGCGGGCTTCGGGTCAGCCCGGCTCCGGGAACGGGCGGCGGAGCACCGGGGTTGGTTGGGCTGGCCGTCGTGTGGAAACTCCTTTCCGACGTTTACCCCTGTGGAGCGGCCTTCACTGCCCAGGCCGTGAGTGCTGAGGCGGTCTCCCGCCTTTGCTTGCTCTATGGGCCGGGAGTGACGCGCGCCGTCGCGTAGACGATGATCCTCGGGTCCGAGGAGGCGCTGGAATACAAATAGAGCGTGTCGTTTTCCAGATAGAACTCGCCGCCCCGGTAACGGTCTTTCAGAGGCGGCCCGGGCGGCGGATCGATCAGCACGAAACGCTTGCCCTTGATACCAACCGAGTTCAGTTCGGCGTCCACTTCGACGTACTTAATGGCACCGCCTCGCCACGCGGTGTGATCTTGGTAGACGACGTAGTTGCGGTTTTTCCAGCGCAGAAGAGACGGGCCGTACAGATCATTGTTCTCGCCCTCGATCGGCTCTACCAATGGGATCTTCAACTGGACCCAGTTCTCAGCGTCCTTGGAATGCGCCAGCCAGACGCATCGAATCTCTCTTCCTTCGATGAACCCCGAGTAGAGCATGACGTATTTGCTGCCGTAGCGCTCGAGCGGATACTCGTAGACTCGGGTGTAAGTGGCGTTGCGCGTGCCGATGTTCGCCGCGGTGATGCTCACGCCCCGCCGCTCGAAGCGAATCCCGTCTCGACTGGTCCATAGCTCGGTTCGCGAGTTTCTCGTGTGTCCCCACATGTAGAATCTGCCCTTCTCTTCGATCCAGCGGATATCCGGAGCAGTCGGACCCTTGATGACCGGATTGGCCTTGTATTCCGTCCAAGGGCCGTCGAGACTGTCAGCGTACGCCATGCTGATCGCCACGTGCTTGTGGGGAGAGTAGTACAGGTAGAATTTGCCCAACGGATCCTCGATACGTCCCTGGGTCCTGATGATGGAAGGATGGATCAGCTGCTGGGTCGGGGCGTAGGCCAGATCCGTCGGGTGCAGAGCTACACCTTGGAAGGTGAATTCGGGTAAGGGGCCACCTGCTTCCATCGAAAACGCATGAAGCAGAAGGATGGCGCCACGCCACGCCTTTGGGACTAGCCGATTCGGTCTCATTGCATCGTCCGCGATCGCTTCGATCCTACCACTGAGAGAATGCAACTCCATGCAACATCAGTGTCGAAACTGGCTCGCGATTGCAGTGCAAAAGCCATGATTCATCAAGCACTTGTGACTGAGTCGCGGTGTTCGGGACTTGAAGCTCCGGGGGTTGGATGCTCTCTACCGGCGCTGACGGCCGGGCAACACGCGGTTCGGTTCCATGGCGTCGTAGCGAGCGGACCAGGTCGACGCATGGCAGGACGTCGGAGTGGATCACGAATCCGCCGCAAATTCGTTCTTCAGCAGCGAAAGGGCAACTAGATGTTCGGACGGCCAGAGGGAACCGTCTTGTGCACACCCATCAGGGTAGATTCCGAATGGAAGGAGATTTGCATGTGGCCCGACTGTGTACAGCAGGACAGCAGGCAACTCTGTGAGTACATCGGTGATTCTTGGCAGAAGGGCCAGCTACAGGCACTCGAACCGAACCAAACTGAAGCGAAGAGAATGGCGGAAGCCTATGACCTATGAAACGCAGCAACAAGATTGGGCCGCCCGACCGCGGGTCCTTTTGGCATTTACTTGGCCACTGTCGGTCCGATCCGCGGGCCGGAGCATCCCGATTGGCTTCCGACCGACGACCAAGCGGAGGTCTTGGTTCCCGGTCAAATTGGATTCAGCGATGTGTACGGATTTGTCGTTCGCGACGATGACCAGGCCGCTCGTGAAGCATCAAGGCTTACTCTAATTGGTGCCACGGTCCCTCGGATCGTGATCGTTCCGGAGTTCTTCGAGCCGCAGGTGCTGAGTCGACGTCTGCGTATGGGGCGCGTACCGTCCGAGCGCGAGTCCCAGTGGGGAGGTGTAGATGTGTGATGCAAGGACAGCGCAGCCGCCTAGCGCAGTCCTGCCGGCATCTAAGGCAGAAGGTGCCTTCCTAGCCTTAGCGGCGGGAGACGCTCTAGGCTGGCCCCAAGAATTGCCGAGGAGGGTTCGCGACCGCAAGGGAATCGCATCGCCACGCCTTGAGTTCAGAACGTGGACGCGGCGGAGCGGCGATCGCTTTCGGCCTTTCGAGGAAACTATCCAAGCTGGTGAGTACAGCGATGATACGCAACTAACACTCGCAGTGGCGCCAGGGATTCTCAATTTAGCCTTTTTGGGTCTCGCAAGCCGCTGCGGGGCCGGC
>CAYWUV010000197.1:0-8299 GCA_964461235.1 uncultured Bryobacterales bacterium | reverse complement strand
GCCGGCCCCGCAGCGGCTTGCGAGACCCAAAAAGGCTAAATTGAGAATCCCTGCCATCGGTAGCAGATCCCGCAGCAAACACTAGGATCTCTTACCTGCCACAACGGTGTCTGACGCCAGCTCCGACACTGCGAAGAGAGGGATCCTACCAGCCGTGGCCATACCTCTCTCTACGGCACCCCGATTACGAATAAGGCGGTACGACAGAACAGTTACGAGATTGAACAAGTAACGTCGGCATTGCTTATGCTACTAGTGCGTCTGAGATGGGTCGCCGAGCGTCTCAGCTTGGGGCCTGAAGCCCCAAGAGCTCAGTCGTTTTCCTTTATCATTAGTGTGCATCCGAAGTGATGAGTTGTGCCAAAAAGGGCCTTGCATCTCTGCTAGATCGACGAATCCGGAGCCCCCCGACATTCCTAGCAGCGCTTCCCATCAGGTCTTGGCGGGAATCTCGCTGCCAATTTGGCAGTGACGCTCGGCGGACAGGGAGATCTCGAGCATTCTAGTCTGCAAAGTACCCTGGGCGGGCTCGGACCTGGGCTCCGGGCAACGCGACCTTGATTCGCACCCGGCGCCAGTCCCCATCGAAGTCCTGATTGCCAGGGTAATACGCGAGTTCGTAGACGCTTCTCATTTCCCTCGCCAGCTGCGGCAACACCGGCTCGATGTCAGCTACCGAACTCGCTGTGAAGAGCTTCCCCCCGGTTTGCTTCGCCAGTGATGTCATGCGAATCCTGGCCTTCGCGGACCAGTTGCGGCCGAACCGCTCGCCCGACAGCAGGAAGATCGGGTAGATGCGCGCGTCCATCTCGCTCGCGGCTCCCGTGAGCCTGGAGGCGCGGAGCATCGACGGCACGGACTGCCCGCTGATCCGATTGTCGATGCCGTCGCTGATCACGACGAGCGCGTTTCGTTCCCCGGCATGCTGCGCGAGCTGGTCGTCGTAGACAAGAGCGATCACGTCCCAGAGGGGGGATCCCCCAGCGGGGTACGGAAGCCTCGCGCAGCGATCAAGTAGAACGTCCCGTTCGGAGGTGAGCGGGGCGAGCCGATGGAACAGGCTGCCGGACATCGCATACAGCGCGACGCGGTCATTCGGTCCCGCCATGCGGATCAGGCGGATGGCCGCCTGACGCATATGTTCCAAATCCACCGAGGTGCTTCCGCTTAGGTCCAGCAGGATCGCCAGATTAAACGGCGACTCCTCGGGATCCAGCACCTGGATGTCCTGGCGCTGGCCGTCCTCTTCGACGATGAAATCGGCCTTGCCGAGACCGGCAACGGGTCGGCCGCCGCTGTCAGACACCGCGACGCTCATGCTGACCATCCGGACCTCGGACTTGAACAGCGCTTCCGTGTCCGAGGGATCCGCAGCGTCCTCGGGAGCCGGTGTCACGCGGCGCGGCCGGGCGCCTCCGGAGCGCCGCCGCTTCGCACTGTCCAGGAGCCTCTCGACTGCCTCGCTTGAGAGAGTGTGAGGCTTCAACGGCCAGTCACGGGGAATCGGCCAATCACGAACAGTCATCCCGGAAGGCGACTGCAACACCCCTTCGATCAAGCCGTACCGCAAGTCCCGCGTCCGTGGATGACTCGAGAGCTTCCAGACCCTCCTCCGCGGACTGATGGCGTACGACGTCAATCCGATCCCGTTGCGTGACGGCAGGCTGAGGTCGAGAGGCCGGTCCAAGGTATCGACGTTCAGCTGGGTAACGTCCAGCGGAACAGCTAGTGCGATCGCCCCCGTTGAGGAAACGAGCGTGGCGCGTCGGACCATCCCAGCCACATTGATCGGCCCGTTCTCGGTCCGGACGGAAAAGCCCACACCTAGCGGCACTCTCACCTCGATCCCAGCGAGTTCGTTCTCTTCCGGCGGAAGTGCCTCGATCAGAAGACGAGTCGGGGAACGGCTGACCGCAATGCCTTCCCTCGTATCGCGCGGGCCCCCTGCCCGCCAGACCTTGAGGCGGTCTTCCGGGACAACCTCGACATTGACGTCGCCGTGGACGTTGACGATCTCGACAGGCTGCGCCGCGACAGTCGCTACGAGGACCAGCGCGTATAGCAGGAGCGGCATATCACCACAGGCTGCATTCATTCTGCATCACGGTCCCTGTATTGGCGAGCCATCCTCCGGCAGGGGGTACAGTTGCAAGTACACCTATGGCAAACGCCCCTCGCAACGTCATCGTCGGAACAAGCGGCCATATCGATCACGGCAAGACGTCCTTGGTGCGAGCCCTCACCGGCACGGACACGGACCGGTGGGAGGAGGAAAAGCGGAGGGGTATCACGATTGACCTGGGCTTCGCCAGCCTGGAGATCGAACCAGGGCTCCACCTGGGATTCGTCGACGTGCCGGGTCACGAACGCTTCGTGAAGAACATGCTGGCCGGCGTGGGCGGCATCGATGTAGTGCTGCTGGTGATTGCGGCGGACGAGTCCGTAATGCCCCAGACACGCGAGCATTTCGAGATCTGCCGGCTGCTCGGCATACGGCACGGCATCGTCGTGCTGACCAAGTCCGACCTGGTGGACGAAGAGATCCTCGAACTGGTGAAGCTGGAGGTCGAGGACTATCTTGCGGATTCGTTCCTGGACACGGCTCCGATGATTCCCGTCAGCAGCACCACGGGCGCGGGACTGCCGGAGTTGGGCAGCGCCCTGGCCGAAGCGGCCCGCGCTGTCAAACCTCGCAGCAGCGACGGGCTTCTCCGTCTGCCAGTCGATCGCGTCTTCTCGATGAAGGGGTTCGGAACGGTCGTCACGGGAACGCTCGTCAGCGGACAACTCAGGGTGGAGGACCAGGTAGAAATCCTGCCCGGACGGCAGCAAGCGCGCGTACGCAGCGTCGAAGTCCACGGCAAATCACTTCGGGCTGCGCTGGCCGGCCAGCGCACAGCAGTGAACCTGGGAGGCACGCCAAAGTCCGCCTTGGAGCGCGGCATGTGTCTCGCGGCACCTTCGCAATTCTCCGAGACCACGCAGTTCGACGCGTGGATCGAGCTGCTCGTATCGGCAAAGCCCCTCAGGCACGGCGCTCCGGTGCACGTGCACCTCGGTACGTCCGAGACCGTCGGGCGCGCGTACATCCTCGGAGCGCAGGGCCGGCAAGCAGCACTCGTGCCGGGTAGCGAGGGATTCGTGCAGCTGAGGTTGGACAATCCCCTTGTGGCGGTGTCCGGAGATCCATTCATCCTGAGGCAGTTCTCACCCCTGACGACAATCGCGGGAGGCAGGCTGCTCCGGCCCAACGCACCGCGGTACAAGCGAAAGGAGGACTGGCGGCCTCTGCTCGAGGCGTTGCGGGACAGTCAGCCTGCCACTGTCCTCCGATTACTGTGCCAAAGCCGGCCGTACGGAGTCTCCGGGCGAGAACTGACCGCCATGACTGGCCGGCCAGAGCAGCAATGGCTGGATTTGGCCCGGACGAGCGAGTCCGAACTGGTCCTGCGGGAGAAGCCTTTGTGGGTGAGTTCGTTTGCACGGGTACGGCAGGCACAGGAGCAACTGCTACGGGCCCTCGCCCGCTTCCACGAGTCGAATCCACTGCTGGCGGGCGCGCCGACCGAGGCGATTCGAACCGGGGAGTTTCCCGCCGCGCCTGACTTCTTCGCCGACTGCTTGCTCCGGCGGCTTACCGACTCCGGAGACGTGGCGATGGAGGGCGAGCTCGTGAGATCCGCCGGCTATAGGATTCGACTCCAAGCCGACGAGCAGCAGGCCCGGGACAGCTTGGTCGCGGCGTTCGCGGAGGCAGGCCTCCGCGTGCCTGCCCTGAAGGATTTTCTTCCCACTCTTCCGATCGATGCGGCCCGGGCCCAGCGGGTGCTCGCCGCCCTGTTGCGGGAGGGCGTCCTCGTCCGGGTCAGCCGCGAGCTCGTGTTCCATAGCAGCGCCATCGGAGCGCTCCGGGACCGGCTGGCGGCAATGCGAGGGCAACGCATCCAGGTCGGCGAATTCAAGGCCCTGGCAGACGTGAGCCGGAAATACGCAATCCCGCTCCTGGAGCATTTCGACCGCCAGAAGATTACGCTGAGGGACGGGGATGCCCGGAGGGTTCTCTAGCGCGAAGTCCATCAGGGCATCGGACGGGGCTAGTGCAACCGCTACCTCCCGGTTTCCGCCGGCCCCGCCTTCCCCGGGATGATCGAATGGCCAACCTCTCTTGCAGCCTGCCCCCGGCGGACGACGAAACGAACGACGGCGCATCGTGGGGCCATCTGTCCGCCGGCCCTATGAAGCGTCTCTCCATCTTGCAGCGCTTCCGCCGGGTCGCGATGGTGGGCCTGTCCGCCAATCCGCTGCGTCCCAGCCACTTCGTAGCGATCTACCTCTCCAATCGCGGATACGACATCGTGCCGGTCAATCCCCGCGAGACGAGCATTCTCGGCCGCCGCTGCTACCCGTCGCTCCGAGCGATCGAAGAGCCGATTGAGGTGGTCGACATCTTCCGGGACGCGAGGTACGTTCCCGACATCGTCGACGAAGCCATCGCGATCGGGGCCAAGGTGATCTGGATGCAATTCGGCGTGATTCACGAAGCTGCGGCCCGCAAGGCCCTCGAAGCCGGGCTCGAAGTGGTGATGGACAGATGCATGAAGGTCGAGCATGCTCGTTTCGATGGAGGCCTGACGGCCATGGGGCTCCAGAGCGGCGTGATCTCTGCTGGCAGTTGGGGAAAGCCGGACGGCAAGCCGAGTCTGTAATAATGGCGGCCTTGGAAACCGGGAGGCCTCACGCACGATGAAGTTCGGAGTCAACACGCTGATCTGGTCCGGCGCTTTCGAGCCGGACAAGTATCCGATCGACGACCTGAAGGAGGCTGGCGTCGACGGCATCGAGATCCCCGTGTTCGTACCTTCGGATCTCGACACCGCAGCCGTCCGGAGAACGTGCGAGGCGCACGATCTGAACGTCCACTTCTGCTCGGTAAACCCGGACGGCGTCAATCCGATCAGCGAGGACGCTGGGGTTCGGGCGCAAACGGTCGAGCACTGGAAGACCGTGATACGGACAGCGGCGGAGGCCGGAGCGGACCAGATCGCGGGACCGACGCATGCTCCGGTCGGTTACTTGCCCGGACGTCGCCGGACAGAGGACGAGTGGAAGTGGGCGGTCGAGTTCCACCAAGCCCTGGACGATGATCTGCAGGACGCCGGCGTGACGATGGCAGTCGAGCCACTCAACCGGTTCGAGACCTACTTCCTCAATACAGCCGCCGATGCGGTCCGCCTCGTACAGGAGATCGGCAGCGAGAGAATCGGGATTCTGCTGGACACGTTTCACCAGAACATTGAAGACAAGGACGTGCCCGACGCCTACCGGACCTGCGGCAAGTACCTCATGCACGTCCACACGTGCGAGAACGACCGTGGCACGCCAGGCAGCGGCCACATTGACTGGCCGGGCGTGCTGGCGGCAATCAAGGAGATCGGGTACGACCGCTGGTTGACGATCGAGTCGTTCAACTCCCACATCCCCGAACTTTCGGCCGCAACGGCCATCTGGAGGGACCTCGCGGACTCGATGGACGACATTGCGGTGGACGGCACCAGGTTCCTGCGGGCCCTCTGGTCCCGGACCTGAGTAGTCTCGAAGGGGACCGCCTCCGGCGAACGCACTCCGGGAGAACGCGGCCCCTACTCTCCGCGTAGCCGGATGCGCCTGCCGCGCAGAGAACTCCGAGCGTCATGCCGGGCAAGCACCCAAAGGTCTCTCAGCCTCTTGGGATAGCCTCGGTGCTGGTCTGCCTGCTGATCGCGGCAGTTCGGGGCGGGAATCCTGTCGCGATCAAGGTGGTGCTGCAGTCGCTGTCCCCGCTGTACGGGGCCTTCATCCGTGTCGCGATCGGCTGCGCCAGCATCGGGCTGTTTTCAGTGGCACTCGGAGAGGACCTCCGGCCGCGACGCTCGGAACTGGGGCCGCTGGCCCTCTTGACTCTCGTTTACACCATCCAGATCAGTGCCCTCCAGACCGGATCCGACTACACGTCCCCGCTATTCGTGGCAATTCTCTTCAATACCTACCCGATCCTTGCCAACCTGACTTCCTCGTTCTTCGTGCCAGAGGACCGGCTGACGACTCGGCGGACCCTGGGACTGGCGGTGGCGTTCGCGGGTGTCACCTGGGTCTTCTTGTCTCGCGCCTCGAGCGCGCTGGCCCCGAATCCCCTTCTCGGCAACTCCCTGATCATCGTCGCCGCGAGCCTGCTCGCGTTGCGCATGGTGTACGTCCGGCAGCTGATCCTACGCGTCAGCTTCGTCCGGGCTGTGTTCTGGCCGCTGCTCGGGTCTCTCCCGTTATTCCTGCTGGGCGCCGAGACGATCCCGGACGCGATGCCGCGTGTGGAAGCGGATTGGACGATCTGGACTGCACTGGTCTTCCAAGGCGTCGTGGTAGGCGGAGCCGGCCAGCTGACTTGGGTGTACCTGCTGAGAAAGCACACTCCCGGCACCGTGATCGCGTTCTCGTTCCTGACTCCCGTGAGCGGAGTGTTCCTGAGCTCGGTGTACTTCGACGAACCCGTGCCAGCTCGGCTGATAACCGGCCTCGGAGCCGTGCTGGTTGGAATCGGACTGGCCGCGGGTCGCGCGCCACCACCGCAGCCTCAGGAAGAAACCGAACCCATCCGCTTGACGGCCGATTCTCCGTGAGACCCGTCGCTAGCGGCCGTCAGGTCCTCGGACCATCGGGACGAATCGGACGGGCAACTGGTCCCGCTGCCGGACATTTCCCCTGGTGTTCTTAGTGACCAAGACGATCTTCTGCGAGTCGGGATTCCTGCCTACTGGCGCCACCAGCCGGCCCTCCGCTGCGAGTTGGCCAACGAGGGCCTGGGGCAGCTCGGGCGGAGCGGCCGTGACAATGATGCGGTCGTAAGGGGCGTGCTCGGGCCAGCCGAGGTACCCGTCTCCCCGGCGAAGGCTGACATTGCCGTAGCCCAGCTCCCGAAGGGTTTCCGAAGCGCGCTCGGCAAGCTCGGGAACGATCTCGATGCTGTAGACGTGGTCGCACAGGGTCGCGAGAACCGCTGTCTGGTATCCGGACCCGGTTCCAATCTCCAGGACACGGTGGTCGGCGTCAAGCTCCAGGAGTTCCGTCATGTACGCCACGATATAGGGCTGCGAGATGGTTTGGTCGAAACCGATCGGCAGCGGGGTATCGGAAGTGGCGTAGGTGCGAACCGACTCCGGAACGAACTGTTCCCGCCGGACCTTGCGCATCGCCTCGAGCACGTTGGGATCCCGAACTCCCCGGGCCTCAATCTGCTGGCGAACCATTCGCACGCGCCTGCTATCCCACCCCTCCCGTTGCGACTGCGCGGGGCAGGTAGCGACCGAGAGAGCGATCGCTATCACGGTGCCAGAACAGGATAGGATTCGCCCTCCCATCGACAGCGCTCATCGTACCAACCGACCTACGCACGCCAAGCGAGAACCTAGGGGCCTGCCCCAAGGAAAAACGCTCGAACCAACCAGTCGCAACGTAAGGTCACGGAACTTCAGGAAGAATCCGAATCATTGCGACAGAACAACCTCGGCAAACTGACCCGCCATCCAATCGGTACGTTGACGGTCAGCCTCGTCGTTGCGAGCGCCGTCCCCTGGCGCACATCCAGAAATAGAACGGAACCCCCAAGCCGATCACGAGGAGGCCGGCCCCCGAAGTAGAGGGATTCTCCCTCAGAGCGTTGAGAACGATCAACAGGCTGGTCACCGCGAAGAAGAGCGGCGCGAAGGGGTATCCCCAAGCACGGAAAGGCCGCGTCTCCGACGGATGCCTCCACCGAAGCACCAACACGGCGAAGACCGCGATGCCCGCGAACAACACGACGGCGAAACCCGTGTACTCCACGAGCTGGCCGAACGTGCCCGTCAGGACTAGGACGCCGCTCCAGACGGCCTGTGCCGCAATGGCTACGACCGGGGTACGGAACCGCGGATGGACCCGGGCTGCAGCGCCGAAGAACAGTCCGTCACGAGCCATCGCATAGTAGACTCGGGGGCCGGCCAGCACCATCGCGCTGATGCTGGCCGCGATCATTACAATCGACGCCGCGGCCCAGGCTCCGCCCGCGCCGCCGCCGAACAGTCGATCCACCGCTAGATCGCCGATGCGGGTCGACTGGTTGAGGAACTCCTCGACCGGCATCGCGTACAGGTACACCATGTTCAGGGACAGGTAGATCAGCACGACAACCGCCGTGCCCATCAGCAGAGCCCGGGGAACGTTTTGTTCCGGGTGTCGGATCTCCTCGCTGACGTATGCCGCGGCATTCCATCCCGAGTAACTGAACAGC
>CAYWUV010000196.1:0-8316 GCA_964461235.1 uncultured Bryobacterales bacterium | reverse complement strand
TGTGCGCCCCGTTTCATACAGTCGGGGTGAGCGCCCAGATCATGAAGGTTTGACTTCGATTCATCAAGGGCTTGTGCCCGTCGAAGCAACTCGATGGCAAGGGGACGGTCCCTTGTCCCAAGAAGATCCGTCATGAGATCCAGCAGAACCAGGTCGTTTGGATCCCTTTCGATGTGGGCCTGTACAGCGCGTTTGCCGTTGGCGTAGGATGCGGGGTCCTCGTAACGACCCAAAATCCGTCCGATAGGGTACAACCCTGCCAACAGGCTCGACTTGGGGTCGTTCTCGATCAGCCAAAGAACGAGAGCTCGCGAGCGTGCCTCCCAAGCCGGTTCCCGCGAGCGGGACCTGTCACGGTAGTAGCCCAGCAGCAGCGTGCGAGCGGAAATATCGCCAGCGTCATCCTACAATTGCCCTTCGAGCGTCCTGACCTCCGGAGCTGTCAGCAGCGCTCCCTGCTTGAGCAGTTCTCTGGAGTTCTCGGCCAACACGGCTTCGGCCGCCAGCCACCCGCATGCTGCGACCACGGCGGCTACGAGAGACACTCTGGACGGCATGGGCTCATACTAACCTGCACCGCGCGTGCTGCCCTCCGGGGATGCTTCCATCCCAAAAACCGCCCAAGCCACCAGTTCAGTCCTTGGCACCTGCACCCGGCCGTCATTGTTCACTCTCGCGTCAGCACTGCCGCCTCCCTCGGTTGGGGCACCGGGTTCCCGCACCCCCGTCTGGGGCGTGCGCCCGGAATCATGCAGCGATGGAGGTCATCCCGTCTGCGAGCACGAACGTCCAAAGTTGCGAATCAGCCAACCCGGCGAACTTCCGGCTAGTCTCCGAGAACCTGCCGTCGCCGCCCAGAGCCTCCGTGGCGACCCGTCCACTACGAGGCGGGACCCTGAAGAGGTCGTTTGGGCCTCGGCATGTTCAGTTGAGAGGCAGGATCCGGATACTGCGGCACTCAACTTGCATTGCCGGGCCCGAATGGAGCTGGATCGCGATGATGCCTTCCCGGGTCCTGTCGTCCGTGCCTTCGAAAGTGACCCTGCCGTTGAGCGTCAGACGGACCCGGCTTCCTTCGGCGCGGATTTCGTAGTCATTCCAGTCTTGCGTCCGCACGATGCCCTTCGCGCGTTTCCAGCCCTCGTCGGGCGTCGACATCAGGCCCCGCCCCCGGCCTTTCTCCTCGTAGAAGTTGCCCCACGCCGATCGCTCGCCGGCATCCGACAGGTCCGCTTGGTACCCGTGGACGATCCAGCCCGGGCCCGGTATCCTCCGGCTCCGAAACTGGATGCCGCTGTTCCCGTTCCGCAGGCGCACTTCAAGCCGGAGGACAAAGTCGGAATACGGTTGGCGGTAGACGAGAAACGTGTTGGTCTCGACCGTGCGGCCGTCGCTCGATCCGACGATGGCTCCGTCCCGGACCGTCCAAAGCTTCGGGTCCCCGTCCCAGCCGTCGAGGCTCTGGCCGTCGAAGAGCAGCACGTAGCCTTCGGCGCGCTCCGAGGGGTGCAGTGTATTGGACTGCGCCGGAGCCGGAATCGCTGCAATCAGCGTGGCCGCCAGGCAAAGGGAGGTAGATTGGTGCAAGACGTTCATCCGGACGCTCGTCAGGCCGACGCCAGCATCTCCTCCCACGTGACCGTGCGACCTGAGTCCATGGCCATGCGGCCCAAGATGGCAGTGAGCGTGCTCTCGGCGCCGCGGATTCCGACGTTCTCCGCCTTGCCTTCCGCCACCCTCCGGATGAAGGCCTCGACCGAGTCGTGGTCGATGTTCCGAGGCGGCTCCTCATGGACGACGTCGTCGCGCCCGCGGTAGTGCTTCCAGTAGTGCCGGGCCGTTTCCAAGGCCGCATCCGGCCCGTAGAAGCGTTCATGCACCTCTCGGAAGAACGGAGGGGTGATGTGCGAGCCCACGAGGGTCGCTTGGACGCCGCCCGAATACTCGTACGCCACCGTGATGTGGTCGGACATGTCTCCGTCGTTGCGTATCGTCCGCCCTCCGCTCCCGACGGCACGCAGAGGATGGCGATCCCCGAGGAACCAGTTCAGGACGTCGATCGAGTGGCAGTACGTCTCGACGATGATGTCGCCGTAGAGGTCCCGCCAGTGCTTCCATTCCCGCACTTTCTGGATCATGGTCGTGGGACGCTCGCGCTTGGGCTCGTTGCCGCTGATCGGTCCCTTGAGGAAGTGCGCCTCGGCCTGCCGGACCGCCCCGAAGCCGTCATCGAGCATGCTCTTCGCCTGCTGGTAGGTCCATCCGTACCGCTGCTGGAATCCCACCGTGACGTTCAGCCCCGGGCGCGCGGAGTCCGAGGCCCGCATGACGCGCTTGCACCCGGCGACGTCGACTCCTGCGGGTTTCTCCATGTAGACGTGCTTGCCGGCCCGTACCACCGCTTCTAGGTGCTCGGGATGGAGGAACACAGGAGTGGCGATGATTACCGCGTCGACATCACTGTCCAGCATCTCGCGGTAGTCCCTGTAGGCCCTCGCATCTTCGGTAGGAATCGTCTTCCGGGCCTTCTCGATCCGATCGTCGAAGAGATCGCAGAGGGCGACCAGCTTCGCTTGGGGCACTTGGACTACGAAGCTGGCCAGCCGCGTTCCGCGGCCTCCTGCTCCGAGCAGTCCGACTTTGACTGCGGAATTGGCGGCCGTGCCCCTTACAGCGGCAAACGGGACGATCGCCGCCGTCCGGACTAGGTTGCGTCTCGATAGGGAGTTCTCGAATACGGCCATCTGGGCCTCCGATGCGGCAAGTGTATCGCGGGTGATTTCGGGAATCAACCTTGCCGCGGCGAGGGATAGGCTATCAGTCCGAAGTACCTGCCAGACGGAACGCTACCAGTCGCGCCGGCTCGGCGGCCCCGCCCACCGCAATGACAATGTACTGCCGGCCCTCGTGCATATAGGTCATCGGGGCGGCGTTGTGGTGGCGGCCCGGGAGCGCTTGCTCCCAGAGCGTGTCTCCGGTCGCCTTGTCGTATGCACGGAGGTACGACGGCTCGGAAGCGTCGCCCCGATCCCCTGCGAGCAGCAAGGTGCGCGTCACAAGGACCCCCGCGGCGTTCGGATTGCCGAGCGGCGGCAGGCCGAGCCCCCGGAACGCTCCTCGGTTCCTCGGCCCGTTGCCGTGAGGCACCTGCCAGGCGATCTCGCCACGGTGCATGTCGTACGCAGTCAGCGTGCCGTACGGAGGTTTCACGACCGGAAGCCCACCGATCGAGACCCGGAAGAACTTGTGCTCGAACTGGTAGCCCCGCGCTTGCGGATCCTCCACCGGGCTCATGCCGACGACGATGTACTGTCGGCGGGAGGACAGGTACAGATACCCGGTCTCCGGATCGAATCCGGCACCGCCCCAGTTCGCTCCCCCTCCCCATCCCGGAACCTGGATCGTCCCTTGGAGCGACGGCGGCTCGAAGAGCGGTCCCATACGGTGCGGTTGGACTGCCGCGAGCGCCCGGGCCCGAATGTCCGGGGTGAAATCGACCAGCTCCTCTTCAGAAACGCCCTGCAACTCGAACGGTGGCGGCTTGACAGGGAAGGGCTGCGTCGCGGCCGTCTGCTCCACTTCGCTTTCCGGGACGCTGCGTTCCTCGATCGGCCAGACCGGCTCGCCGGTTCGTCGGTCAAATACGTACACGAAACCTGTCTTGGTGACTTGGGCCAGAGCGGGAATTGGCCGTCCGTCCACGACGATGTCGATGAGGTTCGGTGCCGCCGGAAGATCCCAGTCCCACAAGTCGTGGCGGATCGTCTGGAAGTGCCAAACGCGCTCTCCCGTCTTGGCATCCAAGCAGACGATGCTGTTCGAAAACAGGTTGTCGCCGGGACGGAAGTCTCCGGCGAAGTTGAACGTCGGTCCCGTGACCGGCAGGTAGACGTATCCCAGTTCCTCATCGGAACTCATCATCGACCAGACGTTCGTATTCCCCATCCACTGCCATGAATCCCCCTCCCAGGTCTCGTTGCCGAACTCGCCCTCTTGCGGGACCGTGTGGAAGGTCCAGAGGCGCTTCCCGGTCAGGATGTCGTAGCCGCGGACGTCCCCGACCGGCCAGTTGTCCTTCCAGTTGGGGCCGCCGCTCCTCGCGGACCGTCCGGGCGGTCCGTCGGCAATCTGATTCCCGATGACCGCGACGTTGCCGATGATCGCAGGGGGCGCGCTGCAGTTGACCAGCGTGCGGATCAGGGGCCTTCGCGAGCCTTGCGTGAGATCCGTGCGGCCGTTGTCTCCGAAACTCTCGATCGGTTTTCCGGTCGCCGGGTCGAGTGCCACGAGATAGCTGTCTCCGGTGCACAGCAGGATCCGTTCCTGTTCCCCGTCAGACCAATAGCCGAGTCCGCGTGTCGCGAAGCCGAATATCCCCGGCCTGCCCCAGCGTGCCGTGCCCGGGTCATGGCTCCAGATCTCGCCTCCGGTGGCAGGGTCGATTGCGGCGACGCCGCTGAAGTTGGTGCGGATGTAGAGCCTGCCTCCGACCATGAGCGGCGTCGCCTTGAATCCGTCGGGAACCATCGCCCGCTGACCGCGTCCGGGCTCCTCCCCCTCCGCGGCCTTCGGGTCCAGATAGTACTGGTTGTCGAATGCGTTCCAGACCCAGGCGAGCTCAAGGCGCCCCACGTTCGAGGCTCCGATTTGGTCGAGAGGGGAGTACTTCGAGGCCGCGAGGTCGCCAGCGTACTGCGGCCACTCCCCCGTGGCCGTCGAATACGTGCCGCGCGATTCGATCCAGTCCCGAAGCGCGCCGGGATCCGCTTCCGGCTCGAGGAACGGGCCGCGGCGTAGGGTTACGGGCACCCGGCGGTGGCTCTCGGTCGCGGCGGGCGATGCCCCGAGATTCTCGGACTGGCTGGGGGAGTACTCCTTGAGCCAGTCGATTGCAATGCTCGCCGCTCTCTGCTGCGCCTTGCGCTCCATCAGCCAATGGCCTCGGGCGTTCCACGCCCTTCCGCCTCCGGGCTCGAGATGGCAGAACAGGCAGTCCTTCGCCCCGAACGGGGCCGCGGCGGGCAGGAATTCCGGATTCGCGTAGGCAGTCGCGGGTGCCGCGAGCAGCGCCAAGGTGCGCAGGGCTCGATTCATGCGTGGTGCTCTGGCAGTATAGCCGCGATCTCTTGTCCCGATCACCGCATTCGGGACCGATCGGAGTGCTTGGTCGTTGACTCCCGCGGAGCGCTGTTCCGGATGCTGATGAGGCCCATCCGGCAACCCCCGAACCGCGACCGAGGCATCAGCCGTCCTAGCCTCCGAGCGCGTCGACCGCACGCCCCATTGTGTCCCGGACTTGTCCGTCCAGCCAGCGCTCCGCCCCGTACACGAGCGGGTCTGGCTGCCGGATTGCGTCCAGGTGGCTCTTCCCCTCGCGGCGCGCACTGGAATACGCCTGCAGGAAGCTCGCCGGAGGAGGTGCTGGGCGACCGGGTCTCTCCAGGACGCTCCGCAAATCCGGCCAGTTTCCGACTAGCCGGTCGTGGTCCCGCAAGCCTCGGGTTCGGGCTTGGCCTGCCGGCGATCCAGCGCCTCCGTCCTGGAGCTTCTTCACCACCCGGTCCAGCCGTTCGATCCGTTCCGCGACCTGAGCACGAATGCGCAGACGGGCCGCTTCGTAAAGGGCCGCCTCCCCTCCCCGTGCATGTGGGATTCTCACGACGCTGTACCAAGCATCCAGGGCTCGCAGTGTGGCCACGAACTTTGCGGTGATCCGGAACGGGCCCGTCATCGCCCCGTGCTCCTTAGGGTTGAAGTCCATGAGGGGGATGGCTGCTCCCGGTGTCCCGAACAGCTTGCCTTCGGGTACGTTCCTGCGAATCGTAGAGCCGGCAGCAGTGACGGCGCCGAGACCGATCTCGACCGGGCCCACGATGCCGCAGTGGCCGCCGATAAACACCGGGGCAGATCGCATCAGCACGCCGCGGATTCCGCCGATCAGACTCCCCCACTTGTCGCCACGCGGGTCGAAGTTATAGTGGATCGCCCCCGATCCAACTTCGGTGTGGTCCTTTCTTGAGCTACCCCCGCTCAGGAAGAGGTCGCAGAAGTTAATGAGCGACCCGGCAACGCAGCAAGCTGTGAAGGTAGTGTTCTTCAGCGCAACCGTGTGAGCGAGATCCGCCTGCTCCTCCAGAAGCGTGTCTGGTCGGATTTCGGCGAATCCTCGGATCTGCACTCCTTCGAGCATCGTTGCGCCACGATACAGGCCGGAGCCCAACTGCACCCCGGGGCCGATCTGGCAATCCTGTACTTCGGCGTGGCCGGAGGTGCCGATTTCCGCACCCGTCGCGACGCTCAGTCGCGAGCCGGACAGCGAGGCCTGGCGGATGACGGCACCCGGCTCAATGGCGTCCAGGCGGACGCTCTCGTCAACGTACACCCGTTCGGGGCCCCACACTTCCACTCCGCGGTGGCGGAGTTCCTCGATGCGAGCTGTGTTGGCTGCTTCCTCAAAAGGCACCGCTCGCCCAGTGTGGCACAAGGGCCCGAGCCATTCTTGCAGGGGCGGTCCGGCACGTACTGACCGCAGACCCGCGCCGAGACCGAGGGCCGACCGGGGGGGTCAATTCGAGTCGCGGAGTGCCTGGATCCACGGGCGTGCGTTCCGGTGCACGTCGATCCTCTCCACGTCATTGCTGAGCCCGGCCCCGCTCGTGCTCCGTCCCCGTGCGATCAGGCGGTCGAGCTCGCTGCTGAGTTGCCGCACGATCTCGGGCCGGTCGCTCGCGAGGTTCGCGATCTCCCCGACGTCGGTCCGCAGGTCGAACAGCTGGACGAACGGCGCTCTTCTCAGGTCCGCTTCCTCGGGTGTCCCGCTGAAGGCCTGCAGTGCTACCCCCCACGCCTCCTCCGGGACCGGCTTGGTACCCCATAGCCCTCGCGAGCCGCTGCTCGGTGTCAGCGCGAGCTTCCATCGTCCGGAACGGATCGCGAATGCCAGCGGCGATTGCATGACCAGCGCCCTGTCCGGGCCGGACCCCGCCGGATCCTTGAGCAGTTGCACGATGCTGAACGAGTCCGGAGCCTCTCCCGGCTCCGGCTCGACGCCGGCCACCTCGGCGAGCGTCGCCGGCAGGTCGTTGAGTCCCACCAGGCGATCGCAGCGCGTTCCCGGATCCACCGTCCCGGGCCAGCGAACCACGAACGGCACCCGGAGGCCTCCCTCGAACACCGTGAACTTGTACCCGCGATAGATGCCGCTCGAGTAGTGCCCGAGTTCTTCGAGATCGTGAATCTGGCCGGCCGTAGCCTTGCGGATGTTCCCGGCGTAGGAGGCAGCGCCATGGTCGGATGTCGCGATCACGAGCGTGTTGTCCGCCAGGCCGTGCTCCTCCAGCGCTTTAAGGACCCGCCCCATCGTCGCGTCAGTCTCTTCCACGAAGTCCCCGTAGAGCCCGATTTCGCTGGTCCCTTCGAAGTTGGGGCTCGGGCTGGTCGGCGTGTGCGGCGACGTCAGGGCCACGTACAGGAAGAACGGCGTGCCATCGCGGGCCTTTCCGGCATTCCGCTCTATGAACGCCTCGGCCTCCGTGGCGAACACGTCAAGCACTTTGTAGTCTTCGAAGTCCTCGGCAGCAGGGCCTACTCGGTTGAATGCGCTCCAGCCCTTCTGCGCGGTGACCCGGCCCTGGAAATGCCCGTTCCTTACGAAGACGTAGGGGTACATGTCCAGGGATCCGGGCAGGATGAACGAGTAGTCGAACCCATGGTCGTTCGGACCTACCTTCAAGGGGCGGTCGTAGTCGACGTTGTCCGGGCCTTGGTTCTCCCCGTCCGTAGTCTGCATCAAGGTGCCCAAGTGCCACTTGCCCACGTATCCGGTACGGTACCCGCCATCCCGGAGCATGGTGCCCAGAGTGAAGGTCCCGGCCGGAAGTTGGGGGTTGAGAAATCCCCATGGGCCGTTCCGCGCAGGGCGGGAGAACCGCCAGGCATAGCGGCCAGTCATGATTGCGATCCTGGACGGAACGCAAACTGACGCCACCGAATGGGCGTCCGTAAACAGCATCCCGTCCCGAGCGAGCGAGTCGATTGCCGGGGTCTTGGTCCGGCAACGGTCGCCGCCGTAGCATTTCACGTCGCCGATGCCCAGATCGTCGGCCATCATGAACACGATGTTCGGCCGCCCCGCCATTGACGACGTGCCGGCAAGGAGAAGTAGCGCGAGTGAAAAGGCCGTTCGGTGCATAGGAATCCTCAGGGGACTGCCCGCAGACGGGCTGATCCGCATCAGTATCCCATGCGGATCCCGGCCCCGCGGCAGGGATTCTAAATTTGGGGGGCCTGACTAGGGTATAGGGCCCCGGGCCAACG
>CAYWUV010000195.1:0-8327 GCA_964461235.1 uncultured Bryobacterales bacterium | reverse complement strand
ATCGAGCGACTTCGAACCGAATCTCGTCGGTCTGAGGCGAAGCCTCGCTAGCCTTGGACCGGCTCCGTGATCCTAGCGATCCGGTGCTGGACTGGGATCAGGTTCGGCGTGACCTACTCGATACGGATTAAGGAGAAAGCGGTCAAGGAACTGCGGCGCATTGCCAAGCCGGATCGCGTGCGGATTGTGGCGGCCATCGATCGGCTTGCCGGAAACCCGATGCTGGGTATTCCGTTGAAGGGGAATCTGCGTGGGCTGAAGCGGCTCCGCGTCGGTAGCTTTCGAGTGCTCTACGAAGTACAGGAGACTGCGCTTGTCGTGCTGGTCATTCGGGTAGCGCACACAACGAGTGCGTATCGCGAAGTTTCGGAATGAACATTGAACCGTGATTCGCAGTCCGACAAGACCGATAGAGCAAGAGAATCGCGAACCAAGCACTCGCAGGCCACGACCTCGGCTGGGATCCGGCGGCACGGCCCTTGCCCGCCACTGGAACACACCGGAGGTTCGCTGCACGCTCGGGCGTTCATTGTTGGTCGCGAGCAGGTCGCCGAGTGTTCTGGGAATCACCTGCCAACGAATGTAGGCGTGCGGAAGACGCTGTCCCGAACGCCCGTGGGGCGGGCTGGTTGAGTGCTTGCCGGGTGGCCTGGGACTGGCGTCTGCCTAGTGAAGCAGTCCCTCCTCGGAAGGCACCTGTCATGCATCGGCCGTGTCCTTGCCCGAGCCTCGCCAAGGGGTCCCCGACCGCGACTCCGGACCGTTCCGGAGTTCCAGCCTCCCACGCGTGCCGACCGGGCAGTCGCTAGGCATCCCGTGGGTGCGATTCGCGCGATCACGCTCGCGACGCGGTCGTGGCCGGTCTTCTTGACCGGCAAGGGCAGCGTGGTTGCCGGTTGTACCGATATCGCCATGGCCGCCACTAGAAGAAGGTGACGTTTCATCGCCAGGTTCTCCTTTCCGAGGGTCACTGAATGACGGGTGCCGCCATCCGGTCCCTCGCGTTCGACCGGTTGGACGGCTAGCAGCCCCTTCTTGGTTGCGGTTGCGGTTTTGCGCGAAATTTGCAGCAAGATCACAATCTTGGCGTCATGCAAGGCATAAACTGGTGCGACGATGGGCTTTCGGTCTGCGTCAGACCATCGGATGGAGCCCCCCGGATTCTCGGGGAAACAAGAAAATGTGTTCTTTCTGCGTACGTCTCAGGCCGTTGTTCGGTTGGGTCTTGGCTGCGGTCCTTGGAACCTCCGTGGGTCAGGCGCAGTTCGACCTGAGTGAAGCCGAACAGGATCAGGCCAGGGAGGAGAGACTCTGGGAGGAGCAAGAAAGGGACTGGCTGTTCGAGAGCTTGCTGGCGGAACGGTCACAAGCTGCACACCTTCGCCTTGAAGACGCCGCCAGTACGATTCAATCGGAGGCGATCTGTCCCGTCGTCCTCGGCTTGGATCCCGAACCGAGCACCTTCCGCAAGAGAGTCCTGAGTCCCCTTGTCGCCAGGCACGCGCCGCGCCCGGATCGGCCGGCATGGCGAGGAGTCGCTCCGGAGGGCGAGTCGCCGAGCGGACTCTTCAGCGACTTCATCTCCGAGGGGGTCGTGCAGTCCAAATGCATCTACTGCCATGTCGAGGGAGGTGCGTCCGGACACACCAGGCTGGTGCTCACCCCCTCAGGTGTCGAGGGACATCAGGCAACAAATTTGGGGGTGTTCCAGAACTTCGTCGGGACCGTCGAAGACGGGGCCGACCTGATCCTCAACAAGATCCAGGGTGCCGAGAGCCACGGCGGGGGCATCCAGGTCGTGGCCGGTTCGGCCGAATTCGCCAACATGGAGCGGTTCCTGCGCGCCCTCGGGGGCGAAACCACGTCCGGGACCCTGTCACCGGACACTCTCTTCGAGGGCGTGACGATGGCAACGCCCGGACGGACCCTGCGTCGCGCGGCGCTGCTGTTCGCCGGCAGGCTTCCCACGCAGGCCGAACTCGGGGCAGTCAGCGACGGCGAGGAGTCCAGCCTGCGTCGGACCATCAGGGGCTTGATGACCGGCCAGGGATTCCATGACTTCCTGATCCGGACCGCCAATGACCGCTTGCTCACGGACCGCGAGCGGTTGAACGTGATCGGCAGCGCCGAGGTGAGATTTGTCGATCTGACCAATAAGCGCTGGGCCTTGGCCCAGGAGGGCATTGCCAACGGATATGCCGACAACCCGCGGCGCTATCCGGCGTATCGATTCCACGAACGGGCTGTGCAATACGGTGTGACCCGCGCCCCTTTGGAACTCATCGCGCACGTCGTCGAGAACGACAAACCGTACACGGAGATCCTGACGGCGGACTACATCATGGCCAATCCGATGGCGGCCCGCGCGTACGGCGCCTCAACGGAGTTCGACAATCCCGAGGACGTCACGGAATTCAAGCCATCGGAAATTGCTCGGTATTTCCGAAGGGACAGATCCATGATCGTGGAGGAAGACCCTCCCAACATCTACCGTGTGATCAACCCCGGCAACCTCTCCACGGACTACCCTCACGCCGGAGTCCTCAACACCACCACCTGGCTTCTTCGCTACCCCACGACCGCAACGAATCGCAATCGGGCTCGGTCCCGCTGGACCTACTACCACTTCCTGGGCTTCGACATCGAGAAGTCTGCGGCACGGACGCAGGACGCGACGGTCCTTGCGGATACGAACAACCCGACGATGAACAACCCGGCATGTACCGTTTGCCATATTCCGATGGACCCGGTCGCTGGCGCGTACCAGAACTACGGGGACCGTGGGCTGTTCCGGGACAGGAACGGCGGGCGGGACGCGCTGCCGAATCTGTACAGGTCCCCTAGGGACGGGACCGTCTCTCCATACCAGCGGGGCGACACTTGGTTCCGCGACATGCGCGAGCCGGGCTTCGGCGACAGCAAAGCTCCGAGCGCGGATAGCAGCCTGCAATGGCTGGCTGAGCAGATGGTCGCGGACGAGAGATTTGCAACGTCCGCCGTTCGGTTCTGGTGGCCGGCGATCATGGGCGTCGAACTCGCCGAGCCTCCCACTGACCGCGCTGACAGCGATTTCGACGCGTTACTGGTGACGGCGGCAGCGCAGACGCTGGAGGTCGACGCGCTTGCGAAGTCGTTCCGGGAGGGATTCAACGAAGGCCAGCCCTATAACGCGAGGGATCTCCTCACCGAGATGGCGCTCTCTCCGTGGTTCCGGGCGGAGTCGGTGACCGGGGACGATCCGTTGCGCGATGCTGCACTGCGCGATGCGGGCGTCGCTAGGCTCCTCACCCCGGAAGAGCTCGTTGCAAAGACAGAAGCCTTGACCGGGTATGTCTGGGGCAGACGGTTCCAAAAGCCGTTCGGGTTCGAGGAGACGAGAAGCAGGCTTCGCGATCCCCAATCCAATGGTGGCTACGAGCTCCTATACGGAGGGATCGACTCCGACGGGATCATCACGCGCACCGGGGACATGACCGCCATGATGGCGGCGGTTGCCCAGAGTCATGCCGTCGAGGTTAGCTGCCCCATTGTTCGTCGGGAGTTCTATTACTGGTCCCCGGAAAACCGAATGCTCTTCGATGGGATCACAATGTTCGACACGCCGTTTTCTGAGACGAGCGCCGAATTCGAGGTCACCGCAGAGTCTTGGGAAACCCGGCAGAATGTCGCCTTGCAGGTCCCGCTCGCCGCTGGCGCCAAGACGGTTCGCCTCGCATTCACGAATAACTTGCCCGGAGGGCAGATGGACAGTGACGGGAACTCGATCGATCGCAACCTGAGCCTGGATCGATTGGTCGTCCGCAACAGTAGCGGGACAGCCGTGTCGGAGATCCAGCTCGAGACCCTCGGTCGAAGGAATTGCGGGCATCCAGAAGAACAGTTCTTCTTGATGCATGGAAATTGCTCCCTGGAGGTTCCGGTCCAGATCACGTCTCCAGGGACCTACAGTCTGGTTGTCGTAGCCCATCAGGATCGCGCTGGCGACGAGGCCGCCCGCCTGGCAATCGAAGTGAATTCGGAGGATGGCAGTTCGCAGGGCGAGATTGCGATTCGCCGGAAACTGGCGGACCTGCATCTGAAACTCTTCGGCGTGACAGTGGCATTGGATTCCCCCGATGTCAACGAGGCCTTCGACCTGTTCGTCGAAGTGTGGAACCGCAAGAGTTCTTCGGAGGGTCGAAACTTCAACGCTTCGCAGTACAACTGCACCGATAGCGGCGACCACCTCTACTTCGAGGGCATCTTGGAAGATGTCCTGCAATTCAACCCGGGTGGCAGCAGCCAGCTCAAGTTCGATGTCATCCGGCCATTCAGCCGGAGCATCAACCGCGACGATCCGCACCACACCGTCCGAACCTGGGTAGTCACTCTCACCTATCTGATGACGGACTATCGGTACCTGTACTTTTAGGAGGGATGTGATGAACCGCCGACGCTTCATGCTGAGCATGCTGGGAGCCGGAGCCGCATCGGGGTTTCGCGTGCCCTTGGCCAACGCCGCGGACTACAACGGCAAGCTGTTCGTGTTCATCCAGGCAGACGGTGGCTGGGATCCCACCAGTTTTTGCGACCCGAAAACGAACGTCGCCGGCGAGCCGATTATCAACCATTGGGCGGAGGCCGGCGAGGTCCGCCAGGCGGGCAACATCCGCTACGCCCCGTTTGCTGCCAATCAGGCCTTCTTCGACAAGTACTACCAGCGCATTCTGGTGGTGAACGGCGTCGACGCCCAAACGAATTCCCACACTGCGGGGACTGTCCACAACTGGAGTGGAAGGATCTCGGAGGGCTATCCGACGACGACCGCCCTGCTCGCCGCGCACAACGGCGCCGGACTCTCGATGCCTTACCTGAGCTTCGGCGGCTTTTCGAACACGGCTGGTGTGACAGTGTTCACGCGGTTGAACAACCCCGGCGAGATCCGGAACATCGCGAAGCCCGAGCTGATCGCCGGGGACCCGAACCGGCGACCGTTCTTCGGTCCGGATGATTGGGCGTCGATTACGAGCCATCGCGACAAGCGCATGGCGCGGCTGGCGGCGGCCCCCAATCTCATGCCGCGGGATACTCGCAACCGGGAACTCTACGCCACGGCATTGGATCCGGACGCGGCGGAGGGACTGCGCTCCTTCGCCGACATGATTCCGAATGCCAGCGAATTGCAGCCGGTCGAGGAATACAACTTGTTCCGCAGCACTCTCAAGCGCCAGACGCAACTGACGGTGCTGGCGTTCAAGGCGGGGGTCGCGGTCAGCGCGGACCTGCGGTTGGGTGGATTCGACACGCACGACAACCACGATCCGGAACAGAACTGGTTGCTGGGGAACCTGACCGGTGCCGTTGACTACCTGTGGGACTACGCGGAACTGCACGGTGTGGCGGATCGGCTGGTGGTAGTGATGGGCTCGGACTTCGGTCGGACCAACAAATACAATGCGGAGGCAGGAAAGGACCACTGGCCAATCGGAAGCTTCCTCCTGATGGAGAAGAACCAGACTTGGACGAACCGGGTGGTCGGTGAGACGAACGAAATCCACTTCGCCCGCAAGGTCAATCCGGCGACGCTGCAGCGTGACGACACGGGAGGGACGCTGATCCACCCCAAGCACATCCACAAGGCCCTGCGGAAGTACCTGGGAGTAGCGGAGACCACGGACAGCCAGCGGTTCCCGTTCCACAACACAGAGGATTTGCCCCTGTTCTCTTGAAACCTGCGTCCTTGGTGCAGCCGAGCGACTGTAATTGGTCCGAGCCCGGACTCGCCCGGTCGAGGGCCTGCGTCTCGAGCGACTCGCCATTAGCTTCGTGCGGAGCGGACCCTCAAGACCTGCCAGTTGGCGACATGCATCGGCCGAGCGTTCTTCTACGGGACCATACTCGGGGCGGAACCGCCTTCCTAAAGCTGCGGACCTCAGTCCAGCGTGCCGAAGGCGGTAGACCATCCGGTAGCGAGCCGGCCTTACATGCCGAGAGCGCCCAGTAGTCCGAACCTGCCACCTCCGGTCTCTCAGATCCCGTCAACGTGCCGCTACGACGTGGCATACTCGTAAGGCGCTCGCACCCCTCCGGAGAGGTTGGAGAGCAGCGGCATGAACACCGCCAAGATTGTCTACAGCGAGGAGGACGGTTCCTGGATCGGCTATCTCCGGGAATTCCCAGACTACTGGACCCAGGGAGACACACTGGAAGACTTGGAATCCCATCTCCGTGATCTCTACAACAACCTTACAAGCGACGAATTGCCGGGCATCCGTAGGGTGGCCGATATCGCTGTCGCGTGAAACGAACCGCGCTGGTCAAGAGAATCAAGGAGACTGGTTGTGTACTGGTTCGGCACGGAGCTAAGCATGACTGGTATCGCAATCCTGTGACGGGTATTTAACAGCCCGTGCCGTGCCATCGCGAAATTAAGGACCGCCTCGCCAAGCACATTCTCGCGAAGCTGGATTGCTGCTAGGCAGGAAGGTCGGACTGATCAGGGTACGCGACTAAGGGCGTTGCGAAGCATCAAATGATGGCGGAGGCCATGAGCCGGCGCCGATCGGCACCTTGGCGTCAGGGACGAGATTGGCAGGGTTGGTCCTCTCGATGGGCGGGATGCCGGTTATAGCGCTCCCGATGCGTGTGAAGTTGGCTGTTTGCTGCAACGCAATGGCGTCCAATCGAATATGCGGATCAGGTTGGCTGGCGATGCCTTGGTGTCGAGATGGCTTGTGATTCATCAGCTTGCGACATTACCCAGCAAGGAAATCCCCATCGGAGCGCTGCGTGACATGTACCGGCAAGCCGACTGGAAATGGGATGAGCGCTGACATGCAGTGCCCGGTTGTGATCCACAAAGGTCCCCAAGGCGATTTCGGAGTCACCGTGCCGGACCGGCCTTGTCCAGCGACAACTAGAACTTTCGGGCGCGAGATAAATTCCAATTGTCGCTAGCCACTGCCTGGCTGCTTCTCACCTGGCGGTACGCTTGATCAGGCCGTCGACTCCGCACACGAGGCCATCACCTGCCATCTCGAAGGACTCCTGATGGATGGAGAACCGATACCGGCGAGGAAATCGCTCGAGACACACCAAGCTACTGAGCAATTCAAGGGTGGGATTTGGGCACTGGAAAATGCCGATTTCTCCAAGCTGTCCAGCAAGACCAGGCGGATCAACATCACGGTACCCGCACGCGTCTTGGCACTTGTGGGCGAAGCTGCCGAGCGAGAAGGAGAGACTCGATCCGGTCGGCCGCTCGCGCAGCCCTCAGCTACCTAGCGCGCCAGTCCGCGGAGTAGTGGTGCGCCCGGCCGGCCCGTTTTCCGCAGGAATCGCAACGGTCCGACCACACGTCTGTCCACGCTGAACCGAACACCGTCAGATTCTCTCTGGCCCCGTCGCTCCCCGTTGCCTGAGGAGCCTTTCAGGTTGGTGCCTTGGTATCTCGGCTGCCAGCTGACTTGTTGGTGCCTTCCGGTTCACCGGTGCCGACTCGAGCTGCGGTCATGCCCGCTTCAGAGCGGGTTTCGCCATCGTAGGCCGGGAAATCGGCGGAAATCGGAATCGTTCGAGTGGACCTCCGCCTGGTACTCCATGGCGAGCGCCGCAATATGGGCGTCGGTCACGAGGCTGGCACCGACCCCGGCGGCATCGAGATTTCGCTGGAGATACGTGAGATGGTCGGAACCGGGGTTGATGGGAGTGAAGTGAGCGTACCGGAACCAGCTCCTGACGTGCGCGACGGCGTCCGCCGGTGAGATGGGTGAAGTCAGCGCTCTGGGATGGGTCATCAGCCGCACGAATCCCGTCGAGACCGCCCAGGGGACGCCGACTCTCTCCGCGCCGTTGACCAATCCTTCCCACCAGCGCTTGGCTGCGTCGTGATGCGGCGCGCCATCGTTGTACGCATAGACCAGCAGGTTGATGTCGGGCACGATCACCGTCCGCTCTCCGCAGTGAAGTCCTCCACCTCCAGTGCATCGTTGAGTTGATTGATCCTCAGCGGATCGACGCCCGGTACAAGCCCACTGCGATTGGGAACTACGCGGAACGTCGGCAGTTCGGATCCCTGTGAGCCAGGTGCCATGCCTCGCCGCAAGACATCGTTCACCACCTGCTTGAACGGCTTGCCCAGCAGTCGGCTCTGCAGCTTCAGAGAGTCCGCCACGTCGTCATCTAACGTCAACGTCGTTCTCATGGAGACATCATGATGTATAGCTATTTCGATGTCAAGATGACCACTTGTCATCCGGGCGGTACGCACAGGCCTCGAACAGTAGGCCGACGTCAGGGATTCTCAATTTAGCCTTTTTGGGGCTCGCAAGCCGCCGAGGGGCCTGCAG
>CAYWUV010000194.1:0-8375 GCA_964461235.1 uncultured Bryobacterales bacterium | reverse complement strand
GGCGCACCGTCCGGACCGGCGTCGAAACGGCTGAACTCCGCAGAGAAGTCCAGCGGGCCTGCGGCAGCGATTCCGTGCCTGTACTTGACGCCCAAGTCGAAACTTGTGACCCCGCTGGCCGCGAACTGCGGAATGTTGGGGTTGAAGGTCCCGGGCCACTCGTCGACGGTTCGGGCGAACTCTCCCTTGAACGTGAAGTCACCGTAGCGAAGCCTCCCGTAGACATCGAAGGCCGGATTGTTGTCCTGGCAAGGCTCGAAATGGACGACCGGATAGCTCTGGCAGTAGGCGGTCCCATGTTGATACGAGCCACCCAAGAGCAACGTGTCGTCGGAATCCAGCTTGAAGCTGTAGTTCACGTCCGCAGCGAAATTGTTCAGCCTGCTGGGGACGGAGGTCCCCTCCACAGGCGTATTCGCGGCGCGGAACTGCGCCCCTCCCTGAATGCCCATAACGGAGAAGCTCAGGCCGTCGCTGGCGTAGCCCGCCGTCACCCCGTTGGCCAGTCCGCCGAAGGCATGCCACACGGTTGAGGCGGTGAACGGGTTGACGGTATCGGTCAGGCCGAACGGCACCGCCATCTTTCCGAGACTGGCATGCAAGCGCGAGTCGCCGAGATTCCCGAACAGCACGAAAGCCTGCCGCATCTGCACCTGGTTGCGCTCCAGGCTGGTGTTGGTACCGGCACCGAAACTCTGTTCCGGATCGAAAAGCAGTTCCGCGTGGCCGACGATCCATTCGCCGATCGTCCCTGTGAATCCGAGTTGTGCCGAATGGATGACCGCTTCGGAAACGGTGTCCCCGACCTGGTTCGAGGCGGTCGGGTGCCGCATCAGGTACCCGAACTTGTCGTCCCGGCTGCTCGACTGGTAGTTGGCAATCGCGGTAACCGCTCCCTGCACGTTCAGCCTGTCCGCGGATAGCGTCCCGTCTTTCCGGCGCTCGAGCATCAGGCGCTGCTTGCGGTTGATGTCGCTGGTCGGATCGAGAATCTCGTACGCGTATTCCGAGTTCATCTGCAATGAAGGGACTGCATCGGCTTCCCCGGACGACGTACGGGGCAGACGAGCCGCCTGGGGTCGCATGGCGCGATCCCCCTTGATCTCTTTCATCTCCTCTCGAAGCCGGCGGTTTTCCGCCTCGACCCTTTCGAGTCTTTCGATGATCCCGCCGTGGGACTCCGCACGCGCACCGTCCGCGGCGAAGCAGTGTGCCACCATGACTGTGACGCTCAATGCGAAGGCTGCGCGCATCCTGAACACGCAACCAAGGCCGAAGCTGCACGCCGCCTTCCCGGGAAGCATGTGTTTGACCCGAGTCCGCATGGCGTCGGCCAAGGCCGTCCTGCACACACTCATCCTGCCACCTGTCCGTTTGCCTGTGCTGTGCCGCCGTTCCGGCGGTCGTTGGCGCAGAAAATGGCGATTTTCCGCCCGATTTGCAAGCTGGATCAGGGCCGAGGGCCGAGAGCGACGCGGTCGCGCCAGATCGACCAGGGGACCGCTTCTTCCTTTCCTGTGCGGATCGCGGCTCCGGGCAATCGCCCTCAGCGGTCCGCAGGGGCGGCGCAAGCCGGATTTCCGGGGAGGGAAGGCCGCAGGAGGCCGGAATCGCGCTGTACGGGCCGCTGAGAGCCTCTCAGGCCGCTTTCGCGCCCGACCGGACGGGCCGGATCGCACGAGCTGGACGTGAGAGGCCGTTTCGAGGGCGGATCCGCGCCTGATCGGACCGAAACCGGGGGTCTGAGCGGGAATCCGGAACGATCAAGAGATTCTGCGGCAGAAATAGGCGGTCGTGGGTTCCACGGGTTCTTGCCTGGCCAGGTCCCGTCCAGTGAATTCGTAGTACTGGCCCAAGTGCTCCGTCCCATGGGCCTTGACCGTGAACAGAAATAACATTGTGCCGCCATCCTCGAGCCATTCCCATCGCCGCTTGAAGCCCGCGATCCTGAAAAGCGTTTCCACAGGCGGCAGGCCGGAGGCTTCGACGGTGCCGGTGCCCACGTCCAGATCGGCGGCAAGCCGCACGTCGGGCGGACGTTCGTGTTCGGCAAGGTAGAGGTGGCAGCTCCATTGCTCCGCTTCGGCCTGCGTGGCCACCAGAACGGTTGCGGCCAGGGCGATTGGCGCGGCGAATGCCAGGTCGCGCAGGGTCATCTCGTTCATGCGCCGTTGATAGGCTGTTTCGCTTGCCCGGACAACCAGCCATGAGCGCGGCATCTCCTCGAAAGCCGCGTCGGCTTGCCGTCAGCACACAGGATCGCGAAAAACGCGCCAGCGTTTTTTGCTTAATCGTGCCTGCCCCGTTTTTGTGCTAAGTGGGCGTGAAAGTGCGTGGCGGATTTCCGGCGCAGGAGATCGGTCCGGTGCGGATCGACCAGGCGGTTGTTTGTATCCCCGGACACAAACACGGGGTGGGGGTCCGGCACGGGACGTCGATGGAAGTTCCTGGAAGTGGGCAGACGGAAGCCCCCGGCGGTCGTGCCGCCCAGTTGATCGGACTGGACGGCGCGCCCTGCTCGAAGCCCGGCCTGGCACCGGGCGCTCGCGGAACGCCTCTCAGGCCGCTTTCGCGGCCGACCGGACGGGCCGGATCGCATGAGCTGGACGTGAGAGGCCGTTTCAAGGGCGGATCCGCGCCTGATCGACGCGGAATCGGGGGTCTGTCCGGGAATCCGGAACAACGGCCGGATGAAATCGCAAGTGAGGGATGCTAGACTGGCCGCGACGACCCGCAACGGCAAGGAGGCCTGCGCCATGCTCGACGACCCGACTGTGCCGCCAAATCCCGGACACCCCGCTTTTGACCGCCCCGAACATTACTACCTGGTCCGACTTTACAACCACTCCGAAGCAATTTCCGACACCCTGAAGTGGCCGCACTTCATCGCGGTGCATGACGATTACGAGAACGAGCGCTTCGGCGGCGCACCCACAGAGGCCCAGGCCATCGCGGAGGTGACCGCAAGTCTTCTGGACACCATGTGCAGCCACCTGGACCGCGACGCCGAGAAGGCGACACGCACACTCGCCGCCGCCATGATTATGCAGGAGATGAGCAACCCCAAGGACAAAGCGGACCGTATCGACCGGCTCATTGCCCAGATACCCGACCCCGACTCCCCCCGCGGCCAGCTGCAAGCGATCCTGTGGAAGATGCTTCACACCGTCCAGGATCACGAGCACGAGGCCGAGGTGAGCGACTTCACGAACGCTGCCCTTTACAACATGCTCGACCGCCACCTGCGCCGATGGGACCTGAACGTTAGGACCATCTATCGGGACCCGCCCGACGATGCCGAGCCAGAACCCGTTTGAGCCGGAGGACGCGGCATGACTAGGTCAACCCTCGAAGTCTCGCCCGAGTTGCGCGACAGGCTGCAGGCTCTGCGCAACGCGGCTCAGGCGACCCTCCGGACGCCGTAGGCCTCGGCCAGCTCTTCCAGGAGCGGGGCGGAGGCGTCCCGCCGCGCCGGATCGGGCGGGCGTATCCAGACGTCACCGGCGGGATCGTAGCGCCACCCCGCGTCCTTGAGGCGGTTCCTGGCCGTGGCCGGAGGGCGGGTCACGAACCGGATCCGCCCGTGCCGCCCTGCACGTTCCTGCATCTCCCGGGCGTTGTCGGCCTGACGCGCCATCCGCAAGGCGACCCGACGCCGGATCTCGGGCGCAAGCTCGGCGGCCAGCCGGTCCCGGAGCCGCCCCATCGCATGCGGCGACCACGCCGCCAGCTGGTGCGCCTCCGCGTCCCCGACGCGCACCCAGAGGGAGAGGCGGACAGGATCCCGCGGCGGCTCCCCCCGCCCGGTCAGGCGGTTCAGCTGGGCACGCCGGGCCGCCTGCATGGCCGGTCGGAAGCCCGGCATCCCGTCCGGCTTGTGCAGCGCGTGCGGATGGTGCTGCCGCCACGCCGACGGCGACGGCATGACCGGCGTGTCCAGGTCCTCGATGGCGGGGCCGGGAGCCAGCCTCCCGACCGGGATCCCCGCCACCTCGGCCTCCGCGATCAGCGCCTCGGTCACGGACCACCGGCCCGGATCCTCCGGCGGGTGCCAGGTGAACGCGATCCAGTCGTACCACCATCCGGCTTCCCGGAGCTTCAGCCGGAACTCCTCCGGCGGGATGCGCCCGAACCGGACCCTCGCCGGCGGCGCGTTGCTTCCCGCCGGATGCCTGAGCGCCTCCGCCCGCGCCGCCCGCACCAGGTTCCTGCGGTGCCAGCGGCCCAGGCGCTCGATCACGTACGACCGGACCGTGTCTTCGACATGCTCCCGCAGCGGCGTCAGCTCCTGCGGCCTCCCTGCGGCCGCCGCCCGGTGCGCGGCCACGTGCTCCGGCGGAACCTGGAGGGTGAGCCGCCGCAGCCCCTGCGCCCGCTGCCGGTCCAGGAACCTGCGCTGATGCTCCCGGTTCGTCTCCCGGTCCGATGCCATGTCCGTCCTCCGATCCGTGCCGCTCGAGGCGAAAAATCCGCCACGCACTTTCACGCCCACTTAGCACAAAAACGGGGCAGGCACGAATACCCATTCAGCGCTGACGCGCTGAATGGAATTCCTGTATGCTGACGGCAGGCCGCGGCGGATCGCGGGCCGATGCCAGCGCGGATTCAGGGCGAGGCCGCGCTCGTGGGTGATTGCCCAGGCAAGCGGCCCTCAGCGCGACGTGAGGCGCAGTTTGGGGAGCCGATCGGCACGGGATCGGGGCGATTCAGGGGGTCCGAGCGAAGAACCGGAAACAGCGGACCGGCCGCGAGGATCCCCGGCTATGTGCCGATTGACACATTGCCGGGGATCGCCCACAAGGCGCGGCCACACAGGAGGAAGCGAGCGATGCGGGTCCGGATCAGGACGCGGGTGCACACCGCCGAGACGATCATCAACATCGAGCGGGAGGTCCTCTCGCTGCGGGCCGCGAAGCGGCTCTTCCGAGCGTTCCAGTCCGCGGTTCCCGACAACGACCTGGAGATGGTCGTCACGCGGTCCCGGCGCGAGAAGAACGGCATCGAGGCCGGACACCGGATCGACCGCACCAACATGCACTGAGAGGCCGCATTGACCGGGCCGGAGGCCGGGCCTATCTTGGCGGCATGAGCGAAGCGCCGGACAATCGGGAACTTGGAAAACAGTTCGCGCTCCTGAAGAAAGATTTCGAGGTCATGCAAGCGAACGTCAATTCGACCCTTAACGAGATGCGGGCCGAGTCCGCGAAACGCGAAACGCGCATGCTGCTGGCCATGGCCGCGATGATCGGCCTTGCCGTCGCGATCATTGGCTTCCTGGTCTGAAGCCCCACTCTTCAGCTCCCGGGCTTCGGCGTTCGGCCGCGAAGCCCGATGCTTGCCGCTTCGGTCCCGTCTGGATATGAGGCAGAATGCCTTTGCCAGCATTCGTCATCAACCTTGGCCGGAGCGCGGACCGGTGGCGGGCGATCAGCGAGAACCTTGACCGAATCGGTCTCGCAGCTACGCGCATCGAGGCCGTTGACGGCGAAACGCTTGCCCCCCCCGCACCTTGGCGCGGGTGTCGTGGCCTGCACCCTGAGCCACATGAAGGCGATGCAGGCGCTTCTCGACACGGACGCACCGGCGGCGCTGATCCTCGAGGACGATGCGGAAGTCGGCGCGTCGGTTCCGGCGATCATCCAGTCGGTTGACTGGTGGCCCGAAGGCCACGGCCTCGTGAAGCTGGACAGCTCCTACACTGATCGCGAAAAGGACAGGGTGGTTGTCGGGGACCGGGTTGGATCCACGCCGGACGGAAGATCGCTGCACCCGATCATCTTCCAGCACATGGGGGCCTATGGCTACCTGGTCGACCGGGCGACGGCAGAACAGGTGCTTGGCCTTGCGCCCGATGTGCCGATGCCGATTGACCAGCTCCTGTTTGCCCCGCGCGGCTCGGCCTTGAAAGACTCGCCGCTTGCCCGCCATGCGCAACCCCTGCAAATGACGCCTGGTGCAGTCCGCCATCCTCCCCACTCGAAACGCAAGGACTCCGAAGTCCGGGCGGCTGGGCGTCACGCTTACATGGACGCGCCCTGGCCCCTGAAAGGGCGGCGGTGGTCGCTTCTGCGGCGGCGGCCGTACAAGAAGAGCCTGCTCAACCGCCTAGCGGCAAAGCGGGCGATGGCAAGGCTTGTAAAGGCCGGACACGCCCGGCGCATCCATGTGCCGTTTGAAGGCTGACCGGCACCGGGATCATCACAACAAGCGCGTCGCCCGCCGTACATTGACCGGCCCGGAGGCTCGCCCTATCTTGGAGGCATGAGCGACGCGCCGGACAACCACGAACTCGCCCGGCAAGTCGCCGTCCTGGAGGAACGCATGAACACGATGCAAGCCGACCTTTCGGCAACCTTGGAGCGTTTCGAGGCAAACGGGGAGCGGAGGAACGCGGAGATCCAGAAGCAGCTCGCGACGGCCACGGAACGGATGGCGACGACGCGCTGGTGGCAGACCGCGGTTCTGTTGGGCGGCATGGGCATCGTTGCAGCCGTGATCATCGCCGCGATCGGCTGGATGTTGCAGCTGACGCTCTGAATCGCCATCACCGCCGCGATCAGTCCAGTTTCGGCCGGCACTCCGGATCCTCGCACTTGAGGACGATCTGTTCCTGGTCGGGATAGTTGCGCTTCGCCCACTGCCGCGCCGCCTGCGACGTGTGATAGCCCTTGGCAAGCTGGTAGAACATCTTGCCGGTCCTGGCACGGATCCAGACATGGAAGTGAGGGCGGTTCGACTGCTGCATGTTTCAAATTTGAAACGCCTTGCCCCGTGCTGTCAACCGGCGTTTCAAATTTGAAACGCCGCGCCCGTCACTGGATCCCCTTCCGCTTGTTTTCGCCCTTGCAGAAATTGAAGAACAGCTGCGGCGTCCGCGGCTTGCCGGTGCGCTCGGTCCACTCGATGAAGCCAACTCGCGTGGCCTCCATGTCGGCCTTGCATCCGGCGTCCCGGTAGACCGTCTCCCAGAAGCCGCCCCGGAAGCTGTGGATGCTGGACGGAAACGGCGGGTGGCCGTCCGCGATCCGCTCCGCCGTGCCGTCCTGCCGCGCCTTCCGGCCCGCGCTGTGGCGGTCCAGCTCGGCCCTGGCCTCGCGCTTCTCCGCAAGCGGCTTCTCGGTCCAGCTGATCGTCACGCTTGTGACGGTTCGGCCTGTCTTGTGATGGGTCGCTTCCAGCGTCCATCGGGACGTCGCGTTGATCTCGGCGATTGCGGTTTGCAGGGCGTGTTGGTTCAGTGTGCTGAAACGTTTGAGCCTGCCGTCCGGCACTCCGAGAACCTGCCTCAGGTGATCGACAGTGAGCGTCTCGTGGTCGGTCCTGGTCTTCCCGAAGTGCGTCGAGCAGTGACGCAGCAGCGAGATCGCGTAACGTGACCGCATCGCCAGCAGTGCAGCCGTGTCCAGCTTCGCGTACAGGTCCGATCGTTCCGCGAGCATCCGGAACACCTTCCCGAACTCCCACCTGATCGTAAGGTCGCCGCTCGCTTCCTCGCTGTAGTCGATCCTGGCATACGGCGCGACAGTGCCGATGTGCTCCTGCTTCCGGTCCGGCTCATCCAGTCGGAGCAGCGCGGTAGCAAGATCGTCCATCGTCTCCCGGATTTCTGCACTGTCGTGATGGTGCAGGCCGTGCTTCCGGCCGTGCCGGTCGGTGACCGTTCGGTTGTTCAGCTCGCTCAGCTTGATTTCGTGCTCGATGTCATCCGCGAGCCGCGGACCCGCCGCGTCCATCAGCACCAACAAGACCTTCAGCGCTTTCGCGCTTGGCGGATTTCGCGTGAACACCGCCCTGGCGGTTTCTGCCGGCTCGATGATGGTTTCCGGCGTATCGGCGTAATGCCGCGCCGCGTCCAATGTCCTGCCCATTGCGTGCCCGGTCGTTTTGTTTTCGGCACGGATTTTACGGCACGGATACGAACTCTTCAATATTGCAAAAGACTCCCCATTCCGTGCTTTTCGCTCCCCATTCCGTGCTTTTCGCTCCCCATTCCGTGCCGATAGACGCGGAAGAACCTGTTTTTTAATGAAATTCTCGCGCTGAAACCTTAGAAACCTTAGAAAAGAGAGGGGCTGGCGCCCCCTTTTCAATTTTTGAGGGGTGTTTCGAGTCCCAATTTTTGACGTTTTGCCTAAACCCGACCCGTCTTCCCGACCGACAGGTCGCGCCAGTCTGTGATGAAACGGGACGGCACTCGACCGACGGTCCGCACCCTTTCCGACCGGATCTGGTCGGAAAGGGGCCGGGAACGCATCCTGAGAGACCCGGCCCCCGCCCTCTGTCGGAGGGAACGTCCCCGATGGCAGAAACACATGGAAAACCGACCACCGCGAGCGGGGGCAGCTAGCCGCCGCGCCGCGCGATCGTCAAGGAAC
>CAYWUV010000193.1:0-8410 GCA_964461235.1 uncultured Bryobacterales bacterium | reverse complement strand
TGATCGTGCCGATCGCGATGGAGCAGGGGCTGCGGTTCGCGATCCGCGAGGGCGGTCGCACCATCGGTGCCGGCACCGTCTCCTCGATCGTGGAATAGGGAGCATCCCGGAGGTAGACATGCCGCGAGAAATCGTTACCTTGCAGTGCACCGTCACCAAGGACAGGAACTACACGACCACCAAGAACAAGAAGAAGCAATCGGGGCGGATCGAGCTGATGAAGTACTCGCCGAGGCTTCGCAAGCACACGCTCCACAAGGAAATGAAGTAAGCTGAGAGTAGGCACTCGGGTCGAGGGGCGTCGGTTAACGGTAAACCAGCGGTCTCCAAAACCGCCAATGGGGGTTCGATTCCCTCCGCCCCTGCCACGCCCGGCAAGGGCGGTGGGCGAATCCTAGAGCGGTTCCGCCAGCGATCACTTAGTCATGGCCAAGGCGATAAAGAAAAAGGCCGACGAGCAGGCAGGCTTCCCTGCGCGCATGCGGACCTACTTGGACGGCGTGATACGGGAACTGCGACTGGTCACCTGGCCCAGCAGGGCACAAGTCCGGGCGACGACGATCGTCGTGCTGGTCTGCGTGTTCGCTTTCGCGCTGTTCTTCGGTATCGTGGACTACTTCCTGGCATGGGGCCAGCGGCTGCTGTACGACACATTCACCTAGGCTAGGCGAGGAGAGACCGAAGTGCACGAATCGAACGGGCAGGAAGACGGCCTGGAGGCGGTTGCGCCGCTGGAAGGCGAGTCCGGTGCCGAGGAGGCAGCCGCGTCAAATCTCAAGTGGTACATCATCCACACCTATTCCCGGTTCGAGAACAAGGTCAAGGAGAGCCTGGAATCTCGCGCCGAGGCGCTCGGCATCGCGGACCGCATCGGACAGATCCTGATCCCCACCGAGGATGTGGTGGAGATGCGGAACGGGAAGAAGGTCACGGTCAAGCGGCTGCTCTATCCCGGCTACGTCTTGATTGAGCTCGACCTGGACGACAATGTCTGGCATGCGGTCAAGAACACACCCCGCGTAACCGGCTTCGTGGGCGGCGGACAGGCGCCCACGCCGCTTACCGCCAACGAGGTTAATCAGATCCTGCACCGGCAGGAGGTCTCGAAGGACCATCCGAGGCCGAGCGTCCAGTTCGCCCGCAACGATCGCATCAGCATCGTGGACGGGCCGTTCACCGGCTTCTCGGGCACGGTGGAGGAAGTCAACGCTGACCGGAACACGCTCAAGGTCATGGTGACGATCTTCGGACGCGGCACGCCGGTGGAATTGGAGTACTTCCAGGTCAAGAAGGCAAGCTAGCGCCGGTCGCCTTGCTAGGCGCCGTTACCGGAGGGGGGTTCGTACGATGGCAGTACCGAAATCGAAACAAGTCAAGCAGCAAATCAAGCTCCAGATCATGGCCGGTAAGGCCACTCCAGCCCCGCCGGTGGGGCCGGCTCTTGGGCAGGCCGGCCTGAACATCATGCAGTTCTGCAAGGAGTTCAACGCCAGGACCGCGAAGCCCGAGCTCGACGGCCTGATCGTCCCGGTGGTGATCAGCGTCTATCAGGACCGGACGCACGACTTCGTGACCAAGACACCGCCCGCGGCGGTGCTGATCAAGCGCAGTGCGAACCTTGCGAAGGGTTCCGGCGAGCCGAACCGCAACAAGGTCGGCAAGATTACCCGGGCGCAGGTGGAGGAGATTGCGAAGCAGAAGATGCCCGACCTCAATTGCCATACCCTCGAGCAGGCGGTGGCCTGCGTTCGTGGCACGGCGAACAGCATGGGCGTGCAGGTGGTATAATCACAGATTCAACCCCGTGGGAGACCCGTCCGGGACGTTCCGGGAGGTCGCTGGAACCAAGGTGGCATATGGCAGGCAAGAAGTACCGCGCCTTCGCGGCCAAGATTGAGAACCGTCCTTACGCCCTGCGGGAAGCGATTCCGTTCCTCCAGGCGAACAAGGTCTCCAAGTTCGACGAAACGGTTGAAGTGCATCTCAACCTCGGAGTCGACCCACGGCATGCCGACCAGATGGTTCGTGGGACCGTTGTTCTGCCGCACGGACTCGGCATCTCGAAGATTGTTCTCGTGTTCGCGGCAGGGGACAAGGCCCAGGAGGCACTCGACGCAGGTGCCGACTACGCAGGAGGAGAGGAATACCTCCAGAAGATCTCGAAGGAAGGCTGGCTCGATTTCGACGCTTGCATCGCTACGCCGGACATGATGAGGTTCGTGTCCCGAGTGGGCCGAATTCTGGGCCCTCGGGGCCTGATGCCGAATCCAAGGGTCGGGACCGTAACCAGCGACGTAGCCGCGGCTGTGCAGGAAGTCAAGGCCGGGAAGGTTGAGTTCCGGGTGGACAAAGGAGCGGTAATCCACGCACCGGTCGGAAAGATTGGGTTCACGCCCGACAAGCTGGCCGAGAACGCCGAAACCCTGATCTCCGCTGTGCTCAAGGCCCGTCCCCAGGCAGCCAAGGGCCGGTACCTCCTGAAGGCCTCGATTTGCTCCACCATGAGTCCTTCGCTCACGCTCAGTGCCGCCGAATTCGGCGGGTAACGAGGAAGCCATGAAGACGAAGGCCGAAAAGAACGCGCTTCTTGAGGATCTCGAGGGCGAATTTGCGCGGTGCAGCGCGCTCTTGATCTGCAAGTTCGAGGGCCTGACCGTGGCGGAGGATCAGGAGTTCCGGGCGATCGTGCGGTCAACGGAGTCGCGCTACCGGGTCGTCTCCAACCGATTGGCGTACCGTGCGGCGAAGGGCACGCCCTTCGAGCAGGCTCTGAAGGGCCAGCGGGGCATGACCGGCCTCGCCTTTCTGGGCAGCGACATCGTTCAGGCGACGAAGTCGATCGTCGCTTTCGCCAGCGATCAGGACCATTTCTCCTTGGACAGCGGTGTTGTCGAGGAACGGCCCCTGGGTGTCGACGGGCTGGTTGAGCTCTCGAAACTTCCGGGCAGGGAAGGCGTCTACGCCCAGTTGCTTTTCCTGATCAACTCGCCGGCGCAGCGGTTGTTGGGGACTCTGAGTGCTCCCGGCCGGAACGTGGCTGCGGTGGTCCATCAGGGAGTCGAGGAGCAGAAGTTCACGGTGTAGCCCCCGCTGGGGGCGCGGTCCGCCGAGAGGCGGGCCAAGTAGTTTCGCTTGCAACCAAGCAACAAAGGAGTATGTGGGATGGCGGACATTGCAGCAATCTCGGAGTCAATCAAGGGGCTGACCCTGATTGAGGCTTCGGAACTAGTCAAGAGACTCGAAGCCGAACTCGGCGTTTCGGCGGTCGCGGCCGTCGCCGCGGCACCCGCCGCTGCGGCCGGTGCGGAAGAGGAAGCGGCGGCCGAGCAGACCGAGTTCACGGTCGTGCTCAAGAACTTTGGCAAGCAGAAGATCAAAGTTATCAAGGCCGTGCGAGAGATTACCGGCCTAGGACTGAAGGAAGCGAAGGACCTCGTGGACTCCGCACCGAAGCCCGTCAAGGAGAGCGTGCCCAAGGAAGAGGCCGAACAGGTCCGGGACAAGCTCGCCGACGTCGGTGCGGAAGTTGAGATCCAGTAGCGGCGGGACGTCCCGCCGCCAATACAGGGGGCGGTGCTGGCTCGCGGGCACGCGTGCGGGTGGACAGGACGGCCCCTGAGGGTGTATGATGCGGGAACGGGTCGCCTTGTTCGTAGGCGGTGCGGACGCTTGACCCAATACCAGCAGGTTTGCCGAGACGGGACGCGATAGGCCGGTCGAGGTGTTGCTCCGATCCAGACCATTACTGGGTCCTAGGTGGAGTGCGTCTGCGTCCGGCCTTAGCCTTTCCTCCCGCCGTGTCGCGATTGGGACACAAGTCCACCGGTGTTTTGACCTTCGGGTCGGGTCTGTAAGCGTAAGAGCCATGAGGAGACAGGTGTGAACGAAACGGTGTCACCAACAACGAACGGCACCGCCGTTGCGTCGTCCGCGGCCACTCGGCATGATTTCTCGACGATCGGAACGGCGATCGCGATTCCGAACCTGATCGAGATGCAGCAGGAGTCCTACAGGAGATTCCTGCAAATGGACCTGCTGCCAGGGGAGCGCGATGAGGTCGGGCTGGAGGCAGTCTTCCGATCGGTCTTCCCGATCTCGGACTTCCGGGACATGAGTTCCCTCGAGTTCGTCAGTTACTCCATCGGGGACTGGGAGTGCAAGTGCGGTACCCTCACCGGGCTGCATCATCTGCGCACTCGCTGCGACCGCTGCCACCGGACAATCAAGAGCGATCCGAAGGGTCCGCCACGGCTGCTTTGCACCCATTGTGGCAGTCTCACGGAAAACAACGTCACGTTCTGCCAGAAGTGCGGAGATCCGGTCGGCCTCAAGCTGAAGTACGACGTGGACGAATGCCAGGAACGGGGTATGACCTATTCGGCGCCCCTGAAGGTAACCATCAAGCTGACGGTCTTCGAAAAGGACCAAGGTGCTGATCAGAAGGCGATCCGCGACATCAAGGAGCAGGAGGTCTTCTTCGGCGAGATCCCGCTGATGACTGACCAGGGAACGTTCATCATCAGCGGCACAGAACGGGTCATCGTATCGCAGCTGCATCGCTCCCCCGGCGTGTTCTTTGAATCCTCGAACCGCACGTACTTCCTGGGCAAGATCATTCCCTACCGCGGGAGCTGGGTCGAATTCGAATACGACCACAAGAACCTGCTGCATGTCCGCATTGACCGGAAGCGCAAGTTCCTGGGAACGATTTTCCTGCGAGCGCTCGGCCTCAAGGACGACACGCAGATCCTCAGCCAGTTTTACAAGGTGGACAGGATCCGGGTGGGCGAGTCGGGCACGCTGGACCGCCAGGTTTCCGAGAACCTGCTCGGCACGCGGCTCGCCGCGGAAGTCAAGGCCGACGGGCGCACGTTGGGCCGCAAGGGCCGCAAGGTCAATCCCCGGTTGCTTCAGCAGCTCAAGGAAGCCGGAATCGAATGGCTGCGGTGCTCGCCGGAAGACTTGCTGGAAGCGGTCTTTGCCGACGACCTCTTCGACGTCGAGAGCGGGGAAGTCATCGGTTCCTGCGAGGCCAATGCCTTCGTGACCGAGAGCGCCTTGCAGAAGATCGAACAGGCTGGGATCAGGGAATTCCACGTCATCTTCCCGGAGGCCGACGAATGCGGCGTCGTGCTCTCGGAGACGTTGCGGAAGGACTCGGTCAAGACCCAGGACGAAGCCCTGCTCGAGATCTACCGGAAGCTGCGTCCCGGTGACCCACCCACCAAGGAGACTGCGTGGGAGCTGTTCCACGGCATGTTCTTCGACAGCCGCAAGTACGACTTCTCCCGGGTCGGCCGGATGAAGTTCAACATCAAGCTCCACGGAGAGTCTGACGTCACGCCGTTGGACCGCAGGGTTCTGGATGCGTCGGACTTCTTCGCAACGATCGAGTACCTGTTCAAGCTTCGCCGCAATATCGGTGCGACTGACGACATTGACCATCTCGGCAATCGCCGAGTGCGGGCGGTGGGCGAGCTCATGGAGAACCAGTTCCGCATCGGCCTGATCCGCATGGAGCGGGCGATGAAGGAGCGCATGACCGTCTATCAGGACATGACCAGCGCAATGCCGCATGACCTGATCAACGCGAAGCCGGTGATGGCCGCAGTGCGGGAATTCTTCGGATCGTCACAGCTCTCGCAGTTCATGGACCAGATCAACCCACTCTCTGAAATTACTCATAAGAGGAGACTTTCCGCTCTGGGTCCTGGCGGTCTCTCGCGAGAGCGAGCGGGCTTCGACGTACGTGACGTTCACACGACGCACTACGGACGCATCTGTCCGATCGAGACTCCGGAAGGACCGAACATCGGGCTGATCAGCTCCCTGTCGTGCTTTGCCCGCATCAACGAGTACGGCTTCATCGAGAGTCCTTACAGGAAGGTCGAGAACGGGCGCGTAGTGGACGAGGTCCGCATCACGTACGCCGGCGACACGCCCTTCAGGCCGGGCGAAGTGGTCCGGCTGGACGAAGCGATGAAGGTAAACGAGTCATGTGCGGAAGGGGCGGCCGCTGCCAAGTGGGAGACCTACTGCTCATACCTGTCTGCGTGGGAGGAGGACAAGTACGTCATCGCCCAGGCGAACATTCCGATTGACGACAAGGGCGGCATTGCTCGAGAGTTTGCGAATTGCCGCATTGCGGGTGACTTCCAGCTCAAGCGCAGGGCGGAGATCCAGTACGTGGACGTGAGCCCGAAGCAGCTCGTGTCGGTGGCAGCCAGCCTGATCCCGTTTCTGGAGAACGATGACGCGAACCGCGCCCTCATGGGCTCCAACATGCAGCGCCAGGCCGTTCCGCTGCTCCGGGCGGAGTCGCCCATCGTCGGTACGGGGATGGAACGCATCACGGCCCGGGATTCCGGGGCCGTCGTGCTCTGCAAGCGAAACGGTCTCGTCGACTCCGTCGATTCCGAGCGCATCATTATCCGTGTCGAGGACACAGGACACGAGGAGCAGCTCTCCCGCGAGGTCGGGGCAGACATCTACCAGCTGATCAAGTTCCGCCGTTCGAACCAGAACACGTGCATCAACCAGAAGCCGATCGTGCGTGTGGGCGACTATGTGCAGCGCGGGCAGGTCCTGGCCGACGGTCCCTGCACGGATAGCGGTGAGCTCGCCCTGGGACGGAACGTGGTGGTCGCGTTCATGCCTTGGCGCGGGTACAACTTCGAGGACGCCATCCTTGTCAGCGAAAGGCTCGTGAAGGAGGATTACTATACCTCCCTGCACGTCGAGGAGTTCGAAGTCGAGGCGCGCGAGACGAAGCTCGGACCCGAAGAGCTCACGCGAGACATCCCGAACATTTCCGACAGCTATCTGCGGAATCTGGACGAGAGCGGTGTGATCCGCATTGGCGCAAACGTGGGGCCAGACGACATTCTCGTCGGCAAGGTCGTGCCCAAGGGAGACGTCCAGCTTACGCCGGAAGAGAAGCTACTGCGGGCGATCTTCGGCGACAAGGCCGGCGAGGTCAAGGATGCCTCGCTCCGCTGCCCACCCGGAGTCTCCGGCGTGGTAGTCGGCGCCAAGGTTTTTTCTCGCAAGGGAACCGAGAAGGACGCGCGCGCGATGGCGATCGAGGGGAGCGAGATCGAACGCCTGCAGCGCAACCTGGAGGACGAGAAGCGGATCCTGTTTGACCAGCGAGCCGAACGGCTGCAAGCGCTGTTCGACGGGTTGGTTGCCGCGGCGGACATGCACGACGAAAAGACGAACCGTCGACTCGTGACCGCCGGGGAGCCTCTGACCCGGGAGCACTTCGACCGCATGCGGGCACGAGAGTTGAAGCGTCTCCGCCTCCGCTTCGCCGGCGGCGAAGCGGAGACCGGGGAAAACGCGGATCTGTCGGCCGAAGTCGACTCCATCGAGGAGATGACCATTCGCCAGATCCAAGTGCTCGAGAAGCTGACCAAGGACAAGGTCGACAAGCTCAAGAAGGGCGACGAACTGCCCCCGGGCGTCATCAAGATGGTCAAGGTCTTCATCGCGATGAAGCGGAAGCTCTCGGCCGGCGACAAGATGGCCGGACGGCACGGGAACAAGGGCGTCATCGCCCGCGTCCTTCCGGAAGAGGACATGCCGTTCCTTCCGGATGGGACCTCCGTGGAAATCGTCTTGAATCCGCTGGGCGTGCCTTCCCGCATGAATGTGGGCCAGATCCTCGAGACGCATCTCGGCTGGGCCGGTTACGCACTTGGTTTGAAATTCGCGTCGCCAGTCTTTGAGGGACCCGGCGAGAAGCTCATCAAGCGGCATCTGGAAGAAGCGGGACTGCCGAGTTCCGGAAAGATCAAGCTGTACGACGGAATCACGGGTGACCCGTTCGAGCAGGAGGTGACGGTCGGCGTCATCTACATGCTGAAGTTGAGCCACCTGGTCGACGACAAGATCCACGCCCGCTCGATCGGTCCGTACTCGCTGATTACCCAGCAGCCGCTGGGAGGCAAGGCCCAGTTCGGCGGGCAGCGCTTCGGCGAGATGGAAGTGTGGGCGCTCGAAGCCTACGGAGCAGCGCACATCCTGCAGGAACTGCTGACCGCCAAGTCCGACGACGTTTACGGTCGGGCCAAGATCTATGAATCCATTGTCAAGGGCGAGTCGGTCATGAAGCCCGGTGTTCCGGAGTCCTTCAACGTGCTGATTCGCGAGCTGCAGGCGCTGTGCCTGGACGTCGAACTCGTCCAGTCCCAGCAAGACGTGATCGAGACCGCTTTGGCGGCCGACTGACGAAGCGCTCCCAGACGGGAGAGCGACGGGACGCAACCGTTCCTCGACGTGCCAAGCGAGGAACGGGGCGGCAGAAAGAACCGGGAGGCAGCTTTGTTCGATGCAAGGGAATTCAACCGCGGGCCGCTGACGAGCGATTTCGACTCGATCAAGATCGGTCTCGCCTCGCCGGAGAAAG
>CAYWUV010000192.1:0-8464 GCA_964461235.1 uncultured Bryobacterales bacterium | reverse complement strand
CGAACAGCGGCGGCCATACCTCTCTCTGCGGCACCTCTCCAACATAAAAGGAAGGCGATCAGGAAGCCGGTCGAGATCGAGCCGATCCCACCGAAGAATAGGGGCAGTCCAGCCAGGACGGCAGATTCCTGGATTGACACACCGCGGCCCTCCAGCAGATAAGTCGGCAACCACGTTATGTAGAAGTACCAGCCATGGGAGAGGCAGTAATACTGCAGCCACAATGCCCACACCGTTCGGGACCGAATTACGGCCGCCCATGGCACGCGGCCAGCTTCGCTCCGTGCATCGGTTTCTGCGGACGACGGCAGGATTGCAAGCTCGTCACGATTCACCCGGGGATGTTGTGCAGGCGTATCGCGGAACCATCGGAAGAACACAAGCGACCAGAAGACTCCGAGTAGCCCGAAGATCCCGAACGCATAGCGCCACGACAGGTGTTGCAGCAAGAAGACAACGAGCAGGGGCGTGAATGCCCCGCCCCAGCGGGCACTGAGCCACATGATGCCTTGAGCACGAACGCGTTCGGACGAAGGAAGCCAATTGGCGAAGGTCTTCGTCAACACCGGAAAACCGCCGCCCTGACCGACCCCGAACAGGAATCGCGACGCTACAAGCGAGATCTGGTTCCAGGCCCAGCCAGTCGCTGCGGTGAACAGAGACCACCACAGCACGATCCCTGTCAGCACACGACGGGGCCCGAACCGGTCGCTGAGCCATCCGCCGGGTACTTGGAAGAGAAAATAGGCAAAGCCGAATGCTGAGAAGGCCCATCCGATCTCGACCTGACTCAATCCCAGATCGGCGGCCACGACCGGGGCCGCCTGCGAGAGCGCCACGCGGTCAATGTAGGTGATGATCGACAGCAGAACGGCACATCCGACGACTCCATATCGAGCTCGGCTCGGTCGATCCTTGCGGCCTTGCCTGCGTTGGCTTACATCCGTATCGCTCATCTTCTACGTCAAGTTTCGTGTCAGCAGTGCGGGAGAAGTGATGCTAGTTGAAGTCGAGCCTTCAACAGTCAATTCGTGATGTCCGTGGCCTTCCATTCTTGGAGTGCCCCATGCAGCGACTTGACCAGTTCGGGGTGTTCGGTCGAAAGGGGCCGTCGTTCGGCGGGGTCTCGGGCGACGTCGTAGAGATATCGAGCGCCGTTGATGTCGAGTAGCTTCATGTCGCCCCGCATAGCGGCATACATCTTCACCCCCCGAACGGCGTGCTTGCCCATCTGGACGCCCTCAGACTTGATTCCGGGTTCGCCCTGATCAGCTTCCCACTCCCAGAACAGCGTCCGTTCTGGGCTGCTTCGCTTTCCTTCCAGGACCGCGAGCATGTTCGCACCGTCAACGTTTGACGGGATTCGCGATTCTGCTCCGGCTGCCGCCATCAGTGTCGGAAAGACGTCGATGAAATGCACTACCTCGCTGCTGGACCTGCCGGACGGCACCCGGGCCGGCCAGCGGACTGCTCCCGGCACGCGGATCCCACCCTCCTCGAGACTGCGCTTCTGGCCGCGAAGTGGAGTGTTGCTGTCGTGGTAGTGAGAGGCGCCCTCGTTTTGCGGCTCGAATGTCGCGCCCTGGTCACTCGTGAAGATCACCAGCGTGTCGTCCCGCAGGCTCAACCGGTCCAGTGCGTCGAGGACGCGGCCAATGCTCTCATCCATCTTCGTGATCATTGCGGCGTATCGTGCGTTATACGGCTCACCCTCATTCGCTTCCTCGAACTCTCCGAGAAACCTTGCGACTTCGGTCTTCGGCGCTTCGATCCAGCTGTGGGGTTCTGTAAAGGCCAGGTAGACGAAAAACGGCTTGTCGCGCCTCTGTGAGACGAACTCGATAGCTGCATCGGCAAAGATGTCAGATGCAAACCCAGTGGCGTCAGCTCTTCCTCGGTTGTGATGGAGCCACTCGGGAAAGTGCTCCCAGGCCTCTCGGCCGGTCATGAAGCCGAGATACTCGTCCCACCCTTGGTCAACGGGATGGGTGTAGCCTCCGTCGGATCGCTGTCCTCGGTGCCACTTCCCGAACAAGGCCGTGTCATAGCCAACATCCCGGAGCGCCTCGGCCACCGTCGTCTCGGAGGATGGCAAGTCGTCGTTGTAGCCCTTGACTCCGTTGTGAATGCTGTATTTCCCGGTCATCAAGCAAGCCCGAGCTGGGTTGCACACAGCTGCGCCCGAATAGAACCGAGTGAAGCGCGTGCCTTCACGAGCCAGCCGGTCGATGTTGGGAGTTCGCCAACTCTTCCGGCCGTTCATGCTTACGTCGCCCCAACCGAGATCGTCTGCGACGACGAGCAGGATATTTGGTCCGTTACGCGGTTGAGCCAAGCTTGCGGACAGCACCAGAGCACCCAATCCCAACAGCTGACGACAGTCCAATCTCATCTACTGCTCACCATCTCGGGAATCGTTGTTCTGTCGGAGCCACGATCACATAGCGCATCTTGCTGGAGATCGTGGCAACGAGGAGTTCGCGCTACAAGTCGGGCACCCTCTCTCCCCACGGGCCCGTCTCTTGGAATGTCCCCGGGGCACTCTGTAGCGGACAGCTGGGCAGCCTCATACCAGCGCCTTCTTGACAACGCGGCCCGCCACGTCGGTGAGCCGGAACTCTCGGCCTTGGAAGCGGAACGTCAACTTCTCATGGTCCAGCCCCATCAAGTGCAAGATCGTCGCGTGAAGGTCGTGGACGTGGACCTCGTCCTCAACAATGTTGAAGCCGAGTTCGTCGGTCGCGCCGACCGTCTGGCCACCCTTAATGCCGCCGCCAGCCATCCAACCCGTGTAGGCGTCAATGTGGTGATTGCGGCCGACGGTCGCCAAGCCACCCTCGGCCATCGGTGTGCGCCCGAATTCGCCACTCCAGACGACGAGGGTTTGGTCGAGCAGCCCGCGCTGCTTGAGATCGCGAATCAACGCTGCGGCCGGGCGGTCGACCTCCCCTGCGGACCTTTCATGCCCCTTGACCAGGTTCTGATGGTGATCCCACTCGGTGTGATACAACTGCACACAGCGCACCCCTCGTTCGACCAGGCGCCGGGCAAGCAGGCAGTTGTTCGCAAAAGACGCCTCGCCGAGCTTGGCCCCGTACATATCCAGCGTCGCGTCAGACTCGCCAGAGAGATTCATCAACTCGGTCCCACCTGTCTGCATGCGGTAGGCCATTTCGTACGACGCGATGCGCGTAGCGATCTCCCGGTCCCCAGTTTCGTCGAGCCGCATCTGGTTGAGTTCGCGAATCGCCTGTAACGTGCGTCCCTGGCGTGCATGCGTCACGCCGGGGCGGCTCGCGAGGTTGAAGATTGGCTCCGGCCCGGGCATGAATGGCGTTGCCTGGTACGTCGAAGGCAGGAACCCGCTGCCCCAGATAATCGGGCCGTTGCGCGGGCCCCGCGGACCGCTTTGCAATACGACGAAGCCCGGCAGGTCGTTCGCTTCACTTCCGAGGCCATAGGTCAGCCATGCTCCGAGGCTCGGTCGACCGGCTATGACGGATCCGGTGTGCGCGAAGATCTTCGCTGGCGCATGATTGAAGTTCTCCGTCCGGAGGGACTTGATGACGGCAATCTCATCGGCTACCGATCCGATGTGCGGAAGCAGGTCCGAGACACGCACGCCGCTCTCGCCGTAGGACTTGAATTCCCAGGGCGAGCCGAACAGCTTGGCGTCGCCCATCCGTTCCATGAAGGCAAAGCGTTTGCCTTTCATCAGAGAAGGCGGCGGCGGTTGGCCATCGAGTTCGTTCAGCTTCGGTTTCTCGTCGAAGAGGTCGATCTGGCTGGGCGCGCCGGCCATGAACAGGTAGATGATGCTCTTCGCCTTGGGGTCGAAGTGGGGTTTCTTGGGGCCGAGCGGGTTGACGTCGGCGCGTGGCGCTGCCGGAAGCGACTCGACCAGCAACGACGCCAAGGCGATCCTTCCGACGCCGACTCCGCATTCGCGAAAGAAATGGCGACGGGTTCGGGCAAGCAGTGATTGACTCTCGATGCTCATGGGCTCACTCCCGGGTGATGAATTCGTCCGTGTTCATCAGCGCGCGCGCGACTGATGTCCAAACCGCAAGTTCGATCGGGTCTTCGGCGCCGTTTTGGGCCAACAGCTTCGCTTCGGCGGGTCTCGTCTGCAATGCGTCCCGCTCATTCGCCACCAGTCTCTCGATAACGGGGGCTTCACGGGGGTCCGGCCGGCGCGAAACCGCGAGTTCGAAGGCCCGCTCGATGCGCTGATCTTCCGGGACCTCTAGCAGCCGACGAGCGAAGGCCTGATAGAACTCATGGAATGCAGCGTCGTTGAGCAGCGTAAGCGCTTGCAACGGCGTATTCGAGCGTGTGCGCCTGGTGCAGGCAATGTTGGAATCCGGACGGTCGAAAACCATCAATGCCGGATGGGGCGTGACGCGCCAGAAAAACGTATACATGCCGCGGCGGTAACGACCATCTCCTTCGGAAGGCTCCCAGGTCTTCTTGAGCTGGCTGGCGAGCATCGCCGTTTCCGGCTGCGGCGGGTAGGCGCCCGGCCCGCCGATCGTGGGCGTCAGCAAGCCGCTGACGCTCAGACCGACGTCGCGCACGATTTCCGCGTCGAGACGCAGTCGGTTCTGGCGCGCCAGCAGGCGGTTTCGCGGGTCGCGATCCTCAAGCGCGGGACGCACGTGGGACGCCTGGCGGTAAACAGCCGAATTCAGGATCAGCCGGTGGATCGCCTTGCGGCTCCACCCGTGGTCCATGAATTCGACGGCCAACCAATCGAGCAGCTCTGGATGCGATGGCGGAGCGCCTTGAGTGCCGAAGTCGTTCTCCGTCTCGACGATCCCCAGGCCGAAATACTCCTGCCAGATGCGGTTGACCGCGACCCTCGCCGTCAATGGGTTCTCGCGATCGACCAGCCAACGCGCCAAGTCGAGCCGGTTCGGTCCCTCTCGGCTCGCGAATGGATGCAGCGCTGCCAACCCGCCCGGCTCAACCCGTTCGCCAGGACTGAGAAAATTCCCGCTCTGGTGGACGAACGTCTCGCGCGGCTCGTCGAGTTCGCGCATCACCATCGTCGACCCGATCCGGGGCATCGAGTGTACGAGCTGGTCGATCAGACGTTGGCGCTCGACAAGACCGGCGTCGCTCTTGGCGGGCTCTGCACTCCTGCGGTAAGCAGCCAGCTCGTCCTCCAGCGCCTCGATCTGGGAACGGATTGCATCCCGACGGTCAATCTCTTCGCGCGAGCCGAACTCGAGCAAGGGCGCGTGGACCTCATGCAAGTTATTGATCGAGCGCTGACGGAAACGCGGGCGCGAATCGTCCCAGTCGTCGGTGTTGTTGAAGAACGCGAAGAGTCGGAAGTACTCCTTCTGCGAGATCGGGTCGAACTTGTGATCGTGGCAGCGCGCGCAACCGACCGACAGCCCGAGGAAGACAGTGCCCATCGTGTCGACGCGGTCGTAGACGATCTCGACCCGGTACTGCTCGCGGTCGGTCCCCGCTTCGATTTGCAGCAGAGTATTGCGGTTAAAGCCCGTCGCAACGATCTGGTCCGTGCGGGGGTTCTCGAGCAGATCGCCTGCGAGTTGCTCGACAACGAACTGATCGAACGGTTGGTCGCGGTTGAGCGAGTCGATCACCCAGTCGCGGTAGCGCCAGATGTGACGCGGCTCGTCGCGGCTGCCGCCGTCCGAATCGGCGTAGCGCGCCTGGTCAAGCCAGCGTCGACCCCAGCGTTCACCGAAATGCCGCGACGCCAGCAGCCGCTCGACTACCTCCCTCCAAGCTTCTGAACGCTCGTCGTTGACAAAGGCTTCGACCTGCTCCGGAGTTGGCGGCAGGCCCATCACGTCGAGATAGGCACGCCGGATCAGGGTGCGTTTCGAGGCGGGAGCGGACGGCTGAATCCCCTCCTGGTCCAGACGAGCCAAGACAAACTTGTCGATCGGCGTGCGGACCCATTCGGGGTTGGATACGGCGGGGAACTCGGGCCGCTCGAGCGGACTGAAGGCCCAATGCCGGCCTTGCGGCATTACCGAGTCAGATCCCCAAGCCGCGCCATCGCGAATCCAGTCGCTCAGGAGACGGATCTCCGACTCGGCAAGCTTGCCTCCCGGCGGCATCGCAAGTTCGCCGTCCTGGCGCACTGCGCGCAGCAATAGGCTCTTGTCCGGCTCGCCGGGGACAATCGCGACGCCGCGGCCTCCACCGTGCAGCGCCGCCTCACGCGATTCAAGGACCAAGCCGGCGGTCTGCAGCTTCCCGTTGTGGCAGCCCAGGCACTTGGCTGCCAGCAGGGGCTGAATGTCGCGGTCGAAATCAACGGCGTAGAGCGGGTCCACCAAAGTCAGAAGCAGGATGGGCAGCGTTCTCATCGATTCATAGGTAGTGTACGCAGGTTTCGGCCGTAATGGACCGACAACGCGACAACGTTCCCGGCAACCGCGGGACTGAAATACCCTCGGGGCGCTCCGCACGCTCGGTTGGTGCGCTCAGGGAAATCGAGGTTGGTGGCCGCTAGCAGCCACAGGATCGTTAGCGAGACATTTCGACGGTGCCGGCATGCAATACAATTCCGGCATGCGATGCCGACGATCGAATCCGGTCAGTGCTGTCGCCGTCGCAGCCATCGCGCTGGCAGCCCAAGGAGCCGAGACAGCCCCGCCGACGAACAGGAGGGACCTTTCCGGCGGGACCGTGGTCACAGCAGAGGAAGCGCCATTTCTGGTATTCATTCGAATTCAGCAGGGCAGATACTTCACCTCGTGCCTCGGCACCCTGATCACAAGAGACTGGATCGCGACCGCAGCCCACTGCGTTAACGAGGCGGAATACAGATACATCACCGTTACGCACATTAGCGGCGGAAGGCAGCTCGGCGGAATCGGGCGAGCCCCAAACGGAGCCCGAAGCAGCCACGTCCAAATTCACGGGCATCCGGACTGGGACCCACTCAGCGGAAACTCAACGTGGGACGACGTCGGACACGACATCGCACTGCTCAAGCTCCCGACTCCGTTCCCAAGATCCGCCGTACAGCCCGCAAGGCTGCCCACGATATCCGAAGCGACCACGGTCCAGCCCGGCCTCACTGTCCGGACAATCGGAAAAACCTCCGCGTTCCGGCAAGCGGCGGGAGCAGACTGGCCAATCCACGAACACGGCAGCCCGGCACCGTCGGTCATTGCGATGCGCATGGATCCGGCGCGCGCCCAGCCTGGAGACAGCGGCGGCCCAACGCTGCTGCGAATCGGCCAAGAATGGGTCCTGACCGGAACAACCACGAGCGGAAACAGCACGACACTCTTCGCAGCCAGCACGAGCTACCACCGCAACTGGATTGCAGCCACGATAAACGGCATCGAGCCACCGGCCACGCAGCTACCAAGCACGCCAGAGCCGGAACCATCCGGCAAACTGACGCTAACGCTGCCAACAGAAGACCTGCAAGAACTGGCCTGCGCGCTCCGAACCGACGACGGCATTCGCAGCACGATCAGAGGCCACGGCAATACCACCATCACCTGGACCGTCTCGGGAAGCTTCAAAACACAATTTGAAATCGAATGCCAGCCGCGCTAGCGCCGCTGCGACCGGAACAGCAGCCAACCAAGCGCGAGAGTAGAATTACAACACCACCAGCGGACAACACTCCCGAACAACATTGTGACGACCGGCAGGTTCCTGCAGTTTCCCGTCCGCACGTTTGGCAGACATGGTGCAGAGGGTGCCATTGTGCGCCCGCTTGAGCATCCCCCGCAGGAAATCGATCCCATTTGTTTGAACGTTACCCTGCAAGCAACGAGTGCTTGACCCGGTTGGGTCGACCGGCATCCGGCTAGCATCAGCCTCGGCTACCCGTTCTGTGCCAAGGATTCGGGAACTACTGGGCGGCGCGACCTGCGAAGACGGGCATTTGCTCTAGTCTCGAACTGATTCTCCTAGCGGCACTGAAATCCTCGAATTCAATGGATGTGGTTTATATTCTGAAGATCACACAGAGTCGTCGGTTGCGGTGGAGTCGACACGGTGCACTTGGGCGAGCACGGCCGGGCCGAGAGAGTCTGGCATAACAACTCGGTCGACGAATCGTCGCACTATCACCACGTGGGCACGGTCGAGAGCATTTCGGAGTACTTCCTGTTGCCCGCGTTGGAGCGACTGCTCCAGGCGTTCCCTTTTGCCGTCGAGGGCTTCCCCACCCAAAACGGATCGTAACTGCTCAGGCCCCTGCTTGACTATTTGTCTTGTTGCTCGACATCACGCGAGGCAATGCGTGCGCTTGTATCCGGTCAGGCTTCGAATGGTTGTTCGAGTCGGAAACTTGTAGTTGATCGGGAACCGTTCTGACCGGCAATCAGCGGCATCCCGGACCCGCCGGATGTATTGGCCTTGATGCGCGGCCAGCCATCGCGGAACCAGGGTCAGCGTCTTGCCACGCCGGTTCCGGAGCGGGCGGATCGCTTCGCTACAATCCTGCAATCCA